>NZ_JBQFYB010000005.1:0-183044 GCF_056541275.1 Ruegeria sp. AI2
AACCTCAACCTCAGATGCCCACCGTCTCTCCGGTGCGTCTCAACCGTCTTTCCAGTCCGTCAGGCCAACCTCAGCTGCGCCGGTGAAGGGGTATTTACGGATTAGGCTTCCGACCTGCAACCCCCATTTTGAAAAAACTTCACATTTCTCACTATTCTCTCATTTAAGTGTTGTAAAACAATAGTTTAATCAGATATTTCGCGATTCCCATCAGCCATTTCAGGTGCAGGCTCATCAGAAGAAGAGGGTGAAATCTGTACTTTGGCCGGAATCGTCGACCCCGTCAGCAAACGACGACATCGATATCCGTCTTGAGTCACTCGATCGACGCGGGCGTACCGTTTCGCTGAATGTCGAAGAACACTTGGAAACTGACTTCAGGTCACAATTGTTTTTTTACTCAATTGACGCAGTCTCAGGGAAGTCTGGCTCGGATGACGAACAGCGGACCGGCACAATAATGGTTCTGATAGTAGGGAAGCCAGCATGGAGTTCGACTATATCATCGTGGGCGGCGGTTCGGCAGGATCCGTTCTTGCAAACCGCCTCACCGAGAACCCGGCTTCACGCGTTTGCCTGCTCGAAGCAGGTGGGAACGGAAACGGCCTGACTGTCAGGGTGCCGGCAGCTGTCGTGGCAGCCCTTCCGGGACGACCCAAAATCAACAACTGGGCTTTTGAAACCATACCGCAACGCGGGCTGAACGGACGCCGGGGATATCAACCCCGCGGCAAAGCACTGGGTGGTTCGAGCGCGATCAACGCGATGCTTTATGTCCGGGGTCAGCGGCAGGATTACGATGGGTGGGCCGATCAGGGCTGCGACGGCTGGGATTGGGACAGTGTATTGCCTTATTTCAAACGGTCCGAGAACAATGAGCTTGGCGCAGACAGCTGGCATGGTGACAAGGGCCCGTTACAGGTGTCACAGCAAAAAGAACCTCGCCCGATCACCCGCGCGTTCATTGAAGCCGCGCGGCAACTCCAACACCGTCATACTGAAGATTTCAACCGAGGCGATAACGAAGGTGTCGGGCTGTATCAGGTAACGCAGTTTCATGATCCGGCAAAGAATGGAGAGCGGTGCTCAGCGGCTGCGGGTTACCTGTTCCCGATTGCCAACCGTCCGAACCTGACGATCATTACACATGCCCATGCGAAAGGGCTGGTCTTTCAGGGTAAGCGCGCAACTGGCGTTGTTTTCAGGGTCAAAGGCAAAGAGGCAGACACTACCGTTACCGCCACTCGCGAAGTTCTGCTGTGCGCGGGAGCATTAAAAACACCGCAGCTGCTGCAAATCTCTGGGATTGGAGCAAGCGCTGATCTTGAACCGCACGGGATCGCTGTTCTCAACGAACTACCGGGTGTAGGGCGGAACCTGCAGGACCACCTCGACTTTACTCTGACCTACCGGACCAAAGACACGAACAACTTTGGGATCGGCGCAACAGCGGCAGTGCGACTGCTGAAGCACATCCATCAGTGGCGCAAGACCGGTGTGTCAATGGCGGCCACTCCGTTTGCCGAAGGCGCGGCGTTTCTGAAAACCTCACCCGAGCTGGAGCGCCCGGATATCCAGCTGCATTTCACCATCGCAATGGTCGATGATCACGCCCGCAAACTGCATTACGGTTACGGGTACAGCTGTCATATCTGCAAGCTTCGCCCGGAAAGCCGGGGAACCGTTGGCCTGAGCTGCGCCGACCCAATGGCAATGCCTGTCATCGACCCGGGATTTCTTGCAGATGCACGCGATCTGGACACCATGATCAAAGGCGCGCGAATGACGCGAGACATCCTGCAAGCGCCAGCTTTGGCCAAATATCGGCATAAAGAGATGTTCGGAACCGATACGGCCAAATCTGACGCCGATTGGGAGGGGCATATCCGCGCCCGCGCCGATACGATCTATCACCCGGTCGGCACCTGCAAGATGGGTACCGACGATCTGGCGGTTGTGGATCCCGAACTTCGGGTGCGGGGGATTGAGGGGCTGCGTGTAGTTGATGCGTCGGTGATGCCAACGCTGGTGTCGGGAAACACAAACGCGCCAACAATAATGATCGCGGAAAAAGCCTCGGACATGATTAAGGCAGCCGCGCAGTAAAGAACCTACCGGTCCTTCATTAGCGCCTCCAACCCCACCCGGTAGTTCGGGTAGATCAATTCGACACCCAACTCATCCTTGATCCGGTCGTTTCGGACGCGTTTGTTCTCGTTATAAAAACTGCGCGCCATCGGTGTCAGATCGGCCTCGTCAAATGAAACCGCCGGGGGCAGAGGAAGCCCCTGCAACTCGGCGGCATACCCGATGACATCTTGTGGTGGGACAGGCTCATCGTCGCAGACATTGTAAACACTGCCCGGATTCGGCCTTGTCATCGAGGCTTGCAGAACCTGCGCAATGTCATCCACGTGGATACGCGAAAACACCTGCCCCGGCTTGATGATGCGCCGCAGCCCACCGCGTGTGAGTTTAGAGAACGGCCCACGACCCGGACCGTATATCCCTGCCAGACGGAAGATGTGAACAGGCAGGCCCGGCACAGCCGCCCATTGCTCTTCAGCCAGCATGCGCCACTTTCCACGCTTGGCGGTCGGTGTTGGCGGGGTGTCTTCGTCAACCCAGCCGCCCTGGTGATCGCCATAAACAGCTGTTGTCGATAAATAGCCCACCCAAGTGAACTGACTTGCTCGTTTTCGGATCTCGTCGCCAAGCGCCGCCAGTACCGGATCGCCCGCCTCGCCCGGTGCCGTTGAGATCAGCAAATGCGTCACCCCATCCAGATTTGGAACCTCGCCGGGCCAGATCAGCGGGTCCGCGCCAGAGGCACGTATCGCATCTGTGCCTTCGCCATCTCGTGTGGTGCCAAAAATCTGCCAGCCTTTCGGGGCAAGAATTCGGGAAAGGGCCTGCGCAGAATAGCCGTGGCCAAATGAGAAGAGTGTCTTGGTCATGCACCGTTGATGGGCTTCAGCGCATCGGGATGCAAGCGCCGCATGGACGCACTTGAATCGAATCTTCTGATGCGCCTTTCTGTGGATATGAGCAAAAAGAAACCAGACCTGCATTCTGCCTACGCGCTGAGCTCTCCGGACGAAAACAAACGCCTTTATGCGGAATGGGCCGGGGACTATGACGACAGCTTTGCCGTGCGTGAGGATTATCAGCTTCATATCCATACCGCGCGGGCGTTTGTGGGCGCGGGCGGTCAGGGGCCGGTTCTGGATGTCGGTGCGGGAACGGGCCTGTGCGGCGCGGTGTTGTCTGGGCTTGGTGTTGGGCCGATTGATGCCACTGATATCAGTTCAGAGATGCTGGAACAGGCTATGCGCAAGGATATCTACCGGGACGCGATCGAGGCTGACCTTACCCATGGCATCCCGGTTCCGCCAGACAGCTATTCCGGCATCGTGTCATCTGGCACGTTCACACACGGTCATCTGGGTCCCGAAGTGTTGCCTGCGCTGCTTCGCGTCGCACGGTCAGGCGCTACGTTCGCCCTGTCAATAAACGCCCGCCATTTCGAAAAGATGGGCTTCAAGGGCAAGCTGCACGAACTGGAACAGGATCAGATCCGCAACCTGACCCTGCCCGAGGTTCGCATCTATGGCGATCTTGCTGCAGGACCCAATAAGGATGACACGGCCTTCATTGCATTGTTCGAACGAGTTTAGTCCCCGGACAGAACCAGCCACTTCAGGTGTACATCTGCTTTTTGTAGGCCCTCGTGCGTGTCGTCGCTTCGGCTGAGCCATCGTGATAGGTGCCAAACCACTTGTCGAACGGAATTTCGGATGTGCCGTAGTTGCACTCGAAATACCTGTGGTGGAGCTGGTGAAAAAAGTCGCCCGCCCGCGCGGCTTCGGTCTCACCGGCCTTTAGCTTCTCGAACCCAGAATGGGACAGTATCGGGCTGACCTGCTGGAACGAGCTGTGAAACAACACATGCAGCGGATGGGAAGGCACGATCAGGTGGATGAAATACGTCGTGAAATACAGCATGTTTTCATACCAGTGATTCGAAATCCCTGACCATGGCCCGGTATTGACATTACGGTGATGGACCGCGTGCACATGTTTATAAAGCCTGGGATGATGTTCCAGCCGGTGCACCCAGTAAAAGTGCAGACCGGACCACATGGGAATAAACAACATCCAAACCACGAACCACACCAGCGAGCTGGCCCAGGTAATCGTCGGAACCCAGCCATTTGCCATCGCCCAGAAGATGACCCACTGGTAAATGGTCGCCACCGTCATGGCGCTGCCCAGCGTCCACCAGATGTTATCCCAGACCTGATTGCGGAATGTGAATGTTCCGTTGTCCCGTGTCAGGTCCCTGCGATCAAACTTTTTGTACATCCCCTGCCCTTTGCGCATGTACAGCCACCAGTGCAGGCTTCCTGCCACCAGAGTTTGCGGCACCATGTTCAGCAACCAGATCCTGAACATCCACCCGGGTGCAAAGCTTCTCATCGTCTCTAATGCGGGGAAAAAGAACGCATAGGCGATGACGGCCAAGGTCATGCACAGGGTCAAGGCGGTGATTTGCAACCACGCTCCGCCGTACCATTTCAGCACGGCCGCCGGACGTGGTGGCCAACTGAACAGCGGGTTGAGACCCACTGGCCCGTCGGGGTGGTAATGCCAGCGGGCAGCTTCGGGGTCCTGCGTGGAATCTCGCATGTCGGTCACTCTGTC
Source organism: Ruegeria sp. AI2 (assembly GCF_056541275.1). Taxonomy (NCBI): domain Bacteria; kingdom Pseudomonadati; phylum Pseudomonadota; class Alphaproteobacteria; order Rhodobacterales; family Roseobacteraceae; genus Ruegeria; species Ruegeria sp. AI2. The sequence continues at coordinate 4,705 of NZ_JBQFYB010000005.1, forward strand.
TTGCATTTAGGTTGCGTAATCCGAGCCTTCTGCATCGAGTATTGCCTTGATCTCTCGCAGATGCGCTTCGGCCTGATCGGGGTAGTCGTCCAGTTCCTGTGCTGTTTTCTCGGCAATCTCATCCGACAGCACCCGCAGGGGCAGGCCTGTTTGCAGCGCCCGGATGTAAGTTTCGGCAGCGCGCTCGAAATAATAGAGCCTGTTAAACGTATCTGCAGGGTCGCTGCCAGTGATCAGAACCCCGTGGTTGCCCATGATCATGACTTTCTTCTTCGGATCAGCCAACATCCCGGCGCACCGCTCGCCTTCGCTTTCAAAAGCCAATCCGCCAAATTCTTCGTCAACAACGTAGCGGTTGTAGAAGGTCGCGGTGTTCTGGTCGATTGGCGGAAGTGTACTGTCGGCCAGTGACGCCAGAACAGTTGCGAAAATCGAATGCACATGCATGACGCAACGCGCGTGCGGGCAGTGGCGATGGATCGAGCCGTGCAGGCCCCAGGCCGTGGGATCAGGTGCGCCGGGCTGTGACATCACATCCGGATCGTTGGCGTTCAACAGCAACAGATCAGACGCGCGAATACGCGAGAAATGCGCCTGATTGGGGTTCATCAGGAACTGCGTCCCATCTTCGTTCACAGCAAGGCTGAAGTGGTTGGCGACGGCTTCGTGCATGTTCAGCCGGGCCGTCCAGCGAAAGGTTGCGGCCATGTCCACACGTTCTGACCAATGATCGATATTGGGACGAAGGTTGGTGAGACTCATGTGACGCGTCCTTTGGTATCTGCGAATGACCAAAGCCTGCATTTGGTCCGGCAATTTGACCAACGAAAAAAACGGAACTATCCCATTAGCTGAACTTATGCCGGAGTTATGTAGATGCAAAACAGGCTTCCCCCGCTTGGCTGGCTGCGCACTTTCGAAGCCGCAGCCCGCCATCTGTCATTCACCGGTGCGGCGCGGGATCTGAACATGACGCAAAGTGCGGTCAGTCAGCAGATCAAGTCGCTGGAAGGCCATCTGGGTCAGCCACTGTTCCTGCGACGCCCGAAGGCGCTTGAGCTGACAGAGGCCGGAATCACCTATTTGCCGGTGGTGCGCGAGGCGTTTCGGACACTGATACGGGGCACTCAGGCGGTAACTGGCGCGCAACAGAATGCGGTCCAGGTGCAGTGCAACATCAGTTTCGCCGTGAACTGGCTGGCCCCGCGTCTGCCATTATTTCAGGCTGAACACCCGGATGTTCAGCTGAACATCTTCACCGAGTTGTGGGAACCGCGCGAGATGGCTGAAGGCGCGGCAGTCGAGATCCGGTTTTCCCTTCGACCCTCAGATACAACCCGGACAGAGATGCTGCGCTCTGAATATTACTATCCCGTCTGCGCGCCGGGATATCAGGTGTGCCTGCAAGACCTTCAGGAAAAACCTCTGTTCGACTGTTCCAACCTGTTGACCAACTGGGCGACGTGGGCTGAAGATCAGGCTCTGAATTGGCAGAATCCGCCTATTACCTACGCGACAACCTATCTGGTTTGTTTGTCAGCTGCGATGGCCGGAGGTGGCCTGTGCCTGGCCCATGACACCATCGCAGGTCATTTGATCGATCAGGGACGACTAGCCGCACCATTTGAGCATCGCGCCCCGATGCCCGAGGCGTATTATCTGCTGCTCTCCCCTCAGGCCGAGGACACGCCCGGAGCGGTTACCTTTGCGAACTGGATACGACGAGAATTCGGGTCCGAAACGTAAACCCGGACGGGTTCCTGCGCGCTGTCGGCGCCTATGTCAGCTTTCGATGACCGGGTCTGGCAGATTTGCAGAATTGTGATCCGTCGGCAGTAGTAAAGAACCGGGGTTGCACCCGCGCGCGCATTCGTGAAAGTTGAGCCATGGAAAACACACCCTTCCCAACTTGGCCCGATGTCGCCCCCCGATTGATCGCAGTTGCTGCCGGACGTGAGGCAGCAGATATGGTAATAAAGGGTGGGACTTGGGTAAATGTGCACAGCCGCGAACTGCTGCCGAACCATTCAGTTGCAATCGCTGCAGGCCGTATTGCATTTGTCGGTCCCGACGCCTCGCATTGTACCGGACCAGAGACACAGGTTATCGACGCGCAAGGCCGCTTTATCCTGCCCGGCTTATGCGACGCGCATATGCACATCGAATCGGGGATGCTGACCCCTGCCGAGTTTGCCCGCGCAGTTATCCCCCATGGCACAACCAGTATGTTCACCGACCCGCACGAGATCGCCAATGTGTTGGGGCTGGACGGTGTGCGCATGATGCATGACGAAGCAATGATGCAGCCGGTCAACATCTTCACTCAGATGCCGTCCTGCGCGCCCTCTGCACCGGGGTTAGAGACGACAGGCTATGAAATCACCCCCGAAGACGTGGCCGAGGCGATGAATTGGCCCGGGATCATCGGCTTGGGGGAAATGATGAACTTCCCCGGCGTGATTCACGGAGATCCCAAAATGCTGGCCGAGATTGCGGCCACGCAGCGGGCAGGCAAGGTCGTCGGCGGACATTACGCATCCCCTGATTTAGGGCCTGATTTCGCGGCTTATGTGGCTGGTGGACCTGCCGATGACCACGAAGGCACCTGCGAAGCGGATGCCATCGCACGGGTCCGTCAGGGAATGCGGTCGATGATGCGGTTGGGTTCGGCCTGGTATGACATTGAAAGCCAGATTACCGCGGTCACCGAAAAAGGTCTGGATGCGCGCAATTTCATCCTGTGCACGGATGACTGCCACTCTGCCACACTAGTCAATGATGGGCATATGAACCGCGTCGTGCGCCACGCGATTGCCTGCGGTTGTGACCCGCTTGTGGCCGTGCAGATGGCGACGATCAACACCGCCACGCATTTCGGTCTGGAACGCGAGATCGGATCGGTCACGCCGGGACGACGGGCAGACATCATCCTCAGCTCTGACCTGACCGAATTGCCGGTCGAACTGGTCATAGCGCGCGGGAAGGTTGTTGCGGAAAATGGGGTGATCAAGGTTGATTGCCCCCATCTGAACTGGCCCGACAAGGCACGTCGCACCGTTCATCTGAAGCAGGAACTGGCCGCGTCCGATTTTGAGATCGCGGCGCCGAAGGGTGCAAACAAGGTAAGGGCCAACGTCATTGGCGTGGTAGAAAACCAGGCCCCCACTAAAGCCCTGAAAGCCGAATTGCCGATAATCGGCGGGCTTGTTGAAGGTGAGGGTGACGTATGCCAGATATCACTGGTCGAACGACACCAGGCGACAGGGGGCGTCACCAACGCCTTTGTCTCGGGGTTTGGATATCAGGGAAAAATGGCCATGGCCTCGACCGTGGCGCATGACAGTCACCACATGATCGTCGTCGGCACCGACCGTGAACAGATGGCGCTGGCCGCGAATCGACTGGCCGAAGTGGGTGGCGGCATCACGATCTTCCGGGACAGCCAGGAACTGGCGATGGTCGAACTTCCCATTGCCGGTCTGATGTCTGACAGCCCGGCCGCTGAAGTTGCGGCAAAGGCGGACAGGATGGTTCAGGCTATGCAGGAATGTGGCTGCAATCTGAACAACGCGTATATGCAACATTCGCTACTGGCGTTGGTCGTCATACCGGAACTCAGGATCTCTGATCTCGGGCTGGTTGACGTGCGCACATTCGAAAAAATTGATCTTCTGGAACCCTTGGCATGACGACACTCCTGACACCTGAAGCCCTTTCGCCAGAACAGTTCACCGATCCCGCAGCCGCAGTTGCGCGACTGGAGGAGCTTTACACTCAAGCAACGGAATTTCTGTGCGACAGCTTCTCGAAGGTACTGCAAGATGGTGCGCCAACTGCCAGATACAGAGCCTATTACCCAGAGATTCGCATAAAGACATCGACCTATGCACAAGTCGACAGCCGCCTGAGTTTTGGGCATGTGTCAGAGCCCGGCGTTCACGCTACAACCGTGACGCGCCCGGATTTGTTCCGATCCTACCTGACCCAGCAGATTGCCCTTTTGATCAAGAATCACGACCAACCGGTGACGATTGCAGCGTCGGACACACCGATTCCGGTGCATTTTGCCGTGGCAAATACGTCAGATCTGGTTGTGCCGCATCAGGGTGCGGCTGCTTTCACCCTGCGTGACGTGTTTGACGTGCCGGATCTGACCACCACGAATGACGACATCGTCAACGGTGTGCATGAAAATGAAGACGCCGTCGGGCCTTTGTCATTGTTTACTGCCCAGCGGGTCGATTATTCACTTGCGCGACTGGCACATTACACAGCGACAGATGCCCGGCATTTTCAGAATCACGTTCTGTTCACGAACTATCAGTTCTATGTCTCGGAATTCGAAAACTACGCTCGCGAACAGTTGGCTGATCCCAGCAGCGGGTATACCAGCTTTGTCTCGACCGGGAATGTCGAAATCACGCAGCCGGACGCAGAAATCGAGCAGCCGCTGAAACTGCCGCAAATGCCAACCTATCATCTGAAGCGTGAAGACGGTTCGGGTCTTACTTTGGTGAACATCGGTGTCGGCCCGTCGAATGCCAAAACAGCAACCGACCATATCGCGGTTCTGCGCCCGCACGCGTGGTTGATGGTTGGCCATTGCGCCGGGTTGCGCAACACGCAGGCATTGGGTGATTTCGTTCTGGCCCATGCATATCTACGTGATGACAAGGTTCTGGATGATGACCTGCCGGTCTGGGTGCCCATCCCGCCCCTGGCCGAGGTTCAGGTCGCGCTGGAACGCGCCGTGGCCGAAGTGACCGAGCTGGAAGGGTATGAACTGAAACGGATCATGCGGACGGGAACAGTTGCATCGGTCGACAATCGCAACTGGGAACTGCGCGATCAATCCGGACCGGTTCAGCGCCTCAGCCAGTCGCGGGCCATCGCGTTGGATATGGAAAGCGCCACAATCGCCGCGAACGGCTATCGCTTTCGCGTTCCTTACGGCACTTTGCTGTGCGTGTCGGACAAGCCCCTGCACGGCGAACTGAAGCTACCGGGCATGGCCTCGTCCTTTTATACCACTCAGGTCGGGCGTCATTTGATGATCGGGATACGCGCTATGGAGCACCTGCGCGGCATGCCGTTGGAGCGTCTGCACAGCCGGAAATTGCGTTCCTTCGACGAAACTGCCTTCCTCTGACGCAAAAAAGCAACGTTTTCCCCATATTTTTAGGGGTTTCTGCGCTACTATTCGTTGTGTTTGGCCACAATATCCCGTTACAGTTACGCGGTGAGGCCCTATAGATCGGGCACGTTAAGGAGACCAAGAAATGGCAAAACCTATGACAAAGACTCAGCTGGTTGCTGCTCTCGCTGAGGAAATGGGAACCGATAAGAAATCCGCGAACTCTGCGCTTGAGGCCATCACCGGCTTGATCACGCGCGAAGTTTCCGCAGGTGGTGCAGTGACCCTGCCCGGTGTCGGCAAAATCTACTGCCGCGAACGCCCCGAGCGTCAGGTCCGCAACCCGGCAACCGGTGAAACCTTCACCAAAGAAGCCGACAAGGTTGTGAAAATGACCATCGCGAAAGCACTGAAAGACAGCGTGAACGGCTGATCTCAAGCGCTTGGAACCATGTAAAGGGGTGGCGGTTACGCGGCCCCTTTTTTTGTGTCTAAACTTTACATCCTACGGCCCGCGCAATTATGTGATAAGGTATCAGGCTGTAACTAAAGGCTACAATCCAACACTGGATGTTCTTGGAACGTTTTTTACGGACAACCCTTTGATTTCCTGCTTGGCCCGCTAAATCCCAGTTCTATGGAACAGGATATAACCTTCACGCGACTGCCCCTCGTCTCAGCACCTGAGATACTGGCGCATATGAGAAATCCAATTCTTGCCGAACACATGCCTCTCCTGACGCAGGATTGGGATGAGGAAACAGTCGCCGGTTTCATTCACGCGAAAGAGTCGTGTTGGGCGCGGGACGGCCTAGGTCATTGGGCAATTCTGCACCGCGGGCAATATGTGGGATGGGGTGGTTTTCAAAAAGAAGGTGAAGAGTGGGATTTCGGGTTGGTCTTGAAGCCCGGTGCATTTGGACTGGGTGCCAAAATAGCACGTCGGGCCATCACATTCGCAAAGCAGGACAATCGTATTCCGTTCGTGACATTCTTGCTGCCGCCTTCACGCACGAAACTGCGCGCAATGACCAAACTCGGCGCTTATTTTGTTGGGCAAGTAGACTACGCTGGCCACAGTTTCCTCAAATATCGTCTCGACACGAACTGAAGTGAACGACAAGGAATGAGGGCCGGATCGGGCATTGTCCAAAAACGGCTGCGGGCCCCAATGTCGGGGCCCGCTTTTGGTTTGGTAGGTTCGAAACAATCAGTGAATCGTCTCAACCTTGTGGAAGTCCAGATCGCGATCTTCCGGCATGGCGTCGATACTCATCACCTCTTTGCGCTTGGTGACCAGGATATAGACCACGCAAGCTAGGTAGAGAGCGACTACGACGGCTCCGATCCACTGGATTTGCAACCACTGACTCTGGAACAGCAGCGTCAACACAAACAGCAGCGCGACGTTGCCAGCGACATAGGTCGCCTTGCCAAACCGCTCGGCGGTCATGTTCAGGTTGTCCGTATAGAGCCTAATCAGCGAGTCCAGCGAGTTGATAACAAAGGTCACGCCCACGATTACCATCGCGATATTGGTGATGCCTGCGGTGCTGATGCCGTTCAGGTGATAGTAGTAGAGAACGGTGAACCAAATCCCCAGCGGGATCGACGGGAAGATCAACAACGCCGCCAGCAGCTGCCAGGTCTTCAAACCGCCCACAAAGCGCGAAGTAAACTGGCCAATCATGATTGACCACGCAAACCACCAGAACAAGTAGAAGGCATGATAATCGGTCAGCGGCAGGACAAATTTGTGCACATTGGCGAAATAGGCACCAATGTTACTGCCGGTTTCGATAAACCCGGTCATTCCCATGCCAGCGGCCGCCCACATACCCAGAATCAGTGCAAGGAACAGAAAGGTCGAACCGACCGACAGGATGCGCACATATTTCAAATCGGTCGACGAGTATGCCGCCGCCAGAATGACCACAAACACGATGACGTAGAAGGTGGTAACGACAGATTCTCCATCTCCGACCTCTGGCAGGTAGCCAGGCAGGTAGATCAGGAACAGGCTGGCGGTAAAGGCGCAGGTACCGATGATGACGACGTTGTTGATCAGCTTGACCAGCGGAATCTCGAAGAAGTTCACGCGGGGTTCGATCACGCAGAAATAGAAGGCTGTCAGGAAGTAAAACGCCCAGATCAGAAATCCCCAGAAACCGAACTCGATCGCCAGTGGATTGGCAAAGGCATAGGCCGGATCTTCGGCATAGCCACCAAATTCTGTCAGCGGGAACATGATCAGGCCAACATCCAGACCGGACGTAAACAGGATCGCGATGAACGTGAAAAGGTGGACAGGTGTAACGCCAACGCAGCGCAGGTTCCACCACTTCACTACGAAGAACGCGACCAGGCCCAACGCCAGCAGAACGCCAAAAGATAGAATGTACTCCAGAAGCACCGACAACCCTCCCTTGATATGTCAGATCCCGGAGCCGATAACTTTAATTGTTCAGTCAATCAATAAAAACATCCTTGTGACTTTCGTTGCATCACGGATGTGTCTTTTTTGACGCGCAGCGCTTGCGACCCATCGGAAAATCGGGGACAGTCCGCGCAAAGTGACAGGGGGTCTCCATGGATCTGCGCGCCATAGCCATGGGGCTTACTTTTGCCCTGATCTGGTCGTCTGCCTTTACCTCGGCGCGGATCATCGTGGCAGACGCCTCTCCCTTGTTTTCGCTGGCTCTGCGGTTTTTGATCTCAGGGGGTCTGGGGGTTCTGATTGCCCGGGCGATGGGGCAAAGCTGGCACCTGACCCGGAACCAATGGCGGGCGACAATTCTGTTCGGTATCTGCCAAAATGCCCTGTATTTGGGTCTGAACTTTTACGCGATGCAAACGGTCGAGGCTTCGGTTGCGGCGATTATCGCGTCCACAATGCCCTTGTTGGTGGCGCTGGCAGGGTGGCTGATTTTTGGCGAGAAACTGCGTCCTCTCGGGATTTTGGGATTGTTTGCCGGATTCACTGGCGTCGCCCTGATCATGAGCAGCCGGATCAGTTCTGGTGTCGACATGTTCGGCATCGCGTTGTGCGGCATCGGAGCTTTGGCGCTGACCTTTGCCACCCTCGCGGTCCGCGGTGCGACTTCGGGCGGTAATTTCATGATGGTCGTCGGTCTACAGATGCTTGTAGGTTCAGCCATGTTGTTCGTGGCTGCTCCGATCTTTGAGGCCATCTACATCCACCCGACGCTGCCATTGGCATTGGCGTTCACTTACACAACCCTGTTTCCTGGGCTGCTGGCCACTCTGATCTGGTTCCTTCTTCTGGATCGCATCGGCGCGATCCGCGCAGCCACGTTCCACTTTTTGAATCCGGTATTCGGTGTCACGATTGCGGCCCTATTGTTGGGCGAAAAACTGGGCGCGATGGACGCAATTGGCGTTTCAATCACGACATTGGGTATTCTTGCTGTACAGCTTTCACGCCAACCTGCCAGCAAAACGACTTCGGCCTAACACAAGGACCTCAGTGTATGCGTCTGACCGACCACACGACTGTGAGAGCGCTTTGAAATATCGCTTTGCTTTCTGTACGGCAGCCCCCAGATAATGGCACAAACGTCAAATCAGCCGGAGGATCCATGACACGCTACACCAAAGACCCCACGGTTATTGCGGCGCTTTCGCCCGAAGAATTTCACGTCACCCAACGCAACGGCACCGAACGGCCGGGGACAGGCAAGTATTTGCGGAACAAGGAACCGGGTATCTACGTGGACATCGTGTCAGGCGAACCACTGTTTGCTTCGACCCACAAATACGAATCCGGATGTGGCTGGCCCAGCTTTACCAAGCCGATCATCCATGAGCATGTGGAAGAATTTCGCGATACGACATATGGTATGATCCGGACCGAGGTTCGATCGAAACACGGCGACAGCCATCTGGGACATGTCTTCCCCGACGGCCCGCGAGAACATGGCGGCCTGCGATATTGCATCAACTCGGCCTCGCTCAGGTTCATCCATCGGGATGAGATGGAGGCTGAAGGTTACGCCGAATTCCTGATCCACGTGGAGGAAATCCAATGACTGAACACCGTGCTGTACTGGCCGGAGGCTGCTTTTGGGGTATGCAGGACCTGATCCGCAAGCTGCCAGGCGTCTTGCGAACTCGGGTGGGCTATACCGGAGGCGATGTGCCCAACGCCACCTATCGCAACCACGGCACCCACGCCGAAGGGATCGAGATCTGGTTTGACCCATCGCAGATCAGTTTCCGCGACCTGCTGGAATTCTTCTTCCAGATTCACGACCCGACCACGGTGAATCGACAAGGCAACGACCGAGGCATGAGCTATCGTTCCGCGATTTACCACGTCGATGAAGCCCAAAGAGCAACCGCCCTGGATACAATCGCAGACGTGAATGCCAGCGGCTTGTGGCCGGGAAAAGTCATAACCGAAGTCGAACCCGTCGGCGATTTCTGGGAGGCCGAACCCGAGCATCAGGATTATCTTGAGCGTATCCCGAACGGATATACCTGCCACTTCCCGCGCCAGGATTGGGTTCTTCCCAAACGTGCCAGCGCCGCAGAATAATGCACCACCTGCCCGGCCCCTCTGAACGAGTCAGAGGGGCTAGCCCGCCGCAACCCGCGGTCGCCCGCTAGCCTCGACCGTGATCATTGCTTCGACAAACACATCATTGGCCTCGACCCGCGCGGTTTTGATGTCGCGATCCACGATCACCCGGATATCTTCTGCACCGGCTTCGCGCACCGCGCCTTCAGCTTCCGACCTCAGAACATTTTCCAGCAAAGCCAGCGCATCTTCTGATGCGGAAAAATCCTTGGGCCCGCCCTCGAGATGTACACGATACCGCCCTTCGGCAGGACTTGTCACGGTGCCCGTTCGCCGTAAGGTCAACCGCCCGACGACAGCGCCAATCGCATTGGCTACGCCCGCATGTTCCGGCAGTATCATCCGGCAGCGAAGCCGTTCACCAACCGCCGGGTAATAGCTGGGGGCAGATGCCCCAAGTCCCACAACATCAACGTTCAGGGCTGCGGTCAGCGACAACAAACCGCGATGCTGCGCCAATCCGCGCTGTGTCAGGATATGCCGCGCCAGCTCCTGTGGCGAAAGCCCGAAACTGTCTGGCTCCTCATCAAAAGCAGCCTCTAACAAGGTCAAACTGGTCTGTTCTGTCAACTGGTCCACGATCATCTTCGCCAGCGCTTCGGCGGAATTTGCCAACATATCTCCGGACCCGACCCGTTTGCGCGCGACCAGTTCAAGTGCCTTACGGGCGGCGTCCGCATCCCAGGCATCCACCCGCCCCAGTACATGGCTGGCATCCGACGGAGTCACGCCCGAGATCTGAATGATCCCGCGGTCCACCAACCGGGTCAATGCGCCGCTCTCCATTCGGGACCGAAGCAAGGAACCGATCGGCAGAACCTGATCTCCCAACCGCTCCAACAGGGCTTCTTCTCGCACATCTATACCGTCGTCACGTATTCCCGGCACGCGACGGGCAAAGCGCGTATCGTGCTCACCCACCGTCGTGGCCCGCAATTGATCGTCCAGAACGGCATGGACGATCTCGGGCGCTTCCGAGGCGATCAGGGACACCGGAAGAACGCGGCGCGGCCCCAGAAACACACCGCCCTGCAATCCCTCGGTCACGACATGCACCTGACTGTCACCTCCAAGGCCATGGGTGCGCATCGCCACCGCTTCGACCATGGTGCGGAACCCGCCAACCTGTGCCCCTGCCGAGTCTATCGCGGGCTTACCGTCTCGGATCAACGCCACGTCGGTTGTCGTACCGCCAATATCAGACACCAACGCATTCTCTGTGCCGGTCAACCAGCGCGCGCCTACAATTGACGCGGCTGGTCCGCTCAGGATCGTTTCAATGGGGCGTTCACGCGCCTGTTCAGCACTCATCAACGCCCCATCACCGCGCACGACCATCATCGGGGCCATTATCCCCAACTCGCGCAGCTGGTCCTGCGCCCGCCCGATCAAACGGTCGATCATCCCGATCAGCCGCGCATTCAACACGGCCGTCACGGCGCGTTTCGGCCCGTTCAGCTTTGCCGACAAGTGATGCGAACATGTGACCGGAGCCCCGGTTCTTTCCGAAACGATCCGTGCGGCTTCCAACTCGTGCGCGGGATTTCGTGTGGCAAACTGAGCGGCTATGGCAAAGCCTGATATGCCCTTATGAGAGCCTAAAAATTGCTCCAGCGCGGCAATATCCAATGGCGCAGCTTCGCTGCCTGAATGGGAATGCCCACCAGACATAACCAGGGCCGGGTCCCCTTTTAACGCGTCCTTCAAACCGTGCTTTTCAAGGTCGCTGTCTTTGAATCCGATATAGATCAACGCAACGCGCCCGCCCTGCCCTTCGACCAAGGCATTAGTCGCCAATGTTGTGGACAAAGACGCCATTGAAATCTGATCCGGCGCAACTTTTGCCTGCTCCAGAACGGCAGAAATCGCCTTGCCCACACCAATTGCCAAATCCGCGCGTGTGGTCAGGGACTTGGCCGAAGCTATCACCTCTTTTTCATCCCGGACCAGTACCGCATCGGTATAGGTTCCACCCGTATCCACCCCCAAAGCCAGCGCCATCGGGTTCTCCTTACTGTTCGCTGCAGATTGGTGTAGCGATTGGGGCCGACACGTCCAGCCTGTTTGCGGCAATTATGAAAGTTGTTCCACCGCCCAGCGCGCTGCGTCTGCCACGGTTTCATCCGGGTCATCTGTCAAACTCTGGGCCGCAGCCTTCAAATTCGGGCGCCCCGAGTTTCCAATGGCATAAAGCACGTTGCGCACAAACCGGTCGCGCCCAATCCGTTTGATGGGTGAGCCAGAGAACTTCGCTCGAAACGAAGTATCATCAAGCGCCACCAGCTCTTCCAGCGCAGGCGCTGCCAGATCTTCACGCGCGGCATAGCGTATGTCACTTGCGGCAACCGCAAACTTGTTCCACGGGCATGCTGCCAGGCAATCATCACAGCCGTAGATTCGATTGCCCAGCTTTCCGCGAAGTTCAGGCTCCACAGGGCCTTTATGTTCGATGGTCAGATAGGAAATGCACCGCCGTGCATCCAATTGATACGGGCCTGGAAAGGCGTCCGTGGGGCAGCTGTCCAAACAGGCCCGACAAGACCCGCAGCGATCAATCTCAGAAGAATCAGTGGGTATGTCCAATGTTGAAAAAACAGACCCTATAAAGGCCCAATTACCCCATTCCCGACTGACAAGATTTGTGTGTTTCCCCTGCCAGCCCAACCCGGCGGCCTGCCCCAAGGCTTTCTCTGGCACGGGTGCAGTGTCAACAAACACCTTAACCTCGCCGCCCGCCTCGGCAATCAGCCACCGCGCCAGACGCTTCAGTCGCTTTTTGACCAGATCATGATAGTCTTTGTTCTGCGCATAGACAGAAATCGCCCCGTGGCCGCGTTGCTTCAAGACGTCTGTCGGGTCATGTTCCGGCGTGTAACTCTCGGCCAGCATGATCACTGATCGCGCCTCGGGCCAAAGGGCCGCAGGATCACCGCGCCAATGCGTTCGTTCGGCCATCCATCCCATCTGCCCATGATACCCGGCGCCCAGGTACGCGGCCAGACGCTCGGGAACTTCTGGAACATCCCACGGGCGGCAGACACGGCACGCAACAAACCCTTCGTCAAGGGCCTGCTGTACCAGCTTTTCCTTCAAATCAGATCCGTTCTTCATCTGGCTAAAAATATCCTCGGGGGGAATCGCGCAGATGCGCGATGGGGGGCAGACAGCCCCCCGGGCGCACCCTATCAGAAATCCAGATCCGCGTAATGGGGCGGCGGCCGGAAACCCGGCACCTGATCCGCCAGAATAGAGCGAAACGCAGGGCGTGATTTGATTTTCGCATACCAGTCCTTGACCACCTGACTGCGGTTCCAATCCACGTCCGAGATATAGTCCAGCGAAGACAGGTGCGCCGCTGCCGCGAAGTCAGCCAGTGTCATCTGGTCACCGGCCAACCACCGGCGGTGATCCAGCAGCCATGCCATATAATCCAGGTGGTACTTGATGGCCTTGGCACCCTGTTTGACGTTCTTGCTGTCCGGATAGCCCTGACCCGTCACTTTTTTGTTTACCCGTTCGTACAGCAGCTTCGACGTCACCTCATGGTGGAATTTGTCGTCAAACCAACCAACAAGGCGCCGCACTTCGTATCGGGCTTCGGGGCTTTTTGGCATCAATGGCGGTTCGGGGCGGGTTTCTTCGATGTATTCACAGATCGCTGCGCTTTCCGACATCATTTGTCCGTCCAGACGCAATACTGGTACTTTACCCGCGGGGTTACGGCGCAAAAAGTCGGGGTCCTGTTCCCAGTATCGCTCTTCGACAAGCTCAACCTCGATCTTCTTTTCCGCCAGAGACAGCCGAACCTTGCGGCAATACGGAGAGAGGGGAACATGAAACAGACGCGCCATGGGCTTCCAATCGAACCAGTGAGTACCCGACAGATTTAGCCTTTGCAGGCGACGGGTTTCAATCCTCGAAACAATCTGCGCGACCATCTGCGCGGATGGTGGCCGCCCCATCCAGAATAGACGCCGCCCGCCTGCGCGTTTGCGCCGTCGGGTCAGTGACCGATCTGTTGCGCGGTGACGGCAGAATGGCGGCAATCCGCGCCGCCTGAACCGAGGTAAGCTTTGAGGCGCTGGTGTTGAAATACCGTTGCGCGGCAGCCTCGACCCCAAAAACGCCATTCCCGGTTTCAGCAACGTTCAGATAGACCTCGAGAATTCGCTGCTTGCTCCAGAAAATCTCGACCACAGGTGTGATCGAAGTTTCCAACGCCTTGCGTATCCAACTGCGCCCTTGCCAAAGAAATACGTTCTTCACAACTTGCTGTGTAATCGTCGAGGCGCCGCGATTCCCGCCATCCTCAAGCGCATCGCGAATGGCCTCTACGTCAAATCCCCAGTGCAGGCAGAAATTTGCATCCTCTGCTGCCACGACCGAACGCGCCATGATCGGAGCCATGTCCTCGATCGGCACCCATTCGCGCTCAACCTTTCCCAAACGGCGCCATTCCGACCAGATCGTATGGGTTACGGGTGGGTTCACAACCGAATACAACAGGATTATCGCAAGCAAAGCTCCGGCAATTGCCGTAACCGCACGAGTCAGCCAACGGCGAATGTAGCGCACCGTAGGTGTTTTTCTGCTGGATGCCTTGTTTTTCTTACCGCTTGATTTGCGGGCTGCTTTCTTCGCCATGCCTCAGCTATACGACGCGCCGTCCGGGTTTGAAACGGCCTAAATCGCGAAAGTGCGTGCCTCCCGTGGGTGAACAACCGGGCGCGCGGTTTCTACCGACATCGGATCATGACCTGCCAGTTCAGGGAACAAATGCAAGACCTCGCTCTGCGTCTCGCGGTCCGAGGCCGACAACGCATGCCCCGGATAATAGCTTTCGCTTTTGGCGCCATTGGCGATGACGATCTCGTGCTGCTTGAACAAAAGGTGGAAATACTCCACTTCACCGCCTTCCACCCGGGCCACCGTTTTTCCATTGACCAGAGCATGTGCCGGAATCAGCGCTTCAGCGTGCCCGGACAGGTACGAGGCCCGCCAGTCTTCAACCAGCATCCGATGCTGAGGCGAAACAAGCAGCGGACGATCCAGGTCGAACACTCCGGCCTCAAACCGGATCGGGGCCAGCTTTCCTTCGGCGGCCACCACTGTACGCCCAACCCAGATCAAAGGCTGGGGGCCATGATCTACGGTCGTGACCAGATCGCCGACTTTAAGATCTTCTACCGCACGTTCGCCTTCCGGGGTCGCTATCATGGTGCCCGGCGTGAAACAGGGCGGACCCAGATTGCCGACATTCAGCGGCCCCTGTGTGTTGACGAAGGTGGCTGAAACAAATGTTCCCGGCTGCAGGACCTGGCCGTCTGTCGGTGTGAAAACCCGAGATCCGTCAGCCAGATAGAACGTGGTGCCGGTATAGGTTACGTTCCCGACGCCCGCGACGTTGATCGTGACAGTGTCTCCCGGCCAGGAATTCGTGACGTCCTGACCGTTGACGGTATCGCCGCTCGGTGCATCAATTTCGTTGTCATCATCTGCATCGATCAAAGTGAAGCTGCTAACAGTGACTGCCGTTCCCGCAGGTGGCGGGTTTGCTGGATCGAAAGTATAAAACTGATCCTGATACGGTGTTGGCATCCAGTTGCCCCTGTTTGCTTATCATCTGGTGCCTAGATCGGCCCATGATTGTCGCCTGAGTGTGAAGAAAGATTGGCGATTTTCGGATAAACGGGCAAGACCTACACTGAAACGTCGTTAACATACGAACCCCGCGTGGTGCAAATGACACGCGGGGCTTTTAGAGACAATAGGTTTCGGCTTATTCCGCCGGAACTGCTTTGGCTTCAATACTCAGCGGGTGGCTGAGCTTGTTCAGCATTTCCTTCGGGCAAACCTGCAGGAAGCTGCCTTTTTCCACTTCCCAGTGCTGAAGAATGTCAGTGGCCTTGCGGCTTTGCGATTCAGCAGCATGGCGCATGATGAGCGTTTTCAACTGCTCTTCCCAGTGATCCACAGTGACCGGGCAAGTGACCAGCGTTTCCCTGTTCATCAGCGCCTCAGCCTTGCCTTCGGGATCATACAGATAGGCCATACCGCCTGTCATGCCTGCACCAAAGTTGGCTCCGATCGTTCCAAGGATAACGGCGACACCGCCGGTCATGTATTCACAGCCGTTGGAACCGCATCCCTCGACAACAACCTTGGCACCAGAGTTCCGGACCGCGAAGCGTTCACCGGCGCGACCGGCCGCGAACAGATACCCGTCGGTGGCGCCATAGAGCACCGTATTGCCAATGATCGTGTTGTCATCTGCTTTCAGCGGGCTGACCTGTGGTGGGCGTACGACGATCATGCCACCCGACAGGCCCTTACCGACATAGTCATTGGCATCGCCCGACACTTCCAGCTTCAGACCAGGGGCCGCAAAAGCTCCCAGCGATTGCCCGGCCGAGCCTTGCAGTTTCACATGCAGATGGTCGTCCTGAAAGGTGTTCCGCATCCCGAAATTCCGCACAATATGGCTGGACACTCGGGTTCCAACGGTCCGGTGTGTGTTCTGCACTGCATAAGACAGCTGCATCTTTTCACCATCCTTCAGGAACCGGGCCGCATCACGAACGATTTCGGCGTCCAGCGTATCCGGCACCGCGTTGCGCTCTTTGTCGCGGTTGTAGACGATGTTATGTGCCCCATCGACAGTGATCAGCAGCGGGTTGAGGTCCAGATCATCCAGATGAGCCGATCCCCGGCTGACCTGAGCTAACAGGTCGGCTCGGCCGATGATCTCGTCGATTGATCGCGCGCCGAGGCTGGCCAGCAACTCTCGCACTTCCTGCGCATAAAAGGTGATCAGGTTTACTACCTTGTCCGCATTACCGGTGAACTTGGCGCGCAGGGATTCATCCTGCGTACACACGCCCACCGGACAGGTGTTCGACTGACACTGACGCACCATAATACAGCCCATGGCGATCAGTGCGGCGGTACCGATGCCGTATTCCTCGGCCCCCATCATCGCGGCCATCACAATGTCGCGCCCCGTGCGCAGGCCACCGTCGGTCCGCAGGGTGACGCGGTCGCGCAGGTTGTTCATTGCCAGAACCTGATGCGCCTCGGTCAGGCCCATCTCCCACGGCAGACCGGCATATTTGATCGAGGTCGCAGGCGACGCGCCTGTACCGCCATTGTGACCCGAAATAAGGATAATATCCGCTTTCGCCTTGGCCACACCGGCGGCAATTGTGCCAACGCCCGACGACGCAACAAGCTTCACCGTCACCTTGCAGCGCGGGTTGATCTGCTTCAGGTCGTAGATCAGCTGCGCCAGGTCCTCGATCGAATAGATATCGTGGTGCGGCGGCGGTGAGATCAGCGTCACGCCCTTGGTCGAATGGCGCAGGCGCGCGATCAGGTCGGTAACCTTCATACCCGGCAACTGACCACCTTCGCCGGGTTTTGCACCCTGAGCGACCTTGATCTCAAGCTCCTCACACTGGTTGAGGTATTCCGCAGTCACACCAAACCGACCTGAAGCCACCTGTTTGATCTTGGCCGAAGGGTTGTCGCCATTGGGCTCAGGCACGAAATGAGCCGGATCTTCGCCACCTTCGCCGCTATCGGATTTCGCGCCGATTCGGTTCATCGCCACGTTCAGTGTCTTATGCGCTTCTGGCGACAATGCGCCCAGCGACATACCTGGTGTGACAAAGCGTTTGCGGATCGAGGTGATCGATTCCACCTCTTCGATCGGCACCGGTTTGCCCAATGGTTTGAAATCCATCAGGTCACGTAGATGAATTGGCGGGTTCGACTGCATCTTGGCCGAATACTGCTTCCACAACTCATACGAGGCCTTGTTGCAGGCCATCTGCATCATGTGCATCGAGGTCGCTTCCCACGCGTGGGTCTCGCCCGATTTACGCGCCTTGTAGAAACCACCGATGGGCAGCACATCCAGACCGCTGCTCCAGCCCTTGGCATGGATTTCCTCGGCCTTGGCCTGAATACCTTTGATGCCTATGCCCGAGATACGGCTGGTCATACCGGGGAAATACTCGGCCACCATGGCACGGCTGAGGCCAACGGCCTCAAAGTTCAGACCACCGCGATAAGACGAAATGACCGAGATGCCCATCTTGGCCATGATCTTCAGCAAGCCCTGATCGATCGCCTCGCGATAGCGCGCGACGTTTTCGGTCAGGCTTCCGTCCAGCAAACCGCGGTCGATACGGTCAGCCAAAGAATCCTCGGCCAGATAGGCGTTCACCACAGTCGCGCCACAGCCGATCAGAACGGCAAAGTAATGCGGGTCTACACATTCAGCCGAACGGACGTTCAACGAACAGAAGGTCCGCAAACCCTGACGCGTCAAATGGGAATGCACAGCGCTGGTCGCGAGGATCATTGGTATCGCAATCCGATCCTCGCCCGACCGCATATCAGACAAGACGATATGCCCGGCACCGGATCGCACCGCCTCTTCGGATTCGGCTCTGATACGGGTCAAAGCCGTGCTTAATGCGCCTTGACCAGCCTCGAAGGTACAGTCGATTTCCGCCAGCGGCGCATCAAAGTTCTCAACCAGCTTGTCCCATTGCGCGTTACCGACAAAGGGGCTTTCCAGAACCACGATCTCGGTCTGGCTGCTGTCTTCATCCAGCACGTTCTTGAGGTTGGCAAACCGGGTTTTCAGCGACATCACGCGGTATTCACGCAAGCTGTCGATCGGCGGGTTGGTCACTTGGCTGAAGTTCTGACGGAAAAAATGGCTGAGCGGGCGGTATTGTTTTGACAAAACAGCCGAGGGCGTATCATCACCCATCGATGCCAAGGCTTCCTTGCCGTCTTCCGCCATCGGAGCAAGGATTTGTTCCAGCTCTTCCACCGAGTATCCCGCAGCAATCTGGCGCTTTCGCAACTCGCCACCCGCAAAGATCGGCGCTTCAGCCACACCCGCAAGCGTTTCGTCCAGATCGTTTATCTTGCCAACCCATTCGCCAAATGGCAGCGCGCGGGCCAGTTTGTTCTTGATTTGGGTATCGCGGTACAGCTTGCCCTTTTTCATGTCGACCGCCAGCATCTGACCCGGCCCCAACGCGCCTTTTTCGGTCACGGTAGCTTCGTTGATCGGCACCATTCCGGCCTCGGATCCTGCGATGACAAGGCCATCGCCAGTCACAACGTACCGCATGGGGCGCAGCCCATTCCGGTCCAGGCCGGCGCAGACCCAGCGCCCATCCGTCATCGCCAGCGCGGCCGGGCCATCCCATGGCTCCATCACCGAGTTGCAGTAGGAATACATGTCGCGCCACGCTTGCGGAAGTTCGACCGCCTGCTTGGACCAGCTTTCCGGAACCAGCATGGTTTTCGCCATCGGGGCCGACCGTCCTGCGCGAACCAGAACCTCGAAAACCGAGTCTAATGCGGCAGAATCTGACGAACCACCTGCGATGATTGGCTTGATATCTTCAGCATAGTCACCAAAGGTTCCGCTGGCCATCCGGATCTCATGGCTTTTCATCCAGTTGACGTTGCCCTTGAGGGTGTTGATCTCGCCGTTGTGGGCCAGCATGCGGAATGGCTGCGCCAGCCACCATTGCGGAAACGTGTTGGTCGAATAACGCTGGTGGTAAATCGCGAATGCCGATTCAAAGCGTTCGTCCATGAGATCGGGATAGAATACAGCGACCTGTTCGGCCAACATCATACCCTTGTAGATGATCGACCGGCAGGACAGCGACGCAAGATAAAGACCCGAGATACCCGACACCAAAGCCGCTTTTTCGATGCGGCGACGGATGACATAGAGCTCGCGCTCGAAAGTTTCTTCGTCCACACCCTTGGAGTTCGAGATTAGGATCTGCTCAATCTCGGGGCGGGTTGCGTTGGCCTTTTCTCCCAGGCAAGTCACATCGACCGGCACGTGTCGCCAGCCATAGATGTAGTAACCCATACGCAGAACTTCGCTTTCGACGATGGTCCGGCACCGCTCCTGCGCGCCGAAATCGGTGCGGGGCAGGAAAACCTGACCAACAGCAATCAATTCATTCAGCTTGGGTTCATGACCCGTGCGGCGGACCTGATCATAGAAGAAGGGAACCGGAATCTGCACATGGATGCCCGCGCCATCGCCGGTCTTGCCATCCGCGTCAACGGCCCCGCGATGCCAGATCGCTTTCAAGGCGTCGATTCCGGCATCAACCACCTTGCGCGACCGTTTGCCATCCACGGACACAACAAGGCCCACACCGCACGAAGAATGCTCTTCTGCTTCGGAATAGAGACCATTTTCGGCCATCCACTTGCGTTTTGCTTCTTCTGCCCGCACCCAATCGGCATCATATTTGGTCATTGGCTGTCTCCTTCGTCAGAGGGGGAATACATGGCTTCGACCTCGGCTTTGGTCATTTGCCGACGTTCACCTGCGAACGCGTATCCCTCGGGCTTTTTGTCGATATAAAGTTCAAGTTTCAGCGGGTTACCTGCTGCATTTTCAAACAGGCCAGCCGCCATTTGTGTCTGTCCGTGCATCTCACCCGGCAGCGTGATCCGATACCAGAGTGAGGATCCGCAATCGCCGCAAAAAGCACGTTCTGCCCAGTCGGACGAGGTAAATGTCTTGACAGGGCCCAACGCGGCATAGCCTTCTTTCGCCTGAAAGGTCACCAGCATCGAACTGGTCCACCGACGGCATTGATCACAGTGACACGCCCCCAGAGCATCCCGCGCAGGGGTGGCGGTGACTGTGACCGCACCACACATGCATTGGCCTTGAAGTTCCGACATTTCGAACCCTCCTGAAAACTGGGGTTATTCCGCCGCCACGGCAGTTTTGGCGTTGAACCGGTCGATGATCGCGTCAGCGCAGTCGCGCCCGTCGCGGATCGCCCATACGACCAGAGAGGCACCGCGCACGATGTCCCCGATCGCGTACACACCATCCATTTCGGTTTCCCCGGTCTGGAATGCTGCCCTGACCGTTCCCCATCGGGTGACGGGCAAGTCGGGCTGCCCGAACAAGGTGGGCAGGTCTTCAGGCTCAAAACCCAATGCCTTGATCACCAGATCGGCGTCCTCGACATAATCCGCGCCTTCGATCACTTCGGGGGCCTGGCGACCAGATGCATCGGGCTGACCCAGACGCATCTTCTGCACCATCACGCCGGAAACCTTGTCGTCGCCCGTGAATCCCTTCGGTGCACTGAGCCATTCGAATACCACGCCTTCTTCCTCGGCGTTCTGTGTCTCGCGCTGCGAACCCGGCATGTTTGCCCGGTCACGACGGTACAGGCATTTGACCGATGTCGCGCCCTGACGGATCGACGTACGCACACAATCCATCGCGGTGTCACCACCACCGATCACGACAACCTTCTTGCCCTCGGCATTCAGCCGTCCGTTGTCGAAATCCTCAACAGTGTCACCAAAGCTTTTACGGTTTGATGCAGTCAGGAAATCGATTGCCTTCTCGATCCCGGCAAGACCACTGCCTGGCATGGACAGATCCCTCGACTTGTAAACGCCCGTTGCGATGATGATCGCGTCATGCTTGGCGTGAAGTTCAGCGAATGTTGCGGCGTCCACGTCGCAGTTCAATACGAACTCGACACCGCCGTCCGCCAACAGGTCGTTGCGCCGCTGGACGATTTCTTTTTCCAGCTTGAAGCCCGGAATGCCATACATCAGCAGACCACCCGCACGGTCGTAGCGGTCATAGACCGTGACCTGAACACCGGCCCGACGCAGCATGTCTGCCGCGGCAAGACCACCCGGCCCGCCACCGATGATGCCGACGCTTTCACGGCGCTCTGTCGCAGGGACCACTGGCTTGACCCAGCCTTTGTCCCACGCCGTGTCGGTAATGTACTTTTCGATCGTGCCGATGGTGACCGTTCCGTGGCCGGATTGTTCGATCACGCAATTTCCTTCACACAAACGGTCCTGCGGACAGATTCGGCCACAAATCTCGGGGAAGGTGTTTGTCGCCTGGCTGGTTTCGTAAGCCTCTTCCAGCCGTCCGGTTGCAGTCAGCCGCAACCAGTCGGGAATGTTGTTATGCAGCGGGCAGTGCGATTGACAGTAGGGCACACCGCATTGACTGCACCGGCTGGCCTGTTCTGCTGCTTTCTCGGCGGCGAATTCGGCATAGATCTCGTTAAAGTCTTCTCTGCGGTCATTGGCGGCACGCTTTTCCGGCATGACGCGGTCGATCTGCACAAATTTCAGCATCGGTTGCTTGGCCACGGGTCAGACTCCATGAATTGGCTTGGTTGGATTTCTTTATGCGATGCGCAAACGGATGAAAAGTCATATATACTGACATATTGTGGGAATTTTTTACCCTCCCACTCGAAATCTGCAATTCTTAAAGGAATTTTAGGTACGGTTCGGACCTATATGAAGACTTTCCTTTTCCCCACCACCCTTATAGCCATACACCACATAAAAAACGTGGCGGCAGCACGGCAGGGCAGATGAGTCTTTTCCACCTGATTCTCGTGGCAATCATTCAGGGAATAACTGAGTTTTTGCCCATTTCGTCTTCGGGTCACCTGATCCTGCTGCCGAACTTGTCGGGCCTTCAGGATCAGGGTCAGACCATAGACATCGCGGTGCACGTGGGAACTCTTGGTGCGGTCGTTCTGTATTTCTGGGCGGATGTGAAGCAGGCTCTTGCCGGGGTGCCGCGCGCCCTGACCGGCCGGACAGATACACCGCAGGCCCGTTTGGCTCTGGGCCTCATCATTGCGACACTTCCAACCGTGATTGCAGGTCTGATTCTGCATCTGACCGGGTTAAGCGAGGCCATGCGTTCGATCGCTGTAATCGGGTGGACGATGCTGGGCTTTGGCCTGCTGCTCTATTGGATTGACCAGAAAGGCCCCCAAAAGAAAGAGGCGTCTGATTGGGGTATTCGCGATGCTTTCGTCATGGGGCTGTGGCAGGTTCTTGCGCTGATCCCAGGAACATCGCGGTCCGGGATCACCATTACAGGGGCACGTCAACTGGGCTATACCAGAGAAGACGGCGCGCGGATTGCCATGCTGATGTCAATCCCAACCATTCTGGCCTCTGGCACACTGCTTGCACTGGATGTGATACGCGACGCTGATGCGCAACTGGCCCGGGATGGGGCCATTGCCGCGGCATTTGCTTTTGTCTCAGCACTATTGGCGCTTAGCCTTATGATGCGACTGCTGCGCAGTGTCAGCTTTACGCCCTATGTGATCTACCGCGTCATTCTGGGCGCGGCATTGTTGTTCATGGCCTACAGCTGATCAGATACGCAGGTTTTTCGCCGAGTTCTGAATGTCGTCATACTGCCCCGATGGGCGGAACTTCCACAGATATTCCGGCAGCACCGATTCCAGAGTGGTCGGCGCAATGCCTAGGTCCGCAAAGGACTTGGCCCCGTCAGATACCACGTTGTCATGACGCAGATTCCTGACCTGATCGCGGGTCAGAATGTTGTTTGGAAACAGCTGGAAGCTGACGAATTTCGCAATATCCAGCACGCCCGCCATAATCCGGGCAGCAAAAAACGGCAGACCGACAATGATGCGCCGCCGGTGGATCACTTCAAGCATCTGCTGCATCAGGGCGCGGAAGGTTTTCACTTCCGGCCCGCCGAGCTCGTACACTCCCGGCTCTGCCTGCCCCAGAATACCTTTGACCGCTGCCTGGGCCACGTCGTCCACGTAGACGGGTTGGAATTTGGTCTCGGCACCAACCACTGGCAGGAACGGACCCATGCGGGTCATCCCAGCAAATCGGTTAAAGAACTGATCCTCGGTACCGAAGATTACAGATGGGCGAAGGATCACCGCATCCGGTATGTGCTTCAGCACACCTGCCTCGCCCAGCGCTTTGGTCCGGGCATAATCGCTGGCCGCGTTTGCATCCGCACCGATGGCCGAAATATGCACCATTCGACCAATGCCCTGCTGTGCGGCCAGGCGTGCAATACGCTCGGCCCCTTCGGCCTGAACGACATCAAACGCGTTCTTGCCCAGTTCATTCAGCACACCTACGCAGTTCACCACGACATCGGCGCTCTGCATCGCCAGCGCGACCGAGGCGTCATCGCGGATATTGCACAGCACAGGCTCAACCTGTCCCACGACGCCATAGGGTTTCACGAACATGGCTTCGTTCGGGCGTCGTACAGCCACCCGCACACGCCACCCCTCACTCGCCATACGTCGCGCGATGTAGCGACCGACAAATCCCGATCCGCCATAAATCGTCACCAGTTTCGACATGAGAGGGCTCCTGCTGAGAAATTGCGCTCTAGAACTAACGCTCGCAGGCCAGCCAAACAAGGCACTAATTCGCCGCGCCGGTCATGAAATACTCAGGCCAAAATCTCAGTTCGAAAACCGAATTCAAAAAACTTTCAAAATTCATTCAGAATCCGGTTGACGCCCCCCGCCAGTCAGCTTAAACGCCGCTCCACGACACCTGCCCAGGTGGCGGAATTGGTAGACGCGCTAGCTTCAGGTGCTAGTGTCCGTATGGACGTGGAGGTTCGAGTCCTCTCCTGGGCACCATTTCTTCCTCAAAAATATATAAACTCTAAGAACTTAGCGGAATGCTCAGATCTGTAAAGGTGACACAAGAGGTGACGCAATGCCTCTAATCATCTTTGCAGCAGAAGCGATTCTGATCATGGCTAGATACATTGAACAAAAGAACTCCAATGGTGTTTGGTAATTTCGTAGGCGTGTTCCCCAAGACGTTCGAAAGCACTACCCCAAGCTAAGCAAGCGAAACGAACTCGATTTTCTCTCCAAACGAAAGACCCCAAGGAAGCGACTGTTCTGGCTCAGAGAAAAGTCACCGAACAAGATGGGTTCTGGAAAGTGTCAGAAGGGCCGAAAGAGTATTTCAGGTTGATGGGAAAAGACCCCGAAAGCAGGCAGGAAATGGTCGCGCTCGAATAGTCTGTCTGACGTCAGACAGAGGTTGAAAATGCCCAGTCCGAGAACAAAAGGCGGCACCATCATGGCGATGGCGGCGGGATTATCGATAAGGGCGGATATATCTTTGGTGGCAAATTGCGGAAACTTTCTTCTCCGTTGTTTTGCGACGGAAAAGTGTGCTCCTCAGCAACAGGTACTTTTGAGCACTGTCGTTGGAATGAATGCATACCCGGCAACATTGCAGATCGTTCAGACCTGAGTGGGTAACGCAGAGGTTCGAAATCTGGCAGGCGGTTGCCCGATCTCTTTCTTGAACGCGCGACTGAACGCTGCTTCCGAGGAATACCCACTCAGATCCGCGGCTTCGGCAACACTGACACCTTTCTCTACCAACGCGCTGCGGGCAATCTGCATACGCCATGCAGTCACATATTGCATCGGTGTGATCCCAAGCTTCTCGGAAAACCGCATTGCGAAACTTGTCCGAGACAATGCCGCCCTGTTGGCCAAAGAATCGACACTCCACTGCGCTGTCGGGTCATTGTGGAACGCCGTCAATGCGCGGGTAAGATGAACATCGGCGAAACCTGCGAGTTTTCCCCCTGTTCTGGCGGTATCTTCGATATGGCACCGGATAGCCTGCGCAAAAATCGCCTCTGACATCTTCAGCGCTATCAAATCACCTCCAAAACGGCCGAACCCTGCCTCGGACCCTATCACGCGCAACGTCGCTTCCAGCCAATCGCTGGCCTCGGCGCCATAATCCCGGATGACAATGCTTGGCGGCAATCGGTCAAGCAACAGATGTCTTGATCCTTCGGCTAGTGAAAAATGACCACAAATCAGCTGGTTCTCCATGTTGGGGTCGTTACCGCCATACACCAGAACACCCTTACCATCATAGCCGGACCTTTCCAGCACGTCATCTAGCGGCAAGGCGTCTTCCGGGCCCGAAACACGACAATTCAACGTATGCGCCGCCCCGTGTGGAACCAGGACAAGATCGCCTTTGGTAAGGCGTAGCGCCCGATCTTCTCCTGCGACGCGCACCACGCACTCACCGCGATGTACATAGTGGAACCGGGCCACGTTCTGAAACGCCGGCACCTGGATCCCCCAGGGCTGTTCGCTAAGGCTGGTGCGGAAATACAGTGTCCCCTTGAGCGACAGGCGGGTCAGAATATCACTTAGCAGATCAAGCATGGTTGCTGATATTACCAAGAGTTCGATACCTGTCCACATGTTCGAACGATAGGGCATGTCTTCTGGACGACAGGTAATTCAAAGACAAGGCAAACTGTACGCATATCAGGGCTTCAATCAACTTTGGAGATTCCAGATGAAAACCGCTTTCCTTTCTGCTGCTCTTGTCGTCGTCGGCTATGCTGCTGTTGCAGATGAGAACAAGATGAACGATCTTGAAATCGCGCATACAGCGTATACTGCCGGTGAAATCGACATCCGCTATGCGCATCTTGCTCTTGCTGTGTCCGACAATAACGACGTTCGGGATTTTGCAAACACAATGATCCGTGATCATGCGGCCGTGAACCAAGCTGCAGGGGCGTTGATCCAACAACTGAATGTAACGCCCCAGGACAACGCCCTCAGCCAGGCCTTGGTTAAAGGTTCGGTCGAGAAACGCGATGAGCTGAGCGGGCTGCGCGGCAAAGCCTTTGATTGCGCCTACGCTCAGAATGAGCTCGCCTATCATCAGATCGTGAACAAAACGGTTGAGGACGAGTTCATCCCCAACACCACCGTTGAGCCGCTCACCAACCTGCTGCAGGATGCTCTTGCAACATTCAAACAGCATGAAGGCCACGCCGAACAGATGGTGTCTGGGCTGGATTGCGGCTGATGGCTGTACTGTCACGCAGAAAGTTTGGTGCCGTACTGGGTGCGGCACCGCTTACTCTTCTGGCTGGTGCACAGGTTGCGTCCGCCGGGGCAACCAGCCATCAGGTTTCCATTCGCAAATTCAAGTTCGCGCCTGAGAAACTCGAAGTTTCGGTCGGTGATGAGGTGATCTGGACCAATCTGGACATCGCGCCTCACACCGCAACGGAACAAAAGATGCAAGACTGGGACACCGGACCGCTAGAGCGGAACGAAAAGGCAGCCGTGGTATTCGACAAACCCGGGGTTTATACCTATTTCTGCGTGTTTCACCCGCATATGAAGGGGACTATCATAGTGAAAGATTAATCGGCGGCTACACGCAGGGAACTGAGCGTCGCAGTGCTTTGATTTCTTCATCAGAGTCACCTCATTCATCCGTTAAAAAAACTACTTCCAAACGCCCCAATTTTTCGGTGAGATTACCAGCCCGCGCGTTTGGTGATACGATTACAACAACATCAGACCACACTCATCACTCAGCAATCAGACACCCGCAGAAACGTGCCAGGCAATTGAGTATTTCAATGGCTTTACACCCGGCGCGTCTGTTCAACCCGCGGCCGAATAATACGAAAATCACACCCGCAAGAACGAGGGAGTGTCAGAGGCAGAGTATACGCGCGAAGTTGTCGTGATATTCGGCGGCGGACCAATTCCATTCCTATGATCCTGCTGTTTTGTCACGTTTTCCTTTTGGATTGAAATAACGCGTCGCACCCGAAGAAATCGCACGCCATTATGCGCGGCGTTTTCAGTTGCACTGGTTGGTCACCGCAGGGCTATTGTGTTGAATTCGGGCCTTCAGGATGTTTTCTGCTTTGGCCTTCATAAGAGGATTACGGGTCTATTTCCCGGCGATCAGCTGGTGGGTGCGGTCTCTGAAATCACAGATTTGAATCGATTTTTCTGGATGCGTTTTTGCGAAAAACGGCCAAAAGTTCACGGTTGTTTACTCCACCAACGTGGAACGCGTTGCCGACTTTGGCCCCAAGATTGTGGCCGGAATTGAAGTAAATTTGGTTTATATCTGCGTTTATGCCTCAATTTTGGCGACGGAGAGCGGCCGCTATTCAACTTGTTGTTATATTGAAGAGAAATGTCGATCACAAAGGCGTTATATTTCCGATTTCCGTGGCGGCACCCTTGGTACCTTACGCCCTGTTCAGTGATGTGAATTGTGGCACGGCTTTGAAGCCCAAGCCGTCTATGGCATTTGCCAAGCGAATCCCTATGCCGCCCGCATTCCGAGGAGTGATGGTGTTCGCAAAAGGGCCATTACGGTTCATTCGCCGCAGTTACGTCAGATGGGCCATAAATGCCTCGACCACACGCTCATACACATCGCGCTTGAAGGGCACGATTTCCGCGATCAACCGGTCGGGCTCTTGCCATTTCCAGCGGGTAAATTCCGGGTGATCAGTTTCAATGTTGATCTGATCGTCGGCACCGGTGAAGCGCAGCAGGAACCATTTCTGTTCCTGCCCGCGATAGCGACCTTTCCAAATGTGGGGCACGATGTCATGGGGCAGGTCATAGGGCAGCCAGCCGTTGGTTTCGGCGATGATTTCGACCAGATCAGCCGTGACCCCGGTTTCTTCCCACAGCTCGCGCAGGGCTGCGTCGCGGGGATCTTCGCCCTTGTCCACACCGCCCTGCGGCATTTGCCAGGCGTCCGCATGGCGGTCATTGCGCTGGCCCACGAAGATCTTGCCCTCGGCATTCATCAGCATCAGCCCGACGCAGGGGCGATAGGGCAGTTTGGCGATTTCTTCGGGGGTCATGCGCGGCCTCATCGGGTTGTTCCGCCCACCTCTAGCAATCACCGGCACCACAGCAAAGAGGGTGACGTGGGGTTTCGCGTGACAAAGTTGACGCGAACGTCAATCTAGCGGGCAAATTCAGGAGGGAGAGTTCCGCCATGACTGCGTACCCGAATATGCTGGCCCCGCTGGATCTGGGCTTTACCACGTTGAAAAACCGCGTGCTGATGGGCTCGATGCATACGGGGCTTGAGGAAACCGGCGACTGGAACCGGGTGGCCGAGTTCTATGCGGATCGGGCGCGGGGCGGCGTGGCCCTGATGGTGACGGGCGGGATTGGTCCGAACCTTGAAGGCTCGGTTTTGCCGGGGGCCTCGATGATGGTGAGCGACAAGGACGTGGCGCACCATTCCATCGTGACGCAGCGCGTACATGAAGCGGGCGGCAAGATCGCAATGCAGATCCTGCACGCAGGTCGTTATGCCTATGGGCCGAAATGCGTGGCACCCAGCCCGGTGAAATCGCCGATCTCTCCGTTCCCGCCCACTGAGCTGGATGAAGAGGGCATCGAGAAGCAGATCAGCGATATCGTCAACGCCGCCGTACTGGCGCAAAAGGCAGGTTATGACGGGGTCGAGATCATGGGGTCGGAAGGGTACTTCCTGAACCAGTTCCTTGTGACCCATACCAACAAGCGCACCGACCGCTGGGGCGGGTCTTATGAGAACCGGATGCGTCTGCCGATCGAAGTTGTGCGCCGCACGCGCGAGGCGGTGGGCACCGATTTCATCATCATCTACCGGCTGTCGATGATCGATCTGGTACCCAACGGATCGACCCATGACGAGGTGGTGCAACTGGCGCAGGAGATCGAAAAAGCCGGGGCCACGATCATCAACACCGGCATTGGCTGGCACGAGGCGCGAATCCCGACCATTGCCACCAGCGTGCCGCGCGCGGCCTTTGCCTGGGTGACCAAGAAGCTGATGGGCAAGGTGGGGATACCGGTGATCACATCGAACCGGATCAACACCCCCGAGGTGGCCGAAGAGGTTCTGTCGACCGGTTGCGCCGACATGGTCTCGCTGGCCCGCCCGATGCTGGCGGATGCGGATTTCGTGGCCAAGGCGATTGCGGGTGAGGCCGCCAAGATCGCTCCCTGCATTGCCTGCAACCAGGCCTGTCTGGATCACACGTTCAGCGGCAAGCTGACCTCGTGCCTCGTGAACCCGCGCGCCTGTCATGAGACCGAACTGGTGATTGAACCGGCCAAAACGCGCAAATCCATTGCCATTGTGGGCGCAGGTCCTGCCGGACTATCGACCGCAATGATTGCGGCCCAGCGCGGCCACGATGTTACCCTGTTCGACCGCGCTGATGAGGTCGGCGGGCAGCTGAACATGGCCAAGCAGGTGCCGGGGAAAGAGGAATTCTGGGGCCTTGTCGACTGGTACCGTACCATGATGGATGATCTGGGCGTGACTGTCGAACTGAACCGCGAGGTAGGCGCAGATGACCTGACCGGCTTTGACGAGGTGGTCATCGCCACCGGTGTCAGCCCGCGTGATCCGCAGATACTGGGGCAGGATCGGGACAACGTCCTGAGTTACATCGACGTGCTGCGCGGCAAGGCCGTGGTTGGCAAGTCTGCTGCCGTGATCGGGGCCGGTGGCATCGGCTTTGATGTGTCCGAGTTCCTTCTGGAAGAGGGTCACAGCGCCACGACCGACCTGCCGCTATGGATGAAGGAATGGGGCGTGACGGACCCGGCTGAACACCGCGCAGGGTTAGCGCCCGAGGGGCCGCAACCCAGCGCACCCGCGCGGCAGGTCACCCTGTTGCAGCGCAAGAAGCAGGCACATGGCAAGGGTTTGGGCAAAACCACTGGCTGGATTCACCGGGCAACACTAAAGATGAAGAACGTCAATTTCGTGGGCGGCGTGAATTATGAGCGCATCGACGATGACGGTCTGCATGTCAGCTTTGGCGAAGAGCGCGCAGACCCGACGGTGATCGCGGCCGATACCATCGTGTTGTGTGCCGGTCAGGTGTCCGAACGGTCACTGGCGGACGCGCTGATCGAGCGGGGCATCACCCCCCATGTGATTGGGGGTGCGGACGTCGCCGCCGAGCTGGACGCCAAGCGCGCGATCAATCAGGGCACGCGGCTGGCGGCGGAATTCTGATCGCCAAGTTTAGCGTTTCCTAGTCGGACAGCGCGAGTTTTGCACCCAGTGCGCCAAAGGCCGTTGCAAAACTCCGCCTGATCCACTTCATCACCGTTGGACGGCTGATCACATAGTCGCGGGCCAGCGCTGCGCAGGCCCCGTATCCGACGAAGACAACAAAGGTCATGGCCATAAAGGCCAGGGCCAGCTGGATCAGCGCACCTCCTGCGTTCGCCGTGTCGGCTGGCAGAAACTGCGGCAGAAACGCCAGAAAGAACAGCGACAGCTTGGGGTTCAGCACGTTGATGAGCGTTCCGGTGATGGCAATCTTGAAACTGCTTTTCGCGGTCTTGTCGGCGGTGACATCCAAGGCGCCGCCACTCCTTAGAATGCCCCACGCCATGTAGAAAAGGTAAATGACACCCAGGTATTTCACGAGCTGAAACGCCACGGCACTGGTGTGCAGCAATGCGGCAAGCCCGACGATACTGGCCACGGCAGCGGGAACGATTCCCACTGTGCATCCGACCGCGGCGGCAACGCTGGCCCGGAAACCGCGGCCCAGGCCAACGGCCAGTGTGTAGATGACACCGGTGCCCGGCAGCAGCACGACGATCATGGAAGTGATGAAGAATTCCAGTGACATTCAAACCCCCTGCAAATGCGCGCAGGGTCGCGAACATCCGCAAAGATGTAAATACCGATCGGTCAGGGAACAGGGGTTACGGCCCGGTGTTGCCGTCGGACGGGGTGGTGAAACTTGGCTTTGCAAAGGGCTTTCGGGGTTCCGCGCCCCCGGCCAAAAGACCGACAAGGACGGAGACGGAGAAAACGGATTTCCTGACCCCTTCTGTGGTCACAAAAATGCCATTCTAAGATGAACAGAAACGAAGGATTGCGCGGAAAACGCAGTATCGCAGGGTTCGGGGCCGGTTTGGAAACCACTGTTTCTGCGTTTCTCATACGCAAACGATCCGATTCAAATCCCTGATATTATCCCATGTATGCCCCGATTCCGCCCAGATTCAGAGCGATAGTCGGGTTGGAAATCAAGATCTGGGGAACGAGAATGGACCGACTGACCGAAATGGAAGCCTTCGCCAATGTGGTGGACCAGGGTGGCTTCACCGATGCGGCCAAGAAGATGGGCATCTCCAAATCGGCCGTGTCCAAACACGTCTCGAGCCTCGAAGCGCGTCTGGGAGCTCGGCTGCTGAACCGCACCACGCGCCGGGTGTCGCCGACGGAAATCGGCCTGGCCTATTATGACCGCGCGCGTCGCGTTCTGAATGATGCGGGTGAAGCGGATTCGCTGGTCACATCGATGCAATCGGCCCCGTCCGGTCTGCTGCGCATCAGCGTAGCCACGGATTTCGGCGTCAATCACCTGTCGCCGGTCCTGTCT
The DNA here is from genome assembly GCF_056541275.1 of Ruegeria sp. AI2. Taxonomy (NCBI): domain Bacteria; kingdom Pseudomonadati; phylum Pseudomonadota; class Alphaproteobacteria; order Rhodobacterales; family Roseobacteraceae; genus Ruegeria; species Ruegeria sp. AI2. Next base: position 36,556 of record NZ_JBQFYB010000005.1, read on the forward strand.
GATTTCCTGGCCGTCTACCCCGACATCACCGTGAACATGGTGCTGAACAACCGCTATGTCGAACTGATTTCCGAAGGATTTGACGTGGCCGTGCGCATCGGTGAGCTGGAAGACAGCACGTTGCGCGCCCGCAAGCTGACCGAAACGGTCAAACGCATGGTTGCCGCGCCCAGCTATATCGAACGGTTCGGGCGCCCGCAGAAGATCGACGATCTGAACGAACACAAGCTGCTGCACTATTCCAGCCAGTCGTCAGGCAATGTCTGGAAGCTGACCGCACCGTCCGGTGAAAAGCGTCAGGTGCGCACCGCGGGCTGGCTAAGCGTGAATGACGGCCAGTCGCTGCTGAACGCAGCCATCTCGGGGCTGGGGATCGCATATCTGCCCAGCTATCTTTATGCCGAAGCGTTGAAATCGGGGCGGGTTGTCGATGCCATGCCGTCCCTGCCGGACGAGGTACAGGGCATTTACGCAGTTTATCCGCCCGGCCGCTTCACACAACCCAAAGTACGGGCCTTCATCGATTTTCTGGTCGATGCATTCGAAGACAAAAGCCCGATGGATTGGTAGTTTCTCCCTGAAGACCAACCTTTGGCCCGCATGTCAAAGTGCGGGCCTTTTTTATGAACCGATCACCGTCAGGCCGATGGATCGCGCGGAAGAGCGTAGGCTTTCCATCAACACGTTCTGACCCGGCGGCGGCGTTTCGGCATTGCGCGCCAGCAATGCGATATCGCGATTGGCATTGGGAATGGACAGCGGGCGCAGCCGCACTTCGTCGCGGTAAATGCCCTGTCTGCGGGCAAACAGATCCGGCAGAACCGCAACCCCAACCCCCGAGGCCGCCATCAGGACAATGGAATCAAGCGTTGTGCCTTCATATTCATCCGAAACCACACCGCCGCATTCCGCTGCCAGCGCATAGACGATGCGCGACAGGCGGTGGCTTTGGTCAAGGGTCAGGAACAGCCGGTTCTGCAAGTCGGCGGCACTGACGCCTTGTGGGTCCTGCGCCAGAACGTCGTCAACGGCCACCGCGACCCAGAGGGGTTCGTTGAACAAGCGGTGCTGCACGGTATTGGGGTGATCCTCGGGCGTTGACAGGATCAGGTCAAACCGACCGGATTTCAGGCCCTGTTCCAGATCGCGGGTGTTTTCCTCGCGCACGACAATGCGTAATCCGGGGCGCAGGCGGTGCACCTCTTTGATGGCTTGCGGCAAGAGGTACGGCCCGATCGAAGGCAAAACGCCCAGTCGCAACCTTCCTCCGACAGGCATATCGTTGGTCATGGCGTGGCGCAGGTCCTTGACCTCGGCAAGGATCTTTTGCGCGCGCGAGATGAACTCTTCCCCCTTTGTCGTCACCTGAATTCCGCCGCGGTTGCGGTCAAAGATCCGAACGCCAAGCTCTTGTTCTACGGTTGCAATTTGCGCCGACAGGCTGGGTTGGCTGACATTCAGCACCTCGGCGGCCAAACTGAACCGCCCGAGGCGGCTGACCGTGACGATGTATTCCAATTGGCGCAAGGTTGGACGCATTTCATAGCCTGAAACTATATTAAACTTAAAAAGATAGTATTTGGCCAAATCTATTTTGCAAGGCACCTAGCCCTGAAACGAGGGATCAGGAGTCAAGTATGCCCGGAGTGATCGAGACGCTGTCCAGCAACCTGCTGGTGCCCACCATATTGTTTTTTGCCCTAGGGCTTCTGGCGGCTTTTGTGCGCAGTGATTTGTCTATCCCGGCGGGCGCGGCCAAGTTCATGTCGCTCTACCTGCTGCTGGCCATCGGGTTCAAAGGCGGTGCCAGCCTGGCCGCGCATGGCATCCACCTGCAATTGTTCCTGACCCTGCTGGGCGGCGTGGCCCTGTCCTTTACCATCCCCTTCGTGGCCTTTGCCCTGCTGAGGATGATGACACGGTTGGATGCGTTGAACGCTGCGGCGGTAGCGGGGCATTACGGCTCGATTTCGATTGTCACCTTTGTCACCGCCACCAGCCTGCTGGATCTGATGGGATTGACCCATGACGGGTTCATGGTGGCGGTTGCGGCAGCGATGGAGGTGCCGGCCATTCTGTCGGCGCTGTGGCTGGCGCACAAGACCGGCGGCAATGGCGTCAAGGATGACAAGCTGTGGCGTGATCTGCTGGCCAATGGATCAATCGTGCTGCTGACCGGGGCGTTCCTGATCGGGGCCATTACCGGGGGTGAAGGCATGCAGATGATCGCGCCTTTCATCGTCACGCCTTTCACCGGCATCCTGTGCCTGTTCCTGCTGGATATGGGGCTTTCGGCGGGGCGCAGCCTGATCAGCAATCGCGACAAACTGTCGGTTGGCCTGTTCGCCTTTGGTGTATTGATGCCCCTGATCGGCGCGCTCATGGCATGGGCCGTCGGTGCGGTGATCGGATTGCCGCAAGGCAGCCTGTTCCTGTTCATGGTGCTGTCGGCCTCGGCGTCTTATATCGCGGTTCCGGCTGCCATGAAAATTGCACTGCCGAAGGCCGAAGCCGGGATTTATCTGACCCTGTCGCTGGGTGTGTCGTTTCCGTTCAACATCACGGTCGGACTGCCGCTCTACCTGTGGTGGGTCAGTTGACGAGCAAGACCGCCTCGACCCGGCGGTTCAGCTCGCGCCCTTCGGGGGTTGCGTTCGAGGTAAGCGGGGACAGATAGCCGACGCCCTGCGCCTCGATCCGGTCGGCGGCCACGCCATGCGCATCAATCAGACGGGTGCGGACCGACTCGGCCCGGCTTTTGCTGACCGCGATATTGGCCTGCAACGCGCCGGTGTCATCGGTATGCCCCACCAGCGCCAGGCGCATCTTTGGATTTTCGGCCAGATACCCGGCCAGCAGGGTCAGTGAGGCATATGTCCCCTCGTCCAGCGCAACCTCACCGGTTGGAAAATGCAGATCGTCCAGTATCACGTGACCCGATGTTGCCAGCGCCTCAAGCAGCCCGCCCGACCCTTCGACTGCCTGTTCGATCACGACCGGAACAGGGTCCGGTGCATTCTGGGGTGTGACGCGGATCATCTGAACATACCCGTCCGGGGGGTTGCGGCTGACCAGCAGGCTGAGGGCAACAGGCCCCTTGGTGGCCGACAGGAAACGGTAATCCTGAATGGCGACATACATGTCCGGGGTCGGAACGACCTCGGTGCCAAAGCGGAAATCGAAGCCGCCACAGGCGCGGGCATCACATTCGAACAGAATCTTGTAGCCCTGCGCCTCGATCTGGTCGCGCAGCGGGGTCAGAAGCTGAAGGGTTGTGCTTGAGCCCGCCTGAAGCCGCCACGTGTAGCGTTCAACCCGACCTTCGAGGGTGTCAGCAGGCACCGCGCCATTCGCATAAGGCCCCGTTGGCAGGTCATAGCTGTCCAGCGGCGAGGTACGGTCGCTGATCTGGCGGGCGCTGGCTGGAAGGGTCAGGTCCTGCGCCAGAACCGGCCCCGCCAGCAGCGTGGCAATGAGGGCGGCTGATCGGATCATCGAAACTGCGCGTGATACTCGGAGTTGGGTACCATTGCCGTGGCACTGGCCACCCGGTTGGACATGTTGAAGAACCCGGCAACATTGGCGATGTCCCAGATGTCGCGGTCGGAAAAGCCTGCGTCGCGCAGACGCTGGCGGTCGGGCTCTTCGATCTCGGCGCTGGCGGTTGTCATTTTGGCGGCAAAGTCCAGCATTGCGCGCTGCCGGGGCTCGATCGGGGCAACACGGTAATTCATCACCAGCATCTCGCCCAGTTGCGGGTTGCCCGAAAGCTGCCGGACCGCCGCGCCGTGTGCGACCAGACAGTAGAAGCACTTGTTGATCGACGATACGACCACGGCAATCATCTCGCGCTCCAGCTTGGACAGGCCGCTGTTGGCCAGCATCAGATCATTATACATCGCCGTGAACGTGTTCAGCTTGTCGATATCGAAGGCGTTTGCCTTTAGCACATTCGGCACCATGCCCAGCTTTTCGACACAGATATCGAAATATTTCTGCGTTTCCGGCGGCAGTGGATCGACCATGGGCAGGTTCAGCGCGGTGGGCATGTCTTTCTGTGTCATGGCGACCCCTTTTGTTCAGACAAGGTGACGGTAATGGTATTCACTGGCGATCTCCATCCCGAGGGCGCAATAGAGACCGTTGGCACCTTCATTGGCCTTGGTGCAGATCACACTGAAGGTTTGAGCACCGTTGTCACCTGCCCAAATCGCCGCGGCGCGCATGGTCCACTGACCCAGCCCCTGACGGCGGTGCGCGGGCAGGATTTCAAGCGCATGCAGCATCGCGACATCGCCATGCATCGCCACGAAGGCTGCCCCGCTGGGTTGGTCGTTGTGGCGCAGCAGCAGACCGGTTTTGGGACCCTTCGCGCGCTCCATCACCGCCAGACGTTCGGGCCCGATCCCACCAGCCGCCCAGATTTCGCGCATGATTTCAAGCGGCTCCCAGACCGAAAACACCATGACCGGAGGGATCGGCTGATCGGTGAGGTGAGAGACGGGGCACGTATAGATGTTGACCGGATCAAGGATGTCATATCCCCGTTGCGCCAGCTTTGCATCCAGCGCCTCATCACCCGGGCGCAGGCAGAAGATGGATTTCTGCCCCATGGCCTGCATCGCGGCCTCGGCCGCGTCGATATCTGCATCGCTGGCCGGGGCCAGCGCATTGGCCGCAGAAACACGCGAGCCGCCGCCCTGCCCTTCGCGCAGCTGAAACGGCCCCAGCCTGCGATACCGCGCGGCAGGCCATGTGCCGTCGACGATGTCCGCCCAATCGCCGCTCAAAGCCCAAGCTCTTTCGCCAGACGGGTCATGGCCGCGTCAATCCGACTGCCATCGGTGCCGCGCACCACCACGTTGGCCCCGAAGGCCCCGTTGATCTGAAACGGATAGCAGCCGATGGACAGATCGCTGAAATCCTCGGCCAGCGCGGACAGGTTTGCGGCGATATCGCCTTCGCCCCGGTCCACGCGCAGGGTTTGCGACAACAGGGGGCTGCCACCGGTCAGTGTGGGCAGGACGCTGGCGACCATGGCCTGAAACACCAGCGGCACCCCGGCCATCACATGTACGTTCTTCAGGGTGAAACCCGGCGCTGTCGAGACCGGATTGTCGATCAATGTCGCGCCCTCCGGGATACGCGCCATGCGCAGGCGGGCGGCGTTCAGTTCCAGCCCGGATTTGTCGTAATGCGCCTGCAACAGCGCGCGCGCGTCGTCGCGAATGTCAATCGGGGCGTCGAAGGCGTGCGCAATGCAATCGGCGGTGATATCGTCATGGGTCGGGCCGATGCCGCCGCTGGTAAAGACGGTGTCGTGGCTGTCAGACAGCGCTTTGACCGCCGCTTCGATGGCGGGGGCGTCATCGCTGACGATGCGGATCTCTTTCAGATCGATGCCGTGTTTTGCCAGCTCCTGCGCCAGATAATGCATGTTTGCATCGCGGGTGCGGCCCGACAGGATTTCATCCCCGATCACCAGCATTGCTGCGGTTGGATTGGCCATGGCGCGGACTCCTCTTGATCGTCTTCAGGGGCAGGTATAGGCCGTGAGACATGCGTTTTGGAACCCCTCTTGTCCCCGCCCGCCTGATCCGTCGCTACAAACGCTTTCTGGCCGATTGCCGTTTGGAAGACGGGCGCGAAGTGACCGCCCATTGCGCCAATCCGGGATCCATGATGGGGCTGGCCGAACCGGGCCATTTGATCTGGCTTGAGCCCAATGACGACCCGAAGAAAAAGCTGAAATTCGGCTGGCGGCTGGTGGATCACGAAAACGGGCATTTCACCGGGGTCGATACTTCCGTCCCGAACCGCGCCCTGCGGGCAGCGCTTGCGGCGTGCGAGATCCCCGAGCTGGCCGCTTATGACACCGTCCGGCCCGAGGTGAAATACGGGCAAAACAGCCGTATCGATTTCCTGCTGAGCGGCCCCGGCCTGCCAGATGCCTATATCGAGGTCAAAAGCGTGACGCTGTCCCGCCAGCCCGGTCTGGCCGAGTTCCCCGACAGCGTCACCGCCCGCGGCACCAAACATCTGGGCGAGCTGGCACAGATGGCAGCGCAGGGGCACCGGGCGATCATGCTGTACCTGGTGCAACGCACCGATTGCGACCGGTTCGCGCTGGCCACGGATATTGACCCGGCCTATGCGGCAGCGTTCGAGGCGGCGCAGGCGATGGGGGTGGAACGGTTGGTGTATGGGACAGAGATTTCACCAGAGGGGATCGCAGTCTTACCCAAACCGATCTAAAGGCTATTCAGCAGCACGTACCAGAATCAAGAAAGCCTGGCATCTCGGGTCAAACCTAAAGCTAACTATAAATATTCTTAAAGTATTATTTGTTGATTCATATCAATGTTAATCAGCACATAAAAAGCTTTGCTATTCAGCACGATAATTTCGGGGGGGGGGAGATTTGTCATGCTATACAAAACAATCGGTATAACCGTTCTGTGCGCCGCACTCCTGTACACGGCCTCTTGCTCGGGCATGAGTTACGCGATGAAGACATATGGCGACGTCGACCCAATAAACTTCGAAGCGTATGGCAGAACCTGGCGCGTCTTCGACAAGCCTGAAAGCGGCTTGATTATGCTGACGCCCAGCCTGGGAGATTCCGCCTTGGCCGGTGCAGCCGAAGGTGCAACATTCGGCTTGGCTGGCAGTATGGACCCCACGCAGTTGGTCTTTCAATCGGCGGCGACAGAATACCTGAAGTCAACCGGCAGAACATGTGACATCCGTTCTGCCAGACTGGTCCTCGACCCTCAGTGGGAGTTCACCTATACCTGCTGAGCCTCCGCGAAACTGTCGCCTTATGTCAGAAGCCACGGAGTTCAGCATGCCAAAAATTCTAATCACATTGGCCGCCATTCTCGCCGTCACAGCATGTGCGGAACAACCAAGTTCGATCGCACCGGTTCCAATCGGGGATGTCTATAGCAACGTATCCTGCGCAAAGGCACGACAACTCTACCAACAAGAGGTCGCCAGAGTGCCCGCCTTGATTTCCGCCCAGAAACAAGCAGTTGCCGGTGACGCTGTCGGCGTGCTATTGATCGGAGTTCCTGTATCCAGTTTATCAGGGGATGATCTGGAGGGCGAAATAGCCGCAACCAAGGGCAAATTGATTGCACTGTCCGCTCGTTTGGAAGTTTGCGGTATTCCGCCCCCCAGAATAGCGTGGGATTGAGCCTGTTTCGGCATAGGGTCGTAGTGCCAGCATGAGAGAGCGGCTGTTGAAAGTTATGAGCCGTCGAACTACTTCGCTGAGTGAGTGTAACCCCGCACCCTCTGGTACTTTCTGCACAAGCAGCGTAAAAGAAGTGCCGCGTGTAACAATTGGAGCTTTGCGTCGATGAAAGAGCATCGTGGCCGTCTGACCAAGGACGGTATCCGCATCTATGAACAGGGTGATTTTGCCGGGATGCAAGCGGCGGGCGCTCTGGCGGCGCGGATATTGGATGATATCGCCGCGCATGTCTTTCCCGGTCAGACCACGGGTGCGCTTGACGGGCTGATCACGCAGATGGTCGAGGATGCGGGCGCGACCTCGGCCACGATCGGCTATAAGGGATATGAACACGCCAGCTGCATCAGTGTGAACCATGTGGTCTGCCACGGTATTCCCGGTGACAAGAAGCTGAAGGATGGCGATATCCTGAACATCGATGTGACCGTCATCGTGGATGGCTGGTTCGGTGACACCTCGCGCATGTATGTGGCGGGCAAACTGCCGCGCAAGGCCGAGCGTCTGATCCAGGTAACCCATGACGCACTGTTCAAGGGCATCGAGATGGTCAAGCCGGGCAACACGTTCGGCGATATCGGCCATGCCATTCAGGCCTATGTCGAAGCGCACCGGATGAGTGTTGTTCGCGACTTTTGCGGGCACGGTCTGGGCCGCGTGTTCCACGCGCCGCCGAATGTGCTGCATTATGGCCGCCCCGGCACAGGCGCGGTTCTTGAGGAAGGCATGTTCTTTACCATCGAGCCGATGGTCAATCTGGGCCGCCCGGAAACCAAGACACTGGCCGATGACTGGACCGCCGTGACCCGCGACAAGTCGCTGTCGGCACAGTTCGAGCATTCGGTGGGCGTAACGGCGAATGGGGTCGATATCTTTACCCTGTCACCGGGCGGCAAGTTTCACCCGACCTATTCGTCCTGATCGGCGGCCTGTTCGCGCAGGAGTTTCAGCAGCATCGTCTCAGCCCCCCAAGGGGTAACCGCATCGTGGATGAACACGGATGAGCGCAGCGGTTTGCGCTCGGGTCCTTGGGTGGTCTCTGCATCCTGATTGAGTGCCCAGAACGGGGCGGTCAAGGCGTGGTCCATTGGGACAATCTAGCACAATCGGTTCAAAAACCCAAAAGTGCAGGCACGTCGGCCATGTCATGGAAAACTTCGGCCCCCAGTGCCGCAAGCGCTTTACCTTCGTCATGAGGCGCGAAGCCAAGGCAGCGAATGTTGGCGCGGATCGCGGCCGTGACACCGCTCTGGCTGTCTTCAATGACAACCGGGGCCGAAGCGCCGAACCGCGCGACCGCCATTTGAAACAGGGTCGGGTCAGGTTTCGCCACCCCCAGCACATGGGCCGAGAACACAACATCTCGAAAGCGCTCCCACAGTCCGTTCTGCCCCAGAGTGATCTCCATCTTGTCTGGGCTGCCATTCGAAGCCACGCAGAAAGGGATGCCCTTATCGTCCAGCATCGCCAGCAAGTCGGGAATACCCTGCATCAGATCGACACCCTGACGCAGACGCTCAAAGGTTTCGGCGTAGACCTCATCAACCCAGTCATCCGGCAAATCCGCGCCCAGAGCTCGCGCTTTGTCCTGGACCCCGGTCATAGTTCCGCCCAGAAAGAACCCGACGCTGTCCTCAAGTGTCAGGTTCAGCCCATAACGACCGAGGTTGTCGACCAGCACTTGATTGGACAAAGGTTCGCTGTCGACCAGAACGCCATCGCAATCGAAAATGACCAGATCATGCACTTTGATCACCGTTCCGCATCAATGAGATATACGTGTCGCCATATTTGCGGCTGTCGTGCAACGTGAACCCGGCCGGAGCCTGCATCCGTGAGTTTTCTTCCCAAACCAGCAGCGCATCATCCGCGATCCAGCCATTGGACAGCGCGGCGATGGCTTTCTGTCCCATGGCCTTGCCATAGGGCGGGTCCAGAAAGATCAGATCGTAGGGCGCCCCCGGATTTTCGCCCAACCGGGTTGCATCACGGCGGATCAGCTCGGTGCGCCCGGCACTGCGGGTCAGGTCGATATTCTTGCGGATCAAACCCTGCGCCACGCGCCCGTCATCAACGAAGGTGACATGTGCCGCACCGCGTGACAGTGCTTCGAGCCCGAGCGCCCCGGTGCCAGCAAACAGGTCCAGCACGCGCAGGCCGTCGAAATCGATCTGATGGGCCAGCACGTTGAACAGGCTTTCGCGAACCCGGTCGGTGGTCGGGCGCAGATGTGCGCCCGCATCGCCCTTGCCGATGGGGGTCAGGGCGCGACCGCGGAACTCTCCGGCGATGATCCTCATGCCTTGAGCAACGGCTTAAGGTCTGCATCCGGGTCGGCCACGACGGCCGGGTCGGCCGTTTTTCCCATCTCGATCAGGCGCTTGCCAACCATATAGGCGCGCGGATCGTTCATCGCGTCGACCGCAATCAGCTTGTCACCGTTGTAATACCAGAAGGATACGGTCTGCCCTTCGCCCTGCCGCGTCACCACGCGGTCATATCCGGTGTTCAGGCCCGCGATCTGAAGCTTGACGTCGTATTGATCCGACCAGAACCACGGGGTTGCCACATAATCCTTGGCCGCGCCCAGCATGTTCTGGGCCACGATCTCGGCCTGATCAATGGCGTTGGGGACGCTTTCCAGACGGATGCGGCCTTCGCCATGGGGAAAGGAGGCGCAATCGCCAGCCGCCCAGATCGACGGGTCAGATGTGCGACCATGGGCGTCGGTCCTGATGCCGTTGTCCAGGTCCAGCCCCGCCATCTCAGCCAGTTGGGTTGCGGGTGCAATACCGACGCCAACCACGACGAAATCGACCTCGAGTTTTGTACCGTCAGTCAGAACCGCGCCGGTGACCTTGCCGTTTTCGCCGATCAGATGATCCAGCCCGACGCCTTCGCGGATGTCAGCGCCGTATGCACTGTGCAACGCGCGGAAATAATCGCTGGTCTCGGGCGCTGCGACCCGTTGCAGGATACGGTCGGCCATTTCAACCAGAGTGACCTTGACGCCACGCTTGGCACAGACGGCGGCGGCCTCAAGCCCGATATACCCGCCGCCGACGATCAGCGCGCGGGCACCTTCGGTCACTTTGGGCTCCATCTCGTCGATATGGGCCAGATCGCGCACCACATGCACACCGTCCAGATCGCCACCAATCGCGGCGGGCAGGCGGCGCGGGTCCGATCCGGTGGTCAGCGCCAGTTCGTCGTAAGAGATAACCTCATTCCCCAGCGTGACCGTTTTGGCCTTGGGGTCGATACCGGTGACGCGCTGACCCAGACGCAGGGTGATGTTGTTTTCCGTATAAAAACTTTCAGGCCGCAGGAACAGACGCTCAAGCTCCATCTCGCCCAGCAGATAGGCTTTGGACAGGGGCGGGCGCTGATAAGGCAGATGCGGCTCGGCCCCGACCAGAGTGATCTCACCCGCAAACCCGTCCTTGCGCAGACGGGCCACCAAAGACGCGCCTGCCTGTCCCGCGCCGATCACGACAATATGGCTCATGCTTTGCCTACCCCGCAGTTTTCAAGTGGTCACCGTGTTCAGACCACCTATATTGCGGCTAAGCCCATTTCTGCAAATCCAAACGACAGGAGCTGAATAATGATTTCAACAGGAGATACCCTGCCCGAAGCAACGCTGATCCAGATGGGTGCGAACGGGCCGGAAGAGGTGCGGATTTCAGACAAGACCAAAGGCCGCAAGGTGGTGATCTTTGCCGTGCCGGGGGCCTATACCGGCACCTGCACGACCGCCCATGTGCCCAGTTTTATCCGCACGAAGAAACAGTTTGATGCCAAGGGTGTGGACGAGATCCTGTGCCTTTCGGTCAATGATCCGTTTGTGATGCAGGCGTGGGGGCAATCCACGGGTGCGACCGAGGCAGGGCTGACCATGGTATCGGATGCGGCGGCAGAGTTCACCAAGGCCATCGGCATGGATTTCGATGCGCCGCCCGTGGGGCTTTTCACGCGGTCCAAGCGATATGCAATGCTGGTCGAGGATGGCAAGGTCACGGTGCTGAATATGGAAGAAAACCCCGGCGCCTGCGAAATTTCCGCCGGAGAAGGCCTGCTGGATGTGATCTGATTTTGATCTGCCCCGGTCCGACCGGGGCCTTTCGCCGCCAATTTAACTTGAAGCACCGCCCCAGAGCGCGAATACTTGGCGTATTCATACGGGGAGTTTTTTCATGAAACTTAACGCGTTCTACCTATTACTGTCCGGCGCGGCCCTTTTGGCGGCCTGCGGACCGGCCCCGACCCCGCAACAGCAAGCCGCACGCCAGCACGAAATCGCCTGTCTGGGCGGAACGTTGGGCGGGGCGCTGATCGGGGGTGCAATCGGCAACCAGTTTGGTGGCGGATCGGGCAAGACGATCCTGACCGCAGCGGGCGCTGCCGCTGGCGGCATCGAAGGTCAGAGATTCGCGTGCTGAGGAGGTCGATATGAAACAGTTAAGCCTGGTGATATTCATGGTGGCTTTGGCCGGTTCGGGTCACGCCGAAAGCGTGGCTGAGCTGCACGAAAACGAGTTGAGGGCCATCGACGCCAACAATGACGGGTTCCTGTCCAAAGACGAGTTCGATGCTTTCTCGGATTACGCCTTTCAGACGATGGACGAAGACAGGAACGGCACTCTGGGTCAGGCCGAGGCCAAACCGTTCATGGACATCAAACTGTTCCGCAACGCTGACCGAAACGGCGACAATGTAATCTCAAGACCTGAATTTGACACCCAGATGGGCGAGGATTTCCTGTCTGCCGATCAGGACAGGAATGGTCAGCTTGATTAATGGCAGGAGCATGAGATGAACAAATGGCTCGGTTTGACAGCGCTGGCGCTGGTTGCGGCCTGTGACGTGCCGCAGGCCCCGTTGGTGACAGGCCCGGACGGACAGGCCCGCATTCAGATCAACCTGTCTGGCCTGACCTGCTATGAAACCAAGTGTTTGGATATCAACCCGGCCGCGCGCAGTGTGCGCCAGATCGGAAACAAGACCACGGGTATTCCAAGGGCGATTGACGTCAGCGACGGCACTGTCACGCCTGCCGAGTTCCGGCAGATGGGCACTGCCGCATCGCTGGCTGGCGGTGAAGGGTCAGGCCGCAACGACCGCTAGCACAGACTGTCCATCTTGCGGGCCAGTTTGGCATCCAGCGAGGACAGGCCGCCCACATCATGGGTGGACAAGACAACCTCGACCGTGCGGTAGACATTGAACCATTCGGGGTGATGGTTCCACTTCTCGGCCCAGATTGCCACCTGTGTCATCCAGCCGAAGGCATGGACGAAATTGTCGAAAATGAAAGTCTTGGTGATCGCATCGCGGCCTTCAACCATGGTCCAACCGTTTTTGAACAGCGGATCCAGCAGCGGGCCACGGGTTTCGGTCGACAAGAGTTCGGTCATTGCTGTTCCTCCGGGTTCGATTTCCTGAACGGGCCGTAATCCGTCAGAACCTCGATCTCTTCTTCCACTGCGTGGCCTTCGGCGTCCAGATATTTCTTGACCGCATCAGCAAAACCCGGATCGCCGACCCAATGCAAGCTATGCGTGCGTGTTGGCAGGTACCCTCGCGCCAGCTTATGTTCGCCCTGTGCGCCTGCCTCGACCCGGGCCAGACCGTGAGCAATGGCAAAGTCGATTGCCCTATAATAGCACAGTTCGAAATGCAGGCAGGGATGATGTTCGATGCAACCCCAATAGCGCCCAAAAAGGGTTTCCCGGCCGATAAAGTTCAACGCACCCGCAATGGGAAAGCCATTCCGTTCTGCCATCACAAGGGCCATGTCATCTGCCATTGTGTCCTGTGCAATATCAAAGAACTTCCGCGTCAGGTAGGGTGAGCCCCATTTGCGCGATCCGGTGTCCTGATAGAACCGCCAGAACGCGTCCCAGTGTTCGGGGCGCAGCTGGTCACCGGTCAGAGTGCGGATCTCGCCGCCAAACCCACAGGCCTGCGCGCGTTCTTTCCGGATAGTTTTGCGCTTGCGCGACGACAACGCGCTCAGGAAGTCGTCGAAATCTGAATAGTTATCGTTCAGCCAGTGAAACTGCTGCGATCGGCGCAGCATCAGGCCCATCTGTTCGCCAGCAAGGGCTTCGTCTTCGGTACAGAAGGTCGCGTGAAGGGACGAGACCCGGTTGTCAGCTGCAAGCTGCACCGCCCCCTGAACCAGCGCCGACGTTCCGATCCGCTCATAGCCCGGACGCACCAGAAACCGCCGCCCGGTTGCCGGGGTGAACGGCACCGCGATTTGCAGCTTGGGGTAATACCGCCCGCCCGCGCTTTCATAGGCATGGGCCCAGCTGTGATCGAAGATATATTCACCCTGGCTGTGCGATTTGGCATACATCGGGGCTGCCGCGATCAGCATCCCGTCAAGATAGGCGGTCAGGTATTGCGGCTGCCAGCCGGTACCCCGCCCGACCGAGCCGCTGTCTTCCAGCGCAAGCAAAAAGCGATGCGTGGTAAAGGGATCAAGCGGCCGCCCGCCATCGGCAGCTTCGGGGCAGGCGCAGGCATCCCACTCTGCCTCTGAAATCTGCGACAGAGCGCCCAGTACCTGAATCTCGATCTGTGCCTGATCCATATGTCCTCCGCGCCTGTCCTTTATCTGTGACCGCACGGAGGGGGTTCAAGTCGAATACGCGGCCAAATAGCCTTCGAAGGTCACATTGTCGGCAACCTTGCGGGCTTCTGCCTCTTGTTCGGGCGACCGGATTGTCCAACACAGGATCGGCACGCCCCGCGCCTTGAGTTCCGCCACGCGGGGGCGCGACAGGTCTGCGGCTTCGTGGCTGATGAAACTGGCGCCGACACGGTCGAAATCCGGGATATCGCGCAGGTGATCGCAGACGCTTTGCGGCAAAAGCTCGACACTGGGTTCATAGGCGCAGGTCGTGATCCCGCGCGGCAGATGCGGCGCCAGCCGCGCCAGTTCAGCGACCGAGTTGGGATTGAAGGACATCAGCGCCACCGGGCCTTTGTAGCCCTGCAACGCGCGCACGGTGTCGCGTTCAAGCGCGCCCACATTCGTGCCCATCGCCCCGTCCTGATCCTTTAATTCGATCAGCAACGGCACCCGGCCCGCGACAATGTCCAGCACATCATCCAGTGTCGGAATGCCGTCATCCCCATGCAGAAGCGGCGTGCCAGAGGCGGCAAGTGCCGTGACCTGCTGAATGGGCCCCGACTGCCCGGTCAGGCGGGTCATGTCATAATCGTGAAAGACCATTGCCTGGTCATCCGATGTCAGCTGAAGATCGATCTCGATCCCGTATCCAGCTTCAATCGCAGCACGAATGGCCGCCCGGCTGTTTTCCGGGCGGTTCTTGGTAATGTCATGCAGCGCCCGATGCGCAATCGGGGCCTGCAAAAACACATCTGGTAGGGGCGGCGTCATTCGATTTCGAAGATGCCTTCGATCTCGACCGTAACACCCAGCGGAAGCGACGCCGCGCTGACGGCGGAACGCGAGTGGCGACCGGCATCGCCCAGCGCCTCGACCAGAAAATCGGACGCGCCGTTGATTACCTGGGGCTGTGCCGTGAAATCAGCGGTCGAGTTCACGAATCCGGTCAGTTTGATCACGCGGACCAGCTTTTCGATATCTCCGCCGCAGGCCGCCTTGACCTGTGCCAGCAGGTTGATCGCGCAGACACGCGCCGCAGCAGCCCCGGCTTCGACATCCAAGTCATCGCCCAGTTTACCGGTAATCAGCTTATCAGTCTTCGAGATCTGGCCGGATACATACAGGATATTGCCGACACGCACGAAAGGCACATAGTTAGCCGCAGGCGCGGGCGCTTCTTCCAGCGTTACACCGAGGCTTTCAAGTTTGGCAGCGATGCTCATTGCGAGGGTCCTTCCCTAAATTCAACTCTGCGGGACGCTAACCGGGAAGCACGGATTGGGAAAGACGGAAACCGGCAAATTTCGGCCTTCCTGCGATCTGAGCGTATCTTTACTGAAAATTCACTGTTGATCGACGGTCACTTTACCCCACCGTGATGAACAGGTTACACGCAAGGTGTTTCATTTAAGACCTGAAACGACTATGTGACTGCAACTTGTGCCGCCCCGGCACGTGGATTTTGGTGGATTATTGATTGAATGTCCGGCAGGCGCATGTGCCGGGCCATTTAGGAGAGACAAAGATCGTGTCGAGCAGATTTCGCCTGAAACACCTTGTTTTACTGTCGCTCATGGCCGTTGTGTCCGCCTGTGCAACCACGCCACCCGAGGGTGCCTCGCGCACTGACGTGTTTGATCCGTATGAAAATGCGAACCGGGGAATTCACAAGTTCAATCTGGGTGTTGACCGGTTTCTGTTCCGGCCGGCCTCGAAAGGCTATGTCAAAATCGTTCCTGACCCGATGGTCACCAGTTTCAGCACTTTTGCCGAAAACATCTCACTGCCCGGTCAGGCTGTTGACTACCTGCTTCAGGGCAACCCGAAACAGATGGGCAACGCCCTGCTGCGCTTTGTGATCAACATGACCGTAGGTGGCTTTGGCCTGTCTTCGCCCGCTGATGAGCTGAACCTGCCACCGGTGGACACGGATTTCGGTGAGACCCTGCATGTCTGGGGAGTGGGTGAAGGCGCTTATATCGAGCTGCCATTCTATGGCCCGTCAACCCAAAGGGATGCAATTGGGGTTGTGGTCAACCTGTTCTCGAACCCGATCAATTTCAGCCCGACCCGACCCGCCGACAACCTTGGCGTCTACGCCGAAATCGTGCGGCGCATGGGGGATCGGGGCCGGTTCTCAGATACTGTCGATTCCATTCTTTACGAAAGTGCCGACAGCTATGCGCAGGCTCGCCTGATCTATCTGCAAAACCGCCGCTTCGAACTGGCAGGAGATGACGAAGACGCCTATCTGGACTTGTATTCTGACCCCTATGCCGAAACCGGGACGGACCCGGTCAGGGACCCCTATCTTGACCCCTACGAGGACCCCTATGCTGAATAACGCGCTGAACCGTCGTCATTTTATCGCAGCCGGACTTGCGCTGGCAGTGCTGCCCGTACCTGCCTTTTCCCAGACCGAGGCCGCCGCCAAGGCGCTTGTGACCAGCGTGGTTACCGACATCAACCGGGTGATCGAGTCGGGCAAGTCCGAAAAAGCGATGCTGCGCGATTTCGAAAAGATCTTCGCTCAATATGCCGACGTGCCGATCATGGCGCGCTATGCGCTGGGTGCGGATGCCCGCTCAGCCAGCCCGACCCAGCTGAAACAGTTCACCGCTGCCTTTCAGGGTTATATCTCGCGCAAATACGGCCGCCGTTTCCGCGAGTTCATCGGCGGTGAGGTCGATGTTCGCAATGCCCGCAAGATCAAGGCCGGGTTCGAGGTTCGCACGATGGTCAAGCTGCGCGGATCAGCCCCGTTCGATGTGACGTTCCTTGTTTCCGACAAATCCGGCCGCGACAAGTTCTACAACATGTTCATCGAAGGCGTGAATCTGTTGCTGACCGAACGCACCGAGATTGGCGCAATGCTGGATGCCCGCAAAGGCAACCTGAATCAGCTGATCACGGACCTGAAAAAGACGGGTTAAGCCGTTTCCGGCGCAAATGAGCTCGGAAAACGCGTTTTCTGTGCAAATCTGAAGGGCCAGGCTTGTCTGGCCCTTTTTCGTGAGGGTCCCTTTGGAGAGATCTAGGGCATATAGCTGCGCACCAGCGCGCCTGCGATCAAGGCCCACCCGTCAGCGATCACGAAAAACGCCAGCTTGAACGGCAAAGACACAATAGCAGGTGGCACCATCATCATGCCCATCGACATCAATACCGCCGCAACCACAAGATCGATGATCAGAAAGGGCAGGAAGATCAGGAACCCGATCTGAAAAGCACGCGCGATCTCGGACAGCATGAAAGAGGGCATCAACACCGATAACGGGGCCTGGGCGGACAGCTCGATCGCGTCACCGCCGGGGCGCAGGGCCGCCATTGCATAAAACGTATCTGAATCCAGCCGGTTGGCCATGAAGGCGCGAAACGGCTCTAACGCGCGTTCCAGCGCGGGCTCGACCGCCATGGTTTCTTCCATCATCGGGCGTATTCCTGCGGTCCAGGCCTCGGTGAACACCGGGTCCATGATGAAATAGGTCAGAAACAGCGCAAGACTGACCAAAAGCATATTCGGCGGCGATTGCTGCAGGCCGACACCCTGCCGCAGGATCGACAGAACGGTGATCAAAAACGGGAAACAGGTGATCATGATCGCCAGACCCGGAGCAACGCTGAGCACCGTGATCAACAGGATCAGCTGGATGGTGCGGGCCGAGATCGAACCGCCTTCGCCCAGCGACAGGGTCACATCCTGAGCCGCCGCCATTGACGGCAGTGACACCACTACAGCCAGACCCAGCCAGATCACATAGCGCATCAGCCGATTCCGTTTTGCAGATCCGCAATCTCGGTCAGGCGCACGGCCAGTTGCCCCGCCTGATCGCCCTCCATCTCCTCAAGCACCCCGCGTGCCACCAGCTGATCCCCGACATACAGGTCGACCGGGTCCTCGATCCGCTTGTCCAGGGTCAGAACCGCGTTCTCACCCATGTTCAGCAAGTCCCGGATCAACGGGCGGGCGCGGCCAACCGAAACGGTCACTTCAATCGGAACCGTTTCGAAAGGATTGGGTTTTTCGGTTTTCGGGAACTGGGTGTCATTCATTGGACAAAGCCTTTCTTGCCTCAAATACGTATGCGTCAAATGCCTGTGCAATGGTGGACAGCAGGGCCGCGCAATCAATCTCACGCCGGCTTGTGCCGACCTGCAATCGCGCCTGTCCGGGGGCCAGGTCAGGGTCTTCGATGACGCGCGGTGCGGAGTTCAGGGTCTGCGGCAGCAGGGATTGCACGGCTTGCGCGCACCTTTCCGGCACCATGATCTGCATCGGTTGTTCGATTTCGACGCGCGCCATCTCGCAAAGCTGTTCGACGATCCGGGCGGCCAACCCGCGTTCGACCATGTCAGGCAATACGGTCTGAACCAGGCTTTCGAACATCGGTTCCAGAGACAATGTCATCCGGTTAAGCGCCTCGTGATAGGTGAAGGACATATCCTCAAGCGAACCCGCCAGTTCAGCCGAAACGCGGCCGCGGTTCTGTTCCTGCGCCTGCGCGGCATCCTCCCAACCGGCGCCGTACCCGCTTTCGAACGCGGCAAGGCGTTGTTCCTCAAGCGCTTCCTCGTCCAGAAACAGAACGGCTCCGGCGCTGGTTCGGGTGGTGAAATCCTCAAGCAGATGAGCGATGGACATCACACGCGCTCCTCACCTTCTTCAAGCCAACTGCGCAGGATCTCGACCGTTTCTTCCTGTTTGTCGCCGATCATTGCGCGCAACCGATCAACCGGGTCCCCGATGGCACTGACTCCAAGCACGGGAACGGTCCCTTGTTGGGGCAGCGGCGTGAACTCTGCCGTTCCGTCCGCCGCGATTTCACCGGTCAGGACCGACGGGGGCGGAGCCCCCCCCTCCGCAGCTGGCAACAGCGCCGGGACCATCGCAGGTTTCATCAGGATCGGACGGATCACGAACAACGCCAGCACCAGCGACACCAGCGCCAACGCTGCCATCTGGATCAGTGACATGGCGTCCAGATGGATGTTTTGCCAAAGCGAAGAGGAAACCAGCGTGCCTTGTGGCGAGACCGTTGGTAAATCCAGCGATTTCAGAGTGATGACATCCCCGCGCGCGGCGTCAAATCCCACAGCCGAGGCCACCAGCTCTTCAAGTGCGTCGAGTTCCGTCTGCGGCAGCGGTGTGAAGGATTCAGCGCCCGAGGCATCCACCGCCCGCGTTCCGTTGACCAGAACGGCAACCGTAAGGCGTTTGATCGCACCGGGGGCGGTGTGCACCTCCAGCTCGGTTTCGGAAACCTCGTAATTCACCCTCTCACGTGTCTGGGTCGCGGTCGAATTCGATTCGTCCCCCCCCGCGCCATCGCCGTCGGGCAGGTTTGAGGCCACGGTGACATCGGCTGACTGGTTGCGCGCGCTGTCGGAGCGTTCCTCGACATCTGTACTGATCGCCACCCTGCCCTTGGGGTCAAAGCGCCGCTCACGCAGGGATTCTGTCCTGGTTTCAGTATCGACAGAAACCTCGACAACGGCATTTCCCGTACCAACGCGTGCTTCGACCAGACGCAGAACCCGTTCCCGCAACTGCCGGGCTTTGTCATCTGCCGTATCGGCGGCCACGGCGGTGTCCTGCCCGCCAATCACGGACCCGTTCGAATCGATCACTGTCACGCTTTCAGGTGACAGACCACTAACGGCCGAGGCGACAAGAAACCGGATAGCCTTGGCCTGATCGCCGGAGATCTCGCCCCCCGAGGGCACCAGATAGACCGAAGCCGTCGGTGCGACGCTGCGCTGAAACGGATTGGCAGAGCCATTGGCGATATGAACGCGGGCCTGGCTGACATGCGGGCTGCCCACGATTGTGCGCGCCAGTTCACCCTCTTTCGCGCGCCAGTAGGCGGCATCAAACATCTGGGAAGTGGTGCCGAAACCGTTCAGCGAATCAAGCAGTTCGTAGCCCTTGGTGCCGTTGGCAGGCAGGCCTTCGCTGGCCAAAGTCATCCGCAGCTCGTCCCGCTGTGCGCCCGAGACGTAAATTGATCCGCCCCGAATCTCGTAGGCCACGCCACGCTGATCCAGCGCGCGCACGATATCCCCGGCGGCCCCGCTTTCCAGACCCGCGTAAAGCAGGGTCATCGACGGCGCTGTCGCAAGGCGCGACATTCCGAGGATCCCCAGAAACACCAGCACAACCGCACCGGCAACGACGATTTGTTTACGCCTGTCCAAACTTGCCCAGACAGTTCCGATCTGCTGCACGCTCACCTCCGACTCGCCGACATTCTGCCCCGCGCATCCTCTGTTTGGACGATTGCCCTTAACAATCGGTTAGTCCCTGCAAGGTTATGACAGGACAGATCACAGGAATGAGGACGTCATGACCGACGCAACGGCTGAACAGGCGGAAACCCCGGAAAAGAAGGGGAAAAAAGGAATGATCGTCGGGGTGATTCTGGCCATCGCCGGTGCCGCCGGTGGGTATTTCCTGACCTCGTCCGGGCTGCTGCCGCTGGGGAACAAGGCCGAGAAGGCGGAAAGCCATGACTTGGAAAAGGAAGAACCGGCCAAGGCATTGGCGGATGTTGCCTTTCTCGATTTGCCGCCGGTGATCGTTTCGGTGAATTCCGGCGGCGCGCGGCATCTGAAGTTTCACGCACAGCTTGAGGTTAACGCCCCGTACATGACTGACGTGGAAAAAATGCGACCGCGAATCATGGATGTCCTGAACGGGTATCTGCGGGCCGTCGAACTAAAAGATCTTGAAGATTCACTGGCGTTGATGCGCATCCGGGGCCACCTGCTGCGCCGCATCGAGATTGTCGTTGGCGAAGGTCGCGTGCGCGATGTGCTGGTGGTGGAATTTGTTCTGAACTAGGAGGCGAAATTGGAGCTGATTGCGGATATTTTGCTGGTCGCCGGCGCCATGGGTGCGGGTCTGTATTGTTTTGTGCTGTCGCGCCGTCTCAAGCGTTTTGCTGATCTTGAAAAGGGCGTTGGCGGCGCGGTGGCGGTGCTGTCGACCCAGGCGGAAGAGCTGCGGAGATCACTGGATGATGCGCGCAATGCCTCTGATCAGTCGGGCGATCAGCTTAGGGCACTGACGGCGCGTGCCGAAACGGTGGCACAGCGGCTGGAACTCATGATGGCGTCAATGCACGACGTCGTGCCCGAAAAAGACGCTGACCCCCAACCCGAGGCAGAGGTTTCAGCGACAAGCACCACCACCGAAGTTCCGGAGAGCGTGAAGCACGAAGGCAAACCCGAGCCGAAGGCCAGCGAAGCCGCTACGCCCGAAGAACAGACACGCGCACCTGAGGGGCTGATGTTCTTCCGGCATGACCGCAAGCAAGGCGAGGCGCAGGCATGAGCCGCCCGCGGATCAACACTCCCAACGTGCGGTCCCGTGGAGGTGTGCTTGCCGTGATCTCATTGCTGATGATCGGCTCGGCCACCATTCGCATCGGGCTGGAAGCCGGACCCGCCTTTGCCAAACCAGCCAAACCTGAGGCGGAACACGATGAACCCGCCCCGTCCGACACCCGTGACATGCAGGTTCTGCTGACCGAGCTTCTGCGCCGGGAAGAGCGTGTCAAACAAAAGGAAGACATGCTGCGCGAGCAGGAAAACGCTTTGGAAATCGCGGGTCAAGCTATCGAGATGCGCATGGCCGCGCTTGAGGAGGCCGAAGAGGCGTTGCGCACCACTCTGGCGCTGTCGGACAGGGCGGCGGAAAACGACCTGACGCGCCTGACCGATGTCTATCAGAACATGAAGCCGAAAGACGCGGCCGCGCTGTTCGAAACCATGGACCCGACCTTTGCCGCCGGGTTTCTGTCACGCATGTCACCGGATGCGGCAGCCGGGGTTCTGGCGGGGCTCAGCCCCGAAACGGCCTATACGATCAGCGTTGTCATGGCGGGTCGAAACGCCTCGACCCCGCAGGAATAGCTGCCCGTGTTCCCCGCGATTGCAACACACATAGCCGGAGATCTCAGATGATTGGAATTGTTGGAATTGTCGTCATTTTCGTGATGGTCTTCGGCGGCTATCTGGCCGCTGGCGGCAAGATGACCATCATTCTAAAGTCGCTTCCGTTTGAAATGATGATGATCGGTGGTGCCGCGGTTGGTGCCTTTTTGATCAGCAACGACATCGGCGGCGTGAAACACACGATCAAGGACATGGGGAAGGTCTTTAAAGGCCCGAAATGGAAGCCCGAGGATTACCGCGACCTGTTGTGCCTGCTGTTTTCCCTCATCCGCATTGCCCGTGCCAATCCGGTAGAGGTGGAACAGCATATCGAAGACCCCGGCAGCTCGGACCTGTTTTCGTCCTACCCCAGAATTCAGGCCGACAAGGAAGCGGTTGATCTGATTTGCGACACGATGCGGTCCGCGGCGATGAATTACGACGATCCGCATCAGGTCGAAGAGGTTCTGGAGAAACGGATGGAAGCGAATTTCCACCATGCCCTGCATTCGAGCCACGCCTTGCAAACCGTGGCCGACGGCCTGCCCGCGCTTGGAATTGTCGCCGCCGTTCTGGGGGTAATCAAGACAATGGGGTCCATTGATCAGCCACCGGAAGTTCTGGGAAAACTGATCGGCGGCGCCCTTGTGGGTACGTTTCTGGGTGTCTTTCTGGCCTACGGTCTGGTTGGTCCCTTTGCGGCCAAGCTGAAATCCGTTGTCGAGGAAGACAACCACTTCTATCAGTTGATCAAGGAAGTTTTGGTTGCAAACCTGCACAACCACAATGCTGCCATGTGCATTGAGGTCGGACGCCAGAACACACCAACGCATAACCGCCCCGGTTTCTCTGAGCTTGAGGATGCGTTGAAAGAGCTCAAACGGGCCGCGGCATGAGGCAAATCGGGACATTGGTTGCAGCACTGATCACGCTTGCAACGGCCGCAACCTCTGAAGAGGTGACTGTGCGGTCCGGTGAACATGACGGCTACACCCGGCTGGTTTTCACCGTTCCACCGGATACGGGCTGGGTTCTGAGCCAACGCAAGAACGGCGCCAAGCTGGCAATTGACCTGAAGGGTGTCACATTTCGGACGGGTTCGGTGTTCGGGCGGTTGACATCAGATCGGCTGGCCGCGCTGTCGCAGGCGCAACCCGGTGGCGCGCTTGAGCTAGAATTCGGGTGCGCCTGCACGGCGTCGGCGTTCCTGTTTCGAAACTCGATGATCGTTTTGGACATTGCGCCAGCAATAGCCCTGCCGCCCTTGCTTGCGGAAATCCCTCCGCCGACCCGAAAAAAACCGGCAGCGCCGAAAGCTTCTCCCGCGGAACACAAGCTTCTTTCACAGCTGGACCTGCCGCTTCTGACCGGGAAGACGCACGGGATCAGGGATCAGTTGTCGACCCGTCTGGTGCAAGGGGCGGATCGTGAGCTGCTGGACCTGAATCTGGCACCTGTCGGACCGCGCCGTTCTGCCTCGTCCGAGGCCGTGACGCTGTTACCCGGATTGACATCGAACATCCGCGTGACCTCGGTTCTGGATGATCTGCAGGACATTCTGAACTCTGGTTTGCAGCAGATCGATAACAACCCGGTTTGTATCTCAACGGCTGAACTGGGCTTCACGACTTGGTCCGGGACGCGCCCGTTTCCAGAGCAGGTGTCCGTCCTGCGCACCGCCCTGTACAAAGAGTTCGACCGTCTTGACGCGGAAAGCGCGCTGAAGCTGGCAAAGCTCTATGCCTATAACGGCTTTGGGGCCGAGGCGCTGAAGGTTTTGCAGTTATTCAACACCCCATCGGATGAGATTGGCCGTGTTGAAGGGATTGCACGGCTGGTGGATGAGCGGCCAGCACAGGTTTCAAATCCATTCAGGGGCCAGCAACGGTGCAACAGCGACGTCGCACTTTGGGCCGTGCTATCTGAGGGAAAGTTGGCACCTGATGCACATCTTGAAGCCATCGAACACAGCTTTGCAAAGCTGCCAGAGCATCTTCGCCGCCACCTTGGCGCGCGACTTTCGGATATCCTGACAGACGCGCAGGAACTGGAGGCCGCGCGAAGGATCATGCGTTCGGTCGACCGGATTGAACAGAACCCGTCCCCGAACGCCACGCTGGCCCGTGCTGGCGTCGCCGAAGCCGAAGGCGACAGCGCCCTTGAAGAGGCGCTGCTGACCGAGGTCACGACCTCGGCCGGGGCCAAGTCCGAGGCGCCGGTGGCTTTGGCGCGGCTGGTGGAAAAGCGATGGTCCGACCGCAAGACCGTGTCCTCCAAGGAACTTGAACTGGCCGCGTCTTACGCGATCGAGTTCCGGCGATCTGAACTGGGCCCGATGATGAACCGCACCCATGCGATTGCCCTGGGTCTGAGCCAGGATTTCGACAGCGCATTCGATGTGATCCAGTCTTTGCCAGACGGTTCGGACAGCAACAGCGCTTTCAACCGTCACCTGCAATTGCTGGCAGAACGCTCAGACGACCTTACCTTTTTGCGTCAGGTCACATTGGTGCAGCAGTCGGGTCGGGCGGCGGCGCTATCCACGGATACCGCGATTGCACTGGCCGAACGCCTGGCCGTGCTTGGCTTTGCCGATCAGGCCGTTGCGCTGACAAACAGGCCTGAAGATCAGGCCCGGCGGTCAGAGCGTGCCCGTCTGCGCGCCCGTGCGGCGTTGTTGTCTGACCGCCCGCAACAGGCCATGCTTGAGCTGGCCAATGATACCTCGGACGAGGCGCTCGTCCTGCAGGCGCAGGCGTTGGACAAGGTGCAGGACTATGCGGCGGTGGCCGAACTCATGCAGAACCGCGGGCAACAGGAAGAAGCAAACCGATACCTATGGCTGGCCGGGTTACCGGAAGAAAGGATTGGGCCCTCTGACGGAAAGTACGCAAGCCTCAACCAAACCTCCGAGGCCCTTTTGGCCCCGCCGGTTCGCGTGTCAGGCAAGCCGTTGGCGGATGCGGGAAGCCTGCTGGAGGACAGTCTGGCAACGCGGCAGAGGATCGTCGAAATGCTGAACACGGTCAGGGTGGAGTGAGGTTTCCCAGCCAACCGGTCCAGTTGCCCGGATCGTTGCAGGCGGGTCGGGTACAGTTCACGGTTCTGGTGGATCAAAAATCAGCGGTGTCAGGTCTGCATACCGCGCGCTTTTGTCCGGCCAGCCAAGTATCACACGACGGATGCGGTCGGCACGATCCTGTCCAAGCACAGGGGCCGCAAACTGCGTATACTTGGCGATGACATCGTCCCGTGACATGGGGGCCTCGGGGCCGCCGCGGGCACGGATATCCCCGGATTTCAGAACACGGCCATCCGTTGTCGTGATCGTGACGTCTGCCCAGCGCCCTTCGGGAAACCGGGCGCTGTGGTGTTCGCTTTCCGCGACCGTGATGCCGGACATCAGATTGGCGACCGCAGGATCAGACAGGCCAGACCCTGAGATATGTTCAACGCCGATGCGCCCGTAAACGGCCTGAACTGCCACGGCAAATGGCAGGGAATACTGCGCTTGCGAGGTTGTTTCGGGCAGTCCCGCAAAAAGGCAGGCCGCCTGATGAAAGCTATTGATATGCAAAGTTTCGATTCGCGCGCTGGTCAGGTCATGCGCGATCATGACAGCGCGCACGCCATCAATCGCGGCATGGGCCCAGCGACAGATCGGATAGGGTTTCACGTATTGATGTTCGACCTGCCAAAAGGTGCCCAGATCCTCCCAGTAGGGTGTGACCTCTTCCGCCTCGATGGTGATGGCGGGCGCGCCGGTAAAGCCGCGTTCGGCCAGAACAGCGGCGGACAGCCCCACCATCGCGCCCCAGCCCGACCCGTCATGCAGCATTGTGGGGTTGGCAATCTCGCGCATCATCTGGCTGCGTGGACCGTGATATTCGGCGATCCCCATCGCCTGCTGCATCTGGTCGACAGATAATCCGCGCAGGCGCGCCGCCATCGCAACCACGCCAAGCGCGTTCCAGGCACCGGATGTGTGGTAATCGCTGACACTGGCGTGCAGCGATAGGCCCGCGCGCCCGGCCACCTCGTACCCGGTAACGACCGCCGCCAAAGCCTCGGGTCCGGTCAGGTTCGGGCAATGTTCGGCCAGTGCAGCCAGCGCTGGCAACACGACCACCCCGATATGGCCCTTGGTGGGGTTATATCCGTCGTGACCGTCCAGATTGTCGGTTTGCGTGGCGGCAGCATAGGCGGCACCCGCCATGCTGACAGTGCGGCCATCGAACAGCATCCGTGCGCCATATGCAGGAATTGTGCTGGCATAAAGCAATGCCGCCGTGTCCCGCGCGATCACACCTGCCTGCATCGGGCCGGATGCGATCAGGATCCCCATCGTGTCGAGCATCATCAGCGCCGCAGCCTCTAGTGCGCTTTCAGGCATGTCCGAGGCCGCGCGGGTCAGCGTGAAATCGGCAACCCTGGAAAATGTATTTGTCTGCGGGTTATGCGTCATGAGAGCTCTCCTGTCGGGCGGGGCCGGTACAGGAAAGTCAGCCACAGGTAAGGGCGGGCTTGTACTCTGTTCCCGACGCCAAATGTCGGGAACAGAGGAAAACGAACGAAGAAAAGACCCTAGTAAGGGGCTTCGACGTCATTCATGGAAACGTAGACTGTTTTCATTTCCGAAAAATGGTTGATCGCCAGCTTCGAGTTCTCGCGTCCGACACCCGACATTTTCGATCCCCCAAACGGGGCTTCGACCGGGGCAAGGTTATAGGTATTGATATAACAGGTTCCCGCCTCGAACCCGGCCACAACACGGTGCGCGCGGGTCAGGTCATTGGTGAACACGCCTGCGGCCAGACCAAATTCAGTGTTATTGGCACGGGCCATGACCTCGGATTCCGTGTCGAAATCCAGCACCGACATGACGGGGCCAAAAATTTCCTCGCGCGCGATGGTCATGTCATCGGTCACATCCGCAAAAACGGTTGGCTGCATGTAGAAACCGTCGCCTTCGATCCGGTTGCCGCCGAAGACCAGCCTTGCGCCCTCGGCCCTGGCTTTGTCGACATAGCTCAGCGCGATGTTCAACTGGTTTTCGCTGACCATCGGGCCAAAGCTGACGTCCTCGTCCATCGGATCACCGATTTTGGCGTTGGCCAGACGTTCGGACAGGCGTTTCAGGAAGGCATCCTTGATACCTTTTTGCACAAAGACGCGGGTACCGTTGGAACAGACCTGGCCCGATGAATAGAAGTTGCCAAGGATCGCGCCGGACACCGCGTTTTCGATGTCGGCATCGTCAAAGACGATCATCGGAGATTTGCCGCCCAGTTCCATGGTCACGTGCTTCATACCGTCAGCTGCCGCGGCATAAACCTTGCGGCCTGTCGGCACCGATCCGGTCAGCGAGACCTTGGCCACACGCGGATCGGTGACCAGCGCGGCGCCTACGTCGCCATAGCCCTGAATCACGTTGTAGACACCCTTGGGCGCACCGGCCTCGACAAGAATCTCGGCCACTTTCAACGCCGAAAGAGGCGTGGTTTCCGAAGGCTTGAAGACCATCGTATTGCCGCAGGCCAGCGCCGGGGCACCTTTCCAGCAGGCAATCTGCGTGGGATAATTCCACGCCCCGATGCCGACGCAAACGCCCAGCGCCTGACGGATGGTGTAAACGAAATCGCCACCGCCCAGCGGAATATGCTCGCCGGTCAGAGAGGCGGCCAACCCGCCGAAATATTCCAGCGCATCCGCACCTGATGTGGCATCTGCCACCGTAGTTTCCTGAATCGGTTTGCCGGTGTCATGGGTTTCCAGAACCGACAGGTCATAATTGCGGTCGCGCATGATGTCAGCCGCGCGGCGCAGAATGCGGCCGCGTTCTGTTCCGGTCAGTGCGGCCCAGGCTGCCTGAGCGGTTTTCGCGCTGTTCAAAGCCTTTTCCACAATCGCCGGTGTCGCCGAATGCA
This sequence comes from Ruegeria sp. AI2, assembly GCF_056541275.1. NCBI lineage: Bacteria > Pseudomonadati > Pseudomonadota > Alphaproteobacteria > Rhodobacterales > Roseobacteraceae > Ruegeria > Ruegeria sp. AI2. The sequence continues at coordinate 64,316 of NZ_JBQFYB010000005.1, forward strand.
GGCGGGCTATCACCTCGCCGGTTGCGGGGTAGATCACGTCAATGGCCGTGCCATCGGTATCCTCGACATAGGCGCCGTCGATGAAATGGCTGGCCTTGGGCTGAAACTTCATACCGTGTCCTTTTCGCTCGACCCCGTCCGGACGGGGCATTTGGTCGTTTGGAATCGGCCCTAAAGGTTATTGACTGGTCAGTCAATAAAATCATCCAAGCGGCAAGATAACGCCTGCCATCGCTCACAAACCTTGAAATTTTTGGTTAATGTTCTATATATGTTCCACATAGTCAGAGGACAAACCGATGACCCAGCACATGCACCACGTGGCACTGAACGGGCCAAACAACGACTACCATCTGCTTCCGGTAACAGACCGGCAGATGCGATATGCGCGCGCCATTGCCGAGAAATCAGCGCTTGAGATTCCGGTCGAGGCGCAGCGCGACAGGCAGTTGTTGTCCGACTGGATTTCAGCCCACAAACCGCGCGGCACCTCGCAATTCGACGATTACCCGACGGGCAAGCAGGTGGCATTCGCCGAACGGATCTCACGCAGCAAGCGCCGCCCGATCCCGTCCGAGTGTTTTCGGGACAAGAAAATGATGTCCCGCTGGATTGATCACAATAGATAACCCTTACTTAGGGTCTTCTGGCGCATGATTGCGGGTATAAAGCGCAACAGCAGCCGCAACAAACATACCCAGCAGAATGTAACCGGTCACAGCCTCGGACACGGCAAGCCCGCGACACAGGCCGGTCGGGAACATGTCGCCATACCCGACCGTGGTGAAGGTGACATATGAAAAATACAGGACATCCCCCGGACCCTGCGCCCCGACGACACAGTTGTCATTGTACCCAAATGCCCCGTAGACGGCGGCGAACAGGAACGGGACGACCTGGATGAATGACACGCCCATCAGGAACAAAAGCCGTCGCGGCGATTTCACCTGTGTCATGTAGTACCAGGATTGCGACACCAGCCAGATCAGCAGGCCAACCGACGCGATTGTTCCGATCATGTCACCTGCAGCGGTTTCGTTCAGACGCGACAGCCCGAACCAGGCAAGAAAACTTGTCAGAACCAGCCCCAATGCCGCAATCAGGGTCGATTTCCATTCTTCCAAAGTTGTGGGTTTGCGATGCATGAACGCTCTCTCAACCTAGTCTGAGGGTGATCATCCGACCTAAAGCAAGGGCCTGCAACCCGCTTTCAGTCCTGACGCAAATGCGGCTCGCCCCGCTTGCGCGCAAGCACTATCTGTTTTTGCCGTTCACGAAAGCGCATCTTGTCGGCCTCGGAGGTTTCGTCGATGCATTGGTGACAGGACACGCCATGTTCATATTCGGGGCGTTTCATATCCTCGGGCAGGATCGGGCGACGGCAGCCATGGCACAGCTTGTGCGGTCCTTCAACAAGGCCGTGCCCTACCGAGACACGATTGTCGAACACAAAACATTCACCCTGCCACGAGCTGTCTTCGGATGGCATCTCTTCAAGATAGCGCAGGATGCCACCTTTGAGGTGATAAACATCATCGACCCCCTGCCCCAGCAGGTAATTGGTGGACTTCTCGCACCGGATGCCGCCGGTGCAGAACATGGCAACGCGCTTGTTGTGAAAGCGGTCCTTGTTCGCCTCCCACCAGGCAGGAAATTCGCGGAAGCTGGCTGTTTCAGGGTCTATTGCGCCTTCAAACGTGCCGATCGCCACTTCGTAGTCATTGCGGGTGTCGATCACCACGACATCGTCCGAACGGATCAGATCATTCCAGTCCTGCGGATCGACATAGTTGCCGACACGGGCGCGCGGATCGACATCCGGCTGACCCATGGTCACGATCTCTTTCTTCAGGCGCACCTTCATCTTGCCGAAAGGCGGATGGTCCGAGGTCGCCTCTTTCCACTCCAGATCCGAGCAACCGGGCAAGGCCCGGATATGTGCCAATACCGCATCGATCCCGGCGCGTGGACCTGCGATGGTGCCGTTGATACCTTCCTGCGCCAGCAACAGCGTTCCCGTGACGGACTGCGCGCGGCACAGGTCAAGCAACGGTTCGCGCAGTGTGACGGGGTCTGGGAATCGGGTAAAGTGATAGAGGGCAGCGATCGTGTACATATGCGCGATCTACCCCCGCAAACCCGGAGTCGCAAGGGATTGCATTGACGCCCCGGCCCCTGCCCCCTACCGATAAGGCAGTTATACGGAGGCCGCCATGACCCATGCCCTGCTTGTCATCGATGTCCAGAACGATTTCTGCCCCGGCGGTGCCTTGGCAGTGGCCGGAGGAGACGAAATCGTCGCGTCTATCAATACCATGATGGAGGAGTTCGACGCCGTGATCCTGACGCAAGACTGGCATCCGGCAGGGCATTCTTCCTTTGCCAGCTCGCACAAAGGCAAAAACCCGTTCGAGCTGATCGACATGCCTTATGGCCCGCAGGTGCTGTGGCCGGACCATTGCGTTCAGGGCTCAAACGGTGCTGCGTTTCACCCTGAACTGCGCACTGATGGTGATTTGATCCTGCGCAAGGGGTTCCGCAGTGGCATCGACAGTTATTCCGCGTTCTTCGAAAATGACCATCAGACGCCAACAGGCCTGAAAGGCTATCTTGAGACCCGAGGCATCACCCGTTTGACACTGGTTGGATTGGCGACCGATTTCTGCGTTCTCTATACGGCTGTAGACGCTGCCCGGTTGGGCTTTGATGTCACAGTCCGGATGGATGCCTGCCGCGCGATTGACATGGACGGATCACTGGCTGCCGCCGAGCAGGCCATGCGCGACGCCGGTGTTACGCTGGCCTAAGGTGTCGCCCCGGCAGCCGCCAGCAGTTTGATCGTCACAAACAAAACAACGGCCAGCCCAAACGCCAGCCCGATACGCCCCGAAATAGAACGCCGACGGTCCGAAACAGGCTGCTGTGGCTGTGGCGGCGGTTTTCGCACCTGACGCGTACGCACAATCCCGGCCATGGGCTGCGCCATCCGAATGTAATGCAGAAAATCCCACAGGTTGAATTCGCCGCAATACTCCCCCTGAACGCCGCGCGATTTTATATTCTCAAACAGAGAACGCAGAATTCTGACCCGGTCCACCTGATCTTCGGCCGGAAACACACCGGGCACGATGCCGCTGTTCCGCGACTCGAGGCTGAACCCGGCATCCAGGAAAATCTTGCGGATTTTCGGCGATGTTCCCCGTAGCGCATCTGCCGTTCTGATGTCACGAAACACCGCACACACCTGGCGTTCCACATCAGAGTCTGACCCCAGCTTCTCCGGGTCAATTTCGTTCAGTGCTACATTAACAATATCAAAATCGTACTCGAGACCCATTCACAAACTCAGTTTCGTCTTTCCATCCCCTTCTCTCACTAACCGGCGAAAACAATGCACAATATGCCCGTATTGTGACGTCATGCTGGCATTGTCACCAAATCAGCGACTCTTGCCATTCCCGTTGTCGATTGATCTAACTACGGAAATCGCAGGAGTTCCCCATGGTCGACATCGCGACCCGCGTCTACAATCATAAATGGAAGATTGACCCGATTGTCCGGTCTTTAATCGACACAGACTTCTACAAACTGCTGATGTGCCAGTCAGTGTTTCGAAACAAGCCCCAAACAAATGTGGTGTTTTCCCTGATCAACCGGTCGAATCACGTGCCTTTGGCCCGTTTGATCGATGAAGGCGAGCTGCGGGAACAGCTGGATCATATCCGCTCGCTTAGTCTCAGCCGGGGGGAAAGCACCTGGCTACGGGGCAACATGTTCTATGGAAAACGCCAGATGTTCCGTTCCGATTTCATGGAATGGTTCGAGAATATGCGCCTGCCGCCCTACCACCTTGAACGCAAAGGCGATCAGTATGAACTGACCTTCGAAGGTAAATGGCACGAGGTCATGTTGTGGGAAATTCCGGCGCTGGCGGTGCTGATGGAACTGCGATCGCGTGCGGTGCTGAACGACATGCGCCGGTTTGCGCTACAGGTGCTATATGCCCGCGCGATGACCCGCGTATGGGAAAAGATCGAAAAGCTGAGCACGATCAACGGTCTTGGGATTGCCGATTTCGGCACACGACGACGGCATTCCTTCCTGTGGCAGGACTGGTGCGTGCAGGCAATGATCGAAGGGCTTGGCCCCGCGTTTACCGGAACCTCAAACTGCCTGATCGCGATGCGGCGTGAGGTTGAGGCCATCGGCACCAACGCGCATGAGCTGCCGATGGTCTATTCCGCGCTGGCCGACACCGATGCCGAACTGGCGCAGGCCCCTTATGACGTTCTCAGCGATTGGCATGACGAACATGACGGCAATCTGCGCATCATTTTGCCCGATACCTACGGCACCAAGGGCTTTCTGGACAACGCACCCGACTGGCTGGCGGGCTGGACCGGTATTCGCATCGACAGCGGTGATCCGGCCACCGCCGCCGAGGTGGCCATCGACTGGTGGAAAGCGCGCGGTGAAGACCCGACCCAGAAACGGATCATTTTCTCGGACGGGTTGGATGTGGACAAAATCCAGGAATTGCATGCGCAGTTTGCTGACCGCACCAAAGTATCCTTTGGCTGGGGTACCTTGCTGACCAACGATTTCCGCGGTCTGGTTCCAAATGACTCGCTGGCACCGTTCTCATTGGTCTGCAAAGCCGTATCCGCCAATGGACGCCCGACGGTAAAGCTTTCGGACAACCCGGAAAAGGCGATGGGCCCGAAGGACCAGATCGAACGCTATAAGCGGGTGTTTGGCGTTGGCGCTCAGGAGGCGATCGAGGTGATTGTCTAAGCCAAGGCACAATATCAAACACTTATCCTCAATTCATATGATGCCGGGACTAAACGACTACAGACTGGCGTCGGCAGGATCGGCGATATGGTTTTCGAGGTATTGCAGCACGATGTTCTCGGTGATGGCGCCGTTGGTGGTTGAGAAATACCCCCTGCCCCAGAACCGGCGTCCATAGTAGCGGCTGCGTAGCGCGGGAATTTCCCGTTGCACCTTGTGAGACGAACGGCCCTTCATCTTGCGCACCAGACCCGAGATGGCAATCTTCGGCGGCACCGACACGAACAAATGCACGGGATCGCTCGACAACACCCCGCGCAAGATGTCGACCTCGTTCTCGTGGCAGACCTGACGGACGATGGCGCGCACCCGCAGGCGCACCGCACCGGTCAGCACCTTATAGCGATACTTGGTCGACCAGACGATATGGTGCGGTGATAGAAAACGCAGTGCTTGCCAACATCATAACACGATTCTCCGCATTGAAGCGGGCCCGACCGGAAGTCGAAGGGTTTGCATCAAAGCGTGGATACTGAAACTTGTGGTGCCGCTGAAGGGACTCGAACCCCCGACCCCATCATTACGAATGACGTGCTCTACCAGCTGAGCTACAGCGGCGCCTTGAGTCATCCGAAACTGGTCTCTTCCGGATGAGATGGCTCATTTAAACTGTCAGCCTGAAGCCTGCAAGACCAGTTGTGTCCGTTCGGGCCTTTCCTCTCTTTTCACAAGATGTTGTCGTCGAGGTATTGGGCCAATGATAAATCTAATGGGGCGAGCTTCCAGTTTGTGAAATTTTTGTAACTACGCAAAAGGCGTTTTGACTTCATACCTATAATTCCATATTTCATGAAATATGGCTGAAAAGATAACCAACCAGCTGGCCATCCTTGGCCACCCACAACGTATCACCGTTTTTCGCATGTTGATGCGAAGGTACCCCGACACTGTTCCGGCGGGCGAAATGGCGTCGGAATTGGGGATCAAACCCAGCACCTTATCGAACTATCTCAACTCGTTGCAGCGGTCTGGGCTGGTCAAGCAGGAACGCTCCGGGACGTCACTGCTCTATTCGATTGAGATGAAGAACGTGCAGCACATGTTCGATTTCCTGCTCATGGATTGCTGTCGCGGCCGACCCGATCTTTGCGTGCCCTTGGCGAAAGGACGCGAGCCCATGGCCGACCGAAAGTTCAATGTGTTGTTCATTTGCGTGGGTAATTCTGCCCGGTCGATCTTTGCCGAATCCCTTTTGCGGGATATCGGCGGGGATCGGTTCAATGTGTATTCGGCCGGCATACGACCGTTTTCCGAACTCAACCCGTTTGCAATTCGGGTTCTGCAAGACAAGGGGCACGATACTTCGGCGCTCCGCTCAAAGAATGTATCCGAGTTCTCGGGGTCGGGCGCGCCTGAAATGGATTTCGTTTTTACGGTCTGCAATCAGGCTGCAAACGAAGAATGTCCCGCCTGGGAAGGCCAGCCGATCAGCGGTCACTGGGGCATAGCGGATCCAGTCAAGACAGAAGGCTCCGATGCCGAGAAAAGCCTGGCCTTTCAAAACGCGTACGGCGCGCTGAAGCGTCGGATTCAAGCCTTTACATCGCTGCCGGTTGAAAGCCTGGACCGGATCGCACTGCAATCCGCCGTTGATGAAATCGCGCGATCGCCACTTGAGGATGCACCATGACGACTTACGCTTTGAACGGCCTTGGCCGAATGGGGAAACTGGCCCTGAAGCCACTCTTGGAACAGGGGGCAAAGATTGCCTGGATCAACGATGCCGTCGGCGACCCCCAGATGCACGCGCATCTGTTGGAGTTCGACACCGTGCATGGGCGATGGGATGCAGAATTCAGCTTTGATGCCGACAGCATCACTGTGAATGGAACCCACCTGCCGTTCATCGGCACGAAAGACCAGAACACCCTACCGCTGGACGGCGTCGACGTCGTGATCGACTGTACGGGCGTGTTCAAGACCGAGGCCAAGCTGGCCCCGTATTTTGATGCCGGGGTGAAGAAGGTCGTCGTCTCGGCCCCGGTCAAAGACGGCCCGACGGCCAATATCGTTGTCGGTGTGAATGACGGCACATACGACCCCGCGACCCATAAAATTGTGACAGCGGCCTCTTGCACAACGAATTGCCTGGCGCCGGTGGTCAAGGTGATCCACGAGAATCTGGGTATCCGCCATGGGTCGATGACCACGATCCATGACGTGACCAACACGCAAACGATCGTTGATCGGCCCGCAAAAGACTTGCGGCGCGCACGGTCGGCCCTCAACTCACTGATCCCGACCACGACCGGCTCGGCCACGGCCATCACTCTGATCTATCCCGAACTCAAGGGGCGTCTGAATGGTCACGCCGTCAGGGTGCCGCTTTTGAACGCCTCGCTGACCGATTGCGTATTCGAAGTTGAGCGGTCCACCACGGTTGATGAGGTCAACGCCCTCTTCAAAGCCGCGGCTGAGGGTGATCTGAAGGGTATTCTGGGTTATGAGACCCGCCCACTGGTATCCACCGATTACACCAATGACAAACGCTCCTCGATTGTCGATGCGCCTTCGACCATGGTGATAAACGGGACGCAGGTGAAAATCTATGCGTGGTACGACAATGAGATGGGCTATGCGCACCGCTTGGTGGATGTGGCGCTGATGGTTGGGTCCTCGCTGTGACCCAGCGGCCCGAAGGACTGTCGGCTTATATCGCGGTCACGGCGGCCTATTGGGCCTTCATGCTGACCGACGGGGCGCTCAGGATGCTGGTGCTGCTGCACTTTCACACCATGGGATTCTCACCTGTTCAGCTGGCCTATCTGTTTGTGCTTTACGAGATTGCTGGGATCGTCACCAACCTGGCCGCAGGCTGGATTGCCGCCCGGTTCGGGTTGACGTCCACCCTTTATGCAGGATTGGGGCTGCAGGTGGTGGCGTTGCTTGCCATGACGCAGCTTGATCCGCACTGGACCGTTACCGCCTCAGTCAGCTTTGTGATGATGGTGCAGGGGGCAAGCGGAGTGGCCAAGGATCTGGCCAAGATGTCGTCGAAATCATCAGTCAAATTACTGGCCCCGGCCGAGGGCGGAGGGCTGTTTCGGTGGGTCGCGGTGCTGACCGGATCAAAAAACGCCGTCAAAGGGCTGGGTTTCCTGTTGGGCGCGGCCATGCTGGCCAAGTTGGGATTCATGGCGGCAATCCTGGTCATGGCGGCGGTTTTGGCACTGATCCTGTTTGCAGTTATCCTATTCATGCCAGCTGGCCTGCCGAAGGGGCGAAAAGGGGCAAAGTTCTCGGAAGTATTGTCTAAATCCGCCAATGTGAACTGGTTATCCGCAGCGCGCGTCTTTCTGTTCGGTGCGCGCGATGTCTGGTTCGTGGTCGGCATTCCGATCTATTTCTACACCGTCCTGTCGGATGGCACCGACGACGGCAACCGTGCCGCGTTCTTCATGATCGGAACATTCATGGCGCTGTGGGTCATCCTCTATGGCGCAGTGCAGGCCTACGCGCCAAAGATCCTTCGTGCGGCGGATCGAATCGAAGGCGATTTGATCCGCGCGGCACGTAATTGGGCGATTGCCCTTTTCTGCGTTCCTGCGGCTCTAACATTGGCCGTATCGCTGTCAAATGGGCCTGAAACCTGGCTGACCAAAACGCTTGTGGTTGGGCTGCTGATCTTCGGAGCAATATTTGCGGTGAATTCATCGCTGCATTCCTATCTGATCCTGGCTTTCACCCGGTCCGAACGTGTGACAATGGATGTCGGATTTTATTACATGGCAAATGCAACAGGCCGGCTGATCGGCACGGTTCTGTCCGGCCTGACTTATCAGATCGGAGGATTGCCAATGGTCCTCGGCACCGCGTCCGTGATGTTGGCCCTTGCTGCGCTGACTTCAGGCCAACTGACGGACCAAACCTCCGACGCACTGATGTGACCGTTTTTGAACGATACTTCATTGACTGAATCGCCCTCGCCATGATTGGTGGCGATCTGATCGGCGGGGCTGCGCAAGGTTATAGAAAATCGAATGGCGCGAATTTTACATGTTTCGGCATATGCCTTCGCAATGTTCAGTAAACCATGACGACACCGCTGGCCGCTGAATCCCGGTATCCGATATATTATCCTGTATTTTTGGTGACCCCGGCAGGATTCGAACCTGCAACCTGCCCCTTAGGAGGGGGCTGCTCTATCCAGTTGAGCCACGGGGCCGTGCCAGGCTCTCTGTAACCGGGATTTTCCGGGTTGTCATCGCCTTTGCACAATTGTTGTACACGCCGACCTGATCACGCTACCATCGGACAAAATAACAACGCAGGTGCCTCCCGTGAACAGTGAAACCAAACGCCCGCTTACCCTTCGTGATGTGTCCGAGGCTTCCGGAGTATCCGAGATGACGGTAAGCCGGGTTCTGCGTAACCGGGGGGATGTGTCTGACGCCACCCGCACCCGCGTTCTGGCCGCCGCCAAAGAGCTTGGCTATGTCCCCAACAAGATCGCGGGCGCATTGGCGTCCAGCCGGGTTAATCTGATCGCGGTGATCATCCCTTCACTTTCGAACATGGTCTTCCCCGAGGTGATGACAGGCATTAACCAGGTGTTGGAAGACACCGAATTGCAACCCGTGGTCGGGGTAACCGATTATCTGCCCGAGAAAGAGGAAAAAGTGCTGTACGAGATGCTCTCGTGGCGGCCCTCTGGCGTGATCATTGCGGGGCTTGAACATACCGAAGCCGCGCGCGCCATGCTGGATTCGGCGGGTATTCCGGTGGTCGAGATCATGGACACGGATGGCAAGCCGGTGGATGCGATGGTGGGGATTTCACACCGCCGCGCGGGGCGCGAGATGGCGCAGGCAATCCTGAAGGCCGGATATCAGCATATCGGTTTCATGGGCACCAAGATGCCACTGGATCACCGCGCACGGAAGCGGTTCGAAGGCTTTACCGAAGTTCTTGGCAAGCACGGGATCGAGATCGAGGATCGCGAGTTCTATTCCGGTGGATCAGCCCTGGCCAAAGGGCGCGAAATGACCCAGGCCATGCTGGAACGCTCGCCCGAGCTGGATTTTCTGTATTACTCGAACGATATGATCGGGGCCGGTGGTCTGCTGTACCTGTTGGAACAGGGTATCGATATTCCGGGACAGATTGGCCTAGCAGGCTTTAACAATGTCGAGCTTTTGCAGGGCCTTCCCCGAAAACTCGCTACGATGGATGCCTGTCGTCTGGAAATCGGCCGTCAAGCTGCCCAGATCATCGCCGAACGTCTGGAAAATCCTGATACCGAGATCGAGACACGCGTTACTCTGACCCCCACGATCAGTTATGGTGACACGCTGAAACGGCGATGAACACATCCCTGAAAAGGCTCGACAACCGGACGGCACGGGCCACCTTCATGGACCGACACGCGTTGGGTGAACAACCCTCGGGCTCGGCCAAAGGTTCCGCGCTTCTGGACCTGATCCACCGGCTTGGGTTCGTTCAGCTTGACAGCATCAACACCGTTGCCCGTGCCCATGACATGATCCTGTTCTCTCGCCGGCCCGCCTATCGCAGCGCCAATCTTAAAAGGCTTTATGAAAGGGACAATGCGCTATTCGAGCACTGGACGCATGACGCGGCGGTCATTCCGATGGAGTTCTATCAGCATTGGCATCTGCGCTTTCAGCGGGATGCGGATATGTTGAAGGCGCGGTGGAAGAATTGGCGGCGGGATGGGTTCGAACAGCAGTTTGACACAGTGCTGCAACACATCCGCGACCATGGGGCGGTGTCGTCCTCGGATGTTGGCAAGGATGAAAAGAAGGGCTCGGGCGGGTGGTGGGACTGGCACCCATCGAAAACCGCGTTGGAGTATCTGTGGCGCTCGGGTGCCCTCACTGTCGTCGGTCGGGATGGGTTCCAGAAACGCTATGATCTGACAGAGCGCGTGATTGAATCACATCTCTGCCCCGGCAACACGCCCTGTGATGCCGAAGCGACCGTGGATTGGCTGTGCAACGCCGCATTGGACCGGCTGGGGTTTGCAACATCCGGAGAGTTGGCGGCTTTCTGGGACACCGTCAGCGCGGCTGAGGCAAAAGACTGGTGCGCAGCGGCACTGGAAAGTGGCGACATTGAAGAAATCGAGGTTACCTGTGCCGATGGGCGCTTGCGCAAGACATACGCCCGCCCAGACCTGACGACCGAAGTACCGCAACGACCAGGCCGCATTCGCGTGCTCAGCCCGTTTGACCCCATGCTGCGCGACCGCAACCGGGCCGAGCGGCTGTTCGGCTTTCACTACCGCATCGAGGTTTTCGTCCCCGAGGCCAAACGAACCTATGGATACTACGTTTTTCCGCTGCTCGAAGGCGACCGTATGATTGGCCGTATCGATATGAAAGCCCACCGCGATCGTGATCTGCTGCACGTCAAAGCGCTCTGGCCCGAGCGCGGGGTGCGCTGGTCAGATGCCCGTACCCGACGCCTGACCGCCGAGCTGGACCGGGTGCGGCGACTGGCCGGTGTGGAACGTGTGACGTTCGCCAAGGACTGGCTGAAAGAGCCTATTTAGGGTCTATTCTGCGTCTGACAGGGTCAACTTGACCGGCTCCAGCCCATCAATCTTACCTGTCAGAACATCCCCCGCAACGACCGGACCAACACCAGCCGGTGTACCGGTCAGAATCAGGTCACCGGGGCGCAGGTGGTAAAAGCCGGACAGGTGCATGACAATCTCGTCGATCTTCCAGATCAGCTCTTCGAGGGTCGCGTTCTGGCGCAACTCTCCGTTTACGCTTAGCTGAATGCGTTTGTCATCCTCCGGGATCCAGTCGGCAGCTGGTGTCAACGGGGCAAAGACCGCTCCGTTTTCGACGTCCTTTCCCAGATCCCAGGGCCGCTGCTTGTTGCGCTCGCGGATTTGCAGATCACGACGCGTCATATCCAGGGCGCAGCCATAGGCATAAACGGCTTCCCACGCCTGCGCACTGGTGGCGCGAAACACGGGCTTTCCAATGGCCAATGCCAATTCCATCTCATGATGGTAATTCTGGGTCCCGGCAGGATAAGGAACCGTCGCACCCGAGAGTACGGCGTTCGGGGCGGATTTGGTGAAGTAGAAAGGTGCCTCGCGATCCACCTCATTCCCCATTTCTGCGGCATGGGCGGCATAATTTCGACCGACGCAGAAGATCCGTCCAATGGGATATCCGGCCGCCGCGCCGACAACGGGGATGGTGATCGGGTCCGGAAGCGAAAACAGGCTGTTTGGCATGATAGTCCCTGAAGGTTGCGTAGCTGCCATATTACGTCTGCCAGACCCGCCAGCAAGACCGGAAAACACGCTGTATTTCGCCAATCTCGAAGTGGTGTTTCAGCGTGAAACGGCTCAATTCTGACCTGATTGACTGACGCCGTGTCAAAAATTGGTTTCATCAGTTTTTATGGTCTCACCAGTACACGAACAGGTCGAAACAACTCTTGGCTCAGCCAAAAGCCGGGCAAAATCCTCAGGTAGTCAGGCCCGCGCCGATTTCGGTGCGGAGTCAAAATTCAAAACAGCAGCTTTGGTAAAGCATTTCACCAAAGTGACGTCGGCAAACCATACGCTGACCCATTTACCGGTCGGCAACTGCCTAAACCAGTTTCGGAGAGTATAGGTGCAAGGTCCCTCCCCCAAGGGCCGAAAGACCCTGTTCAGAGCCACATCACAGGCTTTTCAGATACTCCGAAGCACAGGCCGGACCGTCAGGTTTGACGTAACCGGTCTTAGGCCAGGCACCAACGACCAGTCCGGGTCTGGCCGCCCCGTCGGAGACTCCCCCTACAGTTTCCGGCGGGGTCACTGCCGACGACACCGGATTCAGTGAGAATAATCAAGATTCGAGGTCCTTCAACTCGTTCAGCAGATCCAGCAGTAACTCATGCTTGTCCGGTCCAAGCTGAGATCGAATACGTTCCGCCTGGGCTGTGCTTGCAGCCAGATTGGCACGAATGATCTGAACCCCTTTTGAGCTGATCTCAACAACCTGGCGCCGTCGGTCTGCCGGATGGCTGCGCCGCGTGATCAGTCCGCGGTTCTCCAGCTTTTGCAGAATGCGCGTCAGGCTTGGCAGCAACAGGCAGGCGCGATCGGCGATGTGGGTCGGCTCTTGCGGGCCTTCTTCATTCAACACCCGCAACACCCGCCACTGCTGTTCCGTGACACCAGCGTCAGCCAGCATTGCTCGAATGGGTCCCATAACCTTTTCCCGCGCCCGCAAAAGCGCAATGGGCAAAGATCGCGACGTCAGAGGGAGATCGTCGGTCATAAGAAAATTATCACCGAAATCCGGGATATAAGCAAGCAACCCGACACGCAGCAGCAGCGCCCACTCCCGTATTCGCACGTTATGCGGGCCGATTTCAGGCTGGACAATTAGGAACGACCGTTGATGATGCGACCGAGGTCCATTTCATGTCCTTCTCACCTGCTCCGGCTCAAATATGAGGTTTCAGCATGTCAGCCCCAAAGAATATGTTCAAACAGGCTCTAATAAAGGGCGAACAGCAGATTGGTTGCTGGATGAGCTTTGCTGAATCCGTCACCGCCGAGATCATGGGAACCGCGGGTTTCGATTGGCTGGTGATCGATGGTGAACATGCGCCAAATGAGATCCGCTCGATCCGGGATCAACTGACAGCTTTGACCGGTAGCGCATCTCATCCCGTTGTTCGGGTCCCTGTTGGAGAGACCTGGCTGATCAAGATGGTTCTGGATGCTGGTGCCCAAACAGTACTGGTTCCGATTGTCGAAAGCGCCGCGCAGGCGCAGGATCTGGTCCGTGCCTGCCGCTATCCACCGGACGGGGTGCGGGGTGTTGGCGCAGCGGCATCGCGCGCCACGATGTATGGGTCGACAAGCGACTATATCCAGACCGCAGATCAGGAAATCTGCCTGTTGTTGCAGGTAGAAACCCGCGCCGGAGTGGCCGCGTTGGATGACATTCTTCAAATCGAAGGTGTGGATGGCGTTTTCATTGGCCCCGCTGATCTGTCAACCGACATGGGGTACAAGGGCAACAGCGCCGCACCCGAGGTGCGTGCGGTCATCGCGGACGCCCTGGCCCGGATCAAGGCCGCAGGCAAAGCGCCGGGCATCCTTGCCACCAATGACGAAGCGCGTCAGGCCTATCTGGACATGGGCGCCCAATTTCTGGCGGTCGGTATAGATGTGATGCTGCTGGCACAGGCGGCACGCGCGCTGGCCGCGCAATGGAAACCTTCCTAGACACTCAAGTGCGCATGGCCGCAGCGGCCTGCGCATAGCCGCCCGAGGCTCCATCAACAAAATGCACATGGTCATCCCGTGTGGCCGAGGGGACGATACATGTCATCATCGCCTCGTCCTGTGCGTGCAAACCGTATCTGATTTTCCCACGGCGACGCGCCTCTTCAAGCAGGTGTTCGATTTGGCGCAATGTGTCCGGATCGCAGTCGAGCGTCATTTTCAGCCCGTCATCAAACTTTCGGTAATCGGCATTACTACTGACCATATGTCTGTAATGGTCCGGCTCAAAGCGTCCCATCCGCAGGCCAGTTTTGAACAATACCGCGATCAACAGGTTTTGAACCAGCAGGACGAGCTTGTGCAAAATCACATGACGCCCGTTGCGCGACACATGTGCGTCGATGTCAAGGCCGGGTGGAGGCCATGTCATGGGCGGACCCTTTTCCGACACCGGATGGCCAGCACGCTCAAGCGCTTCCGACGCGGACAAGACGGATTGCGCAAGATCGGCAAAGTCCCGTTCGGTTGCTGACGGTGTGGGCTGTACGACCAACGAAACGATTTGACCGTGACGGGCCGGGCTGTTGGACCACCTGCAAGAAAGGCCTGTCAGATCCGGCTGCGCACCTGGCCCTGCGGGTGTGACCATATTTTGCCCGGCTTTCATCCCGGCCTCGGCCCAGGCCAGACCACCGCCGGAAAACATGGCGTAATCCACTCCGGCAGAGGGTGCATAGCGAGCAACGCGCAGATCCTTACCCACTTTGCGAATATCAGCCACCGACACCAGCGCCGCCCGTAATGGCATGGAGAACTCTTCATCTGCCCAGCGCCGCAAATCCGCCAGCGTAGTCCGGGCGGTTTTAGCTTTTCCGGGCGGGACAGCAAATCCCGCCCCATCGCCGCCAAAGACATATGGAAACAGCGCGCCGTCCATTGCATTGATCATGGCCGAAATGACCGCAGCGCCCACAGTATTGACTGTCTTGTACCGGCCCCGCGCGATTTCGCCTGTTGAATCGACAATGTCAGCAACACCCAGAACCCAATCATCGGGCAGTTTTGAAAACTGTGCGGGGTCTGCCAGGCGGGTAAAATCGCGCTGCAGGGGAAGGTTTTCGTAAAAAGTGAACTGGAGGTCTTTCATGCTCCCCCTCGGAATCAATGTTTTGACAAAGATAGCCGGAAGGCGAGCCATGTCCTGACTTTGAAACATAATACACAGGCTTGTGCGTTGCATCACGGCGTGCCAAGCATTTTCCTCGGACGAGCAGGAAAGGGCTGAAGATGCAGGCAGGTTTGGTGGTTTTATGCCTGGGCTATGTGCTCAGCCAATTTTTCCGCGCTTTCCTTGCGGTTCTCAGCCTAGATTTGGAACGTGACATCAGTGCCATGCCCGAAGATTTGGCCTTTGCTTCCGGTCTTTGGTTTATCGTATTCGCCGTCATGCAGATCCCGGTCGGATGGGCGCTGGACAGGATTGGCCCCCGCCTCACGTCCGCGGCACTGCTTCTGGTGGGCGGGGCAGGTGGAGCGGCGGTTTTTGCAGCCGCAACAACGCCCCTGCACATCAGCATAGCCATGGGCCTGATCGGTGTCGGGTGCTCTCCGGTTCTTATGGCCTCCTACTATATCTTTGCGCGTGAATACCCCCCGGCGCGGTTTGCCACATTGGCCGCCGTGATGTTGGGCGCAGGGTCCGTTGGAAATCTGGTGGCTTCTTATCCAACCGCGCTTGCCGTGGAATGGATGGGGTGGCGCGCAACGATGGTCGCGCTGGCCACGGTGTCCGCCGCAATCGCATTGGGCCTGTGGCTGACAGTTCACGACCCGGCGAAGGTCGAAACAGAACACAAGGGATCCCTGCTGGATCTGCTGAAGGAGCCTGCCCTGTGGCTGATCCTGCCTCTGATGCTGGTTGCCTACGCCCCCTCTGCTGCGCTGCGAGGGCTTTGGGCCGGGCCTTACCTGAACGACGTCTTTGGCTTAAGTGCCACTCAGATCGGTACTGCAACGCTGATCATGGGTGCGGCTATGATTGCGGGCACTTTTGTTTACGGACCGCTGGACCGCGTTTTTGGTACCCGGAAATGGGTGGTTTTCGCTGGCAACGCACTGGGCGCAGCTGCGTTGGGCTTGCTCTGCCTGTGGATCGAGGATGCAACATGGCTGTCTGTCCTGCTGATGGCCGTAATCGGCTTTACCGGTGCCAGCTTTCCGGTCATCATGGCCCATGGTCGGGCCTTCGTGCCTCCGCATCTGGTGGGGCGTGGTGTGACATTGCTGAATCTTTTCGGCATCGGCGGCGTTGGCATTGCTCAATTCGTCACAGGACGTATTCACGCAGCCACCGTGCAAGACGGATCAACGGCACCCTACACCGCAATATTCGGGTTTTTTGCGGTCACCCTTGCCATTGGTTGCGTGATCTATCTACTCAGCCGGGATAGTGTGGATTGACGCAGCCATCAGGAGAGTCCGTTGAAAGACCCCGTTGTCATAGCCCCAAATCTGAAACGCAGACTTTCGGGCGTAACAGCAACCATCGCAAGGCTGGTTCCGCTGCAGGCGCAATGGATCGACATCGCCGCCACTGGACCGGGTCTGCCCGCCGACACGCCGCACATCCCACTGGGTCGACTGCCTTTCCTGTCGCGTCGTAAAAGGCGGGTCTGGCACGCACGCCGCAACACCGAGATGTTGCTGGGGCTCATCCTGCGCGATGTGTTCCGGTTAAAGCTCAAAATGCTGTTCACAAGCGCGTCCCAAAGGCCGCACACCGGCTATACCAAATGGCTGATCGGAAAGATGGATGCGGTCGTTGCAACCTCGCGCAAAACCGCAGGGTATCTTGAGCGAGACTCGCAGGTGGTGATGCATGGCATCAACCTGGAGGACTTCGTTCCGCCTTCAGACAAGGCCACCGTCCGTGCTCGGCTGGGGCTGCCGGATGGGGTACTGTTAGGGTGTTACGGCCGTATTCGACACCAAAAAGGCACGGATGCCTTTGTCGACGCCATGATTGACGTGTGCGGGCGGTTCGACACAGTGTCAGGCATCGTCATGGGCCGGGCAACCGAGAAACACACCGCATTTCTGGCTGAACTGAAGGATAAGGTCGCAAAGGCTGGCTTGTCGGATCGCATCCTTTTCAAGCCCGAGGTGACCGTAGATCAGATTGCTGAATGGTATCAGGGTCTGGACCTGTTTGTTGCGCCACAAAGGTGGGAGGGATTTGGTTTGACCCCTCTCGAAGCAATGGCCTGCGGTGTTCCGGTTGTAGCCACAGATGTCGGTGCGTTCTCCGAGATCATTACTGATCCATCCTTTGGCAAGGTGGTGACCGCCGATGATGTTCCCGCCTTGGTCGAGGCGATTGCCCAGATGTTGAAATGCAATGATTCCCTATCACAAGCGGGTCAGGCATCCCGCACCCATGTCGAGCAGAATTTTGACATTCAGGGCGAAGCAAAGACGCTGGTTGCGCTATATGAACGACTTTTGAACGA
The DNA here is from genome assembly GCF_056541275.1 of Ruegeria sp. AI2. Classification (NCBI taxonomy): domain Bacteria; kingdom Pseudomonadati; phylum Pseudomonadota; class Alphaproteobacteria; order Rhodobacterales; family Roseobacteraceae; genus Ruegeria; species Ruegeria sp. AI2. The sequence goes on from NZ_JBQFYB010000005.1 coordinate 81,890, forward strand.
TTGAACCGCTTGAATTCAGCATCAGTCGTTGAAAACCCCGCTGATAGCCCTTTTTTCTTCGCCGCAACGCGGCTATGAACGCGCGTCCTTAACTTTGGAGACATGAAATGGGCTATCGCGTCGTAGTCGTCGGCGCCACGGGCAACGTGGGCCGCGAAATGCTGAACATTCTGGCTGAACGCCAGTTCCCGGTTGATGAACTTGCCGCCCTGGCAAGCCGTCGCTCGCTGGGTACCGAAGTAAGCTTTGGCGACAAGACCCTTACGACCAAAGATCTGGACACGTTTGATTTCACCGGCTGGGACATGGCGCTGTTTGCCGTGGGTTCCGAGGCGACCAAAGTCTACGCCCCCAAGGCAGCTGCGGCAGGTTGTGTGGTGATCGACAACTCGTCGCTCTATCGCTATGACCCGGACATTCCGCTGATCGTGCCGGAATGTAACCCGCAGGCGATCCACGACTACAAGAACAAGAACATCATCGCCAACCCCAACTGCTCGACAGCGCAGATGGTTGTCGCGCTGAAGCCGCTGCATGACCGCGCCAAGATCAAGCGCGTTGTTGTGTCGACCTATCAGTCAGTTTCGGGTGCCGGCAAAGAGGGCATGGATGAGCTTTGGGATCAGACCAAGGCCGTCTACAACCCTACCACCGAGGTCGCCCCGAAGAAGTTCCAGAAACAGATCGCCTTCAACGTCATTCCGCAGATCGACGTCTTCATGGAAGACGGCTCGACCAAGGAAGAGTGGAAGATGGTTGTCGAGACCAAGAAGATCGTCGATCCGTCGATCAAGGTCACTGCAACCTGCGTCCGCGTGCCGGTGTTTGTCGGCCATTCCGAGGCCGTGAATATCGAGTTCGAAGAGTTTCTGGACGAAGACGAAGCCCGCGATATCCTGCGCGAAGCGCCCGGCATCATGGTGATCGACAAGCGCGAAGCGGGTGGCTACGTCTCGCCCATCGAATGCGCAGGCGACTTTGCCACATTCATCAGCCGCATCCGCCAGGATTCGACTATCGAAAACGGTCTGAACCTGTGGTGCGTCAGCGACAACCTGCGCAAGGGTGCCGCCCTGAACGCGGTTCAGATCGCCGAACTGCTGGGCCGTGAGGTCCTGAAAAAGGGCTGAGGGCTTTCAAAGCTGAAAACCCCTAAGGGTCGCCCTTTGCAGGCGGCCCTTTTTTGTGCTTGCAGTCGACCATCCGGGCTGCAACCCTTGCGGGAAGATAGCCCCTGATTTCCGCGAGTGATTATGAGACCCCTGATTTACCTTCTGGCCCTTGCGCCCACTGTCCTGAATGCTGAAATATTTTTGATCGACACCAAAGTCAGTGAGGTCACGGTTTACCCCAGAGGAGCCGACATTATCCGCACAGGGGCCTACGAAATTCCTGCTGGCAACCATCGTTTGATCTTGCAGGGCATTCCCGCACGTGACGAAAATCAGTTGTTTTCAATTCAGGTTCTGACCGAAGGTCTGACACAAACCGCGTTGCTGCGGCGCTTTGAAAACCTTCCGGTACAGGACCGCAAAAGCGAAGCTGTAATGCAGGCCGAGGACCGGATCGAAGCCATCGAAGATCAGATCACTGCTGTCACTGACAAGGCAAAAGCCACCCGTTTACGCGCCGAGGCTGCACGCCAATCCTTATTGTTTCTTGGTCAATTGGGACAGAATGAAGGCCTGCCTGCCGACCCAAACACGCTGCGTGAGATCACCCGCATGATCGCCGAGGAATCTCTGCGCGCCGAGCAAGAAGCCCAATCGGCGGAAATCGAAGCCCGAGGTGTCGAGCGGCAACTGGAACAGCTGGAAGAAGATTTGTTGATTGCTCAGGCTGATCTGGCAGCACTGATCCCCGAAGCTGATGACCATGTATTCGTTGCCGTCGACGTGACCGCCGACACAGCAACAAGTGGCGCTCTGACCGTGTCTTACATCGACTCCTATGCCGCAGAATGGTCTCCGGGATACGAGTTTCATTTGGCAACCGGCGACGCGCCCACAGTTCGGATCGACCGCAACATCCTGATCACGCAGGACACCGGTGAAAACTGGCGCGATGTTACGATGCATGTTTCGACCATTGCCCCCACAGGGCAGAACGCTGCATCATGGCTGCCTTCAGTACGACATTGGATACGCGAAACACCGCCGCCGCAACCAGAACAGGGAAATTTCGGGAAATTGGCAGAAGCGGTTGTCGAGGCACCTGTTATAGTGGAAGAGACATCCATAGGCACGATGTTGACCTCGTCAGTAGAAGGCACCGGTATCACATACACTTTGCCAAATCTCATCTCGGTTTCCACTGGTTATGAGATTACCGAGGTCGCATTGGACTCGATCACCCAATCTGCCGAGGTTTTTGCGCTTGGCGTGCCCTGGCGCGATGACACAGCGTATCGGACCGCGCGGTTCACAAACCCAATGGATCAGAGGCTTCTGGAGTCGGCTGCCGCGCGGTGGTTTGTAGACGATATTCTTGTTGCTGCCGGAGGGTCGCAGGAAATTGGCCCTCGGGAAGAAATCGAGATGGGATTTGGTCCCATCCATGGTCTGACACTTTCGCGACAGATCCTGAACCGCAGCAACGGTGACACCGGGATCATTTCGCGGTCCAATCAACGGATCGAACAGGCTGAAATCAGCATTGAAAACCTGACGGACCAAACCTGGCCGCTGCGCCTTTTGGACCGGGTTCCATATTCCGAGCAGGACGATCTGGAAATCACGTGGAACGCCAATCCGCGCCCAAATGAAGAAAATGTGGACAACCAACGCGGAATTCTAGCTTGGGAAATGGATATTGCCCCCGATCAAAAGGCAAACATCACCTTGAACCTTGAAATGAACTGGCCCGAGGGGATGGACCTGAGGTAGCTTCCAAAGACGCTCGGATTTTGCCGTCTATTTCATCAGCCGCACCCATCAAGGCACCGACCGGACCCCAAGCATTGGCAGAGCGCTGACGGCAATCCAAATTGCCGACCAGTTGACAAATTCAGGCGTGCTTGCCAGCTAATCACCGACCTGAACGTGATGGATGGGACAATACAGACAACAGGTGGTGCCCCGCACAGGGCATCAGGGGCAGAGCATGGGAAATTCGACCAAACGCAGAATTGGAAGATACCTGATCTTAGGATGTACAGGCATTCTGGTTGGGCTTATCCTCATCGGGTTTACCGGGCAATTCCTGGCGGTCGGAGATTCCTTTGCGCTTTTCCGCCCGCAAGCTGGCGTTTTGCTTTTGCCGTGTGCCGCGATCCTGCTGTATATGCGCGCCAGATACCTTGCTTTGGTCACCCTGGCCTTTGCCGCCGTTGCTGTCGGATCAATCGCAACCAGTTTCGCCGCCCCGCCCAAGGACTGCGACGGTCCGTGTCTGACCCTGTATCAAAAGAACCTTATGAGCCGGGCGTGGCCCCGGTATTCGCTGGCCGACGACATCATTGAATCCGATGCTCAGATCGTGACGTTGCAGGAAGTCTCGAGTCACAACCGTGAATACATGAGCAACCTGTTCGAGCATTACCCCGAAAAGGTGATCTGTGAGTTTCGTCCCGAACAAAACGTTGCCATCCTGACAACTTTGCCGATTGTCGAAGGGTCCGGGTTCTGCCTGAAAGGTCATGGTCTTGTCGGAATACAAGTCGAAGCCCCGGACGGGTCTTTGGTCTGGATCGTATCGATCCACCTGAACTGGCCTTTTCCTTATGACCAATCAACCCAAAGCCGGATCATTGCGGAACGCATTGCGGATCTGGATGGCCCGGTTCTGATAGCCGGGGATTTCAACATGGTTCCTTGGGGTGCAAGCGTCCGGCGGATAGCGGCGGCAGCAGACAACCAGAGTTTTGGGGCCGTCCTGAACACTCATGATCTTGGCAGCTGGCACCTACCGTTGCCAATCGACAACCTTTTGCTCCCGAAGGGAACAACCGGAACAGTCGAACTGCGCCCGTTCATGGGATCCGACCATTTCGGCAAATTCGCGCGGTTTCGCTTGGACTAATCCGCGAGGTCTCCGCCGCCTTGGTGGGCATACCAGAGCGCATGTTGCGATCTCAAGAAGGGTCTAGGTGTTATTTTCGATCAGCACTTTCAGATTATTCAACCCGCGCTCGTAATCGCCGCCAACCCATTTATCCATCATCAACTCCATCCAGCGGGACATGGGGTTGAGCCCTAGATCGGATTCAAACGTCATGTGTGGAGCATACGAAGTAACGGCTCTGAAACAGAGCCGTATTCCGCATCATTTTTTCACTATGAACTGTCGTCAGACCGGAACGAATTTCTTCTGTATGGGGTCGAAACTCTCTAACCCGCCAGCGCCGATATCGGTCCACAACCCGTGCAGGCTCAGGGTGCCCTGTTCGACCGCTGACGAGATGAACGGGAACGTCATCAGGTTTTCAAGCGACGCAACAACCGACTGGCGTTCCAGCTGCCGGGCTTGTTCGAGGCTGTCTTCGATATCAGCGACAAGTTCGAATTTTGGTTTCAGAATGTCCATCCAGCGACCGACAAAGCTTTCCTTTGCGTCCAGTTGCGGCGCCTGACCCTTGCACATGTCGATACAGCCCTGAACACCACCGCATTGCGAATGGCCAAGAACCATCAGATGCGCAACCTTGAGAGAAGTGACGGCGTACTCGATTGCTGCGCTGGTACCGTGATGATCGCCGTCCGGCGCATAGGGTGGCACCAGATTGGCGATATTGCGGTGGATAAAGAAATCGCCCTGATCGGCACCGAACATCGAGGTCACATGGACCCGGCTGTCGCAGCAGGAAATCACCATCGCCCGGGGCCGCTGCCCTTCATCTGCCAGCCGCTTGAACCAGACCTGGTTTTCCGAATACGTGGTCGCTTTCCAGCCGTGATACCGCGTGACCAGATAGCTCGGCAAAGGTTTGGCAAATTCCATTACGGTGTCCCCGTTCTTGTCGCTGACCGATCCTCTAAACCGAATTCTAGGAAAATTCGAGCAATTATCCGATTTCTCTGCAAGGTTTTGCAAAGGAATTTGTCACCAGTATCAAACCTGCGCCGTGGGGGCGTCAGAAATAGGGTGAATGTGGTGGAAAAAATAATCACGCTTGAACACAAGGAATCCGTCCGTCTGGATTCGGATCAACTAAGTGGCCTTTACCGTCAACTGGGCGACAAGAACGCGCTGGATGTGCTGTGCCGCACCATCGAAGAACTGGCAGTGCGCCTGTCGAACTGCGAACGCTTTTGGCGTCAGCGCGAATGGGCCGACCTGCGCAAATGCGCAAGGTCCCTGGTTGCGATTTCCGAACAGGTCGGGATGACAGTTCTGGCCAGGGTTGCAGGTGACGTGGCGCAGGCCGTCGATGCCGGTGACGCGGTAGCCGCAGGCGCGACGCTGGGACGTCTGATCCGCGTTGGTGAGCGGTCATTGACAGCCGTCTGGGATCAACAGGACCTTTCCGTCTGACAGGGGTTGCGGGCAGAATATGCGCGGCTAGTCTGTGCACAGAAACAATCTGTCGAGGCGCCCATGACACTGTCCTTCGCCCCATCCTCTGACCCTTCCATACCGCTTCATGTGATCGCGCAGCCGGATTTGGACGGCTGGCTTCTGGATCAGCCCGAGCGCGTGCAGTCCTGGGTCGCAGCAAACGGGTTTTCCGGTGCGCTGGGGCAGGTCCTGCCTGTGCCAGCCTCGAACGGCGCAATTGAATTCGCGCTGGCCGGTTACGGAACCGAAGAAAAACGTGTGCGCAAACGGTTTCCCCTCGCGGCAGCGGCTTTGGCGCTGCCGGAAGGCACCTACGGCATTGCTTCGGGCATTCCTGCGGATTTATTGGAGATGGAGTGTCTTGGCTGGCTGATGACCAGCTATGCTTTTGATCGATACGCGTCCCAGACCGGAGGGTCAGCGGCATTGATTGCGCCTGATGGCATCAACGCCGCCCGTATCGAAGCCATGGCAAATGCCGAGGCTCTGACGCGCGATCTGGTCAACACGCCCACTTCGGACATGGGGCCGGATCAGTTGCAGCAAGCGGTCGAGGTTCTGGCGGATGAATTCGGCGCGTCTTGCAACGTGATCACCGGCCATGCGCTGCTGGATCAGAACTTTCCCATGATTCACACAGTAGGACGGGCCGCGGAACAGGCCCCCCGGCTGATCGAGCTGAACTGGGGCACTAGTGGCCCCAGACTGACACTGGTGGGCAAAGGTGTATGTTTCGATACCGGCGGGCTGAATTTGAAACCGGGCGCATCCATGGGCCTGATGAAAAAAGATATGGGTGGCGCGGCCAATGTGTTGGGACTGGCACGGATGATCATGGCGCTGGACCTTCCCCTGCAACTGCAGGTTCTGATCCCGGCCGTTGAAAACGCGGTATCAGGCAATGCCTTCCGCCCCGGTGATATCCTGACCTCACGCAAGGGTCTGACCGTCGAAATCAACAACACCGACGCCGAAGGGCGTCTGGTTCTGGCTGATGCGCTGACTTTGGCGGATGAAGGGAATCCCGATCTGGTGATCTCGATGGCAACGCTGACCGGTGCGGCGCGCGTGGCCGTGGGCCCTGATCTGGCACCGTTTTACACCGACGACGAAAGCTGCGCTGTGGCCTTGGCACAAGCGGCCAAAACGTCTGCTGATCCGGTCTGGAGAATGCCGTTTCACACACCCTACGAGGCGATGATCGAACCCGGCATTGCCGATCTGGACAATGCCCCCGCGGGCGGGTTTGCCGGGTCTATCACCGCCGCGCTGTTTCTGCGCCGGTTCGCAGGGTCCAGCCGCTATATCCATTTTGACATCTACGCGTGGCAACCCAGCAATGAACCCGGCCGCACAAAAGGCGGTCTGGGTCAGGGCTCACGCGCAGTGCTGTCGGCATTACCGGAGGTATTGGGATTATGACCAAGCGCCGCGTATCCAAACCGGTCGTCGACCTGCTGCGTGCCCCTGACGGGCCGCGTGACCGGCAATTGCTGCTGGGGGACGCGGTTCATGTCAAAGAAAACCACGGCGGGTGGAGCAGGATCGTCGCAGAAAAAGACGGATATGCTGGTTGGCTGGAAACAGACAACCTGTCCGAGGATATGCCTGCAACGCATTGGATCAATGCGCCAGCAACACATGCCTACGCGGCCCGCGATATCAAAAGCTGCGATCTCTTGTCTCTGAGTTTCGGAAGTAAAATCCATGCGACTGCCGAAACGGATCGGTTTGTGCAGACCGAGTTGGGTTTTGTCCCAAAGGTTCACACGGCCCCAATTGCAGAAAAACCGCGTGATCCGGTTGCCGTGGCCGAGTTGTTCCTGGGCACGCCCTATCTGTGGGGCGGCAACAGCCGGTTCGGCATCGATTGCTCAGGGCTTGTTCAAGCCGCGCTGCTGGCCTGCGGTATTCCCTGCCCCGGCGACAGCGGCGATCAGGAACAAGCCTTGGGCGCTGTCCTGACAGCTGAATCACCTGCGCAGCGTGGGGATTTGCTGTTCTGGAAAGGGCACGTGGCCTGGGTTTCGGGCGACAACATGATTTTACATGCGAACGCCAGCCATATGGCGGTTGTGTACGAGCCAATGGACCGGGCGATTCAGCGCATTCAGGATCAGGGCGACGGACCTGTTACAGCGCGAAAAAGGCTCTAATCCGGGTTTACGGCCCGGATGAGCTTGCGTTCCAGCACCCGCAGTACCGCGCGCAGATCATGGCCGCGTTTCAGGATACGGCCATCCATACCTATGACTGAGTACATACCCTGCCGGGACTTCAGGCGCGGGTGCTTTTCGACGCGGTAGATCGGGTGCTCAGCGGTGCGCCGGAAGATCGAGAATACCGCCATGTCGCGCAGGTTTGAGATACCATAGTCTCGCCACTCTCCGGCGGCGACCATCCGTCCATAAACGGACAGGATTTGCGACATCTCATGCCGGTCAAAGGCCACGGGCATCTGCGCTGCGTTTGCCGAAAACCGGTTGGGAGGCTGCATGTTCATACCACCAGCCTTGCCGGAAATCATGTTTGAATCAAGCCTGATGCGCTGTTGCTCAGCTTTTACAACACAAGTGTTACCGCCGACCAACCTGACGGCAGATCAGGATTACCGGCAGCAGGCCGACCGCCAGAATGACCAGCGACGGCACGGCGGCGCCCTCAAGCCTCTCATCCGAGGCAAGCCTGTACGCCTGTACGGCCAGTGTGTCGAAGTTGAACGGGCGCATGATCAGGGTGGCAGGCAATTCCTTCATCACGTCCACAAAGACGATCAACAGCGCGGTCAGCAGCGACGGCGTTAAAATGGGCAGGTGAACGCGCCGCAATGTCCCCAGCGGAGTTTGCCCCAACGACCGGGCCGCGGCATCCATATTGGCATGAACCGTGCTTTGACCCCCCTCATATGCGCTGAGCGCAGCGGCAAGGAATCGCACCATATAAGCGGCGACCAGCAGCCAGATTGAACCGGTAACCAACAACCCAGTCGACACATCGAATGTCTGCCGCATCCAGGCATCCAGCGCGTTGTCAAAGCTGGCGAAAGGTACAATCAAGCCGACTGCGATGACGCCACCGGGCACGGCATATCCCAGCCGCGCCATGTAGGCCGTCGCCGACGACGCGCGCCCGGGTCTCAGACGTTGAAAGAACCCGACACAGATCGCCGCAAAGACAGTGACGACCGCGGCCGTGCCAGCAAGGATCAGCGAGTTCTGGATGAAACCGATATAGCGCCGCGACAGCAGGTTCTGTTCCGATTCCAAACCCATCTCGACCAGTATGATAACGGGCAACAGAAACCCGAAGATAACGGGTATCGTACATAACAGGAATGCCGCGACAGCGCGAAGACCGGTCAGGTGTTCCGCCGGTTGGGCAGCATGTTTCTTTCCGGCCTGATAGTATTTTGCCTTACCGCGCTGGGTGCGTTCGGCCACAGCCATGATCAGTGCAAAGACAAGCAGGCACCAGGCCAGCTGCGCCGCCGCCGCACGGTCGGCCATTGAAAACCAGCTGGTGTAAATCCCGGTCGCAAAGGTCTGCACACCGAAATAAGACACGGTTCCGAAATCGGCGATGGTTTCCATGATGGCCAGTAGCACACCACCGGCGATTGCCGGGCGCGCCATCGGCAGCGAGACGCGCCGAAACGCAAGCCATGGATTGTTGCCTAGCGCCCGAGCAGCCAGAAACGCCGAAGCACTTTGTTGCAGGAACGCAGCCCGCGCCAGCAGGTAGACATAAGGGTACAGCACCAGAATCAGCATCACCGCAGCGCCCCCGGTCGAACGGATTTCAGGGAACCAATAGTCGCGCGGCCCCCAACCCGTTACATCCCGCAAAGTGCTTTGAACGATACCCGGATGATCCAGAATAAAGGTGTACGCATAGGCAAGCACATATGCCGGAAAAGCCAAGGGCAAGACCAGCGCGATCTCAAGGATCCTGACACCGGGAAAGCGGGTCATCGTCACCAGCCAGGCAGCGCCCGTGCCGATACTGAACGTACCCGCCGCGACCAGCACCACAAGTATCAGGGTCGTCACAGTATAGCTGGGCAGCACCGTGTCCATCAGGTGCGAGATCGTATCTGTCCCGCCCGTCACTGCCGCCAGAACCACGGCCACCATGGGCAACAGGCATGCGGCAGCCACAAGATAAGCAACTGCGGCCAACAGCCGTGTGCCGCGTACACCGCGATTGCGTGATCCGTTTTCTGAATAGTCGATCTGGGCCATTATCCCGGCTTTTGATTGGCAAAGGCTTAGGGTACGCCTTTAATCGACCAAAATGCTCGGAAACACCAGTGCGTCGGTCAACAAATCTGCGGCACAAACTGCCGCAGACCTGTTATTGACCACTATTCGTAGACGCGCTGATCCTCGATCACCAACCCGTCTTTGGGCAGCGAGCCGGGGGCCACGACTTCGATTGCGCCTTTCAGTTTCAGCACTTCGGCCACCGATCTGGCATATGCCTTATCATCCCCGCCTGTGCTTTCGATCTGGACAGTCATCGAATCCATCTCGCCCTGGCGGGTGGCGACGACACGAGCCTTGACGATTTCCTCATGCTTGTCGACCAAAGCGGCAACCTGTTCCGGACGCACGAACATACCTTTGATCTTGGTCGTCTGATCTGCACGCCCCATCCAACCTTTGATCCGGGTGTTCGTGCGACCGCAGGGGGAAATCCCCGGCATCACGGCGGACAGGTCGCCTGTCGCAAAGCGGATCAGCGGGTAATCGGGGTTGAGAGAGGTCACCACGACCTCACCCACCTCACCCGGTGCCACCGGAGTTCCGGTTCCAGGTGTCACAATCTCGACAATCACGTGCTCGTCGATGATCATCCCGTCGATCGCGGCGCTTTCATAAGCAATATTGCCCAGATCCGCTGTCGCGTAACATTGAAGGCACGAGATACCCCGGTCGGCATATTCCTGTCGCAGAGACGGGAACAAGGCACCACCGCCAACGGCGGCTTTCGAGAAATGCAGTGAAACGCCCATCTCGTCGGCTTTGTCCAGAATGACCTTCAGGTAATCCGGCGTGCCTGCATAGGCCGTACAGCCAACGTCGCGGGCGGCAGTCACCTGCAACTCGGTTTGTCCGGTTCCTGCGGGCAGAACAGCCGCGCCGACAGCCCTTGCGCCATTTTCAAAGATCATGCCGGCTGGGGTTAGGTGATACCCAAAACAGTTCTGGACAATGTCCCCTGCGCCAACACCCGCGGCATTCAGGAAACGGCCCATGCGCCACCAGTCGTGATCAGTGCTGCCCGGCTCATAGATCGGTCCCGGCGACTGGAACACATGATGGAAATGCCGCGCCGGTTTCACTGTAAATCCACCAAACGGGGGGCGTTTGGCCTGTGCTCTGGTCAGGTCCGATTTCCGCAGAACCGGCAATGTCGGCAAATCTTCAACTGATTTTACCTTATTAGTGTCTGATTCTGACAGATGCGACGCAAATCCAGGGGCCGACATCGCGCGTTTGATCTGCTCCACTAGTGCCCTGGCCTGGTCCGAGGCGCGTTCGTCTACCGAGCGTGTTTCGAGTGCGTCGAAATAGGTCATAGCCATATCCTCCATCCGCTCACAGCCACCTTTTGCGACGACGATAGGACCGCACATCGCGAAAGCTTTTGCGGCCTTCGTCGGACATGCCCAGGTAAAACTCTTTCACATCCGGGTTTTCGCGCAGGTCGGCTGCCGGGCCATCCATCACGACACGCCCGGATTCAAGAATGTAACCGTAATGTGCAAAGCGCAGGGCGACGTTGGTGTTCTGCTCTGCCAGCAGAAAGGACACGCCCTCTTTTTCGTTGAGGTCCTTCACGATACTGAAAATCTCTTCGACCAGCTGCGGAGCAAGACCCATTGAGGGTTCGTCCAGCAAAATCGTCTCGGGCCGCGACATCAAGGCCCGCCCCATGGCAACCATCTGTTGTTCCCCACCCGAAGTATAGCCTGCCTGCGACCGGCGGCGTTCCTTGAGCCGGGGAAAATATGCATAAACCATCTCAAGATCCCGCTGGACCGCAGCCGCCCCGTCTTTGCGGGTGTAGGCGCCGGTCAGCAAGTTTTCTTCGACGGTCAGGTGCTCGAAACAGTGGCGGCCTTCCATCACCTGAATGACACCCTTTTCAACCAGATCGGCCGGATCGCTTTCATGCACGTTCTGGCCGCGATACTTGATCGAACCTTTGGTGACTTCTCCGCGTTCGGAATGCAGCAGGTTCGATACGGCCTTGAGCGTGGTTGTCTTGCCCGCGCCATTGCCGCCCAGCAACGCTGTGATGCCGCCCTTTGGAACGCTCAGGCTGACGCCTTTCAACACGAGGATCACGTGGTTGTAGATCACCTCGATATTATTGACCTCAAGCAGGGTTTCCGCCTGCACGTCAGTGGTTTGTGCCGCATCCAGCATCAGCGCGTTTCCTCATGCCTGCCCGTTCCGGGGCTGTTCGTGAGGAGCGGCAGGTGACCCGCCGCTCCGGTTGTCTGAACGCCCCGGATCACATCCGTGGCGCAACATGCCTTACTCGCAACGTGGCGAGATGCTGTTTTCGGTTGCGTAGGCACCGGAATCTTCTTCGATCAACGCGCCGATAACTTCGGCATCTGTCGGTTTGAAGTCCTGTATCGGGTTCCAGGCGCCAGTCGCCGCATCCCACTGAACAACACCGACAAGGCCGGGGCCGCCGTGGTTTTCGCAGGAGACCGAGAATTCAGGGCCGAACCCGGACATGCCAAGCGCTTCCATCTTGGCGTTGGTCATTTCCAGTGCTTCCATGCCGTCGCGCATCATCGACGCGTCGATATCAGCGGTTCCGTGCATCGCCTGCGCCGTTTTCACAGCCTCGGCTGCCAGCATGGCGGCGTAAAGACCACGGTTGTACTGAACTGTACCCAGCTGATCGCCGGCACCCGCAGCCTTGCCCGAGTCAACGACGTACTTTTTCAGGTCGTCATAGACAGGATAGTCCATGCCAAGGCCGGTAAAGGTCAGCGCCTTGTAACCGGTCGCTTTTTCGCCAGCAGGCTGAACGTCGAATTCCGCGCCAGACCACCAGACACCGATGAAGTTTTCCATCGGGAAACGGATGTTGGCCGCTTCCTGAACCGCAACCTGGTTCATGACGCCCCAGCCCCACATGATAACATAGTCAGGCTTTTCGCGGCGAATTTGCAGCCATTGCGACTTCTGCTCCTGGCCTGGGTGATCTACCGGCAGCAAGGACAGCTCATACCCATGCTTTTCAGCCAGAGTTTCCAGCGTCCGGATCGGTTCCTTGCCATAGGCCGAGTTGTGATAGACCAGCGCAATCTTCTTGCCGCTCAGGTCACCGCCATTTTCATCCAGCAGATAGTTGATCGCACCGGACGCACCATTCCAGTAGTTGGCCGGATAGTTGAACACATGGCTGAACACTTTGCCGTTCGCAGCCGAGGTCCGGCCATACCCCATCGTGTGCAGAGGAATGCCGTCGGCGGTCACTTTGGGGATCAGCTGATAGGTGATACCGGTCGACAGCGGCTGATACACCAGCGCGCCTTCACCTTTGGTGGATTCATAGCATTCCACGCCTTTTTCGGTGTTATACCCGGTTTCGCATTCGATCACGTTTGCTGGTACACCGCCAATGCCACCGTCCCGCTCGTTCAGAAGCGTGAAATAGTCGGCGTAACCGTCCGCGAATGGAATACCACCAGCCGCATAGGGCCCGGTTCGATAGCTGAGCGACGGGAACACAAGATCCGCCATCGCAGGTCCTGCCGCCATCAGGGCGCTCAGCGCCACGGTTGCCAGTTTCTTGTTCATCGGGTGTCTCCTCCCTTGATTGATCCGATATTGAGTTCGGGCTTGATCACCCGTCTTTATGATTGGGCCAGCCCTCAGTGCGGGAACGGCCAGAGTCTGAGTTTCTCTTTCGCCACGCGCCACAACTGTGCAAGACCGTGGGGTTCCAGGATCAGGAACATGATGATCAGCGCGCCCACGATCACCAGCTGAAGATGGGCAACGATATCGGTCGGCCAACCCAGAAGATCGACGCCAACCAGTTTGAGCAGAACCGGCAGCAGCACGAGGAAGGCCGCCCCGGCAAAAGACCCGAAAATCGAGCCTAATCCGCCGATAATCACCATGAACAGCACCAGGAATGACTTCTGAATGCCGAATGCTTCGCCCACCTCGACCGCGCCGAGATAGACGGCAAAGAACAAGGCCCCTGCGATGCCCACAAAGAACGAGCTGACAGCGAAAGCGCTGATCTTGGCTTTCAACGGGTTCACCCCGATGATTTCGGCGGCGATATCCATGTCGCGGATCGCCATCCATGTCCGCCCGGTCGTGCCGCGGGTCAGGTTGCGCGCAATAATCGCGCTGAAGGTCAGGAAGATCAGGCAGAACAGGTAGGTCGCCCAGGCCGGGGCGTTCGGGCCCGAGATGATGATGCCGAACACGTCACGCTCGGGCGCGTTGATCTGACCCGAGGCCGAGTAGTTGTAAAACCACGGCACCCGGTTGAAGAGCCAGACCAGAAAGAACTGTGCCGCAAGCGTGGCCACCGCCAGATAGAACCCCTTGATCCGCAGGGAAGGCAGGCCGAACAAGACGCCTACAATCGCTGTGATACCACCAGCCAACAGGACATGAATGAACATGCTGACATCTGGAAATGCGGTCATCAACTTGTAGCAGGCATAAGCACCCACTGCCATGAAACCGCCTGTACCAAGGCTGACCTGCCCGCAATAGCCCACGAGTATGTTCAATCCGATCGCCGCGATGGCATAGATCAGAAAGGGCAGCAGCAGGGCGTTTGCCCAATAGTCGTTGATGATGAACGGAATGATCCCGAACGCCACCGCCAGAACGACATAGTACCGGTACCGGTCGAACTTGATCGGGAAAGTCTGGCTGTCATCCACGTAGGAGGTTTTGAAATCTCCGGCCTCACGATAGAACATCTGTTACTTTCCCCATTCTTCCTGCGCCCGGTTACGGGTCGCGGCGTCCAGCTGGCTGGACCCTTTGGCATATCCGCTCGCCTCAGAGGCGCGCACCAGTTTCAGGTAGGCCAGAACGCCCATGATCAGACCGGCAAAGGCCAGGATCGCGGCAATCGTCAGCTGGCTGTCAGTCAGGTCATTCGAGGTCAGCGCGATATAGCCAAAGGCCCAGAACCCCGCCCATGCGATCACGTTGATGATGGCGATCAGCTTGGTCATGCGTTACACCCTCTCGATGATCTTCTCGCCGAACAGACCCTGCGGTCTAAACACCAGGAAGATCAGCGCCAGCACATAGGCAAACCAGTTCTCGGTCGCGCCGCCGACCAGCGGGCCAACCGAGAATTCGAACAGCTTCTCGCCCACACCGATGATCAGACCGCCGACGATGGCACCGGGGATCGAGGTGAACCCGCCCAGCATCAGCACCGGCAGCGCCTTGAGTGCGATCAACGACAGCGAGAACTGCACGCCCGATTTGGTGCCCCACATGATTCCCGCGACCAGCGCTACGAACCCGGCCACCGACCAGACCATGACCCAGATGAAGTTAAGCGAGATCCCGACCGAAAGTGCCGCCTGATGGTCATCCGCCACAGCACGCATGGCCCGCCCCTGCTTTGTGTACTGGCTGAAGGCCACCAGCGCCGCCACCAGAAGCGCCGCAATCACCGTTGCCACGATGTCGAGGTTGTCGATGAAGAAGCCATAGCCAAAGATATTAAAGGTGACCTCGTCGATCCACAGGTTGATGCCCTGCGGCAGACCCACATCCAGCGTCTTGATCTCGGAGCCCCACATCAGGTCGGCCACGCCTTCAAGGAAATAGGCCAGACCGATCGTGGCCATGAACAGGATGATCGGCTCCTGCCCAACCAGATGCCGCATGACAAAGCGCTGCACACACCAGGCCAGCAGAACCATCACGCCCATTGTCAGGATGATCGCCAGCAGGGCGGGGATGTTCCAGCCGAAGTTATAGACATGAGTACCGAAGGTCGCGTTGATCAAATGCGCGAAGGGCACCTGCCCGTTCATGATCCCGACCAATGTCATCGCCGCAAACAGGGCCATAACCCCTTGCGCGTAATTGAAAATTCCCGAGGCCTTGTAGATCAGCACAAAGCCCAGCGCGACCAGCGCATAAAGCACCCCGGCCATCAGACCGTTAAGGATGACCTCCGTGGCAAAGATTAACTGCTCAGGCATATGTGCCTCCCCGGATATCTGCTTTGGTCTCAGTCATGGCTGACCCCCAGATAGGCGTCGATGACTTCCTGATTGTTGCGCACCTCGTCGGGTGTACCGTCACCAATCTTCTTGCCGTAATCCATCACGACCACGCGGTCGCTCAGGTCCATCACCACGCCCATATCGTGTTCGATCAGGGCGATGGTGGTGCCGAATTCGTCATTCACATCGAGGATAAAGCGGCTCATGTCCTCTTTCTCTTCGACGTTCATGCCCGCCATCGGTTCATCCAGCAGCAAGAGCTTTGGTTCTGCTGCCAGTGCGCGGGCCAGTTCGACGCGTTTTTTCAGGCCATAAGGCAGGCGCGCAACGGGCGTCTTGCGGATGTGCTGGATTTCAAGGAAATCGATGATTTTCTCGACCGCCTCACGGTTTTCAACCTCTTCCGCCTCGGCCTTTCCCTTCCACCAGGCCTGCTGGAGGATGTTGGTCCGCATGAAATTCAAGCGCCCGGTCATGACGTTGTCCAAAACACTCATCCCCTCGAACAGCGCGATGTTCTGGAACGTCCGCGCGATCCCCTGCTGCGCCACCTCAAAGGGCCGCATCGCTGGGCGTTTTGATCCGTGGAACCAGACCTCGCCTTCCTGCGGGACATAGAACCCCGAGATAACGTTCAGCATGGATGATTTTCCGGCCCCGTTCGGCCCGATGATGGCGCGAATTTCGCCTTCGCGAATATCGAACGAGATGTCTTTGATCGCCACGACGCCGCCAAAGCGCAGGGTGATGTTCTTCATTTCCATCACCACGCCGCCGATCTTGCGACCGTCTTCGGTGACATATCCTTCGGCGTTATCCAGCATCAGTCACTCCCTGACTTGCGCAAAAACGGGATGGCGGGCGTGGCGATGGCCGCAGGTCGCGCGTTGCTATGGCGGCCCTCATTCCGCTGCCACCTTGTGCTGCGCAACCGGTACGACCGGCGCATCCACGATTTTCAGCGTCGCGCTGATTGATCCCTTGCGCCCATCTTCATAGGTCACTTCGGTCGTGGTCGACACGCTTTCGGATCCGTCATAAAGCGCCGCAATGATGTCGTGGAACTTCTCTTCGACAAACCCGCGCCGCACTTTCCGGGTGCGCGTCATCTCACCATCATCAGCGTCCAGTTCTTTGTGCAGAACGACAAAGCGATGCACCTGGCAACCGGACAGCATTTCATCAGCTGCTACCGATTTGTTGACCTCTTCCACATGCGCCCTGATCGTCTCTAACACACGCGGATGGCCTGCCAGTTCCTGATAGGAGGCATAGGCCACGTTGTTGCGTTCCGCCCAGTTGCCGACCGCTGTCAGGTCGATATTGATGAAGGCCACGCAGCGATCCTTGCCGTTTCCGAACAGAACGACCTCGAGAATATCGGGATAGAATTTCAGTTTGTTCTCGACATATTTCGGCGCAAACATGGACCCGTCGGCCATTTTGCCCACGTCCTTGGCGCGGTCGATGATCCGCAGATGGCCGCTGCTTTCCTCGATGAACCCGGCATCACCCGTTGCCACCCAGCCTTCGGCATCTTTGGTCGATGCCGTGGAATCCGGGTTGTTGTAATATTCGACAAACACGCCGGGTGAGCGGTAATGGATCTCGCCCTTGTCGTCGATCTTGAGCTCGACATCCGGCGCGGGCACGCCAACCGTGTCGGCCCGAACCTCGCCATCCGGCTGTACGGTGATGAACACGGTTGCTTCGGTCTGGCCATAAAGCTGTTTCAGGTTGATGCCCAAAGATCTATAGAAATCAAAGATTTCCGGTCCGATCGCTTCACCCGCGGTATAGCCAACCCGGAACCGGCCATAGCCCAGGGTATCCTTGAGCGGCCCGTAGACCAGCAGGTTACCCAGCGCGTATTTCATCCGGTCGCCAAAGCCGACGGGTTTGCCATCCAGCAACTTGCCACCCACCTTTTTGGCATGCGCCATGAAGTGATGGAACATGCGCTGCTTCAGCTTGCTCGCATCCTCCATCCGGATCATTACATTGGTCAGCTGGCTTTCAAACACGCGCGGCGGGGCGAAGAAATAGGTCGGCCCGATTTCGCGCAGGTCGGTCATCATCGTGTCGGCGCTTTCCGGGCAGTTCACGCAGAACCCGCACCAATAGGCCTGACCGATGGAAAAGATGAAATCACCGACCCATGCCATCGGAAGATAGGAAAGGATATCTTCATCGCGGGTCAAATGGTCGAAAATCGCTGAATTCTTGGCGCTTTCGATCACATTGCGGTTCGACAGAACCACCCCCTTGGGCTTGCCCGTTGTGCCCGAGGTATAAAGCATGACGCAGGTGTCGTTATAGGTGATCTCAGAGATGCGCTTGTCCAGCTCTGCATCAAACCGCTGATGTCCTGCCTGACCTTCGGCCATGAGGTCTTCCAGCGCGTTCATCTGGCTGTGGTCGTATTTCCGCATCCCCCGCTTGTCGGTGTAGAGGATGTGCTTGATCTGGTGCACTTTTTCCTGAATCTCGATGACCTTGTCGACCTGTTCCTGATCACCGCAGACGACATATTTCGCGCCGCAATGTTCCATCACATAGGTCATCTCTTCGGCGACTGCGTCTTGATACAGAGGCACCGGAATTGCACCGACCATCTGTGCCGCGACCATGGTCCAGTAATGTGCTGGCCGGTTGCGTCCGATCACGGCAATGTGGTCACCGCGCTCAACGCCAATTTCAAGAAATCCAAGAGCGAGCGCACGAATCTCCTTGGCCGCTTCAGCCCAGGTCCAGCATTGCCAGATCCCAAATTCTTTTTCCCGATAGGCCGGGGCATCCCCGAACTGGGTCGCGTTGCGGTGTAGAAGCGCCGGAAGGGAATGCAACCCTTCGGCGCCCGACTGCGTCTGAGCCAATCTTTTTCTCCTCCCCATCCGGCCTCCTCAAAGCCGGAAATGGCGAATCCGGGAAAGCCCCCGGATGCCAGTGCCCCCGATTTGGGACACCCGCACGATCAGCGTCAACTTTTTCCTGATGTTTTCTCAATTCTTACGAATTGTAACAGGTGCGGAGGGGTGATGTTACGTTTTTACAAGATGTACAAATGCAGACTGTCACGAGGAACCCGATAGTCCCAAGCTATTGCCGCACCAAACAGGTCCTGTGTGCAGCAGGAACGCCGGACCGGCAAACAGAATTCGACTTTCGGCAGGTTGGCGCGGCTACTGATACTTAGCTTTTAATGCTGCTTTTTTAAAACGACCAACAGATGTTGAGCGCAACGTGTACAGCAACCCCAAAAGTTTCGTGTTCAAGGGCATTGTCTTATCGCGGTAAACGAGGCTTGCCTCATAGGGCTTGTTGGCGTCGCAAAGTTCGATGATTTCGCCTGCGGCCAAAACCATCTCGTCCATCAGGGCTTCGGCAGCTTCCGCCTTGCTTGCCTCATCCTCTGAAATTGTTTTGTCTCTTTGGGACTTTCGGCGGAAATCCACAATGGCGGCGGGCACGTATTCAGTGACCCGATTTCTGAAGCGCGTCATGTCAGAGCCATTGGCCTGAGTGCCATCCGATTTGGTGTAGGAGTTGTAATCACCGTATAGGGCCAGGATCGTGCTCGTCTGGTGAAACAAAAGATCCTGCCGCGCAAAATCGAGTTCAACGTAGCGGTCAATTCGGGCCTGTTCTTCGATCATGACCGTTATCGAAGCCGTCGCATCATCTGCTTTGACACCATGAACTGCCAAAACAACAAAGGTCAAAATCAAAACAATCCTGGGCACCCAAAGCTTTGCAACTCGACTTGCAATCATAACGAGGTACTCCTTCACCATTGAGAAAGCACTCGAACACTACCACAAATCGGCAAACAAATCCGTCAAGCTGAAATTCTGGCGCTGGCGCCCGGCGCCCCTTGAGCCCTTACAACCAATCCCGCAGGATCGGGATCAGGGGCACATCCGCGGCGGGCATGGGGTAGTTGCGCAGGTCATTTGCGCGGACCCATTTCAGCGCCTGCCCCTCTTTCGACTGCGGGATGCCCTGCCATTTGCGGCAGGCGAACAGCGGCATCAGCAGGTGGAAATCATCATAGCTGTGGCTGGCAAAGGTCAGGGGGGCGAGGCACGAGGCCCATGTGTCGATGCCCAGTTCCTCGTGCAATTCGCGGATCAGGGCGGCCTCGGGGGTTTCGCCGGGCTCGATCTTGCCGCCGGGAAATTCCCAAAGACCGGCCATGGATTTACCCTCGGGGCGTTGGGCCAGCAGCACCCGGCCCTCGATGTCGATCAGGGCGACTGCAGAGACCAGCACGGTTTTCACGAGCGGTAATCCGCGTTGATCTCGATATATCCATGGGTCAGATCGCAGGTCCAGACGGTGGATTTGCCCGCGCCCAGACCCAGATCAACGGCGATGACCAGATCCTGACCTTTCATATAAGCGGCGGCTGCGTCTTCGCTGTAATCGGGGCTGACCCAGCCTTTTTCGGCCACAAGGATATCGCCGAACGAAATGCTCAGCAGGTCGCGATCCGCCGCGGCACCGGATTTACCGATGGCCATGACGATACGGCCCCAGTTCGGGTCTTCGCCCGCGATGGCGGTTTTGACCAGCGGAGAGTTGGCGATGGCAAGGCCGTGGATCTTGGCGTCAGCGTCTGTTGCGGCCCCTGTCACGCGGATCTCGACGAATTTCGTGGCACCTTCGCCATCGCGCACCACTTGCTGGGCCAGATCCAGCATCACAGCCTCCAGCGCCTCGGCGAAGGCCGCGTTGCCGGTGGCGTCCACACCCGAAGCGCCGGTGGCGCACAGCAGCAGGCTGTCCGAGGTGGATGTATCGCTGTCCACGGTGATGCAGTTGAACGTCCGGTCTGTCTGCGCGCCCAGCATCGCCTGCAACGCCGATTGTTCGATCCGGGCGTCGGTAAAGATATAGACCAGCATGGTCGCCATATCGGGCGCAATCATGCCGGAACCCTTAGAAATCCCCGCAATAGAGACTGTTTTGCTATCAATTTCGACCTGCGCCACGGCCCCTTTCGGGAAGGTGTCCGTGGTCATGATCGCGCGTGCGGCGTCTTCGATCGCGTGACGGCTGAGACCCGCCTTCAGCGTTTCAAGCTTGGCAATGATGCGGTCATGAGCCAGCGGTTCACCAATCACGCCGGTTGAGGAGGTAAAGACCCGCTCGACCGGAACACCTGTCGCCTTCGAGACGGCCTGCGTCACCTCGGCCACCGACGTCTGACCATAATGCCCGGTAAAGGCATTGGCATTGCCCGAGTTCACCAGGATCGCCGCCGGGCCATCGCTGGGCCCGCCGATCTTGTCCTGACAATCCAGAACCGGGGCGGCACGCGTGGCTGAACGGGTAAAGACCCCGGCCACAGATGTGCCCGGGTCCAGCACGGCCAGCATGACATCGGTGCGGCCTTGATATCGCACGCCCGCCGCGACGGTGGCGAACCGCACACCGTCAATTGCAGGCAAATCAGGGAAGGACGCTGGCGCCAGCGGCGAAACCTTGGTGATCTTGGCCACGGGGATTACTCCTGAATCAGGTCCAGCTGGCGCAGGACTTCGGGTCCGGCACCTTCCAGAGCGGGGCGGTCGATCTGGGCCTGCTGTGTCAGTTCATCAATGCGCGCCTGAATTGCGTCCTGCTGAACGGTTTGCGCAAGCTCTTCGCGCACGGCGTCCAACGCGGGCGCTTCGGTTTTGCGCTTGTCGTTCAGCTTGACCACATGCCAGCCGAACTGCGTCTGAACCGGATCGGACACCTGCCCTTTTTCAAGCGTGACCACGGCTGTTTCGAATTCCGGTACCATCTGGCCCTTGCCGAACCAGCCCAGCGCACCGCCATTGGGGCCGGACGGACCGGTGGAATGCGCGCGCGCGAGTTCGGCGAAATCCGCCCCGTCATCAAGCTGCGCCTTGAGGTCGTTGGCCTGTTCTTCGGTCTCGACCAGAATGTGGCTGGCATCGAATTCGTCTTCACCCGCGAAATCGTTGTACTGCGCGTCGTAGGCTGCCTGAATGGCCTCGTCTGTGACAACCGTATCGGTCAGGGCTGTGACGGTCTGAACCGCCAGAAGTGAGCGTTCTTCATTTTTCAGCCGCAGCGTGTTCAGTTTGTTCAGCCCGTCCTGCTGTTGCCCCAGCAATTGCTGCTGGATCAGCTGTTCCAGCACGAAGTCGAACAATACGTCATCTTCGGCCTGCTGGTACTGCGGCGGCAGGGCGGCAACGGTAGCGATCACGTGACCCAAAGTGATCTCATCCCCGTTCACACGCGCCACCACGGTGGATGCATCCGGCTGGGTTTCGGCGGCCAGCGGCAAGGCCATCATGGCGGTCAGAGCCAGCGATGGCAGAAAAGTGAGGCCTTTGGGCATTGAATCATCCTATTTCCTTGCCGCGGCAGGGCGCAGCGTTGACACTCTGGAACCTGCCGCTTACATCGCTTTGAAGCCTTGGACAGGGCCGCCTTTCACCCCCCGTATCTATGGGTTGCGCGCAAGGTGGGCAAGCCTGTCAAAAACCAAGACAAGAACAGATCCGCTGGAGTGAACATGCTGGGACTCGGAACGCTCGCCAAAAAGGTGTTCGGAACACCGAACGACCGCAAGATCAAGGCGACCCGCCCCCTGATCGAAAAGATCAACGCGCTGGAACCCGAGTTCGAGAAACTGTCCGATCAGGGCCTGATCGACAAGACAGAAGACCTGCGCAAACGCGCGCTGGATGGCGAAAGCCTTGACGATCTGCTGCCCGAAGCCTTTGCCAACGTGCGCGAAGGCGCCCGCCGCGCGCTGGGGCTGCGCGCCTTTGACGTGCAGCTGATGGGCGGTGTTTTCCTGCATCAGGGCAACATCTCGGAAATGAAGACGGGTGAGGGCAAGACACTGGTCGCGACCCTCCCTGCCTATCTGAACGCGCTGACCGGCAAGGGCGTGCATGTGGTCACGGTGAACGAATACCTGGCCAAGCGCGACGCGGAATGGATGGGCAAGGTGTTTGCTGCCGTAGGAATGACCACAGGCGTGATCTGGTCGGGCCAGCCTGACGCGGAAAAACTGGCCGCCTATTCCTGCGACATCACCTATGCCACCAACAACGAGCTGGGTTTTGACTATCTGCGCGACAACATGAAGGCCGATTTAGAGCAGGTTTACCAGAAACACCACAATTTCGCGATTGTGGACGAGGTCGATTCGATCCTGATCGACGAGGCGCGGACGCCGTTGATCATCTCGGGCCCGGCACAGGACCGCTCGGACCTGTATACCGCCATCGATGCGCTGATCCCGAGTCTGACCGACGAACACTACACGTTGGACGAAAAGGCCCGCAACGTGACCTTCACGGATGAGGGCAACGAGTTTCTGGAGCAGCAGCTGTTGGCTGCCGGCCTGATTCCTGAAGGCCATTCGCTGTATGACCCGGAAAGCACGACCGTGGTGCATCACGTGAATCAGGGTCTGCGCGCGCACAAGCTGTTCCAGCGCGACAAGGATTACATCGTGCGCGACGGCAATGTCGTTCTGATCGACGAATTCACGGGCCGCATGATGCCGGGCCGCCGCCTGTCCGAGGGCCTGCATCAGGCCATCGAAGCCAAGGAAAACGTGCAGATTCAGCCTGAGAACGTGACTCTGGCCAGTGTGACCTTCCAGAACTATTTCCGCCTTTACGACAAGCTGGGCGGCATGACCGGGACCGCCCTGACCGAGGCCGAGGAATTTGCCGAGATTTACGGCCTGGGCGTGGTCGAGGTTCCGACCAACAAGCCGATTGCCCGTGTGGACGAGGACGATCAGGTCTATCGCACCGCCATGGAAAAATATGGCGCTATGATCGAAGAGACCAAATTGGCGCAGGAAAAGGGCCAGCCGGTTCTGCTGGGCACGACCTCGATCGAGAAATCGGAACTGCTGAGCCAGATGCTGACCAAGGAAGGCATCGCCCATAACGTTCTGAACGCCCGCCAGCACGAGCAGGAGGCGCAGATTGTCGCTGATGCCGGCCGTCTGGGCGCGGTAACCATCGCGACCAACATGGCCGGTCGCGGTACCGACATTCAGCTGGGCGGCAATGTCGAGATGAAGGTGCTGCAAGCGATTGCGGACAACCCGGAGGCCGATCCGTCGGAGCTGCGCGCCGCAGAAGAGGCGCGCCACGCGGAAGAAAAAGAAAAGGTTCTGGCCGCAGGGGGCCTTTATGTTATGGCGTCCGAACGCCATGAAAGCCGCCGCATCGACAACCAGCTGCGCGGCCGTTCGGGCCGTCAGGGCGATCCGGGCCGTACCGTATTCTACCTGAGCCTTGAAGACGACCTGATGCGTATCTTTGGCTCGGAACGGCTGGACAAGGTGCTGACCACGCTGGGCATGAAAGAAGGCGAGGCGATCATTCACCCGTGGGTGAACAAGTCGCTGGAACGCGCGCAGTCCAAGGTCGAGGGCCGCAACTTCGACATGCGCAAGAACGTACTGAAATTCGATGACGTGATGAACGATCAGCGCAAGGTGATCTTTAGCCAGCGCCGCGAGATCATGTCGGCCAATGACCTGTCCGAGATCGTCTCGGATATGCGCGAGCAGGTGATCGACGATCTGATTGACGAATACATGCCGCCGAAATCCTATGCGGATCAGTGGGATACCGACGGTCTGCATGCGGCGATCAAGGACAAGCTGACCATCGATGCACCGGTTCAGGACTGGGCTGCCGAAGAAGGCGTGGATGACGAGCAGGTGCGCGAGCGCCTGATCAAGGCCGCGGATGAGATGATGGCCCAGAAGGCCGTTGCCTTTGGTCCCGAAAACATGCGCAACATCGAAAAGCAGGTGCTGTTGCAGACCATCGACAGCAAATGGCGCGAGCATCTGCTGACGCTGGAACATCTGCGCTCGGTCGTGGGTTTCCGCGGCTATGCCCAGCGCGACCCGCTGAACGAATACAAAAACGAAAGCTTCCAGCTGTTCGAATCCATGCTGGACGGTTTGCGGGAAACCGTGACACAGCAATTGTCGCGCGTGCGTCCACTGACCGAAGAAGAGCAGAGGGAAATGCTGGCGCAGATGGCGGCGCAACAGGCGCAGGCACAGCAGGCCGTGGACAAGGCCGCAAGCCAGGCCGAGGCCAAGGCCGAAGCGGCGGCGTCAGGCGATGCGCTTCCGGGGTTTGACGAGAGTGATCCGTCGACCTGGGGTAACCCGTCGCGAAACGACCTGTGCCCCTGCGGATCCGGCAAGAAGTTCAAACACTGCCACGGCAGATTGACCTGACGTTAACACCCTTTAATCACAATGAGTCCGTCTCGCGGCCACAAATTGGCCGCGATTGGTGGCGAGAGTGCAAGCTGCTCCTTCAACTGGGGAGGGTGTCTTGTTTGTAGTTCGCAACTACGTAACCATGTGCGGAACGGTCGCTTGTGCCCTGGGCATAGGCTATCTGATGCAGAACGGACCGGCTGCGCAGCAGAACCGCGCGCAGGGCGGTGTCGATGTGGCCTCTGTTACCGATCAGTCTTCGATCCTGTCGGGACTGGACAGTATCGTTCTGACTTCAGCCACCGTATCAGATGCTGATCCGGTCACTGTTACACCGGCACCCCGCGCTGTGCCCACTGCCCCCAAGACATCGAACTGCCGGATCAGCGCGCACGCAAACGCAGCACCCGGTGCCTTGGCACACCTGTCGCTGAAAGCGCCCTGCCACACGAACGAGCGGATTGAAATTCACCATAGCGGCCTGACTGTTAGCCAGATGACGGATGCCAGCGGCGCGCTGGACATGGCGATCCCGGCTCTTTCGGAATACGCGATCTTCCTGTTTTCCTTCGAAGATGAAACAGGCACCGTCGCCACCACTCACGTTCCCGAAATCGCCGGTTTTGATCGTGTTGTCTTGCAATGGCAGGGTGATACCGAGCTGCAGATTCATGCGTTGGAATTTGGTGCCAGCTATGGCGCGGATGGCCATGTCTGGGATGACGCATCTGCCGAAGGCGCCGGTAAGGTTATGCGTCTGGGTCAGTCCGGTTCCGGTGTGACGCAGAATATCGAAGTGTATTCTTTCCCGGCCAGTACGTCGGATCAGTCCGGCACGATTGACCTGACCGTCGAGGCCGAAGTGACCGATGCAAATTGCGGCCACACGCTGAACGTGCAGTCGCTGGAGTTGTTGTCGGACCGCCGCCTGCGGTCGCGCGACATGTCAGTGACCCTGCCGGATTGTTCGCGCGCAGGCGAGTTTCTGGTGTTGAATAATCTGCTCTCAGACCTGACAATCGCGGCAAAGTAATCCGCAGGCAGGCTTGAACCTCTTATGACATTTTTCCGTGTGGCGGTGGCTGCGCTGTTTTCCGTGACGGCGGCGACCGGTGCTTTTGGGCAGGACATCACGTTGACCTCGCATGATGGCAAGGTCGAAGTGACCGGCAATCTGCTGAGCTTTGACGGTGAGTTCTATCGCGTCGATACGCAATTCGGGACGTTGACCGTGGATGGTTCGGGCGTCACTTGTGAGGGGCCCGCCTGCCCCAATCTGATCGATTTCGTCGCCGAAGTGCAGTTTTCCGGATCATCGGTGATGGCCGAAACGGTGCTGCCCGCCCTGATCATCGGCTTTGCCCGTCAGGAAGACCTGACCGCGACCCCCGCCCGCGTGGATGAGGACACCTTTGTTTACGAGCTGCATCAGGCGGGCCGGGCGGCGCCGCTGGCACGGTTTTTCTTTGACGTGGGCACCACGGATCGCGGGTTCAGTGACCTGATCGCGGACCGGGCGGATATCGTGATGGCCCTGCGCGAGATGCGCGAGGCCGAGCGGGAGGCTGCCGAGGCTGCGGGGTTGGGTGATCTGAAGCGCGCCCGTCGGTCACGGGTCATTGCACTGGATGCCATGGTCCCGGTCGTGGCCCCCGACAGCGTGATGCGGCAGGTTTCGCTGGCGGACCTGGCCCGGATTCTGTCCGGAGAGGTCAGCAACTGGGCGCAGCTGGGTGGGCCGGAGGCCCCTATTGCACTGCATGTGCCAGAGGCCGGGTCGGGGCTGGCGCAGGCGGTCGAGGATCAGGTTCTGAAAACCGCCGGTGTGGACCTGACCGATACGGCGATCCGCCACAATCGCATACATGACCTGACCGCGGCCGTGGCTAAGGATCCGTTCTCCATCGGGGTCGCCAGCAAGGCATCGGCCCATGGCACCCGCGCTTTGCCGTTGACCGGCGGGTGCGGGCATCCACTGGCCGCGACCCGCCAGTCGATCAAGACTGAAGATTACCCACTGAATATGCCCATGTTCCTGTATCTGCCGGAACGACGCCTGCCCCGGATTGCGCGGCAGTTTCTGGCCTATAGCCAAAGCCCCGATGCGCAGATGGCCATACGTGACGCAGGATATGTGGATCAATCTGCTGAAACCCTGCCGGTTGGCGTACAGGGGGACCGGCTTGCCAATGCGGTCGTCACTGGTGGAACTGAGGTCGGACTTGAGGAGTTGCAGCGCATGATCAAGACCCTGCGCCCCTTGTCGCGCCTGTCCCTGTCGGTTCGGTTCGAACCCGGATCGTCCCGCCCGGACGCGCAGTCACGCGCCAATATTCAGCAACTGGCACAAATGCTGGACGCGGGTACGTTGCAGGCACGCAAGGTTGTGTTTGCAGGCTTCAGCGATGGGGACGGGGGTGCCGTTTCAAATGCCCGCATCGCCCTGCGGCGCGCGCAAACCGTGCGAAACGCGGTTATCGCCGCGCTTGAAGCCCCGATCCCTGACAGTATCGCGGTTACCGCCGAAGGATTTGGCGAGGCGATGCCCATGGCGTGCGACGACACCGAATGGGGCCGCAAGGTCAACCGGCGGGTCGAGATTTGGGTGCAGTAGCCGCTAGAGATACCCTTCGGAACGAAAGCTGAGCTCGGTCGATTTGCCGATGATCAGGTGGTCATGCAGCGTCAGCCCCAGGGCGGAACAGGCATCCTGTATGCGGTTGGTCATGTCGATGTCCGACTGTGACGGCGTTGGGTCGCCCGAAGGATGGTTGTGCACCAGGATCAAGGCCGAGGCATTCAGCTCCAGCGCCCTTTTGACCACTTCGCGCGGATAGACGGGCACGTGATCCACGGTGCCTTTGGCCTGTTCCTCATCCGCGATCAGGACGTTCTTGCGATCCAGATAGAAAACGCGAAATTGCTCGGTCTCGCGATGCGCCATTGTTGTATGGCAGTAATCCAGCAGCGCGTCCCAGCTGGATATCACGTGCCGTTGCATCACCCGCGCCCGTGCCATCCGATGCGCGCAGGCTTCGAGGATTTTCAGATCGGTGATGATCGTATCACCAACGCCCTTGATCTGGCGCAGCCGTTCTTCGGGCGCTGTCAACACGCGGTTGAAATCGCCAAAGGCATTCATCAATGCGCGCGCCAGTGGTTTCACATCCTGCCGCGGGATGGACCGGAACAAAACCAGCTCCAGCAACTCATAATCCGGGATCGCCGCCGACCCGCCCGCCATGAACCGTTCGCGCAGCCGCTTGCGATGGTCTTTGATGTAGGAGGGTAACCGACCATTCGGCAGCGGCTGCGCTGGCGCTTCGTCCGTATCAAACAGCATGGGGGCTTCGGCAAAGGCGTCCTGTGTCATGCGTTTACCCTGTCGCAGAATCACTTTCCGAAAGGTTAACGCGCCTCTCCTGCCATACGCGCGGTGGCGCGGCGGACAATCATGTGCAGAAGGATCGAAAACACGCCCAGCGTCAGCATCGCCGCAAACATCAGGTCCGTCTTGGCGCGGCCATTGGCCAGCAGCATCAGATATCCCAGACCTTGCGATGAACCGACCCATTCGCCGATCACGGC
The DNA here is from genome assembly GCF_056541275.1 of Ruegeria sp. AI2. Classification (NCBI taxonomy): domain Bacteria; kingdom Pseudomonadati; phylum Pseudomonadota; class Alphaproteobacteria; order Rhodobacterales; family Roseobacteraceae; genus Ruegeria; species Ruegeria sp. AI2. Next base: position 110,467 of record NZ_JBQFYB010000005.1, read on the forward strand.
ACCGATCGGCGCATACACCGCCGCCAGCCGCATCCCCGAGGCCAGAGACGGCAACGCCGCAGGGATACGGATGTGCCACAACACAGCGCGCTTGCCCGCCTGCATCGTGCGCGCAAGGTCCAGATACCCCTGCGGTGTCCGCATCAAACCGTCAAAAAAGGACGACGTGATCGGGAAATAGATGATCAGCACCGCCATCGCGACCTTGGACAACAGGCCATAGCCCAGCCACAGGGTCAGCAACGGGGCCAGCGCAAAGACCGGCAGGGCCTGAGTGAACACCAGCATTGGCTGTACCAGAACCCGTGCGGCGCGGGAATTGGCCAGCTGCAATGCGGTGACAACGCCCAGCAGCGTGCCGCAGGCAAGGCCGATAATGACCTCGATGGCTGTGATCCAGGTGTGTTCTGCAATCAGCCAGCGGTTCTGCCACCAGGTCTCGGCAACCACTGCGGGACCGGGCAGGATGAATTTTGGCAATCCGGTCAGGGTCACGATCCCCTGCCAGATGGCAAGGGCAAACAGGGTTGCAGCCAGAACAGAGAGAGACTTCATACACCGCCCCCTCGCAGCAGCCGCAAAAGCGCGCCTTGTGTTTCCAGCGTCTGCAAATCATCCACGCTGCGCGGGGCTGGAGCAACCGGCGGGTCGCAGGGCGTCAGCCCGTGCTGTGTCATGACGACGATGGATTGCCCCAGACGCGCGGCCTCGCCCGGATCGTGGGTCACCAGAAGGACAGTGCGGCCTCTTAGCGCCTCGGCGGCCAGATCCTGCATATCGGCACGGGTTCGGGCATCAAGGGCGGAAAAGGGTTCATCCAGCAACACAATCGGCCGGTCTTCCATCAGGGTGCGGGCCAGCGCCACGCGCTGACGCTGCCCGCCCGAAAGCTCGGGCGGTTTCTTGGTCATATGGTCCTGCAACCGCATCCGTTCGATCAGGCGGTCACGCCGGTCAACGTCAACTTTCTCGCCCCGCAGCCGCGCGCCCAACGAGACGTTCTGCGCAACACTCGCCCAAGGCAGCAACAGGTCGTCCTGCGCCATATAGGCAACCCGGTCCGAAACCGGCTGGCCATCGCTGGCGGTGATCCGGCCCGAGAATTCAGCACCGGTTTCCAGCCCGGCAATCAGCCGCAAGACCGTGGTTTTTCCAACACCCGATCCGCCCAGCAGACAGGTCCACGCCCCGGCGTCAAGCGTCAGGGTCAGCGGCGCGAACAGAGTCGTGCCGTCGATCGTGGCTGTACCGCTGATGGTCAGATCGGGCGCCGGGGTCATGGGGTCAGACCCATCTGCCAGAAATTGACCTCCAATTCCGTCGCTGTTCGGAACGTCCGGCACAACCGATCCCAGCGGGGTGAAGATTGGAATTCCGCCCCAATCCTTCGTGTTAGAGCCGAATCCAGCAATTCGCCCACGGCCGCGCAGGCGTTCTGATAGCCCTCGTCCGCATAGGTATCGATCCAGCCACGATAGGATGTGGATGTTGCTTCCGCAGACAGGCGGGTGCCAATCTCACCATAACCCATGACGCACGGTACAAGTGCTGCCAGAAGATCCAGCAGATCGCCGCTATAGCCCGCCTCGAGAACAAAGCGGGTATAGGCCAGATTCTCGGGCTGTTCAGGCGTTGCAAACAGATCGGACTGCGAAATGCCTTCTGCTTCGCAAATACCGATATGCAGCTTCATCTCTTCGCTGATCAGGCCGTTCACGGTACGCGACGCCGCCAGCATTTCAGCATGTGTTTCCGATTTCACCACGGCCAGCGCCCAGGCGCGCGAGAAGTGGATCAGGAACACGTAATCCTGACGCAGATAGTGCAGGAACGCCGGGCGTGGCAGGGTGCCGTCTTTCAGGGCTTCGACAAAAGCGTGGCGGGTGTAGTCCCGCCACGGCCCCTGCGCCGCATCGCGCATCAGCGCAAAGGCTTTGCCATAATCGCTCATTGCGCGGTGACGTCGATGGCTATGTCGCTGACGGGCAGGACAGTGTCGATCATGCCGCTGTCGTTCAGGAACGCCTCGAACCGGGCATAACGGCCAGCGTCAAACCCGGCGGGACGCAGGGCAAAGCGCGGCAGCGTGTCGACCCATGCGCGCGCGTTCAGCTCGTCCTGCAACTCGGGTGAGGTGGCCGAGAAGACCTCCCAGCTTTTTTCCGGGTTGTTGACGATGTACTGAGTCGCTTTTTCTGTCGCGGCCAGGAAACGGGCGATCTTGTCTTTGTCCATCGTATCGGGGTTGGCGACATAGATCAGTTCGTCATAAGACGGCACGCCTTCTTCCTCGATATAGAAACAGGTGCCGGGGCGGCCTTCGATATCCATCTGGTTCAGTTCGAAGTTGCGATAGGCGCCAATCACCGCATCCACCTGACCGGTCATCAGCGAGGGTGAGAGTGAGAAATTCACGTTGATCATCTCAACATCATCCAGCGCGACGTCGTATTTGCCAAGCACGGTGCTGAGGATGGCCTCTTCCACACCGGCGACGGAAAAGCCGATTTTCTTTCCCTTGAGGTCAGCGGGCGATTTGATCGGGCCGTCTTTCAGAACCAGCAGGCAGTTCAGGGGCGTCGCGACCAGCGTGCCGACCCGTTTCAGCGGCAGCCCTTCGTGGATCTGCAAATGCAGCTGCGGCTGATAGGATACCGCCAGATCCGCCTGACCGGCAGCCACCAGACGCGGCGGCGCGGACGGGTCGGCGGGGGCAACGACTTCGACCTGCAACCCCTGCTCGGCAAAGTAGCCGTTTTCCTGCGCCACGATGATGGGCCCATGGTCGGGGTTGATGAACCAGTCCAGCAGGACGGTCATCTTGTCTTCGGCCCAAGCCGGCGCGGCGGCCAGAAGGGCAAGGGCTGTCATCAGCTTTTTCATATCTCACGTTTCCTTTTCTCAGGAGGCTGAGGCCGCGACGAGGACAATCTCGCCCGGCCAAATCGGTTGGATTTTCTCGGCAGCGCGCCATGCGCGCAGCCCGGTGGCACAGCAAAGGGCAAGGCGTTGCCCTTTTTTAGAGTCTATTTTTTGAATTTCTTCGGGTGAAATGCGCGTCGCATTCGGGTGAGCTGGAACCGGCGCTTCGTCCGGGTCACGCAGTTCGACAATCTGGTCTGTCTCCTTCAACTGACTGGCGGAGAGAAAGCGGAAACAGCTGTTCGGTTCCGGCGCGTCATCAAAACGAAACCCGGTACTGCGCAGGGTTCGCGCATCATATTGCACCATCTGCCCAAGCGGGGAAGGGTCAAGCCGCAAGATCAGGTTCAGCGCCATCTGCGCCTGCATGGACCCGATCACACCGACAACGGGGCCTAGAACACCCGCCGTGGCGCAACTTGCGCCGCTATCCGGCGCATCGGGGAAAACGGCTCGCAGAGAAGGCGCGCTGCCGCAGAAGCCGCCCACATAACCCGAAAGCCCCAGTACCGAGGCGCTGATCAGTGGCTTGCCTTGTGCCAGACAGGTATCCGACAGCAAATAACTGACCGCATAGCTGTCGGCACAATCCAGAATGATATCTGCCTGCGACACCAGATCGGGCGCATTTTCCCCTGTTAGAGCCATTTTCTTGGCAATCACATCGATTTCGGCATTCAACGCACGGCATCGGTCAGCGGCGCGTTCGGCCTTTGACAGCCCGCAATCTTCTTCTGAAAACAATGTCTGGCGATGCAGGTTCGACAGATCGACGATGTCACCATCGACAATTGTGATATGCCCCACCCCGGCCCCGGCCAATAGCGGCAGCAGCGGCGCGGCCAGACCACCTGCGCCGACCACCAGAACACGGGCCGCAGTCAGGCGAGCCTGTCCTTCAGCCCCAACCTCGGGCAGCAGCGTCTGGCGGGCGTACCGGTTCATCTCGTGACCTCGATCCAAGCACGCACCCGCGCTTCGGGGTCGGCGTTCAGCGTGATGTCCGTGACAGCCGAGACAATGTCGGCCCCGGCAGCCAGCACCCCCGCTGCGCGCTCGACGCTCATGCCGCCAATGCCGACCAGAGGAATGTCGCCAACCCGCGCCTTCCATTCGGTCACGCGGGGCAGGCCCTGCTGATGCCATTTCATCTTTTTCAAAATGGTCGGATAGACGGGACCCAGCGCCACGTAATCGGGATCCATGGCCAGAACCCGCTCAAGCTCATCATCGTCATGAGTGGAAACGCCCAGCTTTAGACCCGCTTTTCGGATGGCTTTCAGGTCGGCATCATCCAGATCTTCTTGCCCCAGATGAACCCAGTCGCAACCCAGATCGATGGCCTGCTGCCAGTAATCGTTGATCACCAGAACCGCCCCGTAGTCGCGGCACAGATCGCGCGAGGCGGCAATCTGATCGCGCACCACTCCAACCGGCTGATCCTTGATACGCAGCTGCACCAGTTTGACACCCAGGGGCAGCATCTGCCGCAGCCAGTCCGAGTGATCGAAGATCGGATAGAAACGGTCCAGCGTCATGACAGGAAGGCCTTTCCAACAACAGGGGTCGAAGGTTCGGCCATATCGCGTGCCTCGATCGGGTCTGCCTGATGGGCCAGTTGTCCGGCATGGATTGCCTGCGCCATCGCCTTGGCCATCAGAACGGGGTCACCGGCACGGGCCACAGCGGTGTTCAGCAGAACGGCATCATAACCCAGTTCCATCGCATGGGCCGCGTGGCTGGGCAGGCCGATCCCGGCATCCACCACCAGCGGCGTGTCAGGGAACTCGGCCCGCATCGACCGCAGGGCGTATTCGTTGTTCAGCCCGCGCCCGGACCCGATGGGCGCCCCCCACGGCATCAGCACTTCGCACCCCGCTTCGAGCAGGCGTTCGCCCACGATCAGATCATCGGTGGTGTAGGGAAACACCTCAAACCCGTCTTCGGTCAGGATGCGCGCGGCCTCGACCAGCTGGAACACATCCGGCTGCAAACTGTCGGTGTGGCCGATCAGTTCCAGCTTGATCCATTTGGTATCAAACACTTCGCGCGCCATATGGGCTGTTGTCACCGCCTCTTTCACCGTATGACAGCCAGCCGTATTTGGCAGGATCAGAACACCCAGTTCACGGATCATCTGCCAGAATGTCTGACCCGCGCCGGATTCCCGACGCAGCGATACCGTGGCAACCGCCGCACCGCTTTCGCGAAAGGCCTGTTCCAGAATGGCGGGGCTGGGATATTGGGCGGTGCCCAGCATCAAGGGGTTCGGCAGTTCGATGCCGTAGAACGTTCGCATCCTCAGCCCCCCTGCATCGGTGCGACAACTTCGATCCGGTCGCCATCGGTCAGTTTGTGCCCAATACGTAGGCTTGACGGCACGAAATCTTCGTTCACGGCGGTGGCCACACGGCCTGAGAAGCCGCATTCCAGCAGCAGATCCGACAGGGTTTCGGCGCGCACATCGCGCGTTTCGCCGTTAAGCACGATCTTCATCGACCATCTCCGAATGTGTGTTGTCCAGTGCCAGATCAGCGACACCCCGCGCCAGTGCAGGGGCCAGCAGATAGCCATGGCGATAAAGCCCGTTGGCATAAATTGTTCGGCCCAATCGCCGGATACGCGGCAGGTTGTCCGGGAAAGCAGGGCGCAGGTCGACGCCGATCTCCAGCACCTCGGCCTCGCCAAAGGCCGGGTTCACGGCATAGGCCGCGCTGAGCAGTTCCAGCATCGAACGCGCGGTGATGCTGCTGCTGTCCTCGGATTCGATCATGGTTGCGCCCAGCATGTAGACGCCGTCCCCGCGCGGAACGATGTAAAGCGGCATCCGCGGGTGTAACAACCGCACCGGGCGCGAAAGGGTCACATCGGGGCAACGAAGAACCAGCATCTCACCCTTCACGCCGCGCAGGTCGTGCAGATATTCGCGCGCGTGCAAACCCCGGCAGTCTATGGCGTTGTCCAGTTGCGCCGGAGCCAGCTTTCGGTGGAATTCCACGCCTGCGCCTTGCAGGTGACGATGCAGATCGCGCAACGCCTGACGAGGATCAAGGTGCGCTTCGTTTTCAAAATACAGAGCTTTGCCAAACTTGCTCAGATCAGGCTCTAATTCGAGTATTTTCGCACGATCAACCTCGCTGAACCCTTCGGTCCGGCGTGCAAACCGGCGCAGGTCGGGCAGGTCGCGCGCATTGGCAACGACAAGAGTTCCATGTCTGTTTACCTGCGTTCGCTGCGCCCACCATTCGATTGCTTCCTGCCCCAGCCGCAGCACCGGTTCTTCCGCGTTTTCAAATTCACACCAAGGGGCCAGCATCCCACCGGCCCACCAGGAACACCCATGCGGGCCGGGCGGGCCGCCCGGATCGAAAACCTGCACCTTTGCGCCGCGTGACACAAGCTCGCTGGCCACGGCCAGACCCGTTACGCCCGCACCTATAACCGACCAGAGTGTCATGCGGGCCAGATCCGGTGGAAGTGGTGCACAGGACCGTGCCCGGCACCAATCTTCAGCTCATCCGCCCGCGCGATGGCCCCTTGCAGATAATTATGCGCCTGCGCGATCGCATCCCTCAGCGGCAGACCCCTGGCCAGACCGGCGGCGATCGAAGACGACAGAGTGCATCCGGTTCCGTGGGTGTTTTTCGTGTTCTGACGCGGGGCCTGAAATGCGGCCACGACGCCTGAGGGGTCGACCAACAGATCGTGGCAGACATCGCCCGACCCATGCCCGCCCTTCATCAAAACCGCACCCGCGCCCAGAGCACACAGGGCCTTGCCTTGTGCAGCCATCTCGTCCGGTGATTGCGCCGGTTTCGCATCCAGCAAACATGCCGCTTCGGGCAGATTGGGTGTCAGCACAGTCGCTGCTGGCACCATCACTTCGCGCAGTGTCCGGACCGCTTCCTGCGCCAACAACGCATCTCCGGATTTTGCGATCATGACAGGATCAAGAACGACGGGACCTTTGAACGCTTCCAGGCCTCGGGCCACTGTGTGAATGATCTCTGGCGTCGCGAGCATACCGATCTTGATGGCCGTCACATCCAGATCGCTGAGCACCGCGTCGATTTGAGCGGCAATGACATCCAGCGGAACCCCATGCACTGCAGTGACGGCTTGCGTGTTCTGTGCCGTAACAGCGGTAATGACGCTTGCGCCGAATACACCCAGCGCCGACATCGCTTTCAGATCGGCCTGAATCCCAGCGCCTCCGCCGCTGTCAGACCCTGCAATGGTCAGGGCAATTGCAGCCATGTCGTTGCTCCATCTTCTTTGGGCAACGAGGTAGGGAAAACGTCTGTGTTCATAAGACCGTTCCCTACGCCGGAATTGCCCGGATCAGGTTCGATGGGTTAGCGCGGTCGCGCCTCTCAGCCCTGATACGGGCACCCCAACGGTTGTCGCGGACAATTTCAGGGTCAGCGGTTGGAATCAAGACCCAATTTGGCAAATGCATTGCCACTTTTGGTCATCTGATAAGGCCAATTGAATGTCTTTAGGGAGTATTTTGCGAGGCTCTGCCTCGCGCTCCGGGATATTTAGAGCCAGATGAATAAAGGATTCCTGCTTCATCTGGCCGGAAATATCCCGGGGGAGGCGCCCGGAACGGGCGGCGGGGGCAGAGCCCCGTAACCCTGGTTGTCAGCTTTTCATACCGTCCCAGAAGGATTTGACGGATGAGAAGAAGCTTTTTGATTCCGGGTGGTTATCTTCGCCCAGGTCATCAAACTCGCGCAGCAGTTCTTTTTGGCGAGTGGTCAGGTTGACCGGGGTTTCGACGGCCAGTTCGATGAACATGTCGCCAACACCGCCACCGCGCAGCGCGGGCATACCTTTGCCGCGCAGGCGCATTTGCCGGCCCGACTGGCTGCCTGCCGGGATTTGCACCCGCCCACGGCCGCCATCGATTGTCGGAACCTCGATCGATCCGCCCAGCGCGGCCTTGGCCATGCTGACCGGTACACGGCAATAGAGGTTCACGCTGTCGCGTTCGAACAGTTTGTGATCAGACACTTCCACAAAGATGTAGAGGTCGCCCGGAGGGCCACCGCGCATTCCGGCCTCGCCTTCACCTGCCAGACGAATACGGGTACCGGTTTCGACACCAGCGGGGATGTTGACCGACAAGGCGCGATCTTTTTCGACGCGGCCTGCGCCTTTACAGGATTTGCAGGGGTTCTTGATGATCTGACCCAGACCCGAGCAGGTGGGGCAGGTTCGTTCGACCGTAAAGAAACCCTGTTGCGCCCGTACCTTGCCCATGCCGGAACAGGTGGGGCAGGTTGTCGGTTCGACCCCGCCTTCTGCACCGGTTCCTTCGCAGGAAGAACAGGCCACGGCTGTCGGTACATTGATGGTTTTCTGCTGGCCCGAGAACGCCTCTTCCAGCGATACGCGCAGGTTATAGCGCAGGTCCGAGCCGCGCGCGGCCCGTCGACCGCCACCACCACGTTGCCCGCCCATGAAATCGCCGAACAGGTCGTCGAACACATCCGAGAACGCGCTGGAGAAATCGCCCTGTCCAAAGCCGCCGCCAGGTCGGCCACCACCGCCCATGCCGTTTTCGAAGGCGGCGTGGCCAAAGCGGTCATAGGCCGCCTTTTTGTCGGCATCGCGCAGCACGTCATAAGCCTCGTTGGCTTCCTTGAACTGCGCCTCGGCATCCGGGTTGTCCTTGTTGCGGTCCGGATGCAGCTCTTTGGCTTTCGTGCGAAAGCCTTTCTTGATCTCATCCGCCGAAGCGCCCTTGGACACGCCGAGCACTTCGTAATAGTCGCGTTTTGACATCAGTATTTCCTTCTGCCTCAACGTAAATAGGCCGGCCCGGCATCCGGACCGGCCCACATTGGCCCGGTTACCCGTTAGTTACGCTTGTCGTCGTCCAGATCTTCGAACTCGGCATCGACGATATCGTCATCACCATGTGCGGCATCTGCTGCGGCAGGCTCGTCCTCGGCCTCTTCGGACTGCGCCTTGTAGATGGCCTCACCCAGCTTCATCGCTGCTTCGGTGACGTTCTGGATGCCAGACTTGATCTTGTCGGCATTGTTGGTTTCCAGCTCGTCCTTGAGTGCGGCGATCGCCAGTTCGATAGCTTCGATCGTGGTCGGGTCGACCTTGTCGGCATGCTCTTCCATCGACTTTTCGGTCGAGTGGATGAGGCTTTCCGCCTGGTTCTTGGCGTCGACCAGCTCGCGGCGTTCCTTGTCGGCTTCCGCGTTCTCTTCGGCGTCCTTGACCATCTTTTCGATGTCTTCGTCGGACAGACCGCCCGATGCCTGGATGGTGATCTTCTGTTCCTTGCCGGTGCCTTTGTCCTTGGCCGAAACCGAGACAATGCCGTTGGCGTCGATGTCAAAAGTCACCTCGATCTGGGGCATGCCACGCGGTGCGGGCGGGATGTCTTCGAGGTTGAACTGACCGAGGATCTTGTTGTCCGCAGCCATTTCACGCTCGCCCTGGAACACACGGATGGTCACGGCGTTCTGGTTGTCCTCGGCGGTCGAGAAGACCTGAGACTTTTTCGTCGGGATCGTGGTGTTGCGGTCGATCAGGCGGGTGAACACGCCACCCAGCGTCTCGATGCCCAGCGACAGCGGGGTCACGTCCAGCAGAACCACGTCCTTGACGTCGCCCTGAAGAACACCGGCCTGAATGGCGGCACCCATGGCAACCACTTCGTCCGGGTTCACGCCTTTGTGCGGCTCTTTGCCGAAGAACTTCGTGACCTCTTCGATCACTTTCGGCATCCGGGTCATACCACCGACCAGAACAACTTCGTCCACGTCAGCGGCCGACAGACCGGCATCTTTCAGAGCAGCCTGGCACGGCTTCATCGACTTCTTGATCAGATCACCGACCAGGGATTCCAGCTTGGCACGGGTCAGTTTCATGACCATGTGCAGCGGCTGACCGTTCGAACCCATCGAGATGAACGGCTGGTTGATCTCGGTCTGCGAGGTCGAGCTGAGTTCGATCTTGGCTTTTTCCGCGGCTTCTTTCAGACGCTGCAGGGCCATCTTGTCAGCAGACAGATCGACACCGTGTTCCTTTTTGAACTCATCCGCCAGGTAGTTGACGATGCGCATGTCAAAGTCTTCACCACCCAGGAAGGTGTCGCCATTGGTCGATTTGACCTCGAACAGGCCGTCGTCGATTTCCAGAATGGTCACGTCGAAGGTACCGCCACCAAGGTCATAGACTGCGATGGTTTGGGTTTCCTGCTTGTCCAGACCATAGGCCAGAGCGGCAGCTGTCGGTTCGTTGATGATCCGCAGCACTTCCAGACCGGCGATTTTACCGGCGTCTTTGGTGGCCTGACGCTGTGCGTCGTTGAAGTATGCGGGAACGGTGATGACCGCCTGCGTGACTTCCTCACCCAGATAGCTTTCCGCGGTTTCCTTCATCTTACCCAGAGTGAAGGCCGAAATCTGGCTTGGGGAGTATTTTTCACCGCGGGCCTGAACCCACGCGTCGCCATTGCCGCCATCGACGATAGCGTACGGCACCATTTTCTTGTCTTTTTCGACTTCGGCATCATCCACACGGCGACCGATCAGACGCTTGACGCCAAAGATCGTGTTGTCGGGGTTGGTGACCGCCTGACGCTTTGCAGGCTGACCGACCAGTCGCTCATCTTCAGTGAAGGCGACGATCGAGGGCGTGGTCCGCGCCCCTTCGGCGTTTTCGATAACCTTCGGCTGCGAACCGTCCATGATGGCCACGCAAGAGTTGGTGGTCCCGAGGTCAATCCCGATTACTTTTCCCATTTTTGCAATCCCTTTCTCTTCAAGGCGATGTCTCGACGACCGGACCCGTTACGGCATCCCGCCCCCGACCTGATGTGCGCGACAGCACTACCATCGCGCGTCCCGGCGTATATAAGGGCGAGACCAGAGGCCTGCAAGCACCGTAGAACGCAGGTTTTAGGGATTCTGATGCCTTTTTTGGCAAGGAATTGGAAAGGATTGGGGTTTCCGGAATGGCGCGATTGGTTTTGCGGGGGTTCGATATCAGGAAAGGTTATCTTGATCCTGCGGCCCAGTCGCGGGTGATCGCGGATTTGCGCCCGATTCTGAAAGCTGCGCCCCTGTTCCGACCGTTTACTCCTTCGGGCAAGGAGATGTCAGTTCGGATGACCTCGGCAGGCGATCTGGGTTGGGTGACCGACAAGGCGGGGTACCGGTATCAGGATCAGCACCCCAAAGGTGGTGACTGGCCGGAAATCCCCGCCGCCATTCTGGATATCTGGCGCGATCTGGTCAGCACCGAGCGAGCGCCCGATTGCTGTTTGATCAACTACTACGGGGAAGGCGCAAAGATGGGCCTGCACCAGGACAAGGACGAGGCAGATTTTTCATGGCCCGTCCTGTCGGTTTCGCTGGGCGACGATGCCTTGTTTCGGATTGGCAGCACGACGCGCGGCGGCAAGACTGAGTCGATCTGGCTGAGCTCGGGGGATGTGGTCGTCATGGGCGGTCCGGCGCGGCTGGCATATCACGGTGTGGATCGGATCAGGTTTGGATCCTCGCGCCTGCTGCCCAAAGGCGGGCGCATAAATCTTACGCTGCGGGTGGCGCGTTAGCGGCGCGCATTCCAGCTTTTCGACACGTGCTGACGGGTAAAGAACTCACCCATAAGACCGATCATCAACAGGGCGATTCCAACCCAGGCCGCGTATTCCCAGCTGGTGTTTCTTGGATAATAGTTGCGGAACACGAACCCGCGGGTCTGGTCGATGATGTGAAACAGCGGGTTCCAGGCAAACATCATCAACAGCCCGCCACCCAATGCGTTCGCAATGAACATCTTGCCGGAAAACACCATGTTCAGACGGCGATATATATTGGTTAGCATCGAAACGGTCGTCGGGGCCCACGGTTTCAACGCCATGAACACAAGCCCCACCGTGCAGCCGGTAAACCAGGCCAACACCAGCATTGCGAAGGCGCCGCCGGGATTCTGCACCTCAAGCGGAGCAACCGCGACACTGTAGACGAACAGGATGATGAACATGGCCAGCAGGAACTTATAGAAAGTGCTGAAGGCCGCTGCGAGAATCGTGACCATCACGTTCATCGGCGAATGCAGCATCATCGGGTTATTGGAGGATCCAACCCCTGAAATCGCGCCAATCGATTGTATGTGCAACATGAACGGGAACACACCCGACAGAACATACAGCAGAAATTCGCCCCTGATTCTGGCGACCCCGCCCCGGCCCATCAGCGACATGAGCAGATAGAAGGTAACCATCATCACCAGCAATTGCACAACGTTAAGCAGGATCGCGATCACCGCATTCGGATGCTGCGCGCGCACGTTCCGCACCACCGCGTGGAACACCAGTTCCGCAGTCGTCAGTGCACCGCCCAGCAGCGTTTGATTGCGCTTGTAATAGAACACTTAAAGGGTCTTTCCTGCCTCGTCGTCCCTAACCTGGCATGAATATCTTGCCGTTCGGTAACCGTCGCATCATAAGTCGGTCACGAGTTTGGATCAACAAACCACAGGAACGGAGCATTTTTGTGACCTACGACGCGCTTATTCCCGTCATCCGGCGTCTGGCCCTTGAGGCAGGCGACAGGATCATGGAAATCTATGAGGCAGACGATTTCGACGTCAAAGTCAAATCAGACTCCAGCCCTGTGACCGAAGCGGATGAGGCAGCCGACGCGCTGATTTCAGCCGGGTTGCGTCAGGCCTTCCCCGATATCCTGCTGATCACCGAAGAACAGGCCGCCTCGCATTCCGAAAAGGGGGATACCTTTCTGATTGTCGATCCGCTGGATGGCACCAAGGAATTCATCAACCGCCGTGGCGATTTCACCGTCAACATCGCACTGGTCGAGAACGGAACGCCGACACGGGGCGTGGTCTATGCCCCGGCGCGGGGTCGCATGTTCTATACGCAGCCCGATGGTCAGGCGGTCGAGGAAACGGGCGCGTTTGACAAGGATGCACCCGGCACCCCGACCCCAATATCAGTCTCTAACCCGGACAATTCCGCGCTTTTGGTCGTGGCGTCAAAGTCGCACCGGGATCAGGCCACCGAGGATTACATCAACAAGTATCAGGTCAAGGACAGCAAAAGCGCGGGATCGTCTCTCAAGTTCTGTTTGGTTGCGACGGGCGAGGCGGATCTTTATCCGCGGGTCGGGCGCACGATGGAGTGGGACACGGCGGCAGGGCACGCGGTACTGGCCGGGGCCGGAGGCCAGGTTGTGCGATTTGACGATCACGCGCCGCTTCTCTATGGCAAAGAGGGCTATGCGAACCCGTTTTTTATCGCGTACGCTCCGGGTGTTAAGCTGAAGGAGGCCTGATGTCAGTTCTGATCGCCATCCCCGCCCGCTATGCCTCGACCCGCTATCCGGGCAAGCCATTGGTGCCGCTGACCGGCGCGACCGGCGTTTCGATGACACTGATCGAACGGTCCTGGCGGGCAGCCACTTCAGTCGCGGGTGTGGACCGGGTTGTGGTCGCAACCGATGACGACCGCATCCGCGAACTGTCCGAAGGCTTTGGTGCCGAGGTGGTGATGACCTCGGAAAATTGCCAAAACGGCACCGAACGCTGCGCTGAGGCGCACAAGGTTCTGGGCCGCGGATATGACATCGTGGTCAACCTTCAGGGCGATGCACCCCTGACACCGCATTGGTTTGTCGAGGACCTGATCACAGGGCTGCGCGCGGCACCCGACGCTGGCGTGGCCACACCCGTCCTGCGTTGCGACGGTGACGCTTTGAACAGCCTGCTGAATGACCGCAAACATGGCCGTGTTGGCGGAACAACCGCCGTGTTCGGGCGCGACAACAGCGCGATGTATTTCTCGAAAGAGGTCGTGCCTTTCACCTCAGAAACCTATGGCGGGGATGAACCCACGCCGGTGTTTCACCATGTCGGCGTCTATGCCTATAGGCCTGATGCGTTGGCGGCCTATCCGGGCTGGCCAACAGGCCCTCTGGAAAAGCTGGAAGGTCTTGAACAGCTCAGGTTCATGGAAAATGGCCGCAAGGTTCTGTGCGTCGAGGTTGACGCCAAGGGCCGTCAGTTCTGGGAGCTGAACAACCCGCAGGACGTGCCCAAGATCGAAGAGATGATGGCGGCGATGGGGCTGGAGTAGCCGGTTTTGCCCATGACGCCCCGCGGTTCCCATATCTCGATGACAGGCAATCTGGTTCCAAAGGACGCTTCATGAAACCAATCCTCGTGACCGGTGGTGCCGGATATATCGGGTCGCATGCCTGCAAGGCGCTTGCGCAGGTGGGCTATGTTCCCGTGACCTACGACAATCTGGTCACCGGTTGGCAGGATGCGGTGAAATACGGGCCGTTTGAACAGGGCGACCTGTTGGACCGGGCACGTCTGGACGAGGTATTTGCCAAACACAAGCCGGTTGCGGTGATGCATTTTGCGGCGCTCAGCCAAGTGGGCGACGCGATGCGGCAGCCCGGTTTGTACTGGTCGAACAATGTGACCGGATCGCTGACGCTGGTCGAGGCTGCGGTTGCGGCGGGCTGTCTGGATTTCGTGTTCTCGTCCACATGCGCCACCTATGGCGAGCATGACAACGTGGTTCTGGACGAAGCCACCGCCCAACACCCGCTGAACGCCTATGGTGCATCAAAGCGCGCGATCGAGGACATCCTGAGGGATTTCGAAGCGGCCCATGGGCTGCGCCATGTCATTTTCCGGTACTTCAACGTTGCTGGTGCCGATCCCGAAGGCGAAGTGGGCGAATTTCACCGGCCTGAAACCCACCTGATCCCCCTGATGCTGGACGCGATTGATGGCAAGCGCGAGGGTTTGACCGTTTTTGGCACCGATTACGATACGCCGGACGGCACATGTATCCGCGATTATGTCCATGTCTGTGATCTGGTCGACGCACATGTTCTGGGGCTAGGCTGGCTGGAACAGGGTAAAGAAAGCCGTGTTTTCAATCTGGGCACCGGCTCGGGGTTTTCCGTGCTTGAGGTGATCGAGCATTCCAAATCCGTCACCAACCGCCCTGTGCCATATTCGGTCGGCGCCCGACGGGCGGGCGATTGCACCAAGCTGGTTTCCGGGTCCGTCCGCGCCCAAACCGAACTGGGATGGAAGCCGAAAAGGTCAACGTTAGAGACGATGATTGCGGATGCCTGGCGCTGGCATCAGAACGGCCACTACGAGAAATGAGGCCCTTGTGACATCCAATACGGTTCAGACACTTCCTGATATCGGTTGGCAACAGGAATACCGGTTGCGCTGGAAACGGCGACGCCTTCTTTGGCGCTCGATGCGCAGCCGACATCAACTGACCTGCCTGAAAGATCAGACAAGCAGGATACGGGGCGGCGACGTGCTGGCCTTTACCACCTTGCGCAATGAGATTACCCGCCTGCCCTGGCTCTTCCGTCACTATCGCCAGCTGGGCGTGAACCATTTTCTGATCGTCGACAACGGCAGCGAAGACGGCTCGGCTGAATTTCTGCAGGATCAACCGGATGTGTCCCTTTGGCAGACCCGGTCCAGCTATCGCGGATCACGCTTTGGGCTGGACTGGCTCAGCTGGCTACAGATACGTTACGGCCATGGCCACTGGTGCCTGATGGTCGATGCGGATGAGTTGCTGGTTTATGCCCGGCACGACCGCCATTCCCTGCATGAGCTCACAGAATGGCTGGACCGGCAGGGACGGGCCGGGTTTGGCGCTTTGATGCTGGATCTGTATCCAAAAGGGTCGTTGGGCGAACAAACCTATGACCCGGACACGGACCCGATCGAGGTGCTGAACTGGTTTGACGCAGGCCCGTATCGCGCGCAGCGGCAAAGCCCGATGGGAAACCTGTGGGTTCAGGGCGGCGCACGCGAGCGGGTGTTTTTTGCCCAAACGCAGCAGCGATCCCCCACACTGAACAAGATCCCGCTGATGCGCTGGTCGCGGCGCTATACCTACGTAAACTCGTGCCATTCCGCCCTGCCCCGTCGTCTGAACGCAGTGTATGACGGGCCAAGCGGCGACACCCCTTCCGGCGTGCTGCTGCATACGAAATTTCTGCCGGACATTATTGAAAAATCCAAAACTGAAAAGCTGCGCCTCCAGCATTTTCATGACCCGAACCAGTTCGGCACGTATTACGATCAGATACTCAGTCAACCAGACATGTGGACCCCGCACTCGGTGCGCTATACCGGCTGGTCGCAGTTGCTGGAGATGGGGCTGATGCGTGACGGCGGCTGGTCTTGAAAACAAATCGGGGGGGTCAACGGCACCTTTACCATTTCCGGGGTTTAAAAAAGTTGCCTCAGAAGAGGTAGAAGTGGCATAAACCGACAATGCCCTGTCGCAACCAACGGTCGCGGCGGGTTCGGGGAAAGCTCGCGTTATAATAAAGGTTGGGCAGTCGCGTGAGCCTGTTTGAATCATACAAGATGAGATTGCGGCGCAAGCGCCGTATTCTGCGCTGCCTCAGACGTCGGCGCGAACTTAAGTCCGCCAGCAACAACACGTCTGCCATCCGCCGTGACGATATCCTGTTGATGAGCGTTGTGCGAAACGAGAAAATTCGCCTGCCGTACTTTCTGGAATATTACCGCAAACTGGGCATCGACCACTTTCTGTTCATCGACAATGACAGCGATGACGGCAGTTTCGAATTCCTGAAACAGCAGTCCGATGTATCGGTTTGGCGGACGACTACCAGCTACAAACGTGCAAGCTATGGTCTGGACTGGTCGAATTACATTCTGCGCAAATACGCGCATGGACATTGGGTTCTGAGCGTCGACCCGGATGAGTTTTTCATCTACCCCTTCTGCGACACCCGCCCGATCCGCGCCTTGACAGACTGGCTGGACGGAAGTGCCGTGCGCAGCTTTGGCACCATGCTGATCGACATGTACCCCGAAGGGTCTGTGGATGCCGAAACCTATCGCGAGGGGCAGGATCCCTTTGAAATCGCGCGGTGGTTCGACCCGGGGAATTACACGATCACCAAGAACCCCGATTACAAGAACCTGTGGATTCAGGGGGGAGCGCGGGCGCGCGTGTTCTTTCGCGACAAGCCATCCAAAGCCCCGGCACTGAACAAGATCCCCCTGGTCAAATGGGATCGGCGGTATGTCTATGTCAGCTCGACCCACTCGCTTTTGCCCCGCGGGCTGAATCAGGTTTACGACGAATGGGGTGGGGAAAAGGCCAGCGGCTCGTTGCTTCATGCCAAGCTGATCGACACCCTTGGCGACAAGGCGCGTGAAGAATTGCAACGCCGCCAGCATTATAGCGGTTCGGGCGAATACAAAGCCTATGCCGCACAGCTTGAAGACAAGCCCGTACTCTGGTGCGAGTGGTCCGAGGCCTATATCAACTGGCGGCAGCTTGAGATTCTGGGCCTGATGTCAAAGGGAAACTGGGCATGAGCGGTCTGGGCGTCGTCATGCTGGTTCATACCTCGCTGGACCGGGCCGAACAGGTCGCGCGCCATTGGACCGCTGCCGGATGCCCGGTTGTGATCCATGTGGATCGCAAAGTACCGGGTGAAGAATATGCGCGATGTGTTGCGTCCTGTTCGGACAATCCCCGGATCGCATTTTCCGACCGGCATCAATGCGACTGGGGCGGGTGGGGCATCGTTGCCGCCTCACAAACTGCGTCCGAACTGATGCTGGAAGAATTTCCGGAAACGCGCCACGTCTTCCTGTCGTCGGGGGCCTGCCTGCCGCTGCGCCCGGTTCAGGAGTTGATTGACTACCTGGCCGACCGGCCCCGTGTCGATTTCATCGAAAGCGCGACAACGTCTGATGTCAGCTGGACAATCGGCGGGTTGGATCATGAACGGTTTACGCTGCGGTTCCCGTTTTCCTGGCGAAAACAGCGCGGATTGTTCGACGCATATGTAAAGCTTCAGCGCGCGGTCGGGTTTCGCCGGAAAATCCCCGACGGTTTAGTCCCGCATATGGGCAGCCAGTGGTGGTGCCTGACCCGTCAAACACTGTCTGCCATTTTGCAAGATCCCAAGCGCAAACAATATGACAGCTACTTCCGCCATGTGTGGATCCCGGATGAAAGCTATTTCCAGACATTGGCGCGGCTGTATTCCACACATATCGAGAGCCGATCCCTGACCCTGTCCAAGTTCGACTATCAGGGCCGCCCGCACATCTTCTACGACGATCATCTGCAATTGCTGCGGCGGTCAGACTGTTTTGTTGCCCGCAAGATCTGGCCCCGTGCGGAACGGCTGTATCAGGCGTTTCTGACCGATCAGGCCAGTGCGATGAAACCGGCAGAACCCAACCCCGGCAAGATTGACCGCGTGTTTTCCAAGGCGGTCGAGCGGCGGACGCGGGGGCGTGACGGGCTGTACATGCAAAGCCGGTTTCCCCGGCACGGCAGTGAAAACGGCCTTACCTCGTCACCCTATTCCGTATTTCAGGGCTTTTCCGAACTGTTTGAAGATTTCGAAGAATGGCTGGCTGCGGCCACTGGCACACGCGTGCACGGGCACCTGTTCGGACCCGAGCGTGCAGAATTTGCAAAGGGTGAAACCATTACAAACGGTGCGCTCAGCGATTGTGCTTTGCTGCGGGATTACAATCCAACGGCCTTTCTGTCGAACCTGATCTGGAATACACGCGGCGAACGCCAGTGTTTCCAGTTCAGCCCCCGCGACACACAGGACATCAACTGGTTTCTGGCGCGGGACAAGAATGCGCAAATCTCGGTCATCACCGGGGCCTGGGCGATTCCGCTGTTCCGGTCGAACCTGAATTTTTCGGACATCCGGAGCGAGGCCGCGCGCCTGCAACAGATCGAAACCAAACAGCTTGAGGTTTTGACCTCGGTCTGGACCAAGGCGCGGATGCGCAGCTGGTCGCTGGCCGATTTCCTTGAAGCGCCGATGGAACCCCTGCAGACAATCCTGGATGAGATTGGCGCGCATCAGTCCAGCCACCTGACAGAAGCGCCCACAATGGTCGACCTGTCCGGCTTCGGGAAGTTCCTGCAAAACCTCAAGAACCAGGGTATGCACCCTTACCTGATGGGCGATTTTCCTTCGGACGATGTGTTCGGCCGTCAGACGAAACCCTATCACAAACCCTATCTGGTGCAGTAATCACCCATGCCAGCCAATTTTGACTACTTCGTTGTTCTGGCTGCCATGCGCACAGGGTCGAACCTGCTTGAGGCCAATCTGAACGCGCTGGAAGGGGTTTCCTGCCATGGCGAAGCCTTCAACCCGCATTTTGCCGGCAACCTGAAGTCCGATACCCTTCTGGGTCTGTCGCTGGAAGACCGCGACGCAGATCCGATGCGGCTGTTGAAGGCAATCAGGTCGGCACCGGGCGACTTGAACGGTTTTCGGTATTTCCAGGACCATGACCCACGCATTCTGAAGCCAGTGCTAAATGATCCGCGCTGTGCCAAGATCATTCTCACACGCAATCCGCTGGACAGTTTTCTGTCCCTGAAGATCGCACGCGCCACGCAGCAATGGCTGCTGAAGAACGTGAAGCGCCGCATCGATGCCCAGGTTGCATTCGACGGCGCTGAGTTTTCTGAGTATCTCGATCAGGTCCACAGCCATCAAAATATGTTGCGGCAGCATTTACAGAAGACCGGTCAGACTGCCTTTTTCATCACCTATGACGACCTGGCCGAGTTGGACGTTCTGAACGGTCTGGCCGCATGGCTGGGGGTTGAGGCGCGGCTGAGCAAGCTGGACGATACTCTGAAACCGCAAAACCCGGCACCTGCCGTATCAAAGGTCACCAACCCCGATGAGATGCAAGACGCTCTGTCCAGGCTGGACAGGTTCGGATTGCACCAGCCCACCCGTTTCGAGCCAAACCGAGGGGCGGCGGTACCGCAATATATTGCCGCAGCCATATCAAATTTGATGTATTTGCCCATTCGCGGCGGAATAGAGCCTGTTATCGCGCAATGGATGGCCGAGCTGGATGGCTGTTCTACGGACGATCTGGTCACAAACCGGAACCGCAAGGAAATCCGCGCCTGGATGCAAGACCACCCCGGGCACCGGAAGTTCACCGTGTTGCGCCACCCGCTGGCACGGGCGCATTCGGCGTTTTGCCAGTATATTCTGGATACCGGGCCGGGCAGTTACAAGATGGTTCGCAATTATCTGCGCAACCGCCTTGACCTGCCGATCCCCGGGCAGGTGCGCGACACCAATTACTCGGTCGAACAGCATCGAGATGCATTTCTGGCTTTCCTTGGATTCCTGCGCATGAATCTCAACGGTCAGACGCCGATCCGCGTTGACGGGACGTGGTGCAGCCAGTCCCGCACGCTGGATGGCATTGCCAGCTTTCTGATGCCGGACCTGATTCTGCGGGAAGAAGAGCTGACCACGGCTCTGCCGGATCTGGCCCGCTCAACAGGCCACTCCAATCCGCCTGCCCCCGGCCGGTGCGTGCCGGATGTACCGTTTTCGCTGGGTCAGATCTATGACGAACAGCTTGAAGCGCTGGCATCCGAGACCTACCAGCGCGACTATGAAATTTTCGGGTTTGGAGCGTGGACGCCTGTGCCCCCTAAGGGCGCAGGGTGATCAGCGTCCCCCGGTTGACCATCGCATAGATTTCTTCGATCTCGTCATTTTTGACCGCGATGCATCCCGCTGTCCAATCCGGTGTTTTCTTGGCGCGTTTGAACTCGGATCTCAGATTTGGCTGCCCGTGAATGAAGATGTCCCCACCCGGATCAACTCCCGCAGCCTTGGCCTTGGCGATATCCTGAGAGTTGGGATACGAAATGCCCAGCGACAGGTGATAGCGGCTGTTGGGGTTGTGGCGATCGATCAGGTAACTTCCTTCGGGCGTGCGGCCGTCTCCGCGTTTGGTTTTTGTACCGTTTGGCGCAAACCCCAGATCCACATCATATTCCTTGAGGACTTTTTCATGGTGCAACAAATAAAGTTTACGCGCGCCCTTGTTGACCACCAGCGAGGTGACCTCGGGCCCATTATAAGTCAGAAAATTTGGACGGGCTGATGCACAAGCCGATAGGCCCAGCGTTGCTACCGCCCCCAATCCGAATGCTCGACGATCCATGTTTCACTGCCTGCTTTGTTTTTTGGGGCTTATTATGCCAAAAAATGCGAAAACTGAAATCACTTTTTGATGTTCAAGTTTCCTGTCAGGTGACGCTCGATGCTCTCCAACCGTTCCAGAACCTCATCACGATACGCGTCTGTTTTGACCTCATCCTCGGCATGATGCGCGTCCTGCATGGAATTCACGATCAGACCCACCAATAGGTTAACCACGGCAAAGGTTGTGACCATGATGAAGGGGACGAAGAACAGCCAGGCATAGGGATAAACCTCCATCACCGGGCGGACGATCCCCATCGACCAGCTTTCAAGCGTCATGATCTGAAACAGTGTATAGGCCGACAGGCCAAGATCGCCGAACCAATCCGGGAAGGTTGCCGAGAACAGCTTGGTCGAGATCACAGCCCCGATATAGAACAGAATTGCCATCAGCAGGAACACACTGGCCATTCCCGGCAGGGCCGAGATGAACCCTTCAACCACCCGGCGCAATCTTGGCGCAACGGAAATCACGCGCAATACCCGCAGGATTCGCAGGGCCCGCAGAACCGAAAGACCTCCGGCGCTGGGAACAAGCGCAATGCCGACGATCAGGAAATCGAAATTGTTCCAGCCGTTTGTGAAAAACCTGCGCCCGGTCGCGATCAGTTTCATGGTGATTTCCGCCACAAAGATCGCAAGGCACAGCTTGTCCAGCATCACGATCAGCGGCCCGGCTGCTTCCATCAGGGTCGGCGACGTCTCCATCCCCAAAAGCACTGCATTAAAAATGATGACAGCCGTTATGAATTGCCCGAATACGGGCGCTTCGATGATGTTCAGCAAACGCTGTCTGAAACCCATGGGTCGCTTTCTCCTGTTTGATCAAGATGCGGCGTTCAGGGTAAACCGCGCAGCAAGTTCCGTATGTGACGACCATCGAAACTGGTCAACGACCTGCACCCATTCAAGGGTGTAGCCTGCGTTAACCAGTATTTTTGCATCGCGCGCGAAGGTGACGGGGTTGCACGAGACATAGGCAATCACCGGGCGTCTGGCCTGTGCCAGCTCGGCCACCTGTGCTTCGGCACCGGCGCGGGGCGGGTCCAGAACGATTGCGTCAAACGATTTCAGTTCATCCGGCATCAATGGACGACGGAACAGGTCGCGGGCCTCGGTCGTCACGCGTTTCAGACCTTGCGCCCTGCGCCAGCCCTGATCCAGTGCCTGCACCATGTCTGCGGCACCTTCGACCGCGTGAACCTCGGCTTTTTCTGCCAGAGGCAATGAGAATGTGCCGCTGCCCGCAAACAGGTCAACAATCCGTTTCGAACCCCGTGTTGCGTCGGAAACGGCCCGTAATAGAGCCTGTTCTCCGTCCTTGGTCGCCTGAAGGAAGGCACCGGGTGGTGGCGTGACGGCGGCGGCCCCAAAGCGCTGAACCGGAGCGTGGCGCATGGCGATCACTTCACCATCCCAGCTGAGCCGCGCCAGACCATGTTTTTCGGTTTCCTGAGCGAGTGCCAGTTCCAGCGGCCCATCCAGGGGCTTGCCGCCCTTGACGGCCACATCCAGCCCACCTTCGGACAGGGTGAGCGTGACGGCCAAGACGCCCTTGCGGCTGCCGCCCAGAACCGCCAGCGCCTCGGCCACGGGAATTGCGGCGATCAGGGCCGGGTCAAGCAATAGGCAATCCGGGATTTCGGTGATCGTATCCGATGCACGTCCATGGAACCCGGCCAATGTGCCTTTCTTGGTCCGCCTGACGGCAATCGTGGCGCGTCGGCGTGAGTGTTCGGGAGATGTGTGTATCGGACGCATCGGCGCCTCAACCCCCTGCGCGGACAGGGCGTTGCGGACAATGCTCAGCTTCCAGTCGGCGACAAACGCGTCGGAGGCGTGTTGCAGTTGACAGCCACCGCAGGCTTTGTAATGGCGGCACGGGGCTTTCACCCGGACATCAGACGGTACTTCGACGCGGATATCGGTCAGCACCTGATCAACAAGGGTGCCGCTGACAACCTCACCCGGAAGGGTGCGCGGAGCGTAAACGGGCCCATCAGCGATGCCGTCGCCCTGATGGCCGAGCCGGGTGATTGTGTATTTCTGCGTCATGAGGGGCCTGATAGCCGGGCTTTGGGTTCAACAAAACCCTTATTCGGCAGCTTCCGCCTGAATGAAACCACCAGATTGCCGATGCCAGAACCGGGCATAAAGCCCGCCCTGATCCAAAAGATCCTCGTGCGTTCCGGTTTCCACAATTTGCCCCTGATCCAGAACGATGATCCGGTCCATCTCGCTGAGCGTCGACAATCTGTGTGCGATGGCCAGAACGGTTTTGCCCTGCATCACCCGATGAAGCGCCGATTGAATCGACGCCTCGACCTCGGAATCAAGGGCTGAGGTTGCTTCGTCCAGAACCAGAATTGGCGCATCCTTGAGAATGGCGCGTGCAAGGGCGATCCGTTGCCTTTGGCCACCGCTGAGCTTTACGCCACGCTCGCCCAGATGAGCGTCATAGCCGGTACGGCCCTGGCCGTCCTTGAGGCTCAGGATAAAGTCATGCGCTTCGGCCTTGATTGCTGCTTCGATCAACTCGGCCTCGGACGCGTCCGGGCGACCATAGAGGATGTTTTCGCGGGCAGACCGGTTGAACATCGCCGTTTCCTGCGTGACCATGCCGATCTGGCGGCGCAAACTGTCCTGTGTGACCTGCGACACGTCCTGCCCGTCGATGCAAATAGCGCCATTTTCCCTGTCATAGAGCCGAAGAAGCAGCGAAACGAGCGTTGATTTACCCGCCCCTGAGGCCCCGACAATCCCCAGCTTCTCGCCCGGTTTCACAGTCAGCGTCAGGTCCGTAACACCGCCCACATCCCGGCCGTATGCAAAACTGACATCTTCGAACGTGATGGACCCTTCGGTCACATCAAGATCCTTCGCGCTGCGCGCATCTTCGACCCTGTCCCGTCTGGCCAGCGTCTTCATCCCGTTTTCAATCTCGCCCACATTGGCATAGAGGCCCATCAACGTGAAGCTGACCCATCCGGTCATCTGCGAAATGCGAACCGACACCGCGCCCGCAGCAACGATGTCACCTGCGGTTGCCATTCCGAACTGCCATAACCACAGCGTCGCCCCCAGCAGGAGAACAGGCAGAATGCCGGCAAGCGCCATCAGGACGAACCGGAAACTGGCCGACAGCTTGCCGAACGCCAGCGATTTTTTCCGCAGCTCGACCATTGAATGCCGCGCGGCCTGATCTTCGAAATCCGAGTGCGCAAAAAGCTTGACGGTTTTGATGTTGGTGATCGTGTCAACCACCTGCCCCGAAACCATCGCCCGCGCCCCGGCGCGTGCGGCCGAGCGCATGCGAATACGCGGCAGGTACCAGCGCACAAGCAGGAAATAGACCACCAACCAGGCCGCAAAAGGCAGCATCACCAAAGGATGAATAGACCCTAACAAAAGCAAAGAGCCCACCAGCGACGCCAATGCAAACACTATCGCACTGATCGTTTCGGACACGACCGAGGCCATGGCGTTCGACGTCTGCATCTGTTTCTGGGCGATGCGCCCGGCGAAATCATCGTCGAAATAGGTGACAGACTGGCCCAGCGTCCAGCGGTTCAGCTTGGCCAGCACCAAAGGCGTGATGTTGGGCATCACGATATAGTTGTTCGAAATTGAAGACAGCCCAAACAGGATCGGGCGCAGCAGCATGAAAAACACCACCGCCCCAAAGATCATCCACATATTCCCGGCGGTCATGAAATGCTCGGGCCCGCTGGATGTTGCCACATCGATCACACGCCCCAGAATCCACGCTGTTCCAGCCTCCATCGCGCCAGCCAGCGCCGAAAAGAACGCGGCGACAAACAGCATGGGCCAGGCGCCCGAAAGGCTCCAGCGAATGAACGCCCCCAATGTCTGCGGTGGGGGCGTTTCAGTGGTCCTGAACGGATAGATGAGATCGGCAATCTTCATTCAGCGGCCTCCGGGTTCATGAAGCCGCCAGATTGCCGCGCCCAGAACTGCGCGTAAAGGCCACCCTGCGCCAACAGATCAGAATGCGCGCCCTCTTCGACGATGCGGCCCCCGTCCATCACCAGAATGCGATCCATCTGCGCAATGGTGCTGAGCCGGTGGGCGATGGCGATCACGGTTTTGCCCTGCATCATGCCGTAGAGCGTTTCCTGAATTGACGCTTCGACCTCGGAATCCAACGCCGATGTCGCCTCGTCCAGCAAAAGGATTGGTGCGTCTTTCAGGATCACCCGGGCCAGCGTTACCCGCTGCCGCTGACCACCAGACAACTTTACGCCCCGCTCACCCACATGCGCGTCATACCCGGTGCGCCCCTGCGGGTCTTGCAGGTCAAGGATGAACGCGTGCGCTTCGGCCTGTTTGGCTGCGGCAATCATCTGCGCCTCGGTCGCGTCCGGGCGGCCGTAAAGGATGTTGTCACGCACAGACCGGTGCAGCAGCGCACTGTCTTGCTGGACCATGCCGATATGGCTGCGAAGGCTGTCCTGTGTGACACCCGCAATGTTCTGATCATCGATCAGAATGGCACCGCGTTCGACGTCATAAAACCGCAAAAGCAGCTTTACCAGAGTCGATTTCCCGGCACCCGACCGCCCAATGAGACCGACCTTTTCGCCGGGCTGAATGGTCAGGTTGATGTGGTCAAGTCCACCGGCCTCGCGCCCGTAATGGTGCGAGAGATCGCGAATCCGGATCTCACCCCTGGTCAACCGCAGGGGTTTGGCTTCGCGCGCGTCAAGCAGGTCGATGGGTTGCGCGATGGTCTCCATCCCCTCGGCCACGATACCAAGCTGGCGGAAAAAGCTGGTCAGCGCCCACATGATCCATCCGGTCATGGCGTTCAGGCGCAGGGTCAGCGCGGTTGCTGCCGCAACGACGCCAACCGAAGCGGAACCCTGCATCCACAAGGCAATTGCCCAACCCACGACACCAACGATCAGCACCCCGTTCAGGGTGACCAGAACCGCATCCATGATGGTGAAAATCCGCATCTCGATCTGGAATGTCCGGCGGGTTTCCTCGATCGCTTCACGGGCATAGTCCAGCTCTTGCGGGCCATGGGCGAACATCTTGACGGAATGAATGTTGGTATAGCTGTCCACGACGCGGCCCGTGACGGTTGACCGCGCATCGGATGCCGCCTTGGACGCCGGCCCGACACGGTGAACAGTCCAGCGCACCAGCATCGCGTAGAACGCAAACCAGATCAGCAGCGGGATCAGCAGGCGCGCATCCGCCGCATAAAGCAGGATTGCCGCCCCTATCAGGTAGGCCAGTGAAAAGGAAATCGCGTCAAAGACCTGAAAGATCACCTCACCGGCCGCGGGCGGTGTCTGCATGATCCGGTTCGCAATCCGTCCGGCAAAATCATTCTCGAACCAGCCAACCGACTGACGCAGAACGTGCTTATGGGCGCGCCAGCGGATCAGAGTGCCAAAGTTCGGCAGGATCGTGTTGTTCAGGATCAGTACGTCGACCAGATGCAACAAAGGGCGCAGAAACAGGACAAAGGCCGCGATCAACAGCAGCTCGGTCCCGTGGTTCTGCCACACCTCGGTTGGTGTGCCACCCAACAGGTCGACGACACGACCCATATAATAGATCAACCCAATCTCGACACCGGCGACGATAATGGAAATCAGCGCAGCCCAGACAAACACCCGATAGAACGGGCGCGAATAGTCCAGCAGAAACGGCCACAGCCGGGTCGGCGGCGCGTCAGCCTCATGATAGGCGACAAAAGGATCAACAAGGTTTTCGAAATAGCGAAACATGGAGTGTGCTCCGATTGAGCAGAGATAAAGACGTGCGAAGACAGATGGCGCCTGAACACCACCCTTTACGGGGCAAGTGTCCCGGCTTTAGCCGAACCAGATCCCGTAATACATTCGCATTCCTCCATCCATGTGACGGGCGCACCTAACCACAATGGACCAAAGTTGTCATCCCCTTTTGAGACTAAACATTAACTTGCAAGCAAGTCCTCGCGCGACAGCGCAAAACCCGACGCGATCCACCGGCTTTCAAGCTCGGCCAGCTTTTGGCCCAGCGCCGGTCCGGTAAACCCGGGGATCAGGTCTTTGGCTTGTATCGGGAAACGCGCGGCTGCGCCTGCGTGCAGGTCCTGTCTGAAGCTTTCGGACCAGGGCTGTTCAAAAAAAGCGCACCGCAAAAGGGTTTTGTTCAACCCGCCTTCGTCACCATACCGATAGCCCAGTTCAGCCACGCTGGTGGTTGACTGCGCTTCGCTCCGCATTCCGGTAAGGCGTTGCAGTTGCGAACGGCTCAGGCGCAGGGTTGCGGCGTCATCGGGTGTCGCGATGGCCGCCAGACGGCGCACGGGGTTCGGTTCGGCACCTGCCGCATGTTCCAAAGCGACCAGAGGTGCCAGTGACCGGTCATCCGCGCCCGGCAGCAATTTTGCCAATACGCCCGTGCTGCGCATCGTAGCAATGGCCGGGGCCGGATCAGGCGCGCCCAGCAGCTTCAGCAGTTCCGCCCCGACGCGTTCCCGCGACAACGAGGTCAGCCCGTCAAGATTGGCACCAATGGCAGCCAGCGCGTCCGGGTCGAAACCGGCATCCGGGTCGCCATACCATGCGTGAAACCGGAAATAGCGCAGTGACCGCAGATAGTCTTCGCGAATGCGGTCCTCAGCCTCACCGATGAACCGCACCCGCCGGGCCTGAAGGTCGGGAAGCCCTCCAAGCGGGTCTAACACAGAGCCATCGGGCCTTGCATAAAGTGCATTCATGGTAAAATCGCGCCGCGCAGCATCTTCTTCGACGTGATCGGAAAAGGCGATGACAGCGCGGCGACCATCGGTTTCGACGTCACGCCGGAAAGTGGTGATCTCGTGCGGGATACCGGCGCTGACCACTGTAATCGTGCCATGGTCGATACCGGTGGGGATAGCCTTGAGGCCGGCAGCCTGCGCCATCTCGACAACCCGTTCAGGCCGGGCATCAGTGGCAATGTCGATATCCGACACCGGCGCGCCCAGCAGCGCATTGCGCACGCACCCACCCACAAAAAGCGCCTGCGCCCCGGATGAGGTCAGGGCGGCGCATACCTTTTGGGTCGCCGGTTCGCTGACCCAAAGCTCCTCAATCTGCATCATTCATTCACCCGCGCTGCAAGCCCGCGCAATATGCGGGCCGTCGCACCCCATATGTAATAAGGGCCGTACGGAACTGTGTAATATCTGCGTTTTTGTCCGCGCCAACGGCGCGATTCCACCAGATAATTCTTGGGATTCAAGAGATGCGCAAGGGGGGTCGAAAAAACTTCGTCGACTTCGCCGGGTTCCGGAACAGGTTGAAATCCCTTTCGAAGAACGGCCACCACGGGTGTGACCGTGAATGAGGTGACAGTTTCATGCGTCGGCAGGTAACCCAGGATTTCGGGAAGGTCCGCGGGAAGGCCAATCTCTTCCTGTGCTTCGCGCAGGGCCGTTGCCGTGACATCTTCATCCCCTTCGTCCTGTTTGCCACCGGGAAACGCGATCTGACCCGGATGATGCT
This sequence comes from Ruegeria sp. AI2, assembly GCF_056541275.1. Lineage (NCBI taxonomy): Bacteria > Pseudomonadati > Pseudomonadota > Alphaproteobacteria > Rhodobacterales > Roseobacteraceae > Ruegeria > Ruegeria sp. AI2. The sequence goes on from NZ_JBQFYB010000005.1 coordinate 139,004, forward strand.
TGAGGGCCGAGGACCGTTTCGTCAGGATCACCCGAGGGGTGTCATCCGCAAGCGAGATTGCAACCAGAACCCCCGCCGGGCGCAGGCGGCGGCCGGGTGGCAGGACAGTATCCGGGTTCAGGTCAAAATCGCTGGACCCGTGACCGGGACGGCGCAGCGCCGTCCGGATCTGTTCAATCGGGTCAAGCACCCTTTCGGTCTTCGGCTTCAAAGCCAACCGTTGACGGGTCAAGCACATAATGTGCGCCGCAGAACTGGCAATCGGCGGTGACCTGACCTTCGGGCGTCGTCATCTTTTCGAGGTCCTTTGCCGAGTAGATCGACAGGCTCTGCCGTACCCGGTCTTCGGAACAGGTGCAGCCAAACTGCACGGACTGCGCATCATAGACCCGTGGCTGTTCTTCGTGGAACAACCGGATCAACAAATCAGTCGGCGCAATCGAAGGACCGATCAGCTCAAGATCCTCGACTGTGTCCAGCAGGATATTGACCCGGCCCCAGTTCTCGCCCTCTTCGCCGTCGACCAGATCGCTGGCGGTCAGGATCTCGCCATTGCCCTCACCCGAGGCGGCAAATGGCGAGGCTTTGGGCATATGCTGCAACATGATGCCGCCGGCACGCCAATGTTCATCCACGCCGGGCTCGGTCGATTTGCCAAAGCTCAGCGAGAACCGGGTTGGCAGCTGCTCGGACTGTGCAAAATAGGCCTCGGCGCAGGCGCTGAGAGAGGCCCCGGTCAGCGGCGTGATACCCTGATAGGGTTGCGTGCCTTCGCCCTGGTCTATCATGATGGCAAAATACCCTTCGCCCACCTGATCGAAGGGGGCCGTATCGGTGAGCCGGTCACGGTCAAAGCTGGCATAGGCCCGGATCTGCGCAGGCTGACCTTCGGCCTTGGGTGCGTAATAGTCGGTCGCAATCATGCGCACCGGCCCCTTGGACTGCACCTGCAACGACAGCTTCCAGCGCAGCGCAACCGTCTGCCCGATCAATGCGGTCAGCAGGGCCATCTCGGCCACCAACGCCTCGACCTGTTCGGGGTAGTCATGCTGCTTCAGGATACCATCCAGCACACCATCCAGACGGGCCACACGGCCACGCATATCCGATACATCGAGTTGAAAGGGCAGGACGGTATCGTCCCACGCGATTTTCGTTCCAAGAGACATGGGGTTTCCTTACGCGCCACAGGTTGGCATACCGGCACCATATAGGTCGAACAGATTAGGTTGTAAGGGGCCATACATGATCAGGCGGTTCGGTGAAACCCCAGAGCCGGGGCGGAAATACACGCGACGGGTCGGTGTGTACGCACTTTTGCCCCGCAGAAGTCACCTTTTGCTGACCTGCCAGACAGAACCCGGACCCGACCTGCAATTGCCCGGCGGGGGTATTGATCCGGGCGAATCACCCGTTACCGCCCTGCATCGCGAAGTCATTGAAGAAACCGGGTGGCTTATTGCGGCCCCCCGGCGGATTGGTGCCTTTCGGCGCTTCACCTATATGCCGGAATATGACCTGTGGGCCGAGAAGGTCTGCCTGATCTATCGCGCCCGCCCCGTGCGACGCATAGGCCCGCCGTCCGAGGCGTTTCACGAAGCGCTGTGGATGGAAACTGCTGACGCCGTCGGTTTACTGGGAAATGACGGTGACCGGCACTTTGCCGAGTTGCATCTCGGGTCGCTTTAAGGTCCGTTATATTCAAAAAAGACGGCCGAGACATCATCGCCGATGCCGTCTTTGGGTGACATCACTTGCGTCAAACGCCAGAACATGTCGTCCAGAAACTCTGACCCGCCCCTTTTCGACATGCTCTGTTGGGCCATCTGACGCAAACCGTCTTCTTCCAGCAAGCCACCACCAGCCAGTTGGCATTCGGTAAACCCGTCCGAGTACAACAGCAGCTTGTCGCCGGGCTGCATCTGCGTCTCGATTTGTTGAAAGCGCGCATCTTCGATCAATCCTATGGGCAAGCCTCCGTCACCAAGAAACTCGGCGCGGCCACCCTGCCGCAGCAGCAGGGGGTGCGGATGCCCGGCCTGTACCATTTTCAGATGCCCGTTGCGCAGGTCAACGATGGCGTAAACCATGGTAAAATACTCTTCGATACCCTCATCGGCCATCAGGCGGGAATTGAGCGTTTCAGCCACGTATTTCGGTGGAAGAAGTGCATAAAACTTGTCGAACCTCCGCTCCATCGCGACGTTCTGATCGAAATGCTTGCTGGACAGGTACCCCCCCAATCGCGCCGTCATCATGGCCGAGGTGATACCATGGCCGGATACGTCGATGCTGTAGAACCCGAGCCGGTTCACCCCGGGCGAGAACATCCCCACCAGATCACCGCCGATATGACCACAGGGTTTCAGCAACAGACTGACTTGTGACTTCCCGAATGTCCGGGTCAGTTCGGGAACCAGCGATTCCTGAATTTTTCGCGCCTGCATCAGGTCCTTGTCAATCGCGTCATGCGCCAGCCTGAGTTCCTCGAGCGCAGATTCGATCAGGCGGTTTTTCTGTGAGAGCTCGCGCTGCATGTCCAGAATGCGCGCACCGGCTGAAATCCGGGCGCGCAGTTCGTCCGCCTCAAGCGGCTTGATCAGAAAATCGTCTGCCCCGGCATCCAGACCGCGCGCGACCTCCTGCTTTTCGCTTTTGGATGTCAGAAGGATGAAATAGCTGTATTGATCCGTTTCCAATGCCCGAAAGGCACAGCAAAATTCAAGGCCGCTCATCCCCGGCATGACCCAGTCGCTTAGCACAAGATCGGGCGGATTATCGACGCAAAGCGCCAAAGCGGCATGGCCTGTATCGGCCTCGATCACCTCGAACCCCCACTTCCTGAGAGAGGCCACCAGAATGCGCCGTTGCAGGCGGCTGTCATCCACCACCAGCACCGTGCGGATCGCGCCGAAATCCAGATCAGCTCTGGTTTCCTCAAGACTCGCACCCGGCACCATTTACCCTCTGCTCTGATGAGTTTCGTCACTGATGGCGACCCTATCGCCGACTGATTTAACATCCGGTGAAGAGTGACGATTGCCGAAGCGTGGCCCCGTTAACCTGCTTTTTACCGGGCGCGTCTATTCAGAACCATGACCATTCATTAGCTGGTGAATATCATGATCCACTGGGCCAGAGTCAGGCAGTTGCGGGATGAAGTCGGCCCCGAGGAATTCGACGAGGTGGTCGAGATATTTCTGGAAGAAGTGCAGGACGTGATCATCCGCCTGCGCCGCGACACCAACCGGGCCGAGCTGGAACAGAACCTGCATTTCCTGAAAGGCAGCGCGTTGAGCCTGGGGTTCGATCAATTCTCGAAACTCTGCCAGGATGGGGAACGGCAGGCCGCGGCAGGGCAAGGGACCGAGGTTGATCTGCCAGCACTTTTGGCCGTTTTCGACAGCTCGAAAACCGTGTTTGAAGCCGAGCTGAATGAGAAACTGAGCTAGATCACGAACTGTGCCAGCGTCTCGTCCTCGGTGATGTCGGTATAGGTGAACCCTGCATCGTCCAGATGGGCAAACAGGCGCATAAAGTTTTCCGGCTTGCGGGTTTCGATCCCGATCAGAACCGAACCGAAATTGCGCGCCGATTTCTTCATGTATTCGAACCGGGCGATATCATCCTCGGGGCCGAGAATATTCAGGAACTCTTTCAGGGCGCCGGGTCGCTGCGGCAGGCGCAGGATGAAGTACTTTTTCACACCGGAATACCGCTGCGCACGTTCCTTGACCTCGGGAAGGCGTTCGAAATCGAAATTGCCGCCGGATGTCAGGCAGACCACGGTCTTTCCACGCACAAAGCTTTGGATATCACCTACTGCCTCGATCGCCAGCGCCCCCGCAGGTTCCAGCACGATGCCTTCGACATTCAGCATCTCGATCATGGTGGTGCAGATACGGTCCTCGGACAGGACCAGAACGTCCGACAGGTGACGTGATTTCAACAACTCGAACGGCTTTTCACCGATCCGCCCGACCGCGGCGCCATCGACAAAGGTATCCACATGATCCAGCGAAACAGGGTGTCCTGCTGCCAGGGCTGCGCGCAGACAGGCCCCTCCGGCCGGTTCGACGAACAGGCAATGGGTGCGGTCCCCGAACCATGTAGCGACACCGGCGGACATGCCGCCTCCACCCACGGGAAGCACAACGTGATCGGGCGCACCGCCCATCTGCCTTTCGATTTCAACCGCCAGCGAGGCTTGCCCTTCGATCACATCGGCATCGTCAAAAGGCGACAGGAAATATCCGCCCTGCTGCGTGCACCATGCCTGAGCGGCAGCAAGCGTGTCATCGAAATAGTCACCGATCAGATGAATCTCGACGGTGTCCCCGCCAAAGATACGCGTTTTCTGGATCTTCTGCTGAGGCGTCGTGACCGGCATGAAGATCACGCCCCGGACCCCCATATGCTGGCACATATAGGCCACGCCCTGCGCGTGATTGCCCGCGCTGGCGCAGACGAACAGGTCCTGTCCCTGTTGCTTGCGCATGGCGTTAAAGGCACCGCGAATCTTGTAGGAGCGCACCGGGCTCAGGTCTTCGCGCTTGAGCCAGATATCCGCCCCATAACGTTCGGACAGGTGGGCATTGCGCTGCAACGGCGTTGCCGGGAAGACAGAGCGCATCGCCTCTTCGGCGGCGCGGGCGCGGGTCATGAAGTCGGTCATGACCGCTTCCCTGCCCCATCAGCGTGATAAGGGCAAGGAATACATATGTGTACGCCGCTCAGGAGAGTTCGCGTTTTTCGATAAAGACACCGTACATCGTGGTCAGGATGCTGACGTTGATCAGTGGAACGATCAGCATACTTGCGAAGAATACGATCAAGGCACCGATGATCGGGACGAATAGAAGAAGTGATGCCAATAGTTGTAGCGCAATCTGAAACAGCACGGACAAAACCAGCAGAACAATAATCGCCCCGTTTGCGCCCGATGTTGCCTTCCAGGCTTCAGCAATGGTCAGCGGCCTACCAATAGCTGCACCCGGCAGGATCGGCGTCAACCGATAGAAAACGGTACTAAGAAGCAAAACCATTACAGCCCAAGCCACTACGCCGACCAATTTCGAGATTTGGGAAAAAGCACTGAAAAGAAGCGCCGCAGGAATGAGCGCGACGCCCAGTAACAACATCAACATAAGGAGGTGACCAAAGTACGACAAAATGCGGTCGAGCCTGAGCGGTGGGATAAAGCCGGATGGGTATTCTTCAAGCAATACGAACCGGTGCCACGAAACAACGATCCAAAGCATGACACCGAACACAACCGCCATGAGACTCAGAAGAAATCCGGCAAAGGACACCGTTGTTACACCAGGGGGCAGTCCGTTCGTCTCTGCGTTGAAATCTTCAAATGGGAGGCCAAACAAAAAGTACAAGCCGATCACCAGAACGCCGCCAATAAGCGCCGGCACGACGGAAATCTGCATCGCCTGCTTCAAATTCCTCAGAACCATCTTCACCGAATGTACAAAAATCTCGAATCCCAACATCGAAAAAGCTGCCCTCTCAACCAATACTTGTTCTCTTTCCCAACGTTTCACCCCATTTCCCGGCCTTCGTCAACGCGCACCAACTTGCCCCCGCGTCCAAAACCCGCTAGGGGCCAATCGTTCTACGCATAAAGGGAAGTCAGATGTCCGCGCCCAAGAAAGTTGTTCTGGCCTATTCCGGTGGCCTTGATACCTCGATCATTCTGAAATGGCTGCAGACCGAGTATGGTTGTGAGGTCGTGACCTTCACCGCCGATCTGGGTCAGGGCGAGGAGCTGGAGCCCGCACGCCAAAAAGCCGAACTGCTGGGGATCAAGCCCGAGAACATCTATATCGAGGATATCCGCGAGGAGTTTGTCCGCGATTTCGTCTTCCCGATGTTCCGTGCCAATGCGCAATATGAAGGTCTGTACCTGCTGGGCACCTCGATCGCACGGCCGCTGATCTCGAAACGCCTGATTGAGATCGCTGCCGAAACCGGCGCTGATGCCGTCGCCCATGGTGCAACCGGCAAGGGCAACGATCAGGTGCGGTTCGAACTGGCGGCTTACGCGCTCAACCCCGACATCAAGGTCATTGCACCGTGGCGCGAGTGGGATCTGACCAGCCGCACCAAGCTGCTGGAATTCGCCGAGCAGAACCAAATTCCGATTGCCAAGGACAAACGCGGTGAGGCACCGTTCTCGGTCGATGCGAACCTGCTGCACACTTCTTCCGAGGGCAAGGTTCTGGAAGACCCCGCCGATATGGCCCCCGACTATGTCTACCAGCGCACCGTCCACCCCGAAGACGCCCCGAATGAGCCTGAGTTCATCGAAATCGGTTTTGAAAAAGGCGACGCGGTCAGCATCAATGGTGAGGCGATGAGCCCGGCCACGATCCTGACCAAGCTGAACGAATATGGCGGCAAGCACGGTATTGGCCGTCTGGACCTGGTCGAAGGCCGGTTCGTGGGCATGAAGTCGCGCGGCATCTACGAGACACCCGGCGGCACCATCCTGCTGGAAGCGCATCGTGGTATTGAATCGATCACAATGGACCGTGGCGCGATGCATCTGAAAGACCAGCTGATGCCGCAATATGCGGAACTCATCTACAACGGATTCTGGTACAGCCCCGAGCGCGAGATGCTGCAAGCCGCCATCGACAGGTCGCAAGAGCATGTCACCGGCACCGTCCGCGTGAAGCTGTACAAAGGTCTGGCCTCGACCGTGGGCCGCTGGTCGGATCATTCGCTGTACTCTGAGGCACATGTGACCTTCGAAGAGGATGCAGGTGCGTACGATCAGAAAGATGCGGCAGGCTTTATCCAGCTGAATGCGCTGCGTCTGAAACTGCTGGCTGCTCGGAACAAGCGCCTGTCCAAGTGATCGACGAAGACGATACCGACGACGAACTCGACATGTTCATCGAGGCGCAGGACACGGTTTGGGCCGATGTCCTGCGCGAACTTGAACAGGGGCAGAAAACCAGCCACTGGATGTGGTTCGTGTTTCCGCAACTGGCCGAGCTGGGCCAGTCCCATATGGCGCAGCTTTACGGCATTGAAGATCTGGACGAGGCGACACGCTATCTCAACCACCCGGAACTGCGCGACCGGCTTAGGCAGGCGGCCTCGCTGATGCTGCTGCACACGGGGCGCGATGCCCGCGACATTCTGGGCGGAATTGACGCGAAAAAGCTGCGGTCTTCGATGACATTGTTTTCATCTGTGGCAGATGCTCCGCCCGAGTTTCGTGCTGTTCTGGACGCCTTCTATGGCGGTAAGTCTTGTGACCGGACGGTTCAGATCCTCGGGGCATCGTGATCAGAAGTTCCAGTTGGGTCAGCCTTGCCTGTTCGGCACCTGACGCATTACGCATTCGGAAACCGTGAAAGGACCCCGAATGCTTCAGGACATCGCCGATGGAATTCAAAAAGGGCTGAACGGCAAAAGCTTTGACGGTTCACTGAAGTTCGATTGTGGCGCGGACGGTGTGATTGTTCTGGCGGACAATCAGGCATCGACGCAGGACCGGGACACGGATTGCACAATCCGCATCTCGCAGGAGAACCTGACCAAGCTGTTGACCGGAAAGCTGAATCCGATGACCGGCGTTGCTTTGGGCAAGCTCAAGATCTCGGGCAATATGGGTGTTGCGATGAAGCTGGGGCAATTGCTGGGCTGAGTTTACTGCAAAGCTGGCCTTTGTCCCAGGCCAGCCAGGCCGGTGGTCCCACCCGCGGTGTACTGCCGTTCCCCATCGGGATACCTATCGCGCATGATCCGTCGCAAATGAACGGTGGTTTCGCCCACCCTGCAAGTGGGCCGTTTACACATGATCGCAGACGATAAACTCGTCTCACCAGCGCGTGACATTGCATGACAGGCAATTGCAAGGGGGTCGAACCCGCGTCAATCTCACTTAAAAAGGAGACCTGACATGATGCGGACTGCTTATTTCGAAACCGTCAGACCAGCCCTTCTGTTTACACTGATTGCATTGGCTGCACTGTTGCGCGCACTGCCTGCCCCGGCTGCGGGAACCGAAACGCTGACGGTGGCTGGCGGGTGTTTCTGGTGCGTGGAATCCGATTTCGAATCCGTGCCCGGCGTAATCGGGGCGGTGTCCGGATATACCGGCGGCACATCTGCGGATCCGACATATGATCAGGTTTCAAAAGGGGGAACCGGCCACTACGAGGCGGTTCAGATCACGTTCGATCCGGCGCGGGTCTCTCGCGCGTCACTTCTGAACATGTTTTTCCGGTCGGTTGACCCGACAGACGCAGGTGGCCAGTTCTGCGATCGGGGCGACAGCTATCGAACTGCAATATTCGTCTCTAACACAGGTGAAAAGGCGCTGGCAGAACAAGCCATAGCAGACGCGCAGCAAGCGCTGGGCCAGACCATTGTCACCCCGGTTCTGAGCGCAGGACCCTTTTATCCCGCCGAGGCGTATCATCAGGATTATTACAAAGGCAACAAACTGGTCCTTACCCGCTTTGGACCAAAGCGCCAGCACAACGCCTACAAAGCGTATCGCAAAGCCTGTGGTCGTGACGCGCGCGTCAAGCAGCTTTGGGGCGGGGATGCCCCATTTGCAGGGTCCTAGTCAAAGGATGCGTCACGCACTTCTTTCAGATCGGGAATGACATCCGCCGTTCCGTGCCGCATGACCATCAGGGCTGCGGCGCGGTTTGCCTGCAAAATGGCCTGCTCCATTGGCATTCCGCGATCCATGCCCGCCAGCACATAGCCGGTGAAGGTGTCGCCTGCCCCTGTGGTATCCACCGCCCGCACCTTATGCGCGGGAAACTCGACCGGATCGTTGCCCTGCTGCAAATACCTTGCGCCTTTTGAGCCGAGGGTAACAATGACATGCCGAACAGGCAGATCGGCAATGCTCAGACCGGTTTCCTGACGCAGTTGCTCGGCCTCCACCTCATTCAGGATCAGGAAATCCAGAAAAGGCAGAACGCCCTGAACGGCTGATGCCTGAAACGGGGCCGCGGCATAACAGACGGTCAGGCCAAGCTTGCGCCCCAGCTGCGCCGCCTCAACCTGGGCATTGGTTTCATTCTGCAAGATCAGCAGATCACCGGTGTTTGCCGAGGCCAGCGCCTGCCCCAGATGGGCGGCTTCCAATGCGTGATTGGCCCCGGGATACAGGATAATCAGGTTCTCACCCTCGGCATCCACCGCAATGATGGCGTGGCCTGTGGGAACACCCACCTCAGAGATATGGCGCGTATCCACACCATATTCTGTCAGTCGATCCTTGGCCCAGCGCCCATCGGGCCCCACGGCACCTATATGGCTGACGCGTGATCCCGCACGCGCCGCGGCCACCGACATGTTGGCCCCCTTGCCGCCCAGGAACCGATCCAGCCTACGGGCAGCCAGAGTTTCCCCCGGTGCAGGCAGATGCGGCAGGTCATAGACCATATCCGCGTTGATCGAGCCGAGATTCCAGATCGTCATGATTTATCCGATGTCGCAAGAGGCCAGAATAGCCATGTTCAGAATATCGTTCGCGGTCGAGACGGTCGAACAGATCTGGATCGGCTTGTCGATGCCTGACAGGATCGGGCCGATCACGGTCGCACCACCCATTTCCTGCATCAGCTTGGTCGAGATTGATGCCGAATGCCGGGCCGGAACGATCAGGATATTCGCCGGACCGGTCAGGCGCGAGAACGGATAGGCCGCTTGCTGTTCGATGTTCAGGGCGACGTCCACCGTCATTTCACCCTCGTATTCAAAGTCGACGCCGCGCCGATCCAGAACAGCCGGGGCACGGTGCATCTTTTCGGCACGTTCTGACACCGGATAGCCAAAGGTCGAGAAGCTGACAAAAGCCACGCGCGGCTCCAGCCCCATATGCCGGGCAACTGCGGCCGAACGCTCGGCAATATTCGCCAGATCGTTTTCGTCGGGCCATTCATGTACCAACGTGTCGCCAATCAGAACAATCCGGCCTTTATGCAGCAAAGCTGTCACACCGGCGGCACCGTTGGCGGCATCGGCATCAAACACATGGTTGATCCGGTCAAGCACATGCGCGGACTTGCGGGTTGCGCCAGTGACAAGACCATCACCATGCCCATGGGCCAGCATCAGCGAGGAAAACACGTGCCTGTCCCGTGCGGCCAGACGGTGAATATCTTTACGGTCAAACCCCTTACGCTGCAGGCGCTGATACAGGAAGTTCGAATAGGTTTCGAGATGCGTGGTATTGGCCGCATTCACGACCTCGATTTCACGCACAGCGTCGCCCAGGCCCGTTGCTTCCAGTTTGGTCTTCACATCGTCCGGCCGACCCACCACAAGCGCCTTGCCGAAACCAGACCGCTGATACATGACCGCTGCGCGCAATACCCGGGGATCGTCGCCCTCGGCGAAAATCATGCGGCTTTGCGCCTGACGCGCTCGGGCGTTCAGACCGCGCAGGATGCTGGCGGTCGGGTCCATCCGGGATTTCAGACTCAGCTCATACGCGTCCATGTCGATGATCGGACGGCGCGCGGCACCGGTGTCCATCCCCGCCCTGGCAACAGCCGGTGGAATACGGTGGATCAAACGCGGGTCGAACGGGGTGGGGATGATATAGTCACGCCCAAAGGTCAGCGACTTGCCATAGGCCATTGCGACCTCATCCGGCACATCCTCGCGCGCCAGATTTGCAAGTGCGTGGGCACAGGCGATCTTCATCTCATCATTGATGGCGCGGGCGTGAATGTCCAACGCACCGCGGAACAGGTAGGGGAAACCCAAAACGTTATTCACCTGGTTTGGATAGTCGCTGCGCCCGGTGGCAACGATCGCATCCACGCGAACCTCGTGCGCTTCTTCCGGAGTGATCTCGGGGTCGGGGTTGGCCATCGCAAAGATGACAGGATTGTCGGCCATGCTGGCGACCATATCCTGCGTGACCGCGCCTTTCACCGAAACGCCCAGGAACACATCCGCCCCCTTCATCGCGTCTTCCAATGTGCGCAAGTCGGTTGTGATCGCGTGGGCCGATTTCCACTGGTTCATGCCCTCGGTCCGGCCCTGATAGATCACGCCTTTGGTATCGCAAACAATGCAGTTTTCGTGCCGCGCGCCCATTGCCTTGAGCAGTTCGATACAGGCAATCCCAGCCGCACCTGCGCCATTCAGAACGATTTTCACGTCCTCGATCTTCTTGCCCGAGATGTGCAGCGCGTTCAGCAGGCCCGCAGCACAGATCACGGCTGTGCCGTGCTGGTCATCGTGAAAGACGGGGATGTCCATCTCTTCTTTCAGACGCTGTTCAATGATGAAACACTCGGGCGCCTTGATGTCTTCCAGATTGATGCCGCCAAAGGTTGGCCCCATCAGACGCACTGCACGGCAGAATTCATCCGGGTCTTCGGTGTCCAGTTCGATATCGATCGAGTTCACGTCGGCGAACCGTTTGAACAGGACCGATTTGCCTTCCATGACCGGTTTCGAACCCAGCGCGCCAAGGTTACCAAGGCCCAGCACCGCCGTCCCGTTCGAGATTACGGCCACCAAGTTGCCCTTGTTGGTATAGTCATAGGCCGTTTCCGGGTTTTCAGCGATGGCCTCGCAGGGAACGGCCACGCCCGGGCTGTAGGCCAGCGACAGGTCACGCTGCGTTGTCATGGGGACGGTGGCCTGCACCTCCCACTTGCCGGGGGTGGGGTCCAGGTGAAAGGCCAATGCCTCTTCTTTGGTGATCTTCGCTTTGGGCATCTTAAATGTCGTTTCCATGACTTCAGGGCTGACGCCTCATAGCGCAGGAGAACGCCCGCCTCAACGAGAATGAGTTTTCGGCTTTTACAGAAGATGCGGGATTTGTAAGGTCGCGCCCGGAATACGCCAAAAGGGGACCGATTTTGTCCACAGTCACGCCAATGATGGCGCAATACCTCGAAATCAAACAGGCCCACGCGGATGCCCTGCTGTTTTATCGCATGGGTGATTTCTATGAGATGTTCTTCGAGGATGCCGTCAACGCTGCCGAAGCGCTGGATATCGCGCTGACCAAGCGTGGCAAGCACAATGACGAAGACATCCCGATGTGCGGCGTGCCGGTGCATTCGGCCGAAGGATACCTTCTGACACTGATCCGCAAGGGCTTTCGCGTTGCGGTCTGCGAACAGATGGAAAGCCCGGCCGAAGCGAAGAAAAGAGGCTCTAAATCGGTCGTAAAGCGTGATGTCGTGCGACTGGTCACACCCGGAACACTGACCGAAGATGCGTTGCTTGAGGCGCGCCGGCACAACTTTCTGGCTGCCTATGCCGAGGTCCGGGACGAGGCCGCGCTTGCCTGGGCCGATATTTCGACGGGCGCGTTTCACGTGATGCCCCTGACCTCGGTCCGGCTCAGCCCCGAGCTTGCCCGGCTTGCGCCCTCTGAACTGATCGTGGCCGATGGGGCGCAGGAAAAGCTGAACGAAACGCTGGTTGATCTGGGGATTTCACTGACCCCGGTCGGGCGCGCCAGTTTCGACAGCACGGCGGCGGAAAAGCGCATCTGCGGGCTGTTTCACGTGGGCGCCTTGGACGCGTTCGGAAATTTCGGCCGCGCCGAAGTGTCCGCGATGGGCGCGCTGATCGACTATCTGGAGATTACGCAAAAGGGCAAACTGCCCCTGTTGCAAACGCCGCTGAAAGAATCTGAGGATCGAGTCGTTCAGATCGACGCTGCAACGCGCCGCAATCTGGAACTGACCCGCTCGCTGTCCGGCGGGCGCGCAGGATCGCTTCTTTCTGTCGTTGACCGAACCGTTACCCCCGGTGGAGCGCGATTGCTGGAACAGCGGCTTTCCAGCCCTTCTCGAAATCTGGATGTGATCCATGCCCGGCTTGATGCAGTCAGTTTCGCCGCTGGTGACAGCCTGATCGCGTCTGATCTGCGCGAAGCCTTGCGCAAAACCCCGGATCTGGACCGCGCCCTGTCGCGTTTGTCCTTAGAACGCGGCGGGCCTCGTGACCTGACAGCCATTCGCAATGGCCTGACCCAGGCGGCCACGATTGCCGAAAGCTGCACCGGTCAGGATTTACCAGTGTTGCTGGCAACCGCGCTTCAGAACCTTGTTGGCTTCGATGACTTGCTGACCTTGCTGGACGAGGCGTTGGTGGCCGAGCCCCCGCTTCTGACCCGCGACGGAGGCTTTATCGCACCAGGTTTTGACGCTGAACTGGACGAGGCCCGCACCCTGCGTGACGAAGGCCGGTCCGTCATCGCCGGGTTTCAACGAAATTACGTCGAACACACCGGCATCACCTCGCTGAAAATCAAGCACAACAACGTGCTGGGCTATTTCATCGAAACCACGGCCACCCATGCCGAAAAGATGCTGAACCCACCCTTTAGCGAAACCTACATCCATCGCCAGACGACAGCCAATCAGGTGCGGTTTACAACCGTCGAACTGTCCGAGATTGAAACGCGTATCCTGAACGCCGGGAATCTGGCGCTGGAGATCGAAAAGCGGCTCTATCAAAGGCTCTCTGGCGCTATCTTGGACCTTGCTTCCCGATTGAATCAAGCCGCCCGCGGGCTTGCCGAACTGGACCTGACGACCGCTCTGGCTGATCTTGCGCGGGGTGAAAACTGGTGCCGTCCAAAGGTTGATGCCTCTCGCGCATTCAATGTGCAGGGCGGTCGACACCCGGTTGTGGAACACGCCCTCCGGCAGCAAAGCGGCGATGCATTCATTTCCAATGATTGCGATCTGACCGTCGAAAACGGCGCAGCGATATGGTTACTGACGGGTCCGAACATGGCCGGTAAGTCAACCTTTCTGCGCCAGAACGCCCTGATCGCACTGCTTGCCCAAATGGGCAGCTACGTTCCGGCCGAAGAGGCGCATATTGGCGTCGTCAGTCAGCTGTTCAGCCGCGTCGGAGCCTCCGACGATCTGGCACGGGGGCGGTCGACCTTCATGGTCGAAATGGTGGAAACCGCCGCCATCCTGAATCAGGCCGATGACCGTGCATTGGTGATCCTGGACGAAATCGGTCGTGGCACCGCCACCTATGATGGCCTGTCCATCGCCTGGGCCACATTGGAACACCTGCACGCGGCCAACAAGTGTCGCGCATTGTTTGCCACGCATTATCATGAGCTTACGGCTTTGGCCGGTAAACTCGAAGGTGTCGATAACGCCACCGTAGCGGTCAAAGAGTGGGATGGCGAAGTCATCTTCCTGCACGAGGTTCACAAGGGCGCGGCAGATCGGTCTTATGGGGTGCAGGTTGCGCAGCTGGCCGGTTTACCCGCTTCTGTCGTCGAACGTGCCCGGGTGGTTCTGGACCAGCTTGAAAAAACCGAACGCGAAGGCGGTAAGCAAAAGGTGCTGATTGACGACCTGCCGCTGTTCTCGGCAGCCGCGCCGCCACCCCCGCCCGCACCGAAAACCTCGCCGGTGACCGAGATGCTGGAGGGTGTCCTGCCCGACGAACTGACCCCGCGCGAGGCGCTGGATCTGATCTACAAATTGAAAGAGGCGGCCAGATCCTGACCGCCCTTCATCTTTTCAAAAATACTCTCCCCGAAGGCTTGGCTTTTAAAAGCCAATCAGCTTGCTGGCGTTGAAGAGACCCCGACCTGAGCCGGACGCAACAGGCGGTCGTACAGCATGAAACCCTCGGCAGACACCTGGATGATGTCCCCTGCCCGCGTGCCCGGGACCGGGGCCTCGAACATTGCTTCGTGCACATTCGGATCAAACCGGTCGCCAACCTGGGGTGTAATCACTTCGATCCCGTGTTTCTGGAACACATCCTTCAGAGCGCGCATGGTCAGTTCGACGCCTTCCAGCAGTCCGGCAGCAACCTCTTTCTGCTCGTCAGTCGCGGCCTCAAGCGCGCGCTTCATGTTGTCGTAAACGGGCAGCATATCGCGGGCCAGCTTGGAACCGCCATACTGTTCGGCATCGCGGCGCGCCTTGTCACCGCGTTTGCGCGCGTTCTCGGCGTCGGCAAGCGCGCGCATGAATTTGTCTTTATACTCATCCCGCTCAGCGCGCAGCTCGTCCAGCTCCAACGCCTCGTCACTGATCTCAGCAAACTCCTCGGCCAGCTCTTCCGCTTCTGCCGCCATGATATCGTCCAGAAAATCTTCGTTCTTGGGCTCTGCCATCTCTTACCCTCTAGCTCCGGTCGGATATCAGCTTGCCGACCAGTTGCGCCGTATAATCCACGATCGGCACGATCCGTCCATAATTCAGACGCGTGGGTCCGATGACCCCGACCGCACCGATTATCTTTCGATCAGAGTTCATATATGGAGACACCACCAAAGAGGAACCCGAAAGTGAGAAAAGTTTGTTCTCAGACCCAATAAAAATGCGCACACCCTCGCCGCCTTCCGTCAATTCGAGGAAATCCGCGATGTCGCGCTTGCGCTCCAAATCATCGAACAGGCTGCGAATACGCTCCAACTCTCCGGCCTGACCGGGTTCGTTCAACAGATTCGCCCGCCCCCGCACGATCAAACGGGCCGAGTCGGCTCCGTCTCCGTCCCAGGCCGCCAGCCCACTTTCCACCAGATCGCGCGCCAGCGCATCTATTTCCTGCTTGCGCGCCTGAATCTGTTTCTGCATTTGACGGCGCACTTCACTGAGCGTGCGCCCCTCGATCAGCGCATTCAGAAAATTCGCAGCCTCGCGCATCGAACTGGGCGTCTGGCCGGGCGGCGGTGTGAACAGGCGATTTTCAACATGGCCGTCAGAAAAGACCAGCACCACCAAAGCCTTGTCATGCCCCAAGGAGACAAACTCGATATGTTTGATTTCGGCCTCATGCTTTGGTGTCAGAACCAGCGACGCACCTTGTGTCACGTGTGACAGAGCTGACCCGACCCGATCCAGCATTCCGCCAACATCACCTGTGTTAGAGCCTAAAGTCTCTTCCAGTTTTTGCTTGTCGTCGACGCCCAGGTCGCCAACCTCAAGCAAACCGTCCACGAACATACGCAGTCCTTGCTGCGTCGGTACCCGACCCGCGCTGATATGCGGGCTGTCCAAAAGACCCAGAAATTCCAGGTCCTGCATCACGTTGCGCACGGTTGCGGCGCTGACCTTTTCCGACAGGGTGCGCGTCAGGGTGCGGCTTCCAACCGGTTCTCCGCTTTCCAGATAACTTTCAACGATCAGCCGGAACACCTCGCGCGACCGGTCGTTCATCTCGTCCAGAATTTTGCTCGCTTCACTCATGCGTTTTCCCCTGCTGGTTCATCATTAAATAGCAGGCAAATGAAAGGTCAATCGGGGTTGCATCGTAACGCTGCGGGGCGGTATCCCCAACCCAGCAAACAAAGGATTTCCCATGCGACCCTCTGGAAGAGACTTAAGTGAAATGCGCGCCGTTTCAATTGAAACGGGGTTCACCAAACATGCCGAAGGTTCCTGCCTGATCAAAATGGGCGATACACATGTTCTGTGTACCGCTACGATCGAAGATCGCGTACCCCCTTTCATCAAAGGTTCGGGGCTAGGCTGGGTCACCGCCGAATACGGTATGCTGCCCCGCGCCACCAATACCCGGATGCGGCGTGAAGCGGCCTCGGGCAAGCAAGGCGGGCGTACGGTGGAAATCCAGCGCCTGATTGGTCGCGCCCTGCGCGCCGGCGTCGACCGGGTTGCACTGGGCGAACGTCAGATCACCGTTGATTGCGATGTGATCCAGGCCGATGGCGGCACCCGCTGTGCCTCGATCACCGGCGGCTGGGTTGCGCTGCGACTGGCCGTTAACAAACTGATGAAAGCAGGTGACGTGATTTCAGATCCGCTGGTTGATCCGGTCGCCGCCGTGTCCTGCGGGATCTATGCGGGCCAGCCTGTGCTGGACCTTGACTATCCGGAAGACAGCGAGGCCGGTGTCGACGGCAACTTTATCATGACCGGATCAGGCAAACTGATCGAGGTCCAAATGAGCGCCGAAGGTTCTGTTTTCAGCCGCGCCCAGATGGATCAGCTGGTGGATCTGGCGGAAAAAGGCGTTGCCGAGCTGGCCGCAGCCCAGAAAGCCGCCACCGCATGACCCGTAAGTTTGACAGCGACAGGCTTCTGGTCGCGACCCACAACAAAGGCAAGCTTGAGGAGATGGAGCATCTCCTCGAACCTTTCGGCGTGACGGTTGTGGGTGCGGCGGACATGGACCTGCCCGAACCGGAAGAGACCGAGGACACCTTTGTCGGCAACGCCCGGATCAAGGCCCACGCCGCCGCAAAGGCCACCGGGCTGCCTGCCCTGTCAGACGATTCCGGAATCACCATCGACGCGCTGGACGGCGCGCCGGGTGTTTATACCGCGGATTGGGCCGAAACTGCCAATGGGCGCGACTTCCTGATGGCGATGACCCGCGCGCATACTGAGCTAGAGGCAAAGAACGCCCCCCATCCCCGCACAGCGCAATTCCGAAGCACACTGGTGCTGGCCTGGCCTGATGGGCATGATGAGGTGTTTGAAGGCATTGCCCCCGGTCATTTGGTCTGGCCCATCCGCGGCGAAGGTGGATTCGGCTATGACCCGATGTTTGTTCCCGAAGGATACGACATTACCTTTGCCGAGATGGATCGCTGGGAAAAGAACAAGATCAGCCATCGCGGTCGCGCGGTTGAGAAGTTCGTGAAAGGCTGCTTTGGCGGATGATTGGCGCAACGGGGGCTTTGGCCTGTACGTACATTGGCCCTTTTGCGAGGCCAAATGCCCCTATTGCGACTTCAACAGCCATGTTTCCAAGAATATCGATCAAAAACAATGGCGTGACGCCTATCTGAGCGAATTGCGGCGCTCGGCCGTCGAAACCCCGGATCGGGTGCTCAACACGATCTTTTTCGGCGGTGGAACCCCGTCGCTGATGGACCCGGAAACCGTTGCTGCCGTGATTGGTGAGGCCCGTGCGCTCTGGCGCCCTTCCAACACCATGGAAATCACGCTGGAGGCAAATCCCGGATCGGTCGAGGCCGGGCGGTTCGCGGCCTATCGTGATGCAGGTGTCAACCGGATATCGATGGGCGTGCAGGCGCTCAACGATGAAGACCTGCGCCGCTTGGGGCGGATTCACACTGTGGCCGAGGCCCGCGCTGCCTTTGACATCGCCCGTGATTGTTTTGAACGGGTCAGCTTTGACCTGATCTATGCCAGACAGCACCAAACGCTGGATGCCTGGCGGGCCGAGTTGAACGAAGCTTTGTCCATGGCCGTGGATCACCTGTCGCTGTATCAACTGACAATCGAAGATGGCACCGCTTTTGGCGATCGTTATGCTGTCGGAAAACTGCGCGGCTTGCCCGAAGATGACAGTGCGGCCGACATGTACCTTGCAACACAAGAGATTTGCGAGAAACACGGCCTGCCCGCCTATGAGGTGTCCAACCACGCCCGCCCCGGTGCAGAGTCGCAGCACAATCTGGTCTATTGGCGTTACGGGGATTATGTCGGCATTGGCCCCGGCGCTCATGGGCGGATTACTGTGGATGGTCAAAAACACGCGACCGAGACCCATCTGAACCCGCAACGTTGGCTTGACGCCGCCACGAAGGGTTGCGGAGAAAAGAAACGCTATGTCCTTTCGCTTGAAGATCAGGCGAACGAATACCTTATGATGGGCATGAGGATTTCAGAAGGACTAGATGTAGATAGGTGGGAGGCCCTGTCGGGCCGTCCACTTACAGACGAAACCGTGGACCATCTGGTCGGCATTAATATGATTGAACGTGATAACAACAGACTCAGAGCAACACCAGCGGGGCGCGCCGTGCTGAATGCTGTAATCCGGGAATTGATGGGCTAGATATGCAGTATCTTTGGGCGGGGCTGGGATTGCTTTGCGTTGCGATGGCCGCGATTGGGGTTGTTCTGCCTCTTCTTCCAACGGTTCCGTTTTTGTTGCTGGCAGCGTTTTTCTTTGCGCGATCCTCTTCACGGTTGCACAACTGGCTTCTGTCGCACCGGATTTTCGGGCCAATGATACTGGATTGGCAGAGTTCGGGCGCAATACGCCCGGCCGCAAAAAAGGCAGCTACCCTGTCGGTCGCCGCCGTTTTAGGAGTGTCTTTGCTCTTATCCGTTCCGTCCTTCGTGCTGATCCTTCAGGTCATTGTTCTGGGCGGCGTCCTGATATTTATCTGGACGCGCCCTAACGGCTGAGCTTTGCACAAAGATCGTCAAGCTGATCCAGGTTTTCATACGTCAGAACAACCTGACCGGATTCCGTTCCCGCCTTGTGGTTGATCGAGACTTTCATGGCCAAAATAGCGGACAGGTCTTTTTCCAGCGCGCGCGTATCAGCATCTTTTCCGGCATCCAGATTTCTGGATCTGGGAGCAGGTCGTGCAGTGTCGCCCTGCTGCTGTTTCTTGACCAGCGCTTCGGTAGCGCGCACAGACAAACCATCCTTGACGATCAGTTTTGCCAATTCCGAGGGATTTTCCGCCGTAATCAGCGCCCGCGCATGACCAGCCGATAATTTCCCTTCAATTACAAGAGTTTGCACGTCAATTGGCAGAGACAAAAGCCGCAACAGGTTCGCAATATGGCTGCGGCTTTTCCCCAAAGCCTCAGCAAGCTTTTCCTGCGTGTGGCCAAAGCGATCCATCAACTGCCTGTATCCGGCGGCCTCTTCCACCGCGTTCAGATCAGCGCGCTGGATGTTTTCGATGATCGCAACTTCCAGTACCTCGGTATCATCGAATTCGCGCACAATCACAGGGATCTCGTGCAGCTGCGCCATCTGAGCAGCCCGCCACCGGCGTTCACCAGCGACGATTTCGTATTCTCCGACCCCTGTTGGACGTACGATCAAGGGTTGGATGATACCTTTTTCCCGAACCGACGCGGCAAGCTCATCCAATTGTTCGGGCTGAAATGTGCGTCGCGGCTGATTTGGGTTTGCCTTCAGCTTTTCAATCGGAACCTTCAGATCAGGTCTGCGCACGTCAGATGGTACTCGGTTGCCCGCCTCTGGATTAACGTCCGCCATGAGTGCGGATAATCCGCGGCCCAACCCTCTGGATTTCGCTTTCCTGGTGCTCATGTCGGCCTCCTCTCCACCGCTCATGCTGCGGTCTTGTTGTTCTTATGCAAGATCTCACGGGCCAGATGCCGATACGCCATCGCACCAAGTGATCCCGAGTCATACTGCAATACCGGCAGCGCATAGGATGGCGCCTCGCTGACCCGCACATTCCTGGGTATCTTTGTTTTAAAAACCATCTCGCCCAAATTGTCACGCGCATCCTTTTCGACCTGGCGGGACAAGTTGTTGCGGTTGTCATACATAGTTAACACAACACCTTCGATTCTCAGGTCTGGATTCGCGGTTTGCCGGACCTCCCGAATTGTCAGCATCAATTGCGAAAGACCCTCCAGCGCAAAGAACTCACTTTGCAGCGGTACTAGGACAGAATGGGCGGCAACCATCGCGTTTACCGTCAAGAGGTTCAGTGACGGCGGGCAATCTATCAGGATGAAATCCAGCTCAAACGCGTCCACCGCCGTCTGACGCAGCGCATCATGCAAAAGATAACTGCGTTTTTCGTTGGAAATCAGCTCGATATCCGCCGAGCTCAGGTCGACCGTTGCAGGGACAACCAAAAGGTTCTCGATCTCCGTCTCTTGAACCACTGCCTCCAAAGGCGCGTCGTCCAGAATGAGGTCATAAGTGGTCCAATCCCGATCTTCGACCCCTAATCCGGTGGATGCGTTCCCTTGTGGATCGAGGTCAACCACCAATACCCTGCAACCAGCTTCGGCCAGTCCTGCCGCCAGGTTGATCGCTGTGGTTGTTTTCCCTACTCCGCCCTTCTGATTGGCAACCGCTATTATCCGGGGTCCGGACGGTCGAGACAGATCAACCACGTGATACTCCTTTGATCTTAAGGATAACGGCCTGAGGTTCAGTTAAACTTGTAATGGCCTCAGTATCGAAATTCCATTCCCCACGCGCTTCTTCCAGCTCTTTTTTCCAGTTTGCACCTTTGGGCAACAGCGCTGTCCCGTTTTCACCTAAATGTCTGTCACAAAACGATAACAATGTACGCAAATCCGCCAGCGCGCGCGCCGAAACGATGTTTGCGTCCAGGGGTTCAACCACCTCAATCCGCTTAGAAATCACTTTACACGACACGCCACATTCACGGGCAACGTTACGCAGAAATGCCGATTTTCGCTGGTCGCTTTCCACAAGAGAGAAACTGGCGGCCGGAACTTCCTCGGCCGCAATAATGGCGCACACCATTCCGGGGAACCCGCCGCCACTGCCAAGGTCCACCCAGGTGTCAAACGTTTCAGCGCATCGAAAAACCTGGACAGAATCCAGAATATGCCGATCCCAAATGAATTCTAGGCTATTGCGCGAAACAAGATTTATCCTGGGGTTCCAGCGGTTCACCAGATCAACATAGATTTTCAGACGCTCAAATGTTTCACGTGAAACATTCAAGCCATCAAACTTGGAATAATCGACCGTCATGCCTGGCGTGCTCGTTGATCGCGGCGCAATTTCGCCAGGACAAGGGTCAGGGCAGCCGGTGTAACGCCTTCGACACGGCTTGCTTGCGCTATGTTCGACGGCTTGGCCTGCGACAGTTTTTGCTTCATCTCAGAAGACAGCCCGTCCAAGCCAAAATAGTCAAACTCACGTGGGATAACATAGGATTCATCCCGCTTCATGGCCTCAACATCGCGCTTTTGCCGATCGATATAGTTTGCGTAAAGCGCGTCGCGTTCGATTTGAAGCCGGATCGCCACGTCTACATCTTGTAGATCAGGTATCAGAGGGAACAAGTCCTCGAAGGATGTATCCGGAAATGCCAGAATCGCCATTCCATCTCGGCGGTTTCCATCCTGGTTGACGTTAATCCCAGCCGAAAGAACTTCCCTGGGTGTGTATGTGCGTGCGGTCAACTTGGATTTCGCCGCATCAAGCTGGCTCATTTTCTTTTCAAAATGCGCCTGTCGCTTCTCTCCGACACAACCAAGTTCCAACCCAATCGGTGTCAAACGTTGATCGGCATTATCTGCGCGCAAAGACAGGCGGAATTCAGCTCTGGAGGTAAACATTCGATAGGGCTCAGCCACACCACGGGTCGTCAGGTCGTCTATCATCACGCCGATGTAGCTGTCTGATCTGGTGAAAATGACCGGTTCGCGGCCCTGTACGTCTAGCGCCGCGTTGAGACCAGCAACCATCCCTTGTGCTGCGGCTTCCTCATATCCTGTGGTTCCGTTGATCTGCCCTGCCAGATATAGTCCCGGAACGTCGGGTAGCGACAAGGACGCGGTTAAGATACGAGGGTCCACATAATCATATTCAATCGCATAGCCCGGTTGCAGAATATTTGCCTTTTCAAGTCCTTTGATCGACCGAACATATTCCAACTGCACGTCCTGAGGCAGTGACGTTGAAATACCGTTGGGATAAATCGTGTGGTCATTTACGCCTTCGGGCTCAAGGAAAACCTGATGCGAGTCCTTATCTGCAAAGCGCACAATCTTGTCTTCGATCGAAGGGCAGTATCTTGGACCTATGCCATCGATATGGCCACCATACATCGCCGATTTTGAGAGGTTTGCTTCGATGATTTCATGCGTCTTTGCATTGGTGTGTGTAATACCGCAGGAAATCTGAGGCGCGACAACCGATGTTGACAGGAAAGAAAACAAGGTCGGGTCCTCATCCCCGTCTTGTTTTTCCAAACCCGACCAGTTGATCGTGCGCCCATCCAGACGCGGCGGTGTGCCGGTTTTCAAGCGTCCCAGCGGAAGGTTATAGCTATCCAACCTCTCGGCCAGTTTTATTGACGGGCGATCTCCCATTCGCCCACCAGCCCGTGACACGTCGCCGATATGGATGACGCCGCGCAGGAAGGTTCCGGAAGTCAGAACAACGGCTTTGGCGTACACTTCCGACCCTTCTCCGAGCACGACACCGGCGACACGGTGTCCGTCCATCAGAAAGTCTACAACCTCCCCAACGATAACGGACAGGTTTTCCTGATTGCTGATTTCGTTTTGCATCGCCGCCCGGTACAAGGCGCGATCTGCCTGCGTTCTGGGACCCTGAACAGCCGGACCTTTTCGCCGGTTTAACAGTCGAAACTGAATACCAGCCTGGTCGGCGACACGGCCCATTACGCCATCCAGCGCGTCAATCTCTCGTACTAGATGTCCCTTCCCTAACCCGCCGATGGCCGGGTTGCAGGACATGACGCCAATATCGGTCGCGGACAAAGTCACCAAAGCGGTTTTCGCACCCATCCTGGCAGCGGCGTGCGCAGCCTCCGTACCGGCATGACCAGCCCCAACCACGATGACATCAAAGTTTGAATGTTTCACGTGAAACAATCCTTATTTTCCCAAACAAAAGCTGGAGAAGATTTCATCCAACAGTGTTTCGACATCTATTCTGCCAACCAGAGATTCAAGTGCCCGTATGGCGGTTCTTAACTCCTCCGCAGCGATATCATACAGGTCCGGGCCTGATTCCAGAACCGTGATCGCAGCAGCAAGTGAATCCGATGCCTTGTTCATCGCAGCGCGGTGGCGCTCACGCGTGGCAATACCATGTGTTGTGGCTCTATCACTCAAGACCCACGAAATCTGGTCTACAAGCGCGTCAATCCCCTGTCCTGTCTTTCCTGAAACACCTTCAGCAGCGCCCTCTCGCAAGTCCGCTTTGGGTAGAACGTGGATATCGCCATCCTGCATGGCCACACCCAGATCTTCCGGTGCTTCAGCCAGAAAAACGCGCAGGTCCGCCGCATCTGCCCGTTTTCGAGCCAGCTCGATCCCAAGATTTTCGACGTGATCTTCAGTATCCCGCAACCCGGCCGTATCCAGCAATGTCACCGGCAAACCAGCCAGATCCATTCGAACCTCAATCACGTCGCGGGTTGTGCCTGCGTATTCCGAAGTAATCGCAGCCTCGCGCCCCGCAAGCGCGTTCAGCAGGGTTGATTTACCTGCATTAGGAAGGCCGACAATAGCCACCTCAAATCCGGTACGAATACGCTCGGCGATTTTCACCCCATCAGCTTCTCGACGAAGATCTGCCAGAACTCCGCTTGTCAAACTACGGACTTCCGGCGTGACGTCAGTGGGGACGTCTTCATCAGCGAAATCTATGACCGCTTCCAGCAACGATGCCGCGCGGATCAAATCGCGCCGCCAGCGCTCGGCCAGCGTGCCAAGCTCACCGGCCAGAATGGTTTGGGCCTGCTTACGCTGTGCCTCGGTTTCCGCGTCAATCAGATCTGCCAGGCCTTCGACCTGTGTCAAATCCATCTTACCATTTTCAAGGGCCCGGCGTGTGAACTCACCCGGGTCCGCCAGTCGTAGACCATCGGTGTTCGACAAACAGCGCAGAACCGCATTGACCGAGGCCGTGCTGCCATGGATCTGAAGTTCTGCCACGTCTTCACCGGTGAAACTTGCCGGTGCCTGAAAGGTCAGAACCAGACCATCATCCAGTCGTGATCCATCCTGGTCCCGCAGGGTGCGCAAAACCATTCCCCGCTTGGGCAGTTCCGCGCCGCACAGATATGCGGCTGCGGAATGCGCTTCGGGGCCAGAGAGGCGAATGACCGCCACCCCTGCTTTGCCTTGCGCGCTGGCCAAGGCGAATATCGTATCCATTCGAAGGCCTCGCTGGGGTCTAAGACCTGTGTCAGGTGTTCATCGAATCGAAGAACTCACCGTTTGTCTTCGTCTGTTTCAACTTCGACAACAAGAACTCGATTGCGTCGGTGGTGCCCATCGGGTTGAGGATACGGCGCAGAACGAAGGTCTTGGCCAGATCGCCCTTGTCGACCAGCAGGTCCTCTTTCCGAGTACCGGATTTGAGGATGTCGATCGCCGGGAACACGCGTTTGTCTGCAATCTTGCGGTCCAGAACGATTTCCGAGTTACCTGTACCTTTGAATTCTTCAAAGATCACCTCGTCCATCCGGCTGCCGGTATCGATCAGTGCGGTGGCGATAATGGTCAGCGATCCGCCCTCTTCAATATTCCGGGCCGCACCGAAGAAACGCTTGGGCCGCTGCAACGCATTCGCATCCACACCACCGGTCAGAACTTTACCCGAGGACGGAACAACGGTGTTAAACGCCCTACCAAGTCTTGTGATCGAGTCGAGAAGAATAACAACATCTCGTTTATGTTCGACCAAACGCTTGGCCTTTTCAATGACCATCTCCGACACGGCTACGTGACGCGTTGCGGGCTCATCAAAGGTTGACGACACAACCTCACCCTTAACCGAACGCTGCATGTCGGTCACTTCTTCCGGGCGTTCGTCGATCAGCAGGACGATCAGATAACACTCCGGATGGTTCTGTTCGATCGAATGCGCGATGTTCTGCAGGATCACGGTTTTACCGGTCCGCGGCGGTGCCACGATCAGCGAACGCTGACCTTTACCGATCGGCGCAACCAGATCGATCACGCGCGCCGACTTATCTTTTATGGTGGGATCTTCGATTTCCATCTTCAGACGCTCATCCGGGTACAGAGGCGTCAGGTTGTCGAACAGGATCTTGTGCTTGGCCTTTTCGGGATCTTCAAAGTTGATCATAGTGACTTTGGTCAGCGCGAAATAACGCTCATTCTCATCCGGCGCCTTGATCTCGCCTTCGACCGTGTCCCCGGTCCGCAGCGAGTGCAGACGGATCATATCGGGCGAGACATAGATATCATCAGGGCCCGGCAGATAGTTCGCCTCGGGCGAGCGCAGAAAGCCGAACCCGTCCTGTAGCACTTCCAGTACGCCATCACCGCCGACGGTCCAGCCATCATCGGCACGTTCGCGCAGAATCTGGAACATCATTTCGCCCTTGCGCATGGTCGAGGCGTTTTCGATCTCCAGCTCTTCGGCCATGGCCAGAAGGTCTTTGGGGCTTTTGGCTTTCAGGTCGGCCAGATTCAGGGATTCATTGGACATGATACATACCTTCACCGCTGAGAACGCGGCTTGAAGTGGAATTTCAGTACGGAAAATACGCCGCCCGGACGGGCGTGTTGTGATCTACATAAGCGCAGCGCCGTTCGGAGTCAAACAGGCGTTTAGAACTTCAGAATGACCGCCAGAACGATGGCAACCATCAGAATGGTCGGAACCTCGTTCATCATGCGATACTGCCGCCCAGTGAGCTTATTCTGGCCTGCCAGGAAATCCTTCCTTCGGGCCATAAGCCAATGGTGGAACCAGGTCATCGCGATCACGCCCGCACCTTTGACCCAGGGCCATGCAAAATCCCATCCGACGATCCCCGGTGTGAACACCATGATCAGCCCGCATACCCAGGTTACAACCATCGCGGGGCGCATGATCACCCGCAGCAGCTTGTCTTCCATTTCAAAGAAGATGTCTTGCGCACCCTCTACGGCCTGCGCTTTTTCGACGTGATAAACAAACAGTCTGGGTAAATAGAACAAGCCCGCCATCCATGAGATCACGGCCATGATATGTAATGACTTCACCCACGGGTAAATCGTGAAAAGAAGGTCTGTCATACCGGCTCCGAACGTTGTTCGGAACTCTCCCTAATAAAAAAATAAGAAAAGAAAAAGGATGATGGTTTTGTAGGGTGCCAAAAATCCGTGGATTACTTTTTTACCCTAGCGTTTTCCCCAAGAGGGACAGAATATCTGAGATCGCCAGTGATTCTGTTGATATAAAAAAATTGTTATCTAAATCAATAAGTTAATATTGTATCATCGTATCTGATCTGTGGATAACCCGATGGGTATCGCTGGATAGATCTGTTATCCCAAGAGTTGGAGTTATCCTTGTCCCAACAGGATGAGATTTGAGCGACTCGGGGATCTTTGCCACAAAATTCCCGGGGTTGCGTGTCAACCGGAAAACCATACAAAACACCCCAGAACTCTCATCGATTTGCACACGGGGTTTTCCACATGTCTGTCCCCATTCTTCTGGCTTCGGGATCCGTTATTCGCGCGCAATTGCTAAGGAACGCAGGTGTGCCGTTTGCGGTTCAAACGGCGCGCGTGGATGAAGAGACGGTCAAAAGGGCGTTGCTGGCAGAAAATGCTTCGCCACGCGATATTGCTGATACGCTGGCTGAGATCAAAGCGCGTAAGGTCAGCGACAAGAACCCCGGCGCCATGGTGATCGGGTGTGATCAGGTGCTGGATTTCGAAGGGCAGCTGCTGTCAAAGCCCGAAACCCCGGAACAGGCGCTGGCCCAACTGAAAGCCATGCGCGGCAAGCGGCACATGCTTTTGTCCGCAGTTGTGATCTATCAGGACGGTGAGCCGATCTGGAGGCATGTAGGGCAAGTGCGTTTGCGGATGCGGGCCACTTCCGATGCCTATCTGAAAGACTATGTTGCGCGGAACTGGGACAGCATTCGCCATGCCGTCGGAGCCTACAAGCTGGAAGAAGAAGGTGTCCGCCTGTTCGCCACCATTGACGGCGACTATTTTAACGTTTTGGGTATGCCCCTGTTAGAGCTTCTCAATTTTCTGGCTGTCAAAGGGATGATCGAGCAATGACGGACAATCGGGTTCCTTTGGCCGGAGTGATTGGGCATCCTATCGGGCATTCGCGCTCTCCCAAGCTGCACGGGCATTGGTTAAAGACCTATGGGCTTGCCGGGCATTATATCCCGATGGACGTCGCCTCTGCAGATTTGGAGACAGTGCTGCGAACCCTGCCCAAAGCGGGCTTTGTCGGGGCCAACGTGACCGTTCCGCACAAAGAAGCGGCGCTGAAGATCGCAGATCACGTTTCTGACCGTGCAACCGTGATCGGTGCTGCAAATACACTGGTGTTCCGAACTGATGGTTCGATACATGCAGATAACACCGACGGGTACGGGTTTATGGAAAACCTGCGCAGCGGCGCACCTGACTGGAATGCGAAAGATGGCCCGGCGGTTGTGTTTGGTGCCGGGGGTGCTGCCCGTGCCGTTTTGCAGGCCTTGTCTGATGCCGGAGTGCCGGAAATCCTGCTGACCAACCGAACCCGCGCCCGCGCGGATCATCTGAAGGAAGAGTTCGGCCAACGCATTCGCGTGGTCGATTGGGTTCAGGCGGGGAATGTTATCGAAAACGCCGAACTGGTGGTCAATACGACCTCACTGGGGATGCAGGGCCAGCCAGAGCTGCGCGTACCGTTGGATGGGTTGCAGCCCGGTGCCGTGGTTACGGACCTGGTCTATGCCCCGTTGAAAACCCGCCTGCTGCAAACTGCCGAGGAGGCCGGATGCACCACAGTCGATGGTCTTGGGATGTTGCTGCATCAGGCCGTTCCCGGGTTTGAACGATGGTTTGGGGTCCGCCCCGAAGTAGACGCGGATACGCGCGCGGCGGCCCTGGCATGAGTTTTGCGCTTGGCCTGACAGGCTCAATCGGTATGGGGAAAAGCACCACAGCGCAGATGTTCGTTGAAGAAGGGTGCGCATTGTGGGATGCGGATGCGGCAGTGCATCGGCTGTATGCCATTGGTGGAGCAGCGGTTGAGCCAATGCGGGCAGCCTTTCCCGATGCGATACTTGACGGGGCGGTTAACCGAAACGCGTTGAAACGGATTATCGCGGATGACCCGACCACGTTGAAAACGATTGAGGCGATTGTGCATCCACTGGTTGCTGCTGACCGCGCAGAATTTCACGAAAGCGCTACAAGCGACATCCTGGTGTTCGATATTCCGCTTTTGTTTGAAACGGGCGGTGATGCAGCAATGGATGCGGTGGCCTGCGTTTCGGTCCCGGCCGAAGACCAAAAGCGGCGCGTTATGGAACGGGGCACGATGACTGAGGCGCAATTCGAGCAGATCCGCGCCAAGCAGATGCCGAACGACGAAAAATGCGAACGGTCGGATTTTGTGATCGTGACCGATACTCTGGACCACGCCCGCGCGCAGGTGCAGGATGTGGTCAGGCAGATACGGGCGGGGATGGCACATGCGTGAGATTGTACTGGATACCGAAACCACCGGTTTTGACCCCGAAAGCGGGGATCGGATCGTGGAAATCGGCGCCGTTGAGCTGTGGAACCACGTTGCCACCGGTGAAACCTATCACGTCTATATCAACCCCGAACGCTCGATGCCGGAAGAAGCGTTTGGCGTGCATGGTATTGGTCCCGATCTGCTGGACACCCCGCGCCCGCCGGAAAAGGGCGAAGTGACGCTGAAAGACAAGCCGGTCTTTGCAAAGGTTGGCCATGGGTTTCGCGAATTTGTTGGCGATGCGCGGTTAGTGATCCACAACGCCTCATTCGACATGAAGTTCCTGAATGCCGAGCTGAAATGGATGGGTGCCCCGCTTATCCCGATGGAGCAGGCGTTGGATACTCTGGCAATTGCCCGTAAACGGTTCCCCGGTTCGCCAGCGTCACTGGATGCGCTGTGCCGTCGCTTCAATATCGACAACTCGAACCGTGTGCTGCACGGCGCGTTGCTCGACTCGGAAATTCTGGCCGAGGTTTATCTGGAATTGATCGGTGGACGGCAGCCTGATTTTGGTCTGTCGACATCCACATCTTCTGCGGACGGAGGCAGCGATGATTGGCGAGCCACACCGCGCAGCAGGCCATTACCATCCCGGATCACCGAGGATGAACGCGCAGCACATGAAGCTTTCGTTGAAAAACTGGGCGAGAATGCCTTGTGGACCCGCGCCTGATCCGGTTAGGCACGGGTCAAAACCTTACGCGTCGGCTTTTTGGGCTTGTTCGGCCTGACGGCGCATCAACTCGTTGCGATAGAGCGCGACGAAATCGATATTGTCCAGGTTGACCGGCGGGAAGCCGCCATCGCGAGTGATGTCGCTGACGATGCGGCGCAGGAACGGGAACAACATGCGCGGGCATTCGATCATCAGGAATGGGTGCAGCTGATCTTCCGGCACACCTTCCACGTGGAACATACCGCAATAGTCCAGTTCGCACAGGAACAGAATGTCATCCATGCCTTTGGCTTTGGATGTCAGGTTCAGCTTTATCGAAACTTCGAACTGATGGTCCGCCGCGCGTTTTTTGGCGTCCAGATTCACCTGAACGGCGATTTCGGGTTGTACGTCTCCGGAAACGCCCTTTTGCGCCATCACGTTTTCAAAGGACATATCGCGGATGAACTGCCCCAGAACACGCATCTGAACCTGCGGGGCGGCTTGGGCCGCAGTGTTTTCTGCAGCGTTTTCTTCGGCCATGGATCTACTCCAAAAATGAAATTCGCCACTGCTTAGCAAGTTGGGCGCGGCACCTCAATGCTAGTGGGGACCTTCCACCCATTTCGAAGGCTTCGAGGGGTCTTTTTTTGGCCGAACTTCGGTGAATTCCCCATCGATGATATCGCCCTGATCGAACGGGTTCCCCCGGGTTTGATATCCGGGGCCCGGCCCCATCTGGAACTGGGTCACGGTAACCTTGGATTTCAGATAGCGGAAAACGGCGATGCGGACACCGGGAACTAACAACGCAAAACCAACGGCATCAGTGAAAAAGCCCGGTGTCAGCAACAAAGCGCCCGACAACAGGATCATTGCCCCATGGGCCAGCGGTTCGGTCGGATCGTCCAATTCGGCAAAGGACCGTTGCAGCTGTCCAAGCGCCATGCGACCTTGTGTCCGTACCAAAACCGTGCCCAGAACCGCGGTCAGCACTACGATGGCAAGTGTCGGCCACAACCCAATCAAACCACCAACCTGAATAAACAGCGCGATTTCGATTATGGGCACCAACAAAAATGCCAAGAACAGATACATTTGCGTTATCCTTTCCCTTAGGCCGGGCTGTGGACTTGCCACTCACTGTCACCTACATAGTGGCATGAGGCCGTGTATACAAAGTCGCGGCGTTGAAAAGAGAATGAAATGAGCGACAACCCTATGATCCAGCTCCTGGTCCTGGCCGGAATTGCCATTTTCCTGATCCTGCGCCTCAAAAGCGTACTGGGCACGCGTGAAGGCTTTGAAAAACCGCCTGTGCAGCAACAGCCCGAAGCCCATAAATCGCGCCGCGGTTTCGAGGTGATCGATGGCGGCCCGGATCATGACATTACTGACCATGTCGCCGAAGACAGCGAACAGGCGCAAACACTGGCTGCGATGAAACGGGTCGAGCCCGGTTTTTCGGTCAGTGAGTTCGTTCAGGGTGCGCGCGGTGCGTATGAGATGATCGTGATGGGGTTTGAAAGGGGTAATCTGGATGAAATCCAGCCTTTTCTGTCGGAAGAGGTGTTCGAGACTTTCGTTTCGGTCGTGGCAGCGCGCGAAGATCAGGGCCTGACCATCGAGGCTGAATTCATCGGCGTACGGGAAACCACCCTGACGGATGTGAAATTCGACAAGGATACGAACCAGGCCGAAATCACGATGAAGTTCGTGGGGGAGCTGACCTCGGTCGTTAGGGATCGCGGAGGCGATATTGTCGAAGGCAACCCGAATACTGTGAAGCGCCAGAAGGACAGCTGGACCTTTGCCCGCGTCATGGGCAAGGACGATCCAAACTGGCTGCTTGTCGCCACGGACGCATGATTGCAACGCTTCGGTCGCTTTTACTGGTGGGTGCAATGACCATCGCCAGCGCTGCCGAAGCCGAGGCAACGCGATCCATACTGTCGTTTGACGATCTGCAGGGCTGGGCCGAGGACGACCACGGCGCGGCCCTTTCCGTATTTCTGAACACGTGCGGTGATCTGGATGATCCGGATTGGCACGCCTTGTGTGGTGTGGCCAGAACATATGAACCGGATGCCGCCCGCGCCTTTTTCGAGTTATTCTTCCGCCCTGTTCTGGTCCAGGATGACAAAGAGGGCCTGTTTACCGGCTATTTTGAACCCGAGCTTGACGGCGCGCGCACCCGGACAGACCGTTTCAAATACCCGATCTACAAGATGCCGCCCGAAGCCCGTGCCGAAGGACCATGGCTGAGCCGTCGTGACATCCTCACCGGTGATGTGATGCAGGGCCGCGGGCTAGAGATCGCCTGGGTCGACGACCCTGTCGAGCTGTTCTTTCTGCAAATTCAGGGCTCGGGGCGCATTCGATTGTCGGATGGCGGTGCGCTGCGGGTTGGATATGGTGGCGCGAATGGTCACCCCTATCGGTCGATCGGTGTTGAGCTGGTGCGACGTGGGGTTCTGGGTGCGCATGAGGTCAGCGCCCAGATGATCCGCGCCTGGGTGCGCAAGAACCCCGAGGCCGGTGCCGAGTTGCTGCTTCACAACCCGTCATACGTTTTCTTTCGCGAAGTCTCACGCGTTGCCCCCGAATTTGGACCTTTGGGGGCGATGAACCGGTCGATCACGACAATGCGCTCGATTGCGGCAGACCCCGCCTATACGCCGTTGGGCGCACCTGTTTGGGTGGAAAAGGACGGTGAAAACCCGTTGCGACGGCTAATGATCGCGCAGGACACAGGCGCGGCCATCAAAGGCGCGCAGCGCGCCGACATCTTTTTCGGAACCGGTGAAGAAGCCGGGCAGGCTGCGGGCAGGCTAAAAGATCCGGGTCGGATGGTTCTGTTGCTGCCCATTCAGCGCGCCTATGCCCTGTTGCCGGATGAATTCTGATGACACGGCGCAAACTGACAACCGACGAGATCGAGCTATGGCGCAAGGTCACCAAACAGGCCGAGCGGCTGCATCCGGACAGTCCGCAGAGTGTCCATCCGACCACCCTGCCGAAACCCAGACCCAGAAAAACACCAAAACCCCGGTTTGAGGTGTTTGAGCTTGGTCAGAACCTTCAGCCGAAACCTAATCCAAACGATCTGAAGCCATCGGTGACGGATGCGCTGCGTGCCGCGCCTGTTCAGATGGATATCAAAGCTTTTGGCCGGATGAAACGCGGTAAGCTAAAGCCCGAAGGCAAGCTGGATCTTCACGGTATGCGGGTTGATACGGCCCATCCTGCGTTGATCCGCTTTATCCTGAGCGCACAGGCACAAGGTAAGCGACTGGTTCTGGTGGTAACCGGCAAAGGCAAGGACCGCGACGAACCCGGCCCGATCCCCACCCCGCGCGGCGTTCTGCGCAATCAGGTGCCACATTGGCTGTCCATACCGCCGTTGGCGCAGGCGGTGATGCAGATCACGCCAGCGCATATCAGCCATGGCGGCGACGGTGCTTATTACGTCTATCTCAGGCGAATGCGCTAAAAGTCCCGACGGGCGCGGGAAATTCCGGTTCGGACCAGAACGCAAACCAGCACGAAAAACACCCCAACCCAGATGAACTGAGTGTTCAGCGAAATACCAAGGTCAATCAGAACGCCGGTCAGGCCGGGGCCGATGGCCGATCCCAGAACCATGACAGCCGCGGCCATCGCCTTGATCGCACCGATATGTCGGGTTCCGTAGAATTCGGCCCAGAATGCGCTGGGCAACGTGCTGTTTGCCCCAACGGTCAAAGCCAGGAAAACCAGCCCAAGGGTTGCGCCGCCGATTGAATTGGTTGTGCCCAGAATGACGAACCCAAGTGCGATCGGAAGCTGATAGTAGGGCATGATCCTGGCGGTTCCCCATTTATCCAGCGCCCAGCCCGATGCAAACATGGATAGCAGGGATATTCCGGTAAAGATCGGAAATAGCGCCACCAGCTGGATATGCTGCCACCCCTTCACATCAGCCAGATAAACCTGATGAAAGAAAAACGCGGTGATAAATGCGGATGGCCCAAGCACTGATGGCACCATGAACCAGAACAGGGGATGGAACAGAGCGTCCCGGCGGGTCCAGTGTTTTCCCTGCATTCCCGATGCTGAAAACGCGTTGGCGAGGCTTTGTGGAGTTCTCTCTTCTCGCAGCAGCCGCATCAGGATCGGAATACCCAACGCCGTGATGCCCGCCGCGGCAACCCACAGCCAACGCCAATCCAGATAAACCATGGCGCCAACAAAGATCAGCGGCAGCAACGCCTCACCAAGCGCATAGCCGGTGGACGCTATGGAAAGCGCTTTGCCCCGTGTAACCGTGAACCAGCGCGCCATTGCGACCACGGCAAGATGCGTGCTCATCCCCTGCCCAAATAACCGCAACAAAAAGATCACCAACGGCAACAGCAGCAGCCAGGTGTTCAGCGCCATTGCAATCGCGGCCAACGCCAGTCCCGCCAGCACAACCGGGCCCAAAACCCGTACGCGGAAGATATCCGTCAACCCTCCGGCCCAGATCATCGCGACGGCGGACAGGGTCGTGCCTAACGTGTACAGCCCACCCCATGCGCCGTGGCTGAGGCCAAATTCCGAGCGGATTTCACCAGCAAAGACCGAGATGAAAAAGGTCTGCCCGAAACTGGACAGAAATGTCAGCAGAACGCCGGCCCCAAGCCAGGTCGCGTTGTCCGCAAGAAATCGGTGCAGGGAAACCCGCGTCACGGATTACTTACCTGGGCCTGGCCGGTTTCAGTCAGCACGATTTCTGTGGCGCCAGCAGGATTGCGCTGGCTTGGCGGCACGAGAATGTCGATCCCGCGCCGGTCATCGCGCCCAAATGTTTCGCTGACCCGGCGCACAGAGCGGAGGATAGTCAATAAGGCCGGAGAAGTAGCAGCCACAAAATGGGAGGATTCCGCATCGCTGTTGAAGGCAGTCGTATCCAGGATTTCAATCGGATAATCTGACAGCTTCTCGGCCGATCCGATATTGCCCAGCCTTTCACCATCGGCGGTTCCCCTCAACCGGCCGGAGACGTTCAGGACCTTGTCTTTCTTGGACACCATCAGGACAAAAGGATCAGGAGGATTCTTGATACTGTTCATCTGCGACCGAAAAACATCCACATCCAGATCGGGCGATATCAGAATAAGGCCTTCCAGATTTCGCTTTGCCCAGCCCGGCTGTTTCAGTTCGGTTTGCCGTATCATCTCCATAGCCAGCGCGCCGCCCATTGAATGCGCCACAAGGGCTACTCGCTTGACTCCCATGGACTTGAGTAGACGAATGGTTTCTTCCAGCCCATCACGGGCAAACAACATACTGTCCAGATCATAGGCATAACCATAGCCTGTCGCGCGGCTGGGCCATGAATAGACAAGGATCTGACCGGGTAAACCGATATCATGCGACAGCTGAGCGGCCCGGAACAATGTCTCTGTCTGAGTGGAGTTATAGCCGTGCACAAAAATCGTGACTTCGTCAGCCCCACTCAGCCTGTCCTTCAGCTGTTGCGGCCCGCTTAGCTGATCTACCTCTGCCAGCACGAACTGTTTTCTAGGGTCAGGGTTTGCATAGGAGAATTTAAGGCTTCCCGGTGAACGCCCCGGCGGTATCGATACGGTGGTTTCCAGAAATTGCAGGCGTTCTGCGCGGCGGAATCCATACGCGCCATCGGGCTCGCGCGCACGCGTCGTGGCCGCAAAAACCGTTTCGGGAGTTCCGATTTCTAATGCTGATGGAAGCGTTTCGGATACAGTCCGGTCAACACATGCCGCCAGCACGACCGGACACAGAATGAAGATTAAGAAACGCAGCACGGACAGCCCCCGGAACCAATTGCCGACACGCTATCTTATTCTAATCCCGCGTCCAGCACGGCGACGCGAAAAAGCGGCAGAAACTGGCCCGAGCGGTTACAATCTGTAACAGACCGTATCCGTACGAAACCGATCTCTGCCGGTGCTGTTGGACCTAGACCTCCGTATCCTCGTCCTGTTCCTTGTGCGGCATTTCTTCGATCAGGCGGGTTTCCAGCAATTGCCCGTTCCGATACAGGATCGGATAGGCCACTGCGGCGATGTGGCTGTTGAATTCACGGAACGCGCGCAGGGTTTCCAGGTGGATATCGCTGGTCTCAAAGCTTTCCGTACTGCCATGTTGCAAACGTCTGAGGTGGCGTTTGCGGCTGTCACGCTCGGCCCGTTTGATTTCGGTTTTCTCAAGGCTCAGCAGACGGGCGCTTTCCAGATCGTCCGAGATCAAAACGTTTGAGGCCAGTTTGAGGTTGGCCAGGATGCCTTCGTGCATCTCAACCAGTTCCGACCAGCCCTCTTTTGAAAATGAAGCGCCCTTTTTCCGCATGTCGCCCGCCAGAACAGTCAACCGCTTGGCGACAACGTCGCCCGCAGTTTCCAGGCGGATTGCGTATTCCATCAGGTCGCGCGCCACTTTTGCGTTTTGCTTTCCGAACTTCTCCTCGGGAATGGCGGCCACGAATTTTCGAATACCCGACAGGCAGTCGTTCACATCTTCGTCCATGTCCCTTACGGTGCGTATCTGGTCCTTGTCGCCGCTGCGGTACAATTCCAGTGACGGGCGGAACATCGACTCGACCAGATCGCTCATCCGCAGCAGTTCACGCTTGAGGCTGGACAGCGCCTGGGAGGGGCTGCCGGCGGTGCGCACATCCAGCGCGCTGGCCGGGCGACCTGCCTGGGCCAGCGCGTTCGCAGATTTCGGGTCCGGAAAGAACTGCTCGAACGGCGCGCGCAATCGCCCGCAGAACGGCAGCGCCAGCAACAGCAACGAGGCATTGAATGCCAGATGCGCATTGACCAGCATCTGACCGCCCTGCAAATCCCCCAGAACACCAGCACGCAGTGCCGCAGTCGCCGCGAAAAGGGTGACTATCGCCCAGCTGCCGCGCAAGGCCAGGTTGGCAAAGGGTATGCGCCTGGCGGGCATTTCCATCCCCCTGCTCAGCCAAACAGGTATGAAAGCTGAACCGAAATTGGCCCCCAATACCAGCGACAGCCCGGCGGCAAACGGGATTGCGCCGATCTGGACCAGCGTCACACACATCAGGATCGCCGCGACCGAGGAATGCATAACAAAGGCCAGCGCGCCGCCGACCAAAAACGCTGTAATATAGTCGCGCGCCAGATACTCGGCGACGGCAGGCAAAAAAGCACTGTCCCGGATCGGGTCCATGGCTTCGCGCAAAAAGCGCAATGAGATCAGGATGAACGCAATCCCCATCAGGATGCGCCCCAATTGCCGGGGTTTCTTGGCCTCGGTCTTGACAAACAGATACCCACCAACCGCCAGAAGCAACGGTATCAGCCAACCCAGCTGGAACGACAAAACCTGAATGATCAGCGCCGAACCGAGATCAGCGCCCAGCACGATTGCAAGGCCGGTGGGAAAGGTCAGGAACCCCCCAGCAGCAAAACCCGATGTCAAAAGGGCAACCGCTGCCGAGCTTTGCAGAACCACCGCCATTACAATGCCGACCATTGACGCCTGTGCATAATGGCTTTGGCCCGTCATGAGGCGCTGGAACGAAGCCCCATAGCTGCGCTCGATCCCTGTGCGGACCATCCGCACTGCGTAAAGCAGCAGCATCGTGGCTCCGGCCAGGCTGATGAGAAAGCTTACAATCGCCATGATCCTACCCGTTCACCAAATCCAGCATTTCCCCGTGCAGTTCGGGTGTTGCCGCTGAAATCACCCGGCCGTCGGAGGTCAGATCAAGCGGCCGACCCTCCCAATCTGTCATCACCCCACCCGCAGCTTCAACCACGGCCATCACCGGCAGGTAGTCATAGGGCTGAAGGTCATAGTCGATCACAGCATCCACATGGCCCGCCGCCAGCAGGGCATGGGGGTAGCAATCATAGGCGAACCGTCTGGTCTGTCCAGACTGCATCAGCCTGTCGAACAACGCCGGATGATCGCGATAGATCTTATCCCCTTCGTTTACAAAAAGAATGGACTGATCCAGCCGCGTTTGGGCCGAAGTCGTGATCTCACGGCCATTCAACGTGGCGCCCCGGCCAACAACGCCGGTGAAAATTTCATTTATCGCCGGCATTCCGATCACGCCGATATCCGGTTTACCGTCAACCAGATGCCCCAACAGAAATCCAAACAGCGGATGCCCGGACAGGAATGACCGGGTTCCATCGATCGGGTCGATGATCCAAACCTCGCGACAATCCTGACCCTCGAACCCATGTTCTTCGCCAAAGACGCCGTGATCAGGAAAATGCTGTCCAAGATAGGCGCGAACCTGCGCTTCAACACCCTTGTCGGCCTGTGTCACCGGGCTTTCATCCGATTTGAACTCAACCCCCAGCGCGCCACGAAAATACCCCCGCGCTGCTTCGCTGGCCAGGTCAGCTATCTTTACCGCATGAGACAGCAGGTCGGTGCTTTCACCGGTCTGTGACGTCTTTGGATTCAGCATTCGATTCTATCCTGTTTAGCGATGAGGCGCGGGTATTTGAGGCGACAAGTTAGAAAGCCCCTTGTCGGCGTCGGTCTGGGCAGAGCCCAAACAAAAGCTCTTTGGTGCTCACTTTTTGTCTGAAGTGAGTCTTGCTGCATCGAGGGCCTTCAAATTCCACCACAAGTTTCCACAGTAATCCCACAAAACCACCCAAATACAACAGAAAAATCTTGAAATACCTCGTACCCAAGATAAATGTGTGGATTTTGTGAAATAACACGTCGACCGTTTTAGGCGGAATCAGGCCAGTTGTCTGCAAAACAGTCATACCCCAATGTCAGAGGCCCGTTGGAGGTTAGAAAGCTTGAAAAAAGCCGTGCACCTTACTCGTGCTGTTTGCCCGAAGTCGATGAAGACAAGTTCCGCGTTGACCATACAGCCCGCAGAAAAGCCACCTGTTTGGCGCGTTTTCGTTTTGAAAACAAAACCAGAGGTGAAGCCACCTGCAGCAAAGCACTTATCAACGCATTCAAAAAAGGAGCTGGGCGTTTGTGTTTGCGTGCCGCGTAAACACGCGAGCGACCCATATGCCAGGCTTTGATCGCGGCGACCTTTGGGTTTCTAGGAGAAGACTCGCCCCCAATATGGGTTACTTCAGCTTCGGGAAGGAAAAACAAAGGCCCCACTTGTTCATCCAAGCGCAGACAGATGTCGTCATCTTCATGGTATAAAAAGATATTTGCGTCGAATCCACCGACCTTCTCGAAAGCAGACCGGCGCACAAGCAAAGCTGCGCCGGACAATATAGGAACCTGCAGATCAGTGTCGGCTTCAATACCGCGCAACCATTTTTTACGTGGTAGCAACACGCTGGATCGTTTCAGCAACCCTTTGCCAGACTTTTGGGTAAATGCCGGATTGAACGCTGAGGCAGTTTTGTGACGGTCTGCACCGGCCAGCAACTTCTCCAAGCTTCCCTTCAATAAGCGCGCATCTGGGTTCAAAAACAACAAGAACTCGGTCTCGGCCCCAGCCGCACCCTGGTTACACCCTACCCCAAAACCCATGTTCTGGTCGTTTAGAATGAGTTTGGCGTTCTTAAGTTGTGCGAGCCGCTCTAGCTCCTCTAAATCGTCCGAGCCATTATCGACTAACACTATGGGAACACCATCGGGAACCGACGCCAGCATTTGAGGAAGAGTGCTGACGCTGTTATAGGTTACACTGATAATTGTAACACGCGGTTCCAATGCTTGTCCGTTCGTTTACATCTCGGAGTTTGGTAAGATTGGAGGTATCTCCCGGTCGTCTGACCTTTAGGAAGATTTACCTTTCTCAGCAAGCCTCCGCTTTCTCACTTTGAGGCGGGCACGGTTCAGTTCGCGCAACAAGCTATAGAAACCCGTTCCTATGTCATTATTAGAGGAAACCGTATGTCGAGGGCGATTTTTCCGCGAGATTTTGATGCTGCCCTTGAACATGGCGACGTCAGCGCCATAGTGCTCCAACAAATCGTATACTGTATCCAGAGGAAGCTGCATCGGATTGTCCCGCAGAAGCTCAGCCTTTACAAACGGAAATCCACTTTCAACAAGACGGTCCCAGAAGAAATGGCACGGATTCCATTTCCGAAGCCGGTCGACAGGGGTCGAACCGAATAGAGTTTCGCTACCAAACAGCGTCGCAGACGTTAGGTCGGGATCAGCGCCTACAACCTCACCAAGGTTGATTTCGTAGTTTTCGATTACATCCGACTTGTTTTTCAAGTTCTCAACGCGATCCCAAAAATGTCTCAGCTTTTCAGACTTCGGCGCACTGTTTTGCAAGGCAAAGAAGTAGCTCTGGGTGTGTGGTTTGGGCAAGCTACAGTCAGTCAACGCGATAAAGTCGGCTTCAGACTCTCGGACTTTCCGGATCATCGGACCAAAGAGTTTGGGGATAACGAAGACGCTATCATTTGCAAAAAACAGACGTTTGGCGCGCCAGAGATGCGGGCATTCACGCAAGATATCTGCCCACATGCCGAAGTCGTAGCCGGAATTCTGACGAAAAACGATGAGGGAAGACCCATCCAATGACTCCCGATCCACCGCGTCTACGAACAACTGCGATGTGTCGGTTAATTGATCTTTCGCGGCAAGTTTTGACGCCAGTTTTCCATCCAGAGCAACACCTGCGACAACCTTAATGCCGTTTGCAGCCAGCGTTTTGATGTAATCTTGAGTTGTAGGGAGTATTTTGCCGTCAGGTGCATAGATCGAAAGAAGGCATACTTCTGCGTCTTCCAACGGCTCAAGCGAGGCAACCTCCTCAATGGCAAAGGGAGGCGTATTTTTAAAAGTGCTCTGAACTTCCAACAGGCGTTTTTGTGCAAATGGAAGAAAGTGTGCCGGCTCTCCGGCAAACTGCGCAGCTAATTCCAGCTCTTGGCGCATAGTTTCCACAGCGGCGGAAAACAATTGAAACTGTACCTGTTTGCTTAGGCCACAGTTTTGAGCGTGCACACCGGCAAAATAAAAGGCGCATCCCATCCATGAGGGGTAGGTCTCATTTTCAAGACCGGTGCGCTTACGGCGCCAGGTTTCGGACGCGGTGACGTCCATGAAGTCGATATTGAATTCTGACTTCAACAACGCCTCGAATCGGGGATAGATTTTATCAGCCTGTTTCGTCCGACCAAGATTCAGGCTGTCCTTGAACAAACGGTACATTCCACCACTGGCAATGTGCTTGTCCGGATGGTTGGAAAGCTTCTCTAGGTATTCCAAGTAAACATCCCAGTCGCTGAATCCGTCTGATATCTTGGGTAACGGTGCGTGCGACGCCCAGGCAAACAACCTGTGTCCGGCATCTCTTACGACAACATGTTCAAAGCCAACGCTCTTTAGAAGGTTTTCCAGCGCACTTCGGGACGCGATAAAATAGTGAAAACCCGGGGACAGCGTGGCGATCAGTGTTGTCGGTTCGCAGTCCGGAGTAATTGTGGTCGCACTCGGTGTGGTCAGAACTAAAACGCCATCATCCGACAGGCCTTGACTGATTTCATCCAGAAACTCACGTGGGCGTGTCACGTGTTCGATCACTTCACTACTGAAGACATAATCAAACTTCCGACCGCGAATTTCTTCGGCATCATTGTAGTACTTGTGAATGATGTTGGTACCCAGCATTTCCCGACCAATCTGGCCGTACCTGCTGGTCTCGAGGCCTACAGCTTCGCCGTAACCCATTTCCTGCCAAAAATGCGGCACAAAGCCAAAACCACAACCAACATCCAACAC
Source organism: Ruegeria sp. AI2 (assembly GCF_056541275.1). NCBI lineage: Bacteria > Pseudomonadati > Pseudomonadota > Alphaproteobacteria > Rhodobacterales > Roseobacteraceae > Ruegeria > Ruegeria sp. AI2. Next base: position 180,342 of record NZ_JBQFYB010000005.1, read on the forward strand.
GGATCCCTGTCGCGGTTTCTCGAGCCCCAGCAGGGGTTCCAACATAGCCGAGATTCCCGCGCCATTCTGCACGTAATTGTACCAATAGTTTTCGTTGAAGCCCTCAAAGTCGTAACCAACTACGGGATCGTCGCCCAAGAAATACACACTGGCGCAAGATTTGCACTTTACTAGGGTTAGGTCATCTTTAAGGAACTGCGCTTTTGAGACGGTCAGAACGGGTTCAAACTCAGTCGCACCACACACATAGCAAGTACCAGCGTTTGGAGCAGAGGAAGTCTCAGTATCAAATGTGACTTTATGCATTTGGGGTCTCCGTGATATTCATTGCCGGTGTCGTAGGAGCCTAATTTTTCCCGCGCAGACCGTTATAATAACTAAATTTCAAGGCTCAAAACTCAACCGGAACGGCCCTATGTCCCAGAAGGTGGGGTATGTTGCAACCCACCATATTGAGCTGTTAAGCAATCTTTCGCCATCTAGGTCAGAGCGTACACCATTTTCAACAGGTTGCGTCGGAACTTACATATATCCTAATCGACTTCGACGAGAGATGCTCGTGCTGATACTTCGTGGCCGTAATATCTGCGCCAGCCTTCCACCTATTGGCAAGTAACCAGCGGCGACAGTAACCCATGCCCAGCCAGGCGCGCTGGCCTTAACAAGGCTAACCAATAACGCAGACACCAAGGCAAGCTGGCAATAAGCGACTTCTTCGCGACCGATGTTTTTGCGACCCTCACTGATCATACCTGCAAACGTATCTGACGAGGGCCGAAACGGCTACTATTACGCTCATTGGCCGGAAAGACGTTTGCAGCGCTTGGCGGGGCGCCATTATCAACAACCACCTGGGAAATACAACAATTTCAACAAAATAATTAACCTGCAAACTATGGAATAGCCCAAAACGGCCGTTAGCGTTGCCCGCCTTCTTGTTTGGGGTTTTGAAACCCAAGGTCGTGTGTTAGAGGCAACCCAAACCAATCAGTATCAGCTGACACATAGATCAAGAGTGAAAAGATTGCGTTTTACCGCGGTTTTCGGTCTGCTGGTGACAGGCGGATCTGCCTGGAAACTGAAATCGAAACGACAATTGGACGAGTGTGAATGAATTTACCACCGTTATGGAAAATTCAGCGAGAACTGGCGCGCGCGGGCCGCAAGCTCATACACCTACCCGCCGAACTTCTGCGGCATGTATATCTCCGCCGGTATTACGATTGGGTGTTGTCTCGCCAGGTGAAGCGCACACCAGGCGCAGTTTCATTTGGTTCAGAAATCGGAATATTTCTTATCTTTCCTAAAACAGGTGTCTTACCTTCCCATCTGTATGCCTTGGAGCAGATGGTTCAGGCAGACATTTCCCCAATCGTCGTATCCAATCTACCGCTCAGTACGACAGATATTGCTGAACTTAGCCCACACGCTTCACTGATAATAGAACGTCCAAACTTCGGATATGATTTTGGCGGGTACCGGGATGGCGTACTGGAGGTGGCCAACCGTTTCCCAGAGCTGACTCGGCTCTGGCTCTTAAATGATTCCGCATGGTTGGTCCCACAAAAACGCACTTGGTTTGATGACGCTCGCGATTTAAATGTGGATTTCGTAGCAGCTACATCCAACTTTGCGATGCCTCGGGTCGATCCGGCGAATTTTCGGGAAATTACGTGGAAGTTTCGAGTAACGCACCGAAATTTCCATTATGCTTCTTATGCACTTGGTATTGGTCCAGCCATCTTAAGAAACCCAGAATTTGTAAAGTACTGGCGCAAACTCGAAATTCGAAATGACAAAACAAGAACGGTACGCCGTGGCGAAATTGGGTTGTCACAATGGGTTTTGAAGCATGGATATACGCATCGTGCCACATGCGAGGTTGATGCGCTTGACCGCGAATTGGAAGCCCTGACGGACACGGAAGTCGATAGGGTTGCGCGGGAACTCATCATTCCCGGCGACGCTGCCTTGGATGCAGTAAAAGAACAAGTTTTGAGCCTTGATGCACTCAGCGCAGCTGGGCGTTCCGATCGTATTGCGTTTATCCTGACAACTGTGTCGCGATACGCCTGTGCGTATTGCCTGCCAGCCTACACTCTGTCTCATCGTGGTTTTCAGTTTCTCAAAAAGTCTCCGCTGTGGCTATCTCCGAAGGGTGCTGGGTTGATGTTGGCAATTATTTCCCGAATCCAAGGGCCAATAGGCCAGGACATTCAACAAGAAGCATCCAGAATAGTACGCCAAGACGCGGAAACCCATTTACAGTGAAGTAAAACAGGCTTCTGGATTCCTGCTGTAACTGGGCAAAGCAAGACTGAGCCGCTCCACGAAAACTGAACGGGACCTGTTATTTTTGGCCGCTGTTCTCTTCTGCCGATCAGTTTGACTTTAATGCGTTTTTTCGACAGATCATGATTGACGATCCGCCGGCAAGTGCAGGAGGGCGTGCAAGACACCTTACCACCAGTGAAAGGCATAATGCTCAATTGCGGGATCAGGAACGAAATCCGCTTAATTCAATTTATGAAGTTTTCTGGGATCGCCTTCCCGAAGCAGATGCCGCTGGCTAAACCTAATGGTTGAGCAGGTTTTTGAGGTATTTACCGTATTCGTTTTTGCCGAATTTGCGGGCGCGGGCTTCGAGGTCCTGGTCGTTGATCCAGCCCAATGTATGGGCGATTTCGTCGGGTGATCCGGTTT
>NZ_JBQFYB010000006.1:0-175620 GCF_056541275.1 Ruegeria sp. AI2
TCAACCGTCTTTCCAGTCCGTCAGGCCAACCTCAGCTGCGCCGGTGAAGGGGGTTCTAAGTATTACTCTCAAAACCCGCAAGCGGAAAATGCACGAAAACAAAAGAAAATGCCGATTTCAAAAATAATTATTTATTTTCAACACGTTAACTATTCACGATCAGGCGGAAGCGCGCCGGAATCGTCGGAAACACAGATGGGGTTCCGCGCTTTATCGCCTTGTTTACAATGTTACTCACAGACTCGCTTCCGAGTCAGGCAGAATCTGCTGTGTTGGACTGGAGTGACAGGCTTGGAATCGGCAACCTAAGGGCAAGAAGGATGACTATAGCTGCCAAATAGATCAGCGGCTCGATCTGAAACCCTTTTGCCAGCATCACGTAATGCAGGCCGCCCAGCAAAGCGGCCGGGTACACCAGCCAATGCAGCCTGCGCCAACGCGGCCCCAGTCGGCGCACCGACCAGTTGTTGGATGTTGCCGTCAGAGGCAACAGCAAAAGAAACGCCCCAATTCCAACAGTAATATAAGGACGCTTGAGGATATCCGCCCAAATCTGGCTGGGAAGCTGAACGTCCAGAACCAGCCAGACAAGGAGATGCAGGCTGACATATACAAAAGTCAGCACCCCAATGGCCCGACGGAACTTCACCAGGTTCAAGCCCACAAATCGGCGCAAGGATGTGATGGCCAGCCCGGCAATCAGCAACTGTAAAGCCAGTTCGCCATAGCGGTGTTCCAGCGCCTCAATCGGTTCGATTCCCAAACCGCCAGTCAGGCCAAGATAGAACAGCCAGGGCGCGGGCAGCGCGCCCATCAGATAAACGGCCCATACCGGAATACGCCGGAGTGTCTGATTGATGGCCTGCATGATTCTAGTAGTTCCTGGCCAAATCCATACCTTCATAAAGGCTGGCGACCTCTTCTTCATAACCGTTGAACATCAGCGTCGGTTTGCGCGAGGCAAACAGGCCGCCGCCGATTTCACGTTCGGAGGCTTGCGACCAGCGCGGATGATCAACGTTCGGGTTTACATTACTATAAAAACCGTATTCTCGCGAATTGGCCATATTCCAACTGGTGGGCGGCTCTTCTTCAACAAGCGTGATCCGGACAATCGACTTGATCGATTTGAACCCGTATTTCCACGGTACGACCAGACGCAAAGGCGCGCCGTTCTGATTTGGAATCGGCTTGTCATAGATACCAGTGGCCATGATCGTCAGCGGATGCAACGCCTCGTCCAGGCGCAAACCCTCGCGATAGGGCCATTCCAGAATGGGATAGCGCGTTCCCGGCATCTCATCCGGGCGGTGGGCCGTTTCGAACGCTACGTATTTCGCGCCGTCTTTCACCCCCGCCATTTTCAGAAGATCGGCCAGTTCGAACCCGTTCCATGGTACGACCATCGACCAGGCTTCAACGCAACGGAAGCGATAGATGCGTTCTTCGATCGTCATCTCGGACAGGATGTCCTTGAAATCATACTCACCAGGACGATCGACCAGACCGTCAATCTTTACGCTCCAGGGTTCGGTCACCAGCGTATGCGCATATTTCGCCGGGTCATCTTTTCCGGTCCCGAACTCATAATAATTGTTGTAACTCGTGATCTCATCCCAGGTGTTCGGCTCCAGCGCATCCTGCGCCGCAGCTGGTTGGCCCATTGCCGCCACACCAACACCCGCCATCCCGGCCATGACCTGCCGACGGTTCAGGAACGACGCCCGTGGGGTGACGTCGGCATGTGTTAATGTATTGGTCCAGCGATGCGCCATTTAGGTCTCCGTCATATTCGTTTGTCATTACAGACTTAGGGTGCTGATAGCACAGACCCATGGAAACAGGCGTCACGTTTGAGCGACGTGATTGTAACTTTCCGAGTGGCGACAGGCCCAGACAGGCGGATTGTGCCGCGCTCCGCCCGCTTTCAGCGGTTGTCACGACCTGAGCCAACTCTCAGTGCTCGAACATTACGCTGGGGATATACGGTTCGCTGAGAGCTGGTTCTGAAAGGAGAAACACAACCGGGTAGTCTGACTGCAGTCTTTACAACTGCGGGTCCAAAACTGCACTCTGTCAGATAGGCACCATACGCGATCAACAGTGTGGCGGGCCTGTTTTTGCAGCCGCGTGGCCGCAATGGGAGGACGAAATATGTGTGATATCTGTGTAATGAACGCCGTAAAAGACAGGATGCTGTCCCGGCGCGGGTTCTTCAAAGCCGCTGCGGCATCGGGTGTTGCGGCTGCCGCAACCGGGGCTATGGCACCGGCCGCACTGGCCGCGGGGCATGGCGGTGTCCAAGACATGACCCACACGCTCAGCCCGGAGTTCCCGACCTGGGGCGGAGAGCCGGGTATCTCGGCCGAACAGGCATTCAATTTCGCGGAGCACGGATTCAATCTGTTCAATTTGTCGATCAATGAGCATACGGGCACGCATATAGATGCCCCGTTGCACTTTTCTGCGGATGGGGCTTCGGTCGATGAAATCCCGGTCTCAGATCTGGTTGCACCACTTTGCGTGGTCGATATCGCTGCCCGCGCAGCAGAAGACGCCGATACGCGTTTAACCCCTGATGACCTGAAAGCCTGGATAGCCGCCAATGGCGATATACCAGACGGGGCTTGTGTGGCCATGCACTCTGGGTGGGCTGGCAAAACGGCAACGGACGCGTTCCGCAATTTCGACGGTGAAGCGCAGCATTACCCGGGCTTTCACGTTGAAGCTGCGCAGATGCTGATGGAAGAAACCGGAGCGCGGTCTATTGCCGTTGACACCTTGTCACTGGATCACGGCATGTCTGCGGATTTCGCCACCCATTATGCCTGGTTGCCATCCGGCCGGTTCGGGATCGAATGCCTGGCCAATCTGGATCAGGTACCCGCGTCGGGCGCAACACTTGTTATTGGCGCACCGAAACACGCAGGCGGCACCGGAGGTCCGGCGCGGATACTTGCGCTGATCTGATGAAACTGACGTTTGGCGAAACTGGCCCGCTTTCTTCGGTGGCCAGTTTCCATCTGCGCATTCCATGAGTGGTAGGCACTGAGAGCAAGCCAGCCAATGGGCAAGACCAAGTCTGATACCACACGGCGCTATGATACCGCTGCACCAAAATGGCGGGATAAGATGCGTGCTCTTGGTTATTACGATGCGTATCTTGGTTTTCTGTCAGCAAGTCAGCTCGCGACAGAGCATAACAGTCGGGTTGTTGATATCGGTGCCGGGACGGCCTCGTTTGCAGAAGCCTGGGTCGCTATTCATGGGTCACCCGTCGAAATAACCCTTCTCGAACCCAGTCAAGCCATGTTGAAACAGGGTCAAAACGCGTTACAGGCGCGGGGTGTCGAGCCAAGACTTGTGCAGGGCTTGTTAGGGTCTGTCGTTCTGGAACCTGCTGATGTGGCACTGGCTGCGCATGTCATCGAACATTGCCCCGATCCGTTGCGCGCACTTGAGAAGATTCACGATATGATGCGCCCTGGCGGTCGTTTGTATCTGGTGGTGTCAAAGCCGCATTGGTGCAATGCAATCATCTGGCTGCAATGGCGCCATCGCACATTCGGCAGAGAAGAAATTCTGGGACTAGTGCACAAAGCTGGCTTTGAATGCGAAAGCGAGCACTCATTCCCCGCAGGCCCACCATCCCGGACAAGCCGAGGAATTTTGGCGCGTCGAAGAGCGTCGATGCAGACAAAAAAGACCCGCCAATGCGGCGGGTCTTCCGTTTGTGCCTAAATCAATGCACCACTGCATCATCCGGGCGGGGCCGTTCTGACGTCCCCAACCGGTCACCGATGATCAGGCCATCAGCCCCGGCGGTGACCGGAACTACCTCACCATCCTTGATCTCACCGGCCAGCAGCGCTTCGGCCAGCGGGTTCTGCAGGGCGCGCTGAATCACGCGTTTCAGCGGGCGGGCTCCGAAGACAGGGTCATAGCCTTCATTGGCCAGCCATTCCTTGGCACCATCGTCCAGGGCCAGTTCGATCTTGCGGGCCGCCAGGCGCTTTTGCAGACGCGCCATCTGGATATCGACGATGCCATCCATATCGGCCCGCTTGAGGCGGTCAAAGATGATCGTTTCGTCCAGACGGTTCAGGAACTCGGGCCGGAAATGTGCCCGCACCGCATCCATCACGTCACGACGTGCCTGCGCGCTGTCCGCGCCATCGGGCAACTGGCTGAGCGCCTGAGACCCAAGGTTCGACGTCAGGATGATCAGCGTCTGCTTGAAGTCCACGGTGCGGCCCTGACCATCGGTCAGAACCCCATCATCCAGAACCTGCAACAGCACGTTGAACACATCCGGGTGCGCCTTTTCAACCTCGTCAAACAGCACGACCTGATAGGGCCTGCGCCGCACGGCTTCGGTCAGCACACCGCCTTCGTCATAACCGACATAGCCCGGAGGAGCCCCGATCAGACGGGCAACCGCGTGTTTCTCCATGAACTCGGACATATCGATACGCACCATCGCGTTGTCGTCATCGAACAGGAAATTCGCCACGGCCTTGGTCAGCTCGGTCTTACCCACGCCGGTCGGCCCGAGGAACAGGAACGAACCCAACGGGCGACCTTCGTCATTCAGACCTGCACGCGCACGGCGCACGGCGTTGGCGACAGCAGTCACCGCTGCATCCTGACCGATCACGCGGGAATGCAAAGCGTCTTCCATCCGCAGCAGCTTCTCGCGCTCACCTTCCAGCATTTTCGAGGTCGGGATACCGGTCCAGCGCTCCACGACGGAAGCAATCTGTTCAGGGCGCACCGTTTCCTCGGCCATCATACCATTGCTTTCGGCGTTCTCGGCCTCGGTCAGCTTTTTTTCAAGCTCGGGGATGACGCCATAGGACAATTCCCCCGCTTTGGCGAGGTTGCCTTCACGCTTGGCGATCTCAAGATCAGCGCGCGCCTTGTCGAGCTGTTCCTTCAGGTCACGGGCCCCCGCCAGCTTGTCGCGTTCGGCCTGCCATTGTGCTGTCATCTCGGCGGACCGTTCCTGCAAATCGGCTAGGTCCTTTTGCAAGGTTTCCAGACGATCTTTCGAGGCCGCGTCATCTTCAAGCTTCAGCGCCTCTTCCTCAATCTGCATCTGCAGGATGTTCCGGTCGAGTTGATCAAGCTCTTCGGGCTTGCTGTCGACCTCCATCCGCAAACGCGATGCGGCCTCGTCGACAAGGTCGATGGCTTTGTCGGGCAGAAAGCGGTCAGTGATATAGCGGTGCGACAGGGTCGCCGCTGAAACAAGCGCTGAATCCGAGATGCGCACACCGTGGTGCAACTCGTACTTTTCCTTGATGCCGCGCAGGATGCTGATCGTATCTTCGACTGTCGGCTCCTGTACCATTACAGGCTGGAACCGGCGCGCAAGGGCAGCGTCTTTTTCTACGTATTTGCGATACTCATCCAGCGTGGTCGCACCGATACAGTGCAACTCACCCCGGGCAAGCGCAGGCTTGATCAGATTGGCAGCATCCATTGCACCGTCCGATTTCCCGGCACCGACCAGCGTGTGCATCTCGTCGATGAACAGGATGATCTCACCCGCGGCTTCAGTCACCTCGGTCAGAACGGCCTTGAGGCGTTCTTCGAACTCGCCACGGTATTTCGCGCCAGCAATCAGCGCACCCATATCGAGCGCAAGCAGCTTCTTGTCCTTCAGCGATTCAGGCACATCGCCGTTGATGATACGCAGGGCCATACCTTCGGCAATCGCGGTCTTACCGACGCCGGGTTCACCAATCAGAACCGGGTTGTTTTTGGTGCGACGCGACAGAACCTGCATCGAACGTCGGATTTCCTCATCCCGACCGATGATCGGATCAATTTTGCCTTCGGCTGCAGCCTCGGTCAGGTCACGCGCGTACTTCTTGAGCGCGTCATAGCCTTCTTCCGCCGACGCGCTGTCAGCAGTGCGACCCTTGCGAATGTCGTTGATCGCCTCGTTCAGTTTTTGCGCTGATACGGCTCCGGCGTCCAACGCATCCTTGGCCTTGGACTTCACCATGCACAGTGCCATCAGAACACGTTCGACAGGGACGAAGCTGTCGCCCGCTTTGGTAGCTATTTTTGTGGCCTCGTCCAGAACCTTGACGGTCTGGCCGTCCATGTAAATCTGGCTGGCGTCGCCGCTGACCTTAGGGATTTTCCCCATTGCCGCGTCCAGCGCCTCAACCACGCGGTTCGGTGCACCGCCCGCGCGCGAAATCAGGTTACTGGCCAACCCCTGATCGTCATCCATCAATGCTTTGAGTATATGTGTGGGCTCCAGCCTCTGGTGCCCCTCGCGCAGCGCAATGGTCTGCGCCGCCTGCACGAATCCCCGTGCCCGCTCGGTGAACTTGTTCAAGTCCATGATATTCTCCTTTTCCAAGCGCCCCGTTTTGACATGCCCGCCTGGCAGCACATATCGGTCGAAGCCTCACATTCAATCTGGGAAATATCTTCGGTGGTTCAAGAGGCTAAAACACAGAAATCGACCTATTCGCGCTGGATGGTATAGACTGTATAACCACCGGTCTCGGCGACCTGAACGGCACCCAGATCATTCACCAATGATTGGGCGGCCGCACTTCCCGTCGGGCAAGAAACCAGATCTGCCGTATGATCCAGGAAATTGCCGGTAAATGCCGTTTCACCGGTCAGCTGACACCAATCACCCTCGGACCTATAGCCGCGGACGAGATACAAATCGTCATTGGTCGGGGGTGGCGCGGCGCCTGTTTCGGCCTGTGGAGGCGTGTCGGCGCAGGCGGCCAGCGTGGCCACGACGGCCAGCGGAACAAGGTGCTTCATGGTCTGTCCCTTTGATGCAATTTTTGTTTCAGAATGGCAGCACCATAGCACAGTTGGGACAAAGCGGGGAAACCGCTAGCTCCTTTGTCAGCCGTGGGCGTCAACCGCCTTCGATCTGCCGGATCAGCTTTTGCGCCTCGTCATCGCCCTGCTCGACCGCGAGGCGAAGAAACCTCAGCGCCTCTTCGACATCGCCGATTTCATAGAGCAACCGGCCGAATTTGCGCTGCGATTTCACATCGCCAAGCTTTGCGGCCCTGCCCCAGAACAACAAGGCCGCTTCCGTGTCCTGGGGCACACCGTCCCGCCCGTGATAGGTCAAGGACCCAAGATTGTGCAGCGCCACGACATTGTTCTGCTTGGCGGCCTGGAAATAATAATCCAGCGCCTGTTCGATGTCCTTAGAGTAGCCGTTCTCGCCGATCTCGTAGATGTAGCCCAGGCGCGCCGCCGCATCGGCGCTGCCGTTTCGGGCCGCCATCTTCAGATAGTCGACCGCGCGCTGCATATCGCGCGCGACATGCGTTCCTTCGCGATAGATTACGCCGAGGTGCAGCAGAGACGGCTCATATCCGAAGAACGCGGCCCTTTCATAATAGTACAGCGCCTTGTCGATGTCGGGCGCAACACCTTCCCCGTTCTCGTAGCCATATGCGACGTTGTGCATTCCCATCGGCAGACCGCTTTCGGCAGCCGCCATGTACCAGGCAAACGCGGTCTCGTGGTCCTCGGGAACGATCTCGCCATCACTATAGAGCGAAGCGAGCGTGTTCATCGCCAGCCCGCTACCCTCCATCGCGGCCAGTTCAGAAAACTCGAGCGCCATTTCCAGCTTGCCGCCCTTCATGAGCGCCCGGCCAAAGGCGGCCACGACCTCGGCATCGACATCCTGGTCTTTCAAAAGCAGATCAGCGCAGATCGCCATCGCATTCTCGGCGTCCAGGTCGGCCCATTCAACCCCGTCGAAATAAGGAGACTGACCCGGAACGGAGGCAGCCATCAGGCACTCATACTCTCCGTCCGAATAGTCGGGTTCCTGCGGCGGATCATCGGGGGCGGGTTCCGGCCGGGGGCGAAGGTCGGAGACCCGCAGGCGCCGTTGCGGTTCCTTGGGCTCGTCGGCCCTTGTCGACGCAGGGGCCTCCCCGGTCAGCCCGACCAGCAGATCGCGTGCCAGCTGCGAATAGATCGGGCAATCAGCGTAGATTTGTACAAAATTCTCGATGGCCGTCGCCGACCCGCTGTCCTTGACGTCTGCCCAGACCAGTCGGGCCTCACCGCAATCCGTCTCACCGGCCCAGACCGCGCCCGCCCCGACCAGAACAGCCGCCGAGGCCACCACACCCAACCGTATCATCCCGTATTTTCCTGCGTCTTTTCTTGTCTCAATGCGTCACACACTCTAAAGAAGCGCCGATCCCGTCAAGCTTGAAAGGCCGAACCAATGCCCCAAACCGCCGATGACCGCCTGATCGTAGCCCTTGATGTTCCCAACGCTCTGCAAGGGTTGGCCATGGCCGAACGGTTGGGGGATAGCGTTTCATTCTACAAAATCGGGCTGGGTATGCTGACGGGTGGCGGGCTGGCATTGGCCAACGAACTGAAACAGGATCACGGCAAGCGCATCTTCCTGGACATGAAGTTGTTCGACATTGGCAATACAGTTGAGAATACCGTGCGGGGATTGGCGCAATTCGATCTGGATTTTCTGACCGTGCATGGTGACCCTCATGTGGTGCGTGCCGCCAAAGAAGGTGCTGTGGGTAAAGACCTGAAGATCCTCGCCGTAACCATCCTGACCTCGCTGAACCGCGACGATCTGGACGCAAGTCTTTTGAAATCTGGTGATGTGCAGGATTTGGTTGTCGAACGCGCGGCCAAGGCCTTTGAAGCCGGGGCTGATGGCGTTATCGCCAGCCCGCAAGAGGCCGCCCTGATCCGGGCTCTGCCACAGGCTGAAGGGCGTCTGATCGTAACCCCTGGTGTGCGCCCGGCTGGCGCAGCGCTTGGTGACCAGAAACGTGTAGCAACCCCTGCAAGCGCTATTCAGGATGGCGCGGATCATATCGTTGTCGGCCGCCCGATTTATCAGGCAAAAGACCCAAAGGCCGCTGCTGAGGCCGTTCTTTCCGAACTAAATTCTCTGAAGGTGTGCTAAGACCACTTGGTCTTTTCAGGTGGGTTTTGCGTTGGGTTTTCCGCGCAACAAGTTGACCTTAGGTCACTTTTTGACAAAACCGCGCCAAATCGTCTCTGTGCCAGAAAACACACATTCAAAACCCGAGTTTTCTCGGCACAACCTTCATCCTATCGAAACTAAGGATTTTCAGGGATTCTGAAGGGGAATACTCCCCAACGAACCGCTTCTTCCTGAGGTTCGTTACTTCCCCCCGCGATGTGCGGGGGGTCTTCTTTCCAAATCACCCCATTTCAGCAAGGCCTTTGATCCAGGATCACAGGTGATATAAAGAACGTCCAAGCCAACTGCGGAACGCATGAGGACGCAGATGCCCGGTCTTTGCCGAGATTGCCTGACCACCTTGTCAATCGAACAACGCTGTACTGCCTGTGGCAGTCCGCGGGTAAAGACACACCCTGAACTGTTTGACCTGTCGATTGCCCATATGGATTGTGACGCCTTTTATGCCTCGGTGGAGAAACGTGACAACCCGGAACTGGCGGACAAACCGGTTATCATTGGCGGCGGCAAGCGCGGCGTTGTTTCAACTGCCTGCTATGTTGCGCGTATTCGCGGCGTCCGGTCGGCCATGCCCATGTTCAAGGCCTTGCAACTCTGCCCCGAAGCCGTCGTGATCAAGCCGCGCATGTCCGTCTACGCGCGGGTGTCGCGCGACATCCGCGCCATGATGGATGAATTGACACCCGTCGTCGAACCCCTGTCGCTGGACGAAGCCTTCATGGACCTGTCGGGAACCGAACGTCTGCATGGCGCGCCGCCGGCCGTCATGCTGGCGCATCTGGTCAAGCGCATGAAGGGTGAAATCGGTGTCACCGGCTCTATCGGGTTAAGTCACAACAAATTTTTGGCCAAGGTCGCATCGGACCTCGACAAACCGCGCGGATTTTCAGTGATTGGCAAGGCGGAAACGGCAGAGTTTCTGAATGACAAACCCGTACGGTTGATCTGGGGCATTGGCCCAGCTGCGCAAGAAGCGCTGGACAAGGCAGGGATCAGAACTTTCAGTGATTTGCTGCGTTGGGATCAGGAAGCGCTGACCGCGCGGTTCGGCTCAATGGGATATCGCCTGTGGCACTTGGCTCGGGGTCAGGACAAGCGACGCGTATCGGCGCATGAGCCGATGAAATCCATCAGCAACGAGACGACATTTTTCGAAGATACGTCGAGCCTTGATATTCTGGACGGTCATTTGTGGCGGATGGCCTTGAAAGTGTCGGACCGCGCCAAGGCAAAGGATCTGGCTGGCCGGGTTGTCACGTTGAAACTGAAGAAAGCCAATCACAAGGTCCTGACGCGGCGCGTATCCTTGCGGGATGCGACACAGATTGCCGACCGGATTTACCGCACGGCCCGGGGCCTGTTCGATCAGGTTGGCGATCAGGGGCCATATCGATTGTTGGGCTGTGGTTTGTCCGACCTTTGCCCGGCGGATCAGGCGGATATTTCCGGCGACTTGCTGGATCCGGATGCTGCCCGCAGATCCAAGGCCGAACGGGCCACGGACGAGATTCGCCAGCGGTTCGGAGCCGAAGCAATCATGAAGGGCCGTGCGCTGCGCTGAAGCTACTCCGCCGCCAGACGCTCTGGGCTCGCACCCAGGCTGGAAATCTCGCGAACCACCTGCCTGAGCAGCTTCGAGAACGCCATGAAATTGGCATTGGGCGCGATTTTCTCTTCGTCCATGTACAAAGCGCGATCGATCTCGATCTGTACAGCGTGCTGCTGGCGACCGGGACGACCATAGGTTTGCGTCACATATGCTCCGGCAAAAGGCGCATTGCGTGCCACGTTGAGACCCGCTGCCGCGAAAGCGGCTTCAATGATATCGACGACCTCTGACGACGCGGACGCGCCAAACCGGTCGCCCAGCACGATCTCGGGCCGCCTTCCGCGCGCAGTGCCCGCCATGGCCACCGCCTCGTGCGGCATCGAGTGGCAGTCCACCAGAATTGCCTGTCCGAACATCTCGTGTGATTCGGCCAGCAGGGATTTCAACCGCGCATGATAAGGGCGCCAATAGGTGTCGATGCGCAGCCGCGCTTCGTCCATGGTAAGTTTGCCGCGATAGATTGCCCGACCGTTGGCAACTACGCGGGGAATCACCCCCAGCCCTGACGCGACCCTTGGATTATGCCCGTGCCTGCGGGCACCGCTGATCAAGGCCGGGTCAAGCTCATCCAGGCTGCGGTTCAAATCCAGATAGGCACGCGGCATGGCCGCCTTGATCAAAGGGGCACCGTTTTCCGCCGCGGGCGCGAACAGCTGATCAACAAAGGCGTCTTCTGAGGATCGAATCACGCTCCGGTTCAACACGGACCGGTTCAGAAATGCCTCAGGATACTCCCGCCCGCTGTGTGGCGATGAAAAAACCACGCACGAGGTGCGGTTTTCGGGCATATCCAATACATAGGCTGCGCTTTGCATGATCCCTCCGTGTTCGTAATCAACATAGACCGGAAAAATTGTTCTTCCAAACCCCTTGAACCCTTTTGCGACTCCTTTTATAGACCCCGCTACCGGCGCGGGGATCCGCGCCCCATTTCGTTATGGGGCAAGGCACGCAAAGGGAAAGTGGGCGGTTAGCTCAGCGGTAGAGCACTTCGTTGACATCGAAGGGGTCACAAGTTCGATCCTTGTACCGCCCACCATCGTTTCACTGTTCCGGTTGTCCGGGGCACCCGAGTAACCCAGGCGCTGGCCACGTCCTTGATGAAGGCGCCGCAGATTGGAGACAGACCATGAAGGTCAAGAACTCGCTCCGCTCGCTCAAGAACCGGCACCGCGACTGCCGGATTGTGCGTCGCAAAGGCCGCGTCTACGTGATCAACAAGACGCAGCGCAAGTTCAAAGCTCGTCAGGGCTAAGAACTGCACATCACTGCTTAAAGAAACCGCACCTTCGAGTGCGGTTTTTTTTGTTCCACCCGCGCCTAAAATGTAATCCCTGCATGGATCAGAATGCCCACGACCATAAGAAAGTTCAGAACCATCGAAATCCCGTTGCCGACATAGATTGGAAGCTTTCCAACAACCAAGCCGTAAGCAAACCAAAGCAGGGATAAGGCGGTATATAGCGACCAAGACAACAAGGATTGTCCCGAGGCATGGTGCGAATGCGTCAAATACAGCTTCACGAGCTGCGGCAGTGTGGCAAAAGGACCAACCACACCAATAAAACCGTGAACCCTTCAAAGCGCGACATCCAATGGCCAAGTTTAGATTTCTCCAATTTTTCAGCCAGTGTTTCGGGCATATCTCACGTTCTTCCTTTAAGTGAATAAGACGGCATATTCTTTTTCTCGGACAATCTGTCTTGCCAAAATATCCGCTAGAAGCGCTTGGACCAAGTCCCTCGACCACGTTACCACCAACCTTCCCCCCTCGTATGCCTTCAGAGCATCGCATATTGAACGTCACTAGCGACCTTTTGACCAAGTAAATCAGTCGGATTTACTTGCATCCTGCCCAGAATCGTATAATTGAGAAAATCAGTCGGATTAATGACCGGCCCGAAATTCAATTGTTGAGGCACACTATGCTGAAATCCACGACCTGCCTGGCCGCCGCGCTGTCGGCTTTGATCGCAACCTCTGCTGCCGCCGAGGGCGAGCTGAACCTTTATTCGTCGCGCCACTATGACACCGACGAACGGCTGTATACCGATTTTGAAGACGCAACCGGCATCAAGATCAACAGGATCGAAGGCAAAGCGGATGAGCTGATTGCCCGGATGGAAGCGGAAGGCGCGAACTCACCTGCCGACGTGATGCTGACCGTGGACACGTCGCGTCTGGCGCGGGCCAAGAACGCAGGTATCCTGCAATCGATCGACAGCGCAAAACTGGAAGAGCGCATTCCAGCCAACCTGCAGGACAGCGACAATCAGTGGTTTGGTTTCTCGCAACGCGGTCGGATCATCTTTTTCGACAAGGAAAACGTGACCAACCCGCCGGCCACCTACGCTGATCTGGCAAAACCGGAATACAAGGGAATGGTCTGTATCCGGTCTTCGACCAACACCTACAACCAGACCCTGCTGGCATCGATCATCACACATGAAGGCACTGAGGCCGCCAAGTCCTGGGCCGAGGGTGTTGTCGCCAACATGGCGCGTGACCCGCAGGGCGGTGACACCGACCAGTTGCGCGGCATCGTTTCGGGCGAGTGTGACATCGCGGTTTCGAACACCTACTATTTCGCGCGTTCCATTCGCACAGACGTCAAAGGCTTGTCCGCAGACCGCGATATGATCGGCTGGGTCTTCCCGAACCAGGACAGCTATGGCGCGCATATGAATCTATCCGGTGGTGGGGTCGCCGCGCACGCACCCAACAAGGAAAACGCGATACTGTTCCTTGAATATCTGGCCAGCGATCAGGCGCAGAAATACTTCTCGGCGGGAAATGACGAGTTCCCAGCAGTTCCAAATGTCGAACTGGCCGAGTCGGTCAAGGCGTTGGGTGAATTCAAGGCCGACGACGTGAACCTTTCAGACGTTGCAAAGAATATCCCCGAAGCGCAGAAGATCTTTAACGAAGTTGGCTGGAAGTAATCTTTCTTAGAGCTGACTTCTTGAAAAGGATGCGGATTGTCCGCATCCTTTTTCGTTGATACGTGATATTTGTTAGTATATTTTCTCGTATATGAGAATTTTTTTCACGAAGTTGTAATGCCTGACACCCTGTCAAACCGCCTTGCCAATCGCCTGAACGAACTGCGCCGCGGGCGTGGTTGGTCTTTGGATTACCTTGCCGAACACAGCAGGATCAGCCGCGCCACCTTGTCCCGTATGGAAAAAGGGGATGTCAGCCCAACAGCCGACAATCTAGGCCGTCTGTGCGCTGTATACCATCTGCCGATCTCACGCCTGCTGATGATGGTTGAAGACAGCTTTGACCCCAAGGTTCCATTCGAACGCCAGACCGAGTGGCGCGACCCCGAAACCGGCGTCACCCGCCGTGCTGTTTCACCACCCGCAAATGGATTGAACGCCGAGGTTCTGGAATGCCACCTTCCCCGGGACACGGTCATCACCTACGAAGTGCCTCCTAAATCGGGGCAAGAGCATCACCTGATCTTAATGGACGGCGCGCTTACTCTGACGGTTGATGGAGCTCCCCACGCGCTGAACGCCGGGGATTGCCTGCGCTACCATCTGTCGGGACCGACCCGGTTTGAAACAGGGGCGTCGCGTGGTGCACGTTACCTGCTGGTGCTTATATGATCACGCGCCTGACCGATAACGATTTTGACGCGGCGCTGGATGACCTGGCTGAAATCCTGCATGCCTGTATTCATGATGGGGCCAGCATAGGTTTCATACTTCCGTTTAACCTGAACGATGCGCGTGCGTACTGGCAACAAAACGTACAGCCCGGTTTGAGGTCTGGTAAGCTGGACTTGTTCGTTTCGTATGACGGTCCCCGCATTGCAGGCACCGTTCAACTGATCCCGGCGGCAATGCCCAACCAACCCCACCGCGCCGACGTGGCGAAACTTCTGGTCCACCCCAACGCCAGACGGCGGGGGTTAGGCCGATCCCTGATGAATGCGCTTGTTCTTCGGGCGCGAGAGGTGGGGCGCACGGTGCTTGTACTTGATACGCGCAGCACCGATCCCTCGCGGCTGCTTTATCAAAGCCTCGGGTTTCAGATCGCGGGGGAAATACCGAATTACTGCCGGAACCCATTTGAACCAAAATTCGAGCCCACAACCTATATGTACAAAAACCTTGACGCTTGAAAAGACGCGGCCCCCGCTACTCGGCGGCGGTTACCTTTTCAGGAAACTTGTTCGGCAACAGCCCGAGGCGGCGCGCACGACGAACATCTGCCAGCAGGTCCCGTTCGGCGGCCTCAAACAACTCTTCAGGGTCATCCAGAACAAAATACCCCATCTGATGCATATCGATCCGGTAGGGTGTTCGCAGAATCGTCAGAACGTCAAACGGGTCACGTTCGGGTATGTCGCTGGTCACGGCATAGACCAGTTCTGTCGGCGACGACGCCAACCCTGAACCCAGCGCCTTGATCTGACCGTTCTGGCGGCGCAAGCCAAACTCGATTGAAAACCAGTAGAGCCTGATCAACCAGGCATAATCCGCGTCATCTGCCTGCTTTCCGGCTAGCCCGATGGCATGGCTGAACGCGGCAAAACGCGGATCACTTAACAACGGTGTATGTCCGAATATCTCATGAAAGATATCCGGCTCTTCGATGTAGTCGAAATCTTCCCGGGAGCGGATGAAAGAGGCGGCCGGAAAAACCCGATCCGCCAGCATCCCGAAAAACGTCTTGAACCCAATCAGCGCCGGAACCGGCTGCACCCGCCAGCCGGTCAGGTCCAGCAACCGTTTCGAAATTTCCGCACAAGAAGGCACTTTGGTCTTCGGCAGATCCAGCCGCGCCAAACCGCGTAGGTATTCCGGTGCCATATAGCGCCGAACATTTTCTTCCTGTGCCGCGTAAAGATCAGCCCAGACCGCATTCTCTTCATCTGTGTAGGTAATGTGGCCATGTTCATCCGCCAGTTTGGCGACATATTTCGTCGATTTGGGCATCAGCATCCTCCTGCATGAGATCAGGATACCTCAACTCACATGGAGAATTTGTTTTGATATTCTACCTATCGTCCGTATTATGAACGGAACATTCCAAAGTATTGCTATTTTCGGGCCAAATGCTTCACCCAGCCGACATCGATATTTTGCGAGAGCTTCAGGCCAGCGGGCGTCTGTCAATGCAGGAGCTTGCCGACCGGACCGGGTTATCGGCGTCGCAATGCTGGCGCCGCGTCCGTGACCTCGAGTCGTCCGGGGTGGTTTCAGGGTATCGCGCGCAGGTCTCTGCCAAGGCTGTAGGCTTGAATGCCATCGCCTATGTCCACGTTGCACTGAAAGACCATCAGGAAAACAGCATCTCGGCGTTTCTTCGTCTGGTCGAGACCGAGCCGCAAATCGTGGAGTGCGCCTCGATCACCGGGGATCACGACTTTATCCTGAAGGTCTACGCCAAAACCCCCGAGGATCTTGAGGTCTTTATCATGCAGCGCTTGTTGAAATCGGGACTTGTCCGCGACACCCGCAGCAACTTTGTTCTTCGCCAGACCAAGACCCGCGGCCCTTTACCCATTCTTTGACAGGGTCCGACGAAACGGAACCTGAGCGGATGTGTCAGGTGCATAACCCATCCTTGCTAAGACGAGGTGTCGAAAGGCTGGGAGTGTCATTCAGTTGGAAAAGCCCGGCCACCATTTATTGGCGACCGGGCTTACAAGGTACAAAACGTCTTCAGAAGTGAGCCGATTTCGCGGTCGCGGGCTTTTCCATCGGCGGCGCGAACTTGGTCAAGTCGATCCCCTTTACCGCCGACTTGTATTCCTCGGCGGTTGGGGTCCGGCCCAATATGGCCGAGAGTACGACAACCGGTGTAGACGCAAGCAGGGACTCACCCTTTTTCTCATCCGAGTCTTCAACAACACGACCCTGGAACAGGCGCGTGGATGTCGCCAGAACGGTATCCCCTTTTGCAGCCTTTTCCTGGTTCCCCATGCAAAGGTTACAGCCGGGCCGCTCAAGGTACAGGATATTTTCATACTCCGTACGTGCTTTGTTTTTCGGGAACAGATCATCGAATTCAAAGCCCGAGTATTTCTGGAGAATGCTCCACTCGCCTTCTTCTTTCAGCTCATCAATGATGTTGTAAGTCGGTGCCGCAACAACCAGCGGGGCCTTGAACTCGACAGTGCCCTGTTCCTCTTCAAGGTTCTTAAGCATCTGCGAGACGATAATCAGATCGCCCTTGTGCACCATGCACGACCCGACAAAGCCCAGATCGACCTTCTTTTCACCCTTGTAGTAGGAAACCGGGCGGATCGTGTCGTGGGTGTAACGCTTTGATACGTCAGCGTTGTTCACATCCGGATCGGCAATCATCGGTTCGTCGATCTCATCCAGATCAACAACGAGCTCGGCAAAATACTTGGCGTTTTCATCGGGTTTCAGGGCCGGCTTATCACCCGACCTGATTTCTTCGATCCGCGCATTCGCCTTGTCGATCAGACCTTGCAGCGTCTGGGCTTCGTTCTCCATGCCCTTGTCGATCATGATCTGGATGCGGCCTTTGGCGATTTCCAGAGATTCAATCAGCGTGTCATCTTCGGAAATACAAATTGAGGCCTTGGCCTTCATCTCGGCCGTCCAGTCGGTAAAGGTGAACGCCTGATCCGCCAGCAAGGTGCCGATATGAACTTCGATGATCCGGCCCTGGAAGACGTTGTCACCGAATGTCTTTAACATCTGCGACTGGGTGGCGTGAACCACATCGCGGAAATCCATATGATCTGCCATCTGGCCCTTGAAGGTCACCTTAACCGATTCAGGGATCGGCATCGTGGCTTCACCGGTAGCCAGCGCCAGCGCAACGGTTCCCGAATCCGCGCCAAACGCTACGCCCTTGGACATGCGGGTGTGCGAGTCGCCGCCAATGATGATGGCCCAGTCGTCCACGGTGATGTCGTTCAGCACCTTGTGGATTACGTCTGTCATCGAATGGTAAACGCCCTTGGGATCACGCGCAGTGATCAGGCCAAAGTTGTTCATGAATTTCATCAGTTTAGGAATGTTCGCCTGCGCCTTTGCGTCCCAAACCGACGCTGTGTGGCATCCGGACTGATATGCGCCATCAACGATGGGCGAGATCACTGTTGCCGCCATAGCTTCCAGCTCCTGCGCGGTCATCAGGCCGGTGGTGTCTTGCGACCCAACGATATTGACCTTAACCCGAGCATCCGAACCCGCGTGCAGAACCTTTCCGTCAGCCACGCCAACCGCGTTTTTGTTGAAGATCTTCTCGACAGCTGTCAGGCCCTGACCCTCGTGCGAGATTTCCTTGGACGGAGCAAATGCAGATTCCAGCGCAACGCCAAGGGTTTCGGCCGCAAATGTCTGCAGCTTCTTCCCAAAGACAATCGCGTAAGAGCCGCCAGCCTTGATGAATTCGACCTTTTGCGGCGTGAAGGACGACGATACATCGACAAGCTCTTTATTGCCTGCTTCGTTGTAAAGCTTCTTGTCCTTTGTGTTGATAGTCAGAACGGTTCCGGTCTCGACCGAGTATTTCTGTTCAAGAACAGGACTTTCGTCGTTGTTCAGGATCGGGTTGCCGTCGTCATCCAGCTTTTTGACCCAGTTCTTCAGGTCAATGCCGATACCTCCAGTCACGCCAACGGTGGTCAGGAAGATCGGTGAGATTCCGTTTGTTCCCGCGACAACTGGTGCAATGTTCACAAAAGGAACATAAGGGCTGGCTTGCGTTCCAGTCCACAGGGCGACGTTGTTGACGCCGGACATGCGCGACGACCCGACGCCCATGGTCCCTTTTTCGGCGACCAGCATGACACGTTTGTCCGGGTGTTGTTTCTGCAAATCCTGAATCTCGGCCTGCGCCGCCGGTGTGATCATGCATTTGCCATGCAATTCCCGATCCGCACGAGAATGCGCCTGATTGCCGGGCGACAGAAGGTCGGTGGAAATGTCTCCTTCGGCCGCGACATAGGTCACAACCTTGATTTCCTCTTCAATGTCAGGCAGCCGGGTAAAGAACTCGGCCTTGGCATAGCTTTCCAGAATGTCCTTTGCGATCGCGTTTCCGGCCTCAAAAGCAGACTTGAGGCGCTGGGTATCCGCATCATACAGGAACACCTGCGATTTCAGCACCTCTGCCGCCTGATTTGCGATCGACGCATCATCGCCCAGCGCCAGATCCAGCAGAACCTCGACCGAGGGGCCGCCTTTCATATGTGACAGCAGCTCGAACGCGAAGGCCTGCGAGATTTCTTCGACCGAGGCTTCACCCAAGATGATCTTTTTCAGGAACCGTGCCTTTTCACCAGCAGCGCTGGTTGTCCCCGGCAGCGTGTTATAGATGAAATAGGTCAAAGACTCGGCGCGGTGAACGTTGTCGACATCCTTGATTTGCTCGATGATTTCCTGAAGCAGCGCACCGTCTTCAATGGGTTTGGGGTGCAAACCTTGCTCTTTGCGCGTCTCAATCTCGTTCAGGTATTCTATATATAGGCTCATGACGGTTCCGACCATTTAGCTGGTGCGCTGGCGGGTAACAAACCAGCGCCTTAATTTTGTATGCCGCGGTATACCAAATGCCTACAACTTGCAAGACACTCTCCTGCGACCCTGTGTCCTGATCGAGGATGTATCTGTCGAAATACCCGCCTGTCAGGCGTGATCTGTCTGTCGCGGCCAACAGGTATCAGCACCCTGGCACGCTAGCTTCCAGCTGCGGAAATCAGTTCTTTGGCCAGCGGCAAGGATGAGTAACCCAGCCGGGACGGCGTCAATCCCAATCGCACAATCACCATATCATGAGAGGGGAAAATACCGATGGACTGACCATCAACCGTGTAGGGGCGCTCACAATGCTGCATCCCCGCCATTGATTTTACTCACAAAAATTGAAAACTATCGCCCATAATATTGCGCGCCATTTGCGCATAAGTTTGCACGATTTGCCCATAGCATTGCGCGGTTCAAGAAACGCGCTCATTTGATGGTAGTCACCGCAAATCTTCTTCAACTAAAACCGGGCGCTTCTCAATCAAGAGTGCATTCTGATTGGAAATATTCAACCCTGACCATAGGGAAGCAGTTCATTCACAGGCTAGTGATAGATCCTCGCTTCAAGAATGGGCATTTCCGTAACTGCTAAGTGAGCGCGTTCAAACCGACGCGCTCACTTTGCTTAGTTTTGCTTGTCACTACGGAGTTAGGAGCGATGTATCACTCTGCGGCAACCGCTTCCTCTTCCAGTGCCGGGTAATCGGTGTACCCTTTTTCATTGCCGCCGTAGAGAGTGGTTGGATCGAGCTCATTCAGCGCGGCGTCTTTCTCCAGCCGATTGACAAGATCCGGATTGGAAATGAACGGCCGGCCAAAGGCCACCAGATCGACGGCTCCGGTTTCAACCGCTTCTATCGCCATTTCCCGGTCATAAGCGTTGTTGCCCATTTTCGCACCGTCAAACAATTCATAGAGCGCCTTCAGATCGCCACCTTCCGGAATATCGCGCGGGCCGCCGGTCTGTCCCTCCACGAGATGGAGATAGGCCAGCCCATAACCATTCAGCAATTTGACGGCATGGGTGAATGTCGCCTGTGGGTCGCTGTCGGAGATGTTGTTGGCGTCCGAGAATGGGCTGAGGCGGACACCAACGCGGTCGGCGCCCCAGACATCGACAACCACGTCCATGACCTCTTTCAGGAACCGTGCTCTATTCTCGACAGGACCGCCGTATTCGTCTTCGCGCTGGTTGGATTCGTCCCGCAGGAATTGATCGATAAGATATCCGTTGGCTGCATGGACCTCAACACCGTCGAAACCGGCCTCTTTGGCGTTTTCCGCGGCCCTCCGGTAGTCCGCAACGATGCCAGCAATTTCTTCGATGGCCAGAGCCCGCGGTTCAGATGTTTCAACAAACTGCTCACCATCAAACGTCTTGGCCTTAGCTCCAATTGCGGATGGTGCAACAGGGGCGCCACCATCCTGCTGCAAGCTGTAATGCGAAATCCGGCCCACATGCCAAAGCTGGATTACAATCTTCCCGTCCTTGGCATGGACGGCCTCAGTTACTTTTTTCCAGCCGTCGATCTGCGCTTCGGAATAAATGCCGGGCGTCCAGGCATAGCCCTTGCCTTGGGGCGAGACTTGCGAAGCCTCCGTGATGATCAGACCTGCACCCGCCCGCTGGGCGTAGTACTTGGCCTGCAATTCATGGACACTGTCATCCTCGGCTCTTGCCCGGTTGCGGGTCAATGGCGCCATGACAACGCGGTTTTTCAGCTCGATTGCACCAGCTTTGATGCCGGAGAACAGTTTTTCATCAGCCATTGCTGCTTCCTTCTTTGGTAAACTTCGTTCAGATATTATTGGATCAATCAGTCCAATATTAGGGTCACTGTCTCTTGATTGAGTTTGTTTTAAGCTTTATTTCCTTATGGTGGCGGGAGGCCTTATGGCGAAATCACCAACCGGGCTTGTTTCAGGGTTTGCGATATCTGCTCAGCGGGAACGCCAGCCTTGCGCAAGGCTAGTGTTCCGATAGCAAGGGACGCAAAGGCGCGTGCCTTGTCGAGGGCCTGTCCCGGATTCGAAGGCTCAAGCGCTCTCGCAATAATCTCGTCAATATTCTCCAAATGCTGACGCCCGAGAGCCGCCACTTCATCATCATGCGGCGCAAGCTCAGTAAGACAGTTGATCAGCATGCAGCCATCACGACCGCCTTGCGGGTTCGCCAAAGCCTCCATTATCGCACCAACAGGGTCATCTCCGCCCGCGTCAGCAACGTCACGCAGCTCTTTCAAACCACGCCTTGAATAGTGGCTGAGGGCTTTGTGAAACAAAGCCTGCTTGTTGCCGAACGCTCCATAGAAGCTGGACCGACTCAAACCCATGGCCTTGGTCAGATCATCCACGGACGCGGTCTCGTAGCCCTTGTGCCAGAATACGCACAAGGCTTCTTCCAATGCCTCAGCTTCGTCGAAGGCACGAGGCCGACCCGGACCTGCGGTCGACTTGATGCCGGTAACTGGGAGAGTTTCTTTACTCATGCCTTAGATGTGGAATGATCAGTCCAGAAGTTCAAGATGGCGATGGGAAATTTTTGGAATGATCAGTCCTTATTGTGACTAGAGAAAGGAATTTAGGTCGGTAGAAATGCAAAACCTCCCCATCGCGCTTGGTGTCACGCTAATCTTGGGATCAGGACTGTTTGTCTTTTTGCGGGAGTGTCAGATGAAGAGGATCGTGATCGTAGAAAAGAGAGCCCACGCTCAGTACTAGTTTCCAACACTGGACAGAGTGACTGGCGGCTTTGTCCAATGCGTTGATGTTGATCACTCACAAACCAGAGATTGGTTCGGTAGATCCATGGCCAATGCCCTCAGATTGTGAGGATTACAACTCCAATGAGTAACAAAGCCACGAATTCAGAACTGGTTTTACGAGCGTCAGTACCGCGGGCCATTGTAAGCAAACCAGCAATAATTTCAGAGCGCTAAGTTAAAAAAGCGAGGTTAGCTGAAGTTAAGTTTGCCCAATGTGAACTTTTTAACTTTGGCTAGAACGATTTTTTGACAGTATCGTTTCATGAGTTGTTAGTGAGTTCAGTGAGTAAATAGATGTATTTGCATAAAATCGAGGGGCATTGTTGCGCGGTCAATGACATCCGGATGGCTGATTTTGCGCGTGAGTATCCGTTGCTGGACGATGCCGGCGTGCACGCACAATGGCAGAAGGGCTCCTGGCAGATCACGCGGATAGCCGACATCTGGACACGAACAGGGAAAGTACTTTCGTTGCCTTACAATGGGGCCAACGCCTATCCATCTTTCCAGTTTGCTGAGGATGGAACCCCGCTTCCTTTGATGGAAAAAGTGTTGAAAGCCCTGCCACGTGAAATGAGCCCGTGGCAATGCGCGTTCTGGTTAACCTCTCCCAAATTGGAACTCGGAGGGGAAAGCCCGGCAATTCGCATTCAGACCGGCGATGACTGCATAGTCGATATCGCAGGCGAAGCTAGTGGTCTGATAGCAGCTTAGTGTTAGCTTTTGGTCACTCATACGTCGCATCGCTGATCCGCCGGAACGCAAAATACCTTTGGCTGATTGGGATGGTGAGCTTGCTCACATATCTGACTAACAACTCGTCAGGGTCATCTAAGAAACTTCAAAAACGCAACACCGCCGTCGTCGGATTGGATTGATTGACATTGAGCAATGATTAGAATCAAACAAGAAATCTTCAGAACTCAGCGAGGCTCCGGATGATCAAGTGGGTACTTTCCGCAACTGTAGTGCTTCTGCCTGGGTTTGTTCACGCAGCCGGGATGGAACAGTGGGGTGAGTCCGGCGACTGGGCAATTCTCATCGATCCAGAAAAAGGCAACGGTTGTCTCGCGTGGAGGGCCTTTGAAGACGATATGACAGTAGAAATTGGCGCTGCACCAAACCAGGCTGGCGGCTTTTTTGCCGCCTACAATCCGGCCTGGGTTCAAGTCGAGGACGGTGCGACAGGCATAGTAAGATTTGATTTTGGTGATGCGCAGTTCGAAGGTGAGGCCGTAGGTGTCTACAAGAATGGCGTGCCCGGTGGCTACGCATTTTTCGACAATCCGGCATTTGTAACCGAGTTTGGAAAACGCCAAAGCGTTACGATCATTGGCGAAAGCGGAGCCGAAGTCGAACTCGATTTAAGCGGATCCGCAAAAGCCATTGAGGCCGTTCTGGCGTGTCAGGCCGAACAGCCGGAACCACTGAAGAACTAGGACGCGTCCAATTATTGCAATTGATTGATGTCCGGCACACATGGCTGCCTGTTTACTGGCATTTCATCAGCACCGACCGGAGCCTTGTTTCTGGACCCGCCCACATCCAGCTTGAATTTTGGCGACGAAAGCTGGCCCGTAACATCAAAGGGCCAAGCGCTTCGGGAAAGGGGTTTGCCCACGCGCCGTGGCTCCGCTCGTATTGCAATCGTATCGTTCAGCCAGTCGACTTGTCCCCTGGCCACCAACTGAACCGAAGCTGTCTCAATGACGATGGAGTTTGTGCTTACCCGCCCGGCTTCAATATTAACAGGGGCCACGACGCAAGTGATGTCGGTGTAACCTTGCCGCAGCTCTTCAGAGAACAGCCAAGGGAAAATACCAAGCCCCGCCAACTCCAGCAAACTGGTGCTTACGTAGCCTTGAGACATTGACAAAGACGCATTGCCACGCATGGAGTTGATGAAGGCCCTGTTAGAAGCGGTACTGCCCGAAACGTTGAATTCACCACTCAAACGCCCGTAGGCATCAATTCCAATCCCTAACTCATCAAGGATCTCACCGAACTCCCACCCTGAGGTCGACCCCGACAATGAAAGCCAATCAGGTGAGTCAATCAGATCCATGACCGCCCGCAGGCTGAAGGTTCCGCCGCCATAAGCTATCTGAAGAGGTCCGAAATCCACGGTTCCGTCTTTTGCAGACAATTGACTGGAAACAGATGTTACGCCTTGCTGGCCTACAATCTCATTGAATTCGATCTGTACCTCGACGTCAGCTTCTCGCAGCACGCGTTGCACATCCAGAAGATCGGCAGGTTTCCCTTTTTCCTTTGGCAACACCAAGGGCTGGACGTTTGTCTCCTTCGGCAAAACCAAAGGCTGAACTTCGGCTTCAGGTTCTTTTGGGGTCTCCCCTACCAGGCTTTTCAATTGGTCCAGCACGGCAGTCAGGTTCTTCAGGTCGTTGAGATCGAGCCTCTCGCTGGTAACGTTGCCGCGAACAACAGAAGAGCCATCCGGAAATTTTGCATCTAAAGCCGCTAGAAGCTGCGAGGAGCCAGCTTCGAACTCGATTGCAGCTTTAAAGTCCTCGCCCTGCTTTGAGGTTTCAGCATCAATGCCGAGTGCGCCAATTTCGATAGGTTGCAGGTTGAGCGCGTTCAGAAATTGAGCTCCATCGCCCACATCCAGGTTCACGTCGAAATCAAGCCCGGCCAGCCCTTTGAGCTCATTGACCGACAACGCAAGGTCGAGCGCCCAAAGATCGGTGTCATAGCTGGTCGCGTTGAACCTATTTAGTGATACCGGGCCTCCCGCATTGGATATGCTGAAGTCCGCCTTAATACCGCCAAACTGGTCGACAAAACCTTCGTCGAGATCGGGCAAAATCAATTTGGCAGGCCCATTCAGCATGCCATCGAAGGTCATGTCCTGAAGCTGAAGCAGGTCGAGTATTTCGCCTTCAGCTTTCAGAACCGGCTCCTCGATTGGGCCAGCTTGCAAGGTAATGCCCAACATCGCGAGGCGGCCATCCGGCATGCGGCGAATGCTCTTGATAGAGGCTGGACCGATCACGTCCAGCCCTTGGTCAAAGGCGTTGGTTTCAAACAGTAATTTCTCGAATTCGAAGGAGGCGAGGGATCCAACCATATGCATTTCAAAGCCTGTAAACTTGAGATCTTGAATACTCTTTGCCGCTTGGGGCGGTTGTCCCTCTGGGTGAAGTCGCGCATTAAAAAGCAGATCGACACCTTGAGCTGTATAGAGATCATCAACAGAACCTTCAGCTTTGAGTTTTTGTCCATCTTCAAGGCTTACGGTTGTTGTAAATGTTTCGATTGTTAGGACGTCCTGAGACACAAGTTCAGCTTGCAACTGGCCATTACCTTCCAGAACTCGTTCCAACCCCATGACATCGAGAAAGTCGCCGAATTCACCAGTATCCATCTCCAGGACAGCCCGGTAACCGCCACCTTCGTCTTCCGAGAATGGCTCGCCATCGTAGCGGACAGTCATTTCTCCAAAGTTGGCCCGCGTCGTAAACGGCGCGTCATGGGGATAGTCGCCCTCGATTTCGAAACCTTGACCGTTGACGGAGCCTGTCCCCGAGACCTTTGTCCTTTGTTCATCAGCTGCTTGTTCGAGGGCGAGTGACTGAAGATCAAACACAAACGAAAAACCTGAAACCTGGTCGTCAACGTTCAAACCGATGGATGTGAAGCTGACGTTCTTGTCGCTGAGAAAAGTAAGAATCCCACTGCTTTCTTTGCCACCAACTTCGAACGCCTCGATTTCGGCCTCAGCATCCTGCTTGTCCTCTGCAAGCGACCCGTTGGTTTGAGGCGTTGGCATTGGTCGGCTTTTTCGCCAGCTTGTTGTGCCATCAGAGGCTGTAAGAAAGTTTGCCTGGAGACCGTCCACCAAAAGGTTGTCAAAGTGCAGACTCCCGTTGGCCAAGGCGGCAACGTCCAGTTCCATTTCAAGGAGCTTTAGTTCTGCAAGAGATGTATCTGGCAGTGTCTCGCTGGGGATTACAACGCCACCGACATAAATGTGGGTAATGCGACCAAGTGCGACGCTCACATCGTCGTTGACCAGAAGCGGCTGTCCAATTTGCTCCGAAAGAACCTTTTCCACAAGGTTGCGTCGCATTTTCGAGAAAAGTGGAGCAGCAAGCAACAGCCAAACAAAAGCGATAGTTGCGAAAGCGAGCAAAGCGACTATTCCAATAAATCTAAACAGCCAAATTCTCATGCTATCCTCTGTCTCTGCCTACTAAATTTAGTCTATCCGCAAATTGGGAATAGCCATTCTTTCTATCAGAAACGGTACGTAAGGGAGGCTCCCTTCCGTTAAACATGGCAAGTTCATCGGTCCAAAGCTGCAAGGATTCGAGCATCTCGTTTGTATGGATCCTCACGGAAATGAACGACACCATCTTCAACCCACGCAGTCCAATAGGTCAAAAGGACCGGCATCGGCTTGGGTAGGTTAACGCGCGTTGTCTTCCCGCTATCCAGAATGGATTGCATCTTTTGCCGGCTCCAGTCTGGCTCACCCTCCATCAAAAGGCTGGCAAATTCGAACGGATACTCAAGACGAACGCAGCCAGAACTCAGGTTCCGCTCGTTTCGGTCGAAAAGACTGCGGTCATTGGTATCATGCAAATACACCGAGTACTTGTTGGGAAACATGAACTTAACCAAACCCAACGCATTGTCTGGGCCCGGTTGCTGAACCAGGGTTACACTGGGATTCTTTGCCCCCCAGTTCACAGCGCTGGCAGGAATTGTCTGCCCGTCTTTGTTCCGAACTACGTAGTTGTTGCGCGCCAAATAGGCTGGATCCTTACGGATGCGCGAAAGTTTATCTTTCCGAAAAATCGAGGCGGGAACGGTCCACGTCGGATTGAATTCCATGTATTCAATTTCATCTCGGAATACTGGGGTTTTTCGGTAAGCTGATCCTGTGATTGACCGAGTGGTCCAAAGCGTCCCGTCAGATGTGACCAAGTAAGTACGAGCGCCTGCAATGTTTACCAGCACGAACTCTTCGTCGATTTCCCGCATGAGCCAGCGGCCTCTTTCCAGGCTGAGGCGCAACTTATTTATGCGATCTTCGACAGGTTTGTTGAGGGATGCGAAAGATTTTCCGCCGACGACTCCATCGGCCTCTAAGCCGTGGCGGTATTGAAAGGTTTTTACCAACTGCACCAAGTTATCGTCATAAACCCAAGCTTGATTTATGCCGTCTTGGCCAATTTCTGGAAATTCATTTGTTCCGGCGTAGCCTTCTGCCGCTAACCTTTTGCGCAATTCAAAAACGGCAGGATTTACCATTTCTGGCTTCAGAACCGTTTCTTCCGGGACTTTGCTCCAGCCTCCTTTTGAAGCGATAGCTCTGTATTTTCTCAATGCTTCAACGAGCATCGTATATTGCGCGTTGTCGATATCAAGGCGTTCAATTAAGGCGCTGAAGCCTTCACCTTGAAGAGATTGGCTCAATACAATGGAAGGGTCTTGTTTAATTACTGGCTTCGAGAAGTTCCAGTCTTCGTCCAGAGCGTTCGGATCGACTTTTCCAAACACCAGATGATGGACGAGTTTCACGGCAGCGTCGGTGGCCAAAATATCGAACAAAGCTTGACTAGAGGCATCGCCATTCTGCGAGGCTTTGAATGCGGATCGAAGCTCTTCTAGTTTAAAGTCACCCGGCGTGAAGCCCTGATCAATTGCTCTATCCAGCTCCTCAAAAAGCTCGTCAACCAATTCAACACTTGTCCAAGCAGGCGAAAATTCTCTGCCCTCATAGAAACGTGGCACAAGGACTTCGGCGTCCAAGTTTCTTATGTTAGATTGTGCGCTATTCTCCTCTAAATTTGCACCGAGAAGCGTTGAAATTTGTTCTGAGACTTGGTTCGCAGCGCCCACGTTTGGGTACATCATCAGCAATGCGACTAGCGTACCTGAGATTGCTGACCTAATGTGTTTCACCATCCCCTCCTGTGGTTTGGTCTACATGTAGTAGCTTGATGGAAGGGTACTCCGCCATAATGGATGCTCAAAATACATTTTATGAATTTTGAAGTTTGTCATCTTAGCAACATCGACGAAGTTCGTGTATTAACGGAAGGTAGCTGCCCGCATTCTTCCGCGATTTACGGTTGCAGCAACTGCTCACAGATGAGGTAACTTTGCCAGTCGCGCAAAAACAAGGCTCCACAATGCGAGCCACTCTGTTTGGAGAAGTGTGTTTACGGTTAAATTGAAGCTCTATGCAGCTCCCACGAGAATGGCTTCATCCGCAGTACTTTCGTACTTCAGTATCCCTAAGCTGTCCGTCATAGCCGAAGTAAATTGTGACAATCAGGATGACGGCAGCAATCCCGCCAAGGACGAGTGGAAGCTCCTTGGCATGCCGTTTACGGTCTCTCCATAAGAAGCTAACCGCCAACAATGCAAACACCCACATGAGCACCGCTTGCACATGTGGGTTTATGGAAAGCGCTTCATAGCCAACCAAATAGGTCAGTAGAACCCCGGAATAGCACGTGGCCAACGACGCCAGAGCAGCCAAGACAGCTCCGATCCCGATTGGCATCGAAATCTTGAACCCCTCTGTTGCCACACCGATACCGTCGGCCACAGCACTCGGCGAAGGGTCCGCAGCGGAGTTATTTCTGTGTTCGGGATCAGGCATGGTCCTCGTTTGCGCTTGGTTGCAGATAGAGTACGTTTGAATTGTGGTTGCGTCAAAATCACGAACCAAAATTGGGGCGGTTGAGGGTTTCACGAAATCAACACCGACAAACGAAACAACCTCAAGCTTCACAGAACAAACTTGCAATCACCCGTCTTGGCGTAGTCACCTAGGACATGGGGATGGAGGAAGCCGATGACACGATGGAAGTTGGTGGTCTGTATCTTGTACACGCTGACCCTTGTTGCTTGCGCCTCCAAAACTCGCACATATGAAAAGACGGTATCGGCTTCGCTGCCGGCGGACTCGCGCACAGCTCTCAGTCGCGCAGCCAACCGGCTTGGCGATCCTAAAGACGGCCGGTCAGGGGTCAAGCTGATCAGTGATGGAGAAGAAGCTCTTGTCTCACGACTGTTGCTGGCTGCGGCCGCCGAGAGAACGATAGACGCGCAATACTACCTTCTGCACAACGACCCAACGGGCCACCTTTTTGCAGCCGGTCTTTTGCAAGCAGCAGATCGGGGTGTTCGTGTCCGATTGTTGCTGGATGACATGGATACGTCCGGTTATGACGCGATGACTGCCGCGTTGGACAATCACAAGAATATTGAGATCAGGCTGTTCAATCCATTTTGGCGAGATCAAAGCCTTCTGATCGCAGGTCTGACAGATTTCAAACGCATCAATCGCAGAATGCACAACAAGTCTTTGACGGCAGACAACGTGTTCACGATTGTGGGTGGGAGAAACATCGGTGCCGAGTACTTTCTCGCACGGGAAGAAATGAACTATGCTGATCTGGATGTGTTGGCCGCAGGCCCCGTTGTACGCGAGGTGTCGCGTAGCTTTGATTCATACTGGAACAGTGAGTTTGCCGTTCCGGCTCGCGTGGTTGTTGGAGAACCTCAGGAACTTGACCTAAGCGATGCGCGACGCAGGTTGAATGAACTCGTCGAGGAAGCGAAGCAAACCCAGTACGGTGCTGCTCTCAGAAAGTCAGCGCAAGAGAACTTTGCAGATGGGGCCTTATCATTGGATT
Source organism: Ruegeria sp. AI2 (assembly GCF_056541275.1). Taxonomy (NCBI): domain Bacteria; kingdom Pseudomonadati; phylum Pseudomonadota; class Alphaproteobacteria; order Rhodobacterales; family Roseobacteraceae; genus Ruegeria; species Ruegeria sp. AI2. The sequence continues at coordinate 29,577 of NZ_JBQFYB010000006.1, forward strand.
GGCTGCCTGCGAAACTTTATGCTGATCCGCCTTCAAAAGCCGCCGGTCTCGAGAACTCAGGTCCCGTTCTGGCATCTCAATTGCTTCCGTACTTTGAGAATGCCAGCAGTGAGGTGAACATCGTGTCCGCCTATTTCGTGCCGCGCAACAACGGTGTGAAATGGCTGACCGAACTGGAAAGCCGCGGCGTCGACGTAAAGGTTGTAACCAATTCACTTGCATCTAACGACGTCGCACCCGTCTACGCGCACTACGCCAAGAAACGCCGTGCACTTCTACGCGGTGGAGTAGAACTCTATGAACTGCGACCGGACGCCTATCAGGTCCAACGCCGCGGTATTAACTGGGCTCAATCGAGGTCGGGCCTGCATTCCAAGGCATTTGCAGTTGATGACCGATACTTGTTCGTAGGGTCGTTCAACTGGGACCCGCGATCTGTCAACATAAACACCGAGATGGGAATTCTGATTGACTCGCCAGCATTGGCTACACAGACCATGGGTGCCTTGGACGACGCACTACCCGCATACACATATAACGTGACGCTCGAGAAGGCTGGTCAGCTTAAATGGACGACAAGAGGCGATGATGGCACCGTTCTTGAGTACCAATCCGAGCCGACAGGATCTGCCTGGGATCACGTAGTTTCTGGTTTTCTAAGTATCTTGCCAATTGGTTCACAGCTTTAGGCTTTTTGGCAGATAGCCGACGCTACCAGAGAACTCCAGCCTTTGTAGCAACAGCCTTGGGCCGAAATTGTCTGTTGATCGTTTCCAACCGGTCGTTTGATTTATCCACCAGCTAGACTTTGCAAATTCTGCTTGCTGCGCGTCGCAGAACTTCGCGAGAATCCAAGCAAAAAGACCGCATGGAACCCAAAGCTCTTTAGGGAGCGCCCCTTGCGGGTTGAAAGCCGCAAGGGTCCATAACCGCAGCGACTACGCCATAAACTGATCAAATCATCGGTACGGCAGACAATCGCGCAGCGCAATACTATGGGCAAACTACGTAAACTTATAAGGTGTGCGAAGTGTTATGCGCGCACCTACAAGACGTCAGAAATCCAGATTCTCGACGCTCAAAGCGTTTTTCTGGATAAATTCCCGACGAGGTTCGACAACATCACCCATTAGCTTGGTGAACAGATCGTCGGCTTCCACCATATCGTCAACGCGCACTTGTAGCAGCGTGCGTGCATGCGGGTCCAAAGTTGTTTCCCAAAGCTGGTCGGGGTTCATCTCTCCCAGACCTTTGTAGCGCTGCAGGGACAGGCCCTTTTCCCCTTCTTCCAGAATGGCGCGCAACAGGTCCAGCGGACCGTGGATCAATTGGCTACGATCACGGCGGATCAACGTGGCCGATGTGTTGTAGACCTCTTGCAGGCTTTGCGTGAAGCTGCCTGTTTTGCGGGCCTCCCCCGACCGCAGCATCGGGCCGTCCAAGGTGCGAACCTCTTCGACACCACGCAGAATGCGGGCCAGGCGAATTCCGTGATCCTGCGTGATCCGGCCCTGCCAGCCACGCTCATACTCCAACGCGATCAGATCCAGACGGGCGGCAACCTTGTCAGCCACCCCTTGCAGGTCGGCGTCCACCGCACCCGGCACAAAGGCACCGGCAACGGCTGCCTGTTCCAGAATGTGGCGCGGGTAGTGTGTCGGGAAGGCGTCCAGAACACGCTTCAACTGTCGCGCTTCGTCCACCACGCGGGCCAGATCCTGACCAATGATCTCTTCGCCCGATCCCAGTTTCAGCACGGCACCCTCGATCCCCTGATTGACGAGATAATCGTCCAGCGCCGCCTGATCTTTCAGATAAACCTCTGATTTACCGCGCGAAACCTTATAAAGTGGCGGCTGCGCGATATAGAGATACCCACCTTCGATCAGCTCAGGCATTTGCCGGTAGAAGAACGTCAGCAGCAGGGTCCGGATGTGCGCACCGTCCACATCCGCGTCAGTCATGATGACAATCTTGTGGTAACGCAGCTTTTCGATGTTGAACTCATCGCGGCCAATACCCGTGCCCAGCGCCATGACAAGATTACCGATCTCTTGCGAGGACAACATCCGGTCAAACCGCGCGCGTTCCACGTTCAGGATCTTACCGCGCAGAGGCAGAACCGCTTGTGTCAGTCGGTCACGGCCCGTTTGCGCCGACCCTCCGGCTGAATCCCCCTCAACAAGGAAGACTTCGGTTTTGGAGGGGTCTTTTTCGGAACAATCCTTCAGCTTGCCCGCCAGATAGTTCACATCCATCGCCGTTTTGCGGCGGGTCAGTTCACGCGCCTTTCGCGCGGCCTCGCGTGCCAGCGCAGCCTCGATGATCTTGCCGACGATCGCCTTGGCCTCGGTCGGGTTTTCTTCAAACCACTCGGCAAGTTTTTCGTTCATCAGACCCTCAACCGCCGGACGAACCTCGGAACTGACCAGCTTGTCTTTCGTCTGTGACGAGAATTTCGGATCAGGCACTTTGACCGACAGCACACAGGTCAGACCTTCGCGCGCGTCATCACCGGTAAAGCTGACCTTTTCCTTTTTCGCGATCCCGCTGGACTGCGCGTAGTTGTTGATCGTCCGGGTCAGGGCACCACGGAAACCCGCCACATGGGTACCGCCATCGCGCTGAGGTATATTGTTGGTAAAGGGCAGGACAGATTCGTGATAGCTGTCATTCCACCACATTGCGATCTCGACACCGATATCGTCCCGCTCGCCCTTGATATAGATCGGCTCAGACATGGCGGGGGTTTTGGACCGGTCGAGATACTTGACGAATTCCTTGACCCCACCTTCATAGAACAGCTCGGTTTCCAGCCGTTCCGCCGGACGCTCGTCAATCAGGATGATCCGCACGCCCGAATTCAGGAAAGCCAGTTCGCGCAGGCGTTTTTCCAATGTCTCGAATGAGTATTCGAGGTTCGAGAATGTATCGGTCGAAGCCAGAAACCGCACTTCTGTTCCTGTCCGGTCTCCGCATTCACCGACAACCTTCAGGTGCTCAGCGGTTTCGCCACCTTCAAACCGCGCGACATGCTCTTTGCCATTGCGCCAGACACGCAGTTCCAACCAATCCGAAAGCGCGTTCACCACGGAAACACCCACACCGTGCAGGCCGCCCGACACCTTGTACGAATTGCTGTCGAATTTCCCGCCGGCGTGCAGTTGGGTCATGATGACCTCGGCCGCCGACACGCCTTCTTCCGGGTGGATGTCCACCGGAATACCACGCCCATTGTCGCTGACCGAAACACTGGAATCGGCGTGAATTTTCACCGTCACATGGTCGGCATGACCGGCCAGAGCCTCGTCAATCCCGTTGTCGACAACCTCATACACCATATGGTGCAGACCCGAGCCATCATCCGTGTCCCCGATATACATGCCGGGGCGTTTGCGAACGGCCTCCAAGCCTTTGAGAACCTTGATAGAATCTGCGCCGTATTCTTGAGGGGCCTGTGCGTCTTCGGACATTCAGTCAGTACCTATATTATTTTGGTAACTTATACGTTTTCTGGTAGGGATTGTCACGCCATCCCCCAATATTTTGTGGTTTTCCGGATCGTTTTTTGCCGCCCCGAAAGGGGCTCACAAACGATCGATATCAGACGCGATATCCGCTGCAATTTGCGCCGCATCAACGTCTGTGCGTTCAGCGGACAAGCGCAGCCCCAGAATGTCTGACTGATACCTGGCCGCCAAACGATCCGGATCACGTCCCGCCCCGATTTCACCGGCATCCTGAGCCTTGCGAAACAGATCAGCGAAACAGTCTTTCATTTCCGCCATGTAATGCGCCGCCTGATCCGCAAGGACATGATCCTTCGCCTTCAACTCGGCATATGTCTTTGCCAACATGCAGGCCTTTGCCGGGGTCTCGGCTGCTTCGATCACCAATCGGGGCTGTGCTTTCAGCGCCTCCTTCGGACCCAGTCTCTCAGCCATGGCCTTTAGGCGCGCCACACCTTCTTGCGTATAGCTTTCCAGCGTCAGCGCATAGAGCGCATCTTTCGACCCGAACGCCGCATAAAAACTGCCGGGCTTCAGCTTCAGTTCCCGCTCCAGATCCTTCAGCGACGTACCAGCCCAGCCCTGACGCCAGAAGATATCCTTCGCCTTCGCGATCAACACGTCACGATCGTATGCGGGTTTGCGGGGCATCAGCATCACCAATTCTTGAACGTTCACTCAAATATATACTTGAGCGATCACTCAAGAAACCCTAAATACGACCCATCGCGCCAGAAACAGGAGTTCCGACATGGCCAATTTCCCGTCTCACGACCTCGAAACCGCGCCTGAAGCATCCAAACCGCTGCTGCAAAAGTCTCAGGCCGCTTTTGGTCGCTTGCCCGGCCTGCATAAGGTCATGGCCGAAAGCCCTCAACATCTGGAAGGCTACCAGGTTCTGCACGGCCTGTTCCTGAAAACCGATTTCGACAATGATGAGAAAACCGTCGTCTGGCAGACCATCAATGTTGAAAACGAGTGCCACTACTGCGTGCCCGCCCACACCGGTATCGCCAAGATGATGAAGATATCGGACGAGATATCGGACGCCCTGCGCAACGAAACCCCGCTGCCTTCAGCCAAACTCGAAGCACTGCGCACCTTCACCCTGCAAGTGATGGAAACCCGCGGCAACCCGACCGAAGATCAGCTTCAGGCGTTCTTTGATGCGGGCTATTCCCATCGCGCGGTTCTGGATGTCGTGCTGGGTCTGGCCCAGAAAACCATGTCGAACTACGTTAACCACATGGCCAAAACCCCGGTGGACGAGGTTATGCGCGGTTTTCTGTGGGAACGCAAAGTCAGCGAACCGGCCTAAGCAGTCACGACCGAACCCTCATCGCTTTCGGTAACGATCAGCGTCTGGGCCCGGTCGCCCAATTCCGCAAACAGTTCAGGCCCGGTGCCCGTCATCCAGGCCTGAGCGCCCAGCGCGCAAATCTCGTCATAAAGCGCTGCAAGCCGCCCAGCATCCAGATGCGCGGCCACTTCATCCAGCAGAACGATCGGAGGTGCGCCCAGCATTGCCGCCAGCGCCCGCGCATTGGACAGGATCAGCGACACCAAGAGCGCTTTCTGCTCACCAGTGGAACACTCCCTTGCCGGCACGCCCTTGGCCGCGAACACACCATACAGGTCGGACCGATGCGGCCCCACCAGGGTCCGGCCTGCTGCCAGATCCCTAAACCGGCTCTCGCCCAACGCGTCTCGCAAATCTTCCGCCGTCTCGGGCATTGCGCCTTCGGTTTGCACCAACTCCAGCTCGGCCGAAGGAAAGACCGTTTCCGCCCTGTCCTGCGCTGCCCGCAGAAGATCCAGCGACCTCAACCGCGCGGTATGGATGCGGTGCCCCGTCTCGGCCAACTGCCCTTCAAGCGCGGCGTACCAATGCGCATCCCTGATCTGCTCTTTCAGAAGGCGGTTACGTTCGCGCATCGCTTTTTCATAGATCAGCGATGCTTCAGCGTGGGCTGGGTCAAAACTCAGCGCGATACGGTCCAGAAACCGACGGCGCCCTTCCGCCCCTTCAATCCACAGACGGTCCATTGACGGGGTCAGCCAGACAACTCGCGCAAGTTTCCCCAGATCGATCTGCGTCGCCGACTTGCCATCAATTCGCACCTGTCGCGCTGCGCCGCCCTCGGACCAGGTTTCGATCTCAAACCGCTGCCCCTGAGCGTCCAGCAACCCGGACAGTTTCCAACCCAACGCCTCGGGCCGCCGGGTCATCTCGGCTGCACTCGCCCGCCGCATTCCGCGACCGGGCGAAAACAACGACACCGCTTCAAGAAGGTTGGTCTTCCCGGCCCCATTTGGCCCGTGAATAGCAACGGGACGTCCGTCCAGAGACAACCGCGCCAGCTTATGAGATCGAAAATGCGAGACCGTAAGCTCGGTCAGGGCCAATCCCATGACCCCTCCCTTCATCTTTTCAAAAATACTCCCGCCGGAGGCATCGCGCGTCCGCGCGATCAGACGCGCATCGGCATGACGACGTATACAGCACTCAGGTCGTTGCCTTCACGCATCAATGTCGGGTCACCAGCCGAGTTGAACAGGAAAACTGCATTCTCACGATCCACCTGAGACGCAATCTCCAACAGGTATTTGGCGTTGAACCCGATCTCCAACCGCTCATCCCCGTAAGCGACAGCCAATTCTTCCTCGGCGGCGCCACTGTCGGGTGCATTCACCGACAAGATCAGCTTGTCGCCTTCCAATTGCAACTTCACTGCCCGCGACCGCTCCGACGAAACAGTTGCCACGCGATCCACGGCCTGCGCGAATTCAGCAGCATCCACTTCAAGCTTGCGGGTGTTTCCTTGCGGGATAACGCGTGTGTAGTCGGGGAAGGTGCCGTCAATAACCTTCGACGTCAGCGTGATATCCGGCGTGGCAAAGCGTACCTTGGTTTCACTGACCGAAACGGCGATATCCATCTCGTCGTCATCCAGCAGCTTGCGCAACTCGCCCACTGTTTTGCGGGGCACGATCACGCCCGGCATATCCGCCGCGCCATCCGGCAAATCTGCGTCGATCCTCGCAAGCCGGTGGCCATCGGTGGCCACACAACGCAACACTTTTCCACCCTCGGACCCATCTGCCACATGCATGTAGACACCGTTCAGATAGTACCGGGTCTCTTCGGTCGAGATGGCGAATTTCGACTTGTCAAACAACCGGCGAAGCAATGCCGCCGAAGCGGTGAAATTCGATTGATACTCAGACGATGCCATCACCGGAAAATCTTCCTTCGGCAGTGTCGCCAGCGAAAAATTCGACCGCCCCGCTTCAACTGTCAGCCGTCCAGCGGCGATGTCAGCAGTCAGTGTCACCAGCGCACCGTCGGGCAGTTTGCGCACAATCTCATGCAGGGTTGTTGCCGCAACGGTCGTCGCGCCTGCCTTTTCGACCTGTGCGGGTGCCTTATCGACCACTTCGATATCCAGATCGGTGGCACGGAACTGGACCTGATCGCCTTCGGCCTCGATCAGGACATTGGCAAGTATGGGAATGGTATTGCGACGTTCTACAACGGACTGGGCCTGCGAAACGGCCTTAAGAAGGGTGCCGCGTTCAATGCTGATCTTCATACCCTCAATTCCTCTGACTTGCGTACCGACATGGGCGGGACTGGCACGTTAGCGGTTCCACCCCGAGGCACAAGGATTTTTTACGGATTTCTGGGTTGGAATGCACCAACCGTCAAGTGCGGCGTGCCCAACGGGCCTCAGTTCTGGTGCAACCGTGGATTATTACGCACAAAAAACGCCCCGGAACAGAGGCCCGAAGCGTTCCTTAGCGCTGCTGGCCCGGTTCAGGCTTCGAGAGACCTGCGTAGCATTTCCACGTCTTCAGCGATCTGGCCATCGGTCAGTTTCAGCTCTTCAATGCGCTTGACGCCATGCATGACCGTGGTGTGGTCGCGCCCGCCGAACCGACGGCCGATCTCTGGCAGCGATCGGCTGGTCAGCTGCTTGCAAAGATACATCGCCACCTGACGGGGGCGCGCGTAGGATCGCAGGCGCTTGGGACCGATGATATCGGACATGCGGATGTTGTAGTATTCGGATACTTTCCGCTGGATTTCTTCAACCGTGATCTTGCGCTCGGATGCGCGCAGGACATCTGCCAGACAATCCTGCGTCAGCTCCATGTCGATCTCGCGCCCAACCAGCGAGGCAAAGGCAAACAGACGTGTCAGAGCACCTTCCAGCACGCGGACATTGGTTGAGATTCGATGGGCCAGAAACTCAAGAACGCCATCCGCAATCGTCAGGTCAGGATAGGAGCTGCTGTATTGCTGGACCTTGTTTTGCAGAATGCCCAGGCGCAATTCATAGTCGGTCGGATGCAGGTCAACGACCAGACCACATTGCAGGCGCGACTTTACACGATCTTCCAGGTCCTTGATTTCGCCCGGGGCGCGGTCGGCCGAAATGATGATCTGCTTGTTCTGATCCACCAGCGCATTGAACGTATGGAAAAACTCTTCCTGAGTAGAATCCTTTCCGGCGATGAACTGCACGTCGTCGACCATCAGCACATCGACCGAACGGAACAAATGCTTGAAATCCATCATCCGGCGTTCCCGCAGGGCCTGCACGAAGCGATACATGAACTGTTCGGCTGACAGGTACAGGACATTCAGTTCCGGATGTTTGGTTTTCAGTTCCCAGGCAATGGCGTGCATCAGGTGGGTCTTACCCAGACCCACTCCTCCGTACAGAACAAGCGGGTTGAATGTGACCGGGCCACCTTCGGACACGCGGCGCGCGGCAGCATGGGCCAGCTCGTTGGGTTTGCCCACCACGAAACTGTCAAAGGTGAACCGCGAATCCAGCGGCGCGGCCTGCAACGACTCCAAAGCGTTCTGCGCACTATCCGTAGCGACTGTGGGTACCGGCTCTGGCCGAGTTTCGGCGACCACCTTGGCTGCGGGCTTGGGGCGTGCGGGCGAGTTGGCGGCAACACGGAAATCCAGACGCTGAACGGTTTCCCCAGCCGTATTCAGCTCGTACAAGATGAGGTCCGCAAAATTCTGGCTGACGTAGTTCCCCATAAAGTTCGTTGGCACGGAAAAAACAGCCACACCATCCTGCAGCTCTTTAAATTCCAGAGGCTCGATCCAAGTGGTGTAATTATTCCGACCGACAGCCTTCAGCAATTTGTTACGCAGTAGTCCCCATTTCTCTTGTGTCATTCAGCGCCTCACGCATCCCATTCTTATTGGCCTGTCGGCCTTATCATACGAAGCCGGTTGCCCGGTCTTGTATTCACACGCCCAAAGAGAACCTATCGCCAAACCCAATGGTTTGGCGGGGTTGCCCCTGAAAGTTCAGTGCACCCAGATTTTCGACGCTCAATAATAAATGAGCGTCCCGAAACTCGGGCTGCACGTCACAATCTCAATTTTCAGACAGGGCCGAGAACCCCGGATAACCCGAACTTCGCGGCAGATCGGCAGCCCAGCTTGCGCCAGTCGTCGACGAATGTTTCCAGATCGATCTGATGCCCGTCAGTCCGATCGAGTAAACAGCCTGTCCCCCCAAGCGAGTGAATCGCTGACATCAGTGGTAGCAACTTGAAATGGGGCGCGGCAACGAAACTCTGATATTGACTCGGGTCTTTGGTCGAAAGAATCTCTCGGTTTCGTGAAGGCGCGGTATTCCGGCAACACGAAAAAAGGCGCCGCAATGCGCAGCGCCTTTGACATTAGTTCAGCCTTGCTGACTTGACCTAAGGTAATCCTCAGGCTTTAGCCCAGAGCTTTGACCCGGGCCGACAGGCGCGACATTTTACGCGCGGCAGTGTTCTTGTGAAACACGCCTTTGGTAACGCCGCGCATCAGCTCAGGCTGGGCGGCGCGCAGTGCTGCGGTTGCCGCATCTTTGTCACCGGATGCAATCGCTTCTTCGACTTTACGCAGATAGGTGCGGATGCGCGAACGACGCGCTTTGTTAACAGCGAAACGCTTTTCGTTCTGACGGGCGCGTTTCTTTGCCTGGGGCGAATTTGCCATGTGTCTCTGACCTTCGTTCGGTACGGTTATCAAGGGTTGCGCGCCACGGATATATCCGCACCGGATCAGAAATCACGAGTGTGAGTCGGGCCAAGCGGGCCGCACGCGCATGTATTGCGGCGCTCAATACCGAACATTTCAAGGATTGCCAAGCCGATTCTTGGGGCTCACAAACCGGGTAAAGAAAAGGCGGGCATAGCCCGCCGTTCATTAGTCTCTTGCGTTTTATTTGTCGCGAAACTGCGCAGCCCGCTTTTCAAGAAACGCCGCCATGCCCTCTTTCTGGTCCTCGGTGGCAAACATGGAATGGAAGACGCGACGCTCAAACAGCATTCCTTCACTCAGCGGAAGCTCGTAACTGCGATTGACCGCTTCTTTTGCCGCCGCTGCCGTCAGTGCCGATTTCTCGGCTATTTTTTGCGCCGCACCGACGGCTTCCTCGATCAGCTTCTTGGCCGGTACGACCCGGCTGACCAAACCAGCGCGCTCGGCTTCGTCCGCGTCCATAAACCGACCTGTCAGGTTCATGTCCATCGCCTTGGACTTGCCGACAAAGCGCGTCAAACGCTGGGTGCCGCCCAACCCGGCTATGACGCCAAGGTTGATTTCAGGCTGGCCGAATTTTGCAGTGTCCGCCGCAATGATGAAATCGCAAAGCATTGCCAACTCGCATCCCCCACCCAGAGCATAGCCCGCAACCGCGGCGATGATCGGTTTGCGAATCGCCAAAACCCGGTTGTTTGCATCAGCAAAAAGGTTGGTTGTGTAGACATCGACAAAGCTCATCTCGGACATTTCCCTGATGTCCGCGCCTGCGGCAAAGGCCTTGTCCGATCCGGTGATGACGATGCAACGCACCTTGTCGTTGCTGTCCGCCTCTTCCAGCGCGGTACACAACTCGCCCAGCAACTGGGAGTTCAGCGCATTCAACGCATCCGGTCTGTCGAGTTTGATTAGGGCGACGTGGTCTTCGATTTCGACGATGATCGTCTCAAAAGCCATGAGAAAAAAGCTTCCGGTTGTTCCGTTCAGTTACGAGTCCTTACCACGCGAATTCTCTGGATCAAGCTATCTTTGGCATTGCGCACAGTAGAAGGATGAGCGACCGGACTGGGTGATTCTCTGGATCAGACCAGTGCAACCTTCGGTGCGGCAGGGCTTTCCTTCGCGACCGTAGACATCAAAGCTGTGCTGAAAATATCCAAGTTCTCCATCAGCTTGGCGGAAATCCCGCAGGGATGATCCGCCTGCTTCGATCGCGTCCTGCAACACCCTCCGAATGATGGGAACCAGCGATGCGACACGTGTCGCAGATATTTGCCCTGCTTTGCGACGTGGCGACACCTTGCCGCGATAAAGCGCCTCGCAAACATAAATATTCCCCAATCCGGCAACGATTCCCTGATCCAGCAGAGCTGATTTGACAGGGGTATTCCTGCCTTTGAATGCTTCAATCAGGTGTTGCTCATGGAAATCATTACCCAAGGGCTCTGGTCCCAGAACCGCCAGAAGCTTGTGATCTTCGGCCGTGGCTGTGGGCAGTAGGTCCATCGCCCCGAACCGGCGTGGGTCATTAAAGGTGATACGCGCCCCGTTGGCCATGTGAATAACAACATGGTCATGTTTCTCAGCGGCAGGATGTTCGCGCAGGAAATGACCCAGTGGGTCCCCTGACACCGTCATTCGCCCCGACATCCCCAGATGTATCAACAAGGTCTCGCCACTGCTGAGATCGGCCAGGATGTATTTTGATCGCCGCCTTAACCGATCCACCCGCTGCCCGGTCAGCCGTTCTGCCATGCGTTCGGGAAATGGCCAGCGCAGATCCGGGCGGTTCACATCGGCGCGTTCTATCACCATGCCCTCCATCGCGGGAGCAAGACCCCGTCTTACTGTCTCGACCTCGGGCAATTCTGGCATTACAGGGCTCCTATTCCAAAGGGCCGCATTGTGCCCCGCTTCCAGAGCCCTATAACAGAAGCGAAATTCGACAAACGGCAAGGCTTATGTCCGACAACAGCGACAACACCACTCATTTCGGGTTCGAAACCGTACGCGAGGCTGACAAGGCCGGGCGCGTGCAGGGCGTGTTCAACTCGGTCGCCTCGAAATATGACGTGATGAACGATGTCATGTCGATGGGTATCCACCGGGTCTGGAAAGACGCGATGATGGACTGGCTGGCACCACGCCCCGGTCAACGTTTGCTGGATGTTGCAGGCGGAACCGGTGACATTTCCTTTCGCTTTCTGAAACGTGCAGGCTATGGCCATGCCACAGTTCTTGATCTGACAGAACCCATGCTGGTCGAAGGCCGACAACGCGCCGAAGCCGACCAGATGGCCGACAGCCTGAACTGGGTGGTGGGCGATGCCATGGCCCTGCCATTCGAAGACAACACCTTTGACGTCTACACGATTTCTTTCGGCATCCGGAACGTGACCCGCCCGCAAGAGGCCCTGAACGAAGCCTTTCGCGTGCTGAAACCCGGTGGCCGCCTGATGGTGCTGGAGTTCAGTCAGCTTCCCAATGACGGGCTGCAGAAGCTCTATGACCTCTACAGCTTCAATGTCATTCCACGCATGGGAAAGCTGATCGCGAATGATTACGACAGCTATCAGTATCTGGTGGAGTCGATCCGCAAGTTCCCCGATCAGGAAACCTTCCTGAACATGGTCCGAACTGCTGGCTTCGAAAACGCGAAATTCCGCAATCTCAGCATGGGTATCGCCGCGCTGCATTCCGGCTGGAAGATCTGACGCATGCGTGGTCCCCACAACATCATCCGCCTGATCCGTACAGGCGCAACGCTTGAGCGCACCGGTGCCATGAACGTGGTCCTCGACGCGTTCGAGGCGCCAAGGGCTATCCGGTTTCTTGCCCACGCTCTAGGCAAACCGTTTTGGTGGCTGGGGTACAAGGGCGACCCGGAAATGCCGCCTGCAACACGTGCACTCACCGCTTTGGGCCCGGCCTACATCAAGTTTGGTCAGGTGCTTTCGACGCGCCCGGATGTAGTAGGCGATGAACTGGCTGTGCAACTTCGTGTTTTGCAGGACAAGCTGCCGCCGTTCTCGAAAGCCGTGGCTTTGGCCGAAGTGGAAAAGGAACTGGGGCAGCCTGTTGCCGAGATATTCTGCGATTTCAGTGAACCCATTGCAGCCGCGTCCATTGCTCAGGTCCACAAAGCCAAACTTGTTAGCACGGGCGAGGATGTCGCCGTCAAAGTTCTGCGCCCAGGGATTGAGCGCGCATTTCGCAAGGACGTGGACGCGTTTTATTTCGCCGCTCGCATAGTCGATTTGTTTGCGCCCGGTGCTCGCCGATTGCGTCCGATGGAGGTCATTGAACATTTCGATGGCGTTGTACGGGGTGAACTGGATCTGCGTCTGGAAAGCGCTGCTGCATCGGAATATGCGGCCAACACAAAAGACGACAAAGGGTTCTGGCTACCGCCCATATTGTGGTCACTGTCGGCACGGCGCGTGATGACACTCAGCTGGGCCGACGGTGTTCCATTGGGTGAAAATGACGCACTGGACGCCGCTGGCCACGATCGCCGCGATCTGGCTGAACGTGTGCTGCGCCTGTTCCTTCTTCACGCCCTGCGCGACGGCTATTTCCACGCCGATATGCATCAGGGCAACCTCAAGGTCGCCGCCAACGGTGATATCATTGCTTATGATTACGGTATCATGGGCCATATCGACGAATACACCCGCCGGGTCTATGCCGAGATTCTGTTCGGTTTCATCCGCCGCGACTACAAGCGCGTGGCCGAAGTGCATTTCGAAGCCGGTTACGTTCCTGCACATCAGGAGGTCGATGAATTCGCCCGCGCCCTGCGTGCGGTTGGCGAACCGATCTTCGGTATGGATGCCTCGCATATTTCGATGGGCCGTTTGCTAAGCTATCTGTTCGAAGTGACAGAGCGTTTTGGCATGGAAACCCGAACCGAGCTGATCCTTCTACAGCGCACGATGGTCGTGGTTGAAGGCGTTGCCCGGTCACTGGACGACCACATCAATATCTGGGAAGTTGCCCGCCCCGTGGTCGAAGATTACATCAAACAATCCATCGGCCCGCGCGCCGCGCTTCGTGACTTTGCCAAAACCGCTATGGTTCTGGCACGCTTTGGTCCGCGCCTGCCGACATTGGTCGAAAACGCGTTGATTGCACAGACGCACAAAGAAGAACCGGAAAACTCGGGTCTGTTGCCAAAAATCCTGCCCGCCGCTCTCGGTGCGGTTGCCGGCGCAGCCATAGTTCTGTTGATCACTACACTCGGCTGATTGTGATCCGCAGCTTCATCTGGCTAAAAATATCCTCGGGGGGAATCGCGCCTTGCGCGATGGGGGGCAGGCAGCCCCCCTTTGCCCAGACCTGGATCAGAGTCGCTCGATGGCAATGGCGATCCCCTGACCGCCACCAATACACATGGTGATCAACCCTTTTGATCCGCCTGTGCGCTCCAACTCATAAAGCGTCTTCATGGTAATGATGGCGCCCGTCGCACCGACAGGATGCCCCAGCGCAATCGCACCTCCATTCGGGTTCACCTTCGCTGCATTCAACCCAAGCTCCTGGTTGACGGCCAGCGCCTGCGCGGCAAATGCTTCGTTGCTTTCAATCACATCAAAGTCTTCCGCCGACAAACCCGTCTTCCTGAGCAGGTTTTGCACGGCCGGTACCGGGCCAATACCCATGACTTCAGGGCGCACGCCAGCATGTGCATATCCGATCACGCGCGCTTTTGGCTTCAACCCGGCCTTTTCCGCCGCTTCCGCCGTTGCCAGCACCATCGCCGCCGCACCGTCGTTGATGCCCGAGGCATTGCCCGCCGTCACACGCCCATCTTTCTTGAACACCGGTCGCAACCCGGCCAGCGCATCGGCTGTCGTCGCTTTGGGATGCTCATCAACTTTGAAATCCACCATGTCACGCTTGACCTTCACCTGAACGGGCACGATCTGGCTTTCGAAATATCCGGCTTCAATTGCGGCTGCCGCGCGGGTTTGGCTGGTCAGGGCGAAGTCATCCATCTGTTCACGGCTGATCTGGTGTTCATCGGCAACGTTCTCGGCCGTCACGCCCATGTGCCCTGTGCCAAAGGGGCAGTTCAATGCACCCAGCATCATGTCCAGCGAAGTGACATCACCCATTTTCGCGCCCCAGCGTGCCTGTGGAACAATGTAAGGGCTGCGTGACATGCTTTCTGCGCCACCTGCCACAGCGAACTCGGTATCGCCAAGCATCAAGGACTGCATCGCCGACACGATCGCCTGTGCGCCCGAGCCACACAGACGGTTTACATTCATCGCAGGGGTGCCGTTCGGAATCCCGGCCTGCATCGCGGCAACGCGCGACAGGTACATGTCCCGAGGCTCGGTATTGATGACGTGGCCAAACACAACATGCCCGATTTGCGCACCTTCTACCCCTGACCGTTCCAAGGCCGCTTCGGTGACCACCGTCGCCAGATCAATGGGTGCGGTTGACGCAAGCGCGCCACCGAAGGTTCCAATCGCGGTGCGCGCACCATCCAGCAATACGATGTCTGTCATGTCTTTCTCCTCTTGGAATCGTCGTCAGTATGCACATGCAGCATGATCCTGTCCTATAGGACGTGCCGTCACGGATGGAATTGACAAGCCGGGTCCCAACACGCATGGATTCCGTCATGACGGAGAACACAGACGATATCCTGAACCTTTTGCCTGCTCGCCTGAAAGAGGCACGCCGGGCCAAAGGACTTTCGCTGGAAGCAGTCGCAAACCTGAGCGGCGTGTCCAGGTCCATGGTTAGCCAGATCGAACGCGGTGAAAGCAGCCCGACGATCTCGACCCTCTGGAACCTGACCCGTGCATTACAGGTGGATTTTGCCGGTCTTCTGGAAGGATCAAAAGCCAGTGATCAGATCGAGGTGCTGCGCGCGTCCGAAGTGCCCAGCATCGACAATATGGGGCAGAACTGCCGCATTCGCATCCTGTCCCCACCGGAAGAGGCCGGTGGTCACGAGGTTTATGATATCGAGTTCGACATAGGCGGGGCCTTGAACAGCCAGCCCCATGCGCGCGGCGCGCGTGAGCAGCTGACCGTGTTGGAAGGCGCCGTCAAGGTTAAATCGGGCAGTGCCGTGTCGGATCTGAGCCAAGGGGACACCGCCCGCTATGCCGCGGATATCGTGCATTCCATCTCGGCCAAAGAACCTGCGCGGGTGTTTTTGATCGTAAAGAACGCCTGACATCAGCAATTTTCCGCCTTCACGGAAATTTTTCCTGTATATTGAAATTCCCCTATTTGGGAAATTTATCCGCTATGTTAGATGTGCGACTCAGTTGAACGGAGGTCGCCATGGCAGATGCATTCCTGTCCCACATCACGGACACACTCGCGCAGATCGAATCCGAAGGGCTGTACAAGCGAGAACGAATGATCACCTCGCCTCAGGGCGGGGAGATTACGGTAGGTGGAAAACGGGTGATCAACCTGTGCGCCAACAACTATCTGGGTCTTGCGGATCACCCCGCGCTGATCGAAGCCGCAACCAATGCGATGGGTCCGAAAGGTTTCGGCATGGCCTCGGTCCGGTTCATTTGCGGGACGCAGGATATTCACCGTGAACTGGAACGGCGGTTGGCCAAGTTCCTAAACAAGGACGATGCGATCCTGTTCGCGGCCTGTTTTGATGCCAATGGCGGGCTGTTCGAACCGTTGCTGGGGCCTGAAGATGCCATCATTTCGGACAGTCTGAACCACGCCTCTATCATTGACGGGGTGCGGCTGTGCAAGGCCAAGCGCTATCGCTATCTGAACAATGACATGAACGACTTGGAAGCGTGGCTGAAGCAGGCGCGCGAGGATGGCGCGCGTCATATCATGATCGCCACCGATGGCGTGTTCTCGATGGATGGCTATTTGGCCAACTTGCCGAAAATTCGCGAACTGGCTGATAAATACGATGCCATCGTCATGGTCGATGATTGCCATGCAACCGGCTTCATGGGCCCGCGCGGCGCCGGAACACCGGATCACTTTGGTGTTGATGTCGACATTTTGACAGGAACTTTGGGCAAGGCACTTGGGGGGGCAATCGGCGGCTACATCGCCGGGCCGCAGCCAGTGATCGACCTGCTGCGGCAGCGGGCGCGGCCCTATCTGTTCTCGAACTCGCTGCCGCCATCCATCGTCGCCGCAGGACTTGAGGCAATCCGCCTGGTCGAAGAAGGCGACATTCTACGCGCGCAGTTATTCGGAAACGCAAAGTACTGGCGTGCCGGTCTGGAAAAGCTTGGCTTTGACCTTTTGCCCGGTGAACATCCGATCATCCCTGTCATGCTGGGCGATGCAACGCTGGCACAAGAGATGGCCGCCAAGCTGTTTGACGAGGGCGTGTATGTCTCGGGCTTCTTCTTTCCTGTTGTTCCCCGCGGACAGGCGCGGATCAGAACGCAGATGAACGCTGCCCTGACGCGGGACGAACTGGACCGCGCGCTGGCGGCCTTTGGCAAGGTCGGCAAGGAACTGGGGGTGATCTGATGCGACCCAACACGATGAAAGCGCTGGAAAAGTCGAAACCTGAAGAAGGGTTGTGGATGGTACAGGCCCCGGTCCCTGAAATCGGGCCTGATGAGGTACTGATCAAGATCAACAAGACCGGAATTTGCGGTACCGACATTCACATCTGGAACTGGGATGAGTGGGCCTCTCACACCGTTCCGGTTCCGATGATCACTGGTCATGAGTTCGCCGGGGAAATCGTCGAGATTGGGAGCAACGTCACCGGCCTGGATGTTGGGCAGCGCTGTTCCGGCGAAGGGCATCTGATCGGCACTGAAAGCCGTCAAAGCCGCGCAGGCAAATTTCACCTCGACCCCGGTACGCGCGGGATCGGGGTGAATGAACAGGGCGCGTTTGCGCAATACCTGAAATTGCCCGCCTTCAACGTTGTTCCCCTGCCGGACGATATCCCGGATGAGATCGGGGCAATCCTTGATCCGCTGGGCAATGCTGTACACACCGCGCTAAGCTTTGACCTTCTGGGCGAGGACGTCCTGATCACCGGCGCAGGACCCATCGGCATCATGGCCGCCGCCGTCGCCCGCCATGCAGGCGCCCGCAATGTTGTGATTACAGACATTAACGCTGAACGATTGAAACTAGCCGAACATGTGGTGCCGTCGGTGCGGACCGTTGATGTTTCCAAGCAAGATTTGCACGACATCATCGCACAGCTTGGAATGAAAGAAGGCTTTGATGTGGGGCTTGAAATGTCCGGCTCACAAGCCGCGCTTGACCAGATGGTCGAAGCGCTTGTGATGGGTGGGAAAATCGCCTTGCTGGGGATACCGCCGGGGAAATCTCCGGTCGACTGGTCGCGTATCGTTTTCAAGGCGATCACAATCAAGGGTGTCTATGGTCGCGAGATGTTCGAGACCTGGTACAAGATGATCGCCATGCTGCAAAACGGTTTGGATGTGTCCCGCGTGATCACGCATCGCTTTGAGGTTGATGATTTTGCGGATGGATTTGCCGCGATGAAATCCGGCCTCTCTGGCAAGGTTGTCCTTGACTGGACCTAACCCGCTGGAAAGTTACGAACTCAACGCCTAGACAGGTGCAAGGATCGCACAAGGGAGGCATGAGATGGGCGAGAACAAAGACGATCGTCTATTGCAAAGAGGTGTCGAAGACACTCTGGTCACTGATTTCGCCGAGACACATCGCAAAAGCTATGGAGATTTTCTGCAACTCAAAACACTGCTGAATCTGCAAAAAACTTTTCAGGACCCCGCGCAGCCTGACGAGATGCTGTTCATTATCATCCATCAGGTCAGCGAACTGTGGCTGAAACTGATGCACCACCAACTGGTCGAGGTGCGTCGTTTTCTGCAACAGGACGAGTTTGGCCCAGCCATGAAAAACCTCGACCGCATCAAGGCCATTCAACGGCAGTTGATTGCGGCTTGGGAAACCCTGCTGACCATGACACCTGCCGACTATATGACGTTCCGGCAGGCTCTCGGCAACTCGTCAGGGTTTCAGAGCTACGGCTACCGGCAAATCGAATTCATTCTTGGCAACAAGGATGCCTCAACACTGAAGGTCCATGCGCATGACCCAGAGGTGATCGAGATGCTGAATGCCGCACTGACCAAACCGTCACTTTATGACGAAGTGTTGCACATGTTGGCCCGCCAAGGATTCGATGTGCCCAAGGATCTGATTGAACGCGATTACGCCCAACCCTATTCCGGCGATTCGCGCGTGGTAAAAATCTGGGTCGAGGTATTCCGCAACACTGAAAAATACTGGGATCTTTATGCTTTGGCCGAAAAACTGATGGATGTGGAAAGCCTGTTTCAACGCTGGCGCTTTGATCATGCCACCGCAGTTGAGCGCGTGATCGGAATGCAACCCGGCACTGGTGGCTCAAGCGGCGTGGCCTTTTTGCGAAAGGCGCTAGAGCTGCGGTTTTTCCACGACCTTTACGACGTGCGCACCGAATTGATGTACAGCGGGCAGACCTAAGACATGTTGTATCGAGGATTTTCGCAACCCGAGCTGGAGCGGGAGTACTCCCCCAGCACAATGATCGGCGGCGACCTAAGCCCGTATCTTGCCAGCTATAAGGCGCTAAGCGCTCAGGCGCGGGCCGACTATCCGGTACGGGAAAACCTGGCTTATGGTGACAGCCCCGTACAAGTCCTGGATTTCTTTCCCGCTCGCGATGACAAGGCACCCCTGCACGTCTTCATTCACGGCGGGTACTGGCAGGCGCTCAGCCAGAATGAATCGTCTCTGATGGCACCAGGTCTGGTAGAACACGGGCAAGCTTTTGCGACTTTGAACTACACGCTGGCACCCGATGCCCGGGTTGGCGACATGATCGATGAATGCCGCGACGCGTTGTTGTGGCTGGCGGCCAAGGCGGGGAAGTTGGGGTTCGATCCGTCGCGGATCACCCTGTCAGGTCACAGTGCAGGCGCACATCTGGCGGCGATGGTGATGGCAACCTCATCAGATGCCCTTGCCAAAGCGGGGCTCCGGGTGCGGGATGTGATTCTGTTCAGCGGAATATACGACCTGGAACCGATCAGCCTGATGTCGGTGAACGATCCACTGCAATTGACGCCGGTCGAGGTCAACGATCTGTCACCCATCCGCAATCTGCCCCGGCCGGGTCCTCGATACCATGTTTCGGTAGCCGAACGGGATACAGGTGAGTTCATTCGCCAAAGCCGCGACTATGCTGAAAGGCTGCGAAAGGCCGGACACTCTGTCAGCTTTATGCTCGCGCAAGGAATGCATCATTTCGATATCATCATGCATTCAGATGCGTTTCTGCCCCAGACAAAATAAGCGCTTCGGTAAAAGAAAACAGCGGCCTAAGGGGGCCGCTGTTTTTCGTTTTCATCCTTTGCCGGGCTAGTCCAACGTGCGGGTGACTTCTTCGCGCTCGAAGATTTCGATCACGTCGCCTGCGCGGACATCGTCGTAGTTTTCGAACGCCATACCGCATTCCTGGCCCGACTGAACCTCGGCCACTTCGTCCTTGAAACGCTTCAGCGTCTTCAGCGTGCCTTCGTGAATCACCACGTTGTCGCGCAGCAAGCGGACACCGGCAGAACGACGCGCCACGCCTTCGGTGACCAGACAGCCAGCAACCTTGCCAACGCCAGTAACCTTGAAGACTTCGCGAATTTCGGCGTAGCCAATGAACTTCTCGCGAATTTCGGCGCTCAACAGGCCGGATGCGGCTGCTTTCACGTCGTCTACGAGGTCATAGATCACCGAGTAATAGCGAATCTCGACGCCCTTCTGGTTTGCGGTATTCCGTGCAGAGGCATTGGCCCGCACGTTGAAGCCAAAGATTGGAGCGCCCGACGCTTCGGCCAGACCGACATCCGTTTCAGTAATGGCGCCAACACCCGAATGCAGAACGCGCACGCGTACTTCTTCGTTGCCGATCTTCTCCATTGCCTGAACGATGGCTTCCGCCGAACCCTGAACGTCTGCTTTCATCAGAATGGGCAACTCGGTGACATTTTCGTCTTCCTTGGCCTTCTGCATCAACTGTTCAAGGGTCGTTGCGGCACCAGCGGCAGCGCGTTTGTCCTTGGCAGCCTGTTCACGGTAGGCGGCGATTTCACGGGCTTGTGCTTCGGTCTCGGTCACGTTCAGAACATCGCCTGCTTCAGGCGTACCGTTCAGACCAAGAACCTCAACGGGAACCGACGGTCCAGCTTCCTTGACGCGCTCACCCTTGTCGTTGATCAGAGCACGGACCTTACCATACTGCTCACCCACGACAAAGATATCGCCCTGACGCAATGTACCGTTCTGAACCAGGACCGTTGCGACCGGGCCGCGGCCCACGTCCAGCTGTGCCTCGATCACGGCACCTTGGGCAGCGCGATCAGGGTTGGCTTTCAGTTCCAGAATCTCGGCCTGCAATGCGATGGCTTCCAGCAACTCGTCCAGACCCTGACCGGTGATGGCAGACACTTCTACGTCCTGAACCTCACCCGACATCTTCTCGACGATCACTTCGTGTTGCAGCAGATCGGTGCGCACCTTGTCCGGATTTGCATCATGCTTGTCGATCTTGTTGATCGCCACGATCATCGGCACCTTGGCTGCCTTCGCGTGATTGATCGCCTCAATTGTCTGCGGCATGACCGCGTCATCGGCAGCGACGACCAGAACCACGATGTCGGTCACCTGGGCACCACGCGAGCGCATCGAGGTGAAGGCCGCGTGGCCGGGTGTATCCAGGAAGGTCAGCGTCGAGCCGCCATCGGTTTTCACCTGATAGGCGCCGATATGCTGGGTGATGCCACCGGCCTCACCAGCCACAACACGCGCATCGCGGATTGCATCCAGCAGCGATGTTTTCCCGTGGTCGACGTGACCCATGATGGTGATGACGGGCGGACGAGGCTTCAGATCGTCTTCGCTGTCTTCGACTTCTTTGATGACGTCCTCAACATCCGAATCAGAGACTCGGGTGACCTTATGGCCAAACTCTTCGATGATCAGCTCGGCAGTATCAGCGTCGATGGTCTGGTTCTGCGTGACCATCATGCCCATCTGCATCAGTGATTTGACCACGTCAGCCACGCGCTCGGCCATACGGTTGGCCAGTTCCGAGACCATGATCGCCTCAGGCAGTTGTACGTCGCGGATCACCTTTTCCCGCTCGACCGAACCGCCCATGGCTTTCTGACGGGCGCGTTCCTGCTTGCGCTTCATCGCTGCCATCGACCGCTGGCGGCTGCCTTGGTCACCGGTGGCCTGACCCAGTGTCAGCTTGCCCGAACGACGGTTGTCTTCACGACCCTTGCCACGACCGCGCTGTTCGCGTTCGCGATCCTGCTTGCGAGGTGCGGCAGCAGGCGCAGGTTTGCTGGCCGGGCTGCGTGCGGCTTTGGCTTCTTCAGGGGCCGGCGAGGCGGCAGCAGCAGCAGCACGCTTGGCTTCTTCTTCAGCCTCCACGCGCTTGCGCTCTTCATCTTCGGCTTTCTGACGCGCGCGCTCTTCGGCTTCACGCTGCTCGCGCTCTTTCGCTTCCTGTTCCGCACGGCGGCGCACGCGCTCTTCTTCGCGTGCCTTTTCAGCGGCTTCGCGTTCAGCGGCTTCTTCGGCTTCGCGGGCCTTGGCAGCCTGCAAAGCCTTCATACGGCGCGCCATTTCCGCGTCGGAAATACCTGCGGGACGACGCGATGGATCACCCGAAGGGGCGGCACCGCCACCCGGCTTTGCCGCGCCCGGCTTGGGGACCACCACGCGCTTGCGTTTGGTTTCCACCACGACATTCTTGGTGCGTCCGTGGCTGAAACTCTGTTTCACATTTCCGGGGCGTGCCCCGCCACGAAGACCCAATGTCTTTTTGCCGTCACTATCGCTCATAAAGCTTCTTACCCTTCCGCGCGGCCCTTGCCGCCGTCATCCGTTTCGCGCAAGCCACGCAGGCGCTGCGCTTCCTCTACAACACGTTTGGCGAGTCCGCCAGAGGCCAAGGCCGCATGAATCACCGTTTGGCGCCCAAATGCCTGCCCTAATTCGTCTGCCGTCAGCCAACCGATGTATTTTCCGAAGTGCGGCGTACTGAGCTTCGACTTGCCGCGCCCCGATCCATCAGTGGCCTGAATCAGCACCTGAGCCTCTTCCCGGTCCAGCCACGACTTGACCTTTTCATACCCGGCAACCGCGTCGCCGGACTTGCGCGCCAGACTGAGCAACTCAATCACACGGCGCGCGATCTGCTTTTCAACTTCTGTCGCCAGGTCCTGAGGCACAGTCACCTGTGCCTTGAACCCCCGCGCAAACAGTTTCTTACCAATGGCCTTGTCCAGCGCAGCACGATCCGCCGCCACATAAACGCCCCGCCCCGGCAACTTTGCCGCGACATCCGGAAAGACCTGACCGTCCGGGCCCGTCACAAAGCGGATCAAGCCATATTTAGGCTGAACCTCGCCGGTGGCGATGCACTTGCGTTCGGGTCCGTCAGACCGATCCTTATGGACGCCACCGCGACCCATACGCGCCACCCGAGACCTGAGATCAGGCCTCGACCTCCTCGTCTGCTGCGTCGCCGTCGATGTCTTCTTCCGCCTGCTCCAACTCGGCCGGATCAACCCAACCCAACAGGATACGCGCAGTCATGACCATGTCTTGTGCTTCTTCGAGCGTGACGCCAAAGGGCTCCAGCACACCATCATCCTTGACGCGTTCACCGTCGACCGTGGTCCAGCCACCGGCCAGTTCCCAGTCTGCACAGGTTGCGAAATCTTCCAGCGTCTTCACATCGTCCTTGGCCAGCGCCTCTACCATCTGGGGTGTCAGGCCTTCGAATTCAATGAGGCTGTCCTCGGCACCCAGTGCGCGCGCCGCGTCCAGAGCGGCTTTGGCCTGGGCTTCCAGGAACTCGCGCGCCCGGGTCTGAAGTTCCTGCGCAGTGCCTTCGTCGACGCCATCAATGACCAGAAGTTCATCAATCTCGACATAGGCAACTTCTTCGAGGTTGGTGAAGCCTTCGGAAACCAGCAGTTGCGCAAAGAACTCGTC
The DNA here is from genome assembly GCF_056541275.1 of Ruegeria sp. AI2. Taxonomy (NCBI): domain Bacteria; kingdom Pseudomonadati; phylum Pseudomonadota; class Alphaproteobacteria; order Rhodobacterales; family Roseobacteraceae; genus Ruegeria; species Ruegeria sp. AI2. The sequence goes on from NZ_JBQFYB010000006.1 coordinate 53,178, forward strand.
CAGATCCAGACTGTCCATGAACAGTTTGGTACGAGATTCGAATTCCTTCTGACGACGCGCCGATTCTTCAGCTTCGGTCATGATGTCGATATCCAGCCCGGTCAGCTGGCTTGCCAGACGCACGTTCTGACCGCGACGACCGATTGCAAGAGACAACTGCTCTTCAGGAACGACAACCTCGATCTTGCCTGCTTCTTCGTCCAGAACAACCTTCGAAACCTCGGCAGGTTGCAGCGCGTTCACTAGGAAGGTCGGTTGGTCTTCGTTCCACGGGATGATGTCAATCTTCTCACCCTGCAGTTCGTTCACAACGGCCTGCACGCGGCTGCCGCGCATACCAACGCAGGCGCCAACAGGGTCGATCGAGCCGTCATACGAGATCACGGCGATTTTGGCGCGTGAACCGGGGTCACGGGCCACGGCCTTGACCTCGATGATACCGTCATAGATTTCCGGCACTTCCATCTTGAACAGCTCGGCCATGAACTCTGGCGCGGTACGCGACAGGAAGATCTGGTGGCCACGCACTTCGCGGCGGACTTCCTTGATATACGCGCGCACACGATCATTCGGGCGATAGCTTTCGCGACCGATCTTGTCATTGCGGCGCAGAACAGCCTCGGCACCGCCGAGATCGACGATAACATTGCCGAATTCTTCGCGCTTGACGGCACCGTTGATGATGGTGCCCGCACGATCCTTGAATTCTTCATACTGACGATCCCGCTCAGCTTCGCGGACCTTTTGCAGGATCACTTGCTTGGCGGACTGCGCCGCAATCCGGCCCATTTCGACCGGCGGCACTTCTTCAACGAAAACGTCACCGACCTGCGGATCTTCCATGTACTGCTTGGCTTGTTCGACGGTGAACTCGGCCTGATAGTTCTCAAGCTCCGCATCCTCGACCACGGTGCGCACACGGGTGAAGGTCGCCTTGCCGGTCTTGCGGTCGATGGACACGCGGATGTCCATCTCGGCACCGTAGCGGCTCTTGGCAGCGCGGGCGAGCGATTCCTCCATCGCTTCGACAACCAGACCAGGGTCGATCATCTTTTCGCGGGCCACGGCCTCGGCAGTCTGCAGCAGCTCCAGCTGGTTGGCTGAGGTTATTGCCATCAGTTCGTCTCCTCTTCGGACCCTTCGGTCTCAATCTCGTCGAAAGCGTTTTCGTTCAAGGCACCCGCATCTTTGCGCTGGCGCAGCATTTCCTTAATCAGGTCATCGGTCAGGACCAGCTTGGCATCACTCAGCCAGTCGAATTGCAGGCCGATGGTGATCGTCTCGGACCCTTCGGGGATATTGATCAGAACCTCTTCCCCTTCAATCCCGGCCAGTTCCCCTTTGAACCGGCGGCGGCCATCGATCAGTTCAGAAGTTTCGATCTTGGCCTCATACCCCTCGAAAGTCTCAAAATCCTTGAGGCGGGTCAGGGGGCGGTCGATACCGGGGCTGGATACCTCGAGCGTATAGGCGTCAAGGATCGGGTCCTCGACATCCAGGGTGGCGCTGACCGCATTCGAAATCTCGGCGCAGTCATCCACTTCGATGCCGCCTTCGGGTTTGTCAGCCATGATTTGCAACGTGGTCTGCTTGCCACTCATCAGCCGGACACGGACCAACTCATACCCCAGATCTTCGATCACCGGGGTGATGATCTCGGCAAGTCGCCGGTCGATGGCAGCTTTGGCTATCAGGTCGTTTGTCATCAGGTTCTCTACCCTGTCAGTCGGGCACAAAAAAACGGGCGCGCGGCCCGTCGAATTTTTCGGTGGAGCCTTGGACCGGAAGTCCAACGCGCCGCTGTTGAAACTGCATATACGCAGGATGATCCGAGTCTGCAACCCCCGACTGAAGTGTCACCCGGAATTACACGATCCACCACCGTTCAGCGATACGCCCGTCGTCCAGAACCGTGCGTCCGGCAATCTGCCGCGGCAATCCCACCGCCCCAGAGACGGCCAGTGCCATATCGGTCTCGGAAGGATAGTAGCGAAGACCGCGCGTACCGCGGATCTCTGACGAATCGGGGAAGGCAGCGACATCGACATAGCCATCACGCAATGCCTCGGCGCGAACACGGGCATCGGGAATAACGATCACTTCGAATGCATCGACCCAACCGGCCTGACCGTCCTTGTAATGTTCCAAAACACGGCGACCCAGGAAATGCCGCCCGTCTTCGGCGCGTTCGACACGGTAACAACCCGTGCCATTGGCGTTGTGTAGCGGCGTGACGCCTTGGCCATTGCAGGCAATGATAAAACGACTGTCCGCCAAAAGGAATGGAAGGCCCGGATTTGCCTCGGCCAGTTCCAGCCGTAAACGGTTGGCGGTCAATGCCTCGGTATGCCCGACCTCGGCCAATACGGCCGCAACATCTGCGATGTCCAAAGACGCGCCGTCGTGAAACACCGCATCGTTGCGCAGATCAAAGTTCCAGACCCTCGCATCGGCGTCGGTTTGCCAGCCCGTCGCAAGCTCGCCCCGCAAAGTGCCATCCGGGGCGATCTCGGTCAGCGTGTCGAAAACCGCACCGCGCGCCACCTGCTCAAGACTGTCGTCGCGCGGTACGGCCAATCGCAGCGTGCCGCCTTTCTCAGGTCTGTCCGCCAGGGACGCGCCTGTCGCGGCAAGCAGCGCGGCGGCGGCACCCGAAGCAAACAAGGCACGGCGGTCGATGCGTGTCATGCCAAACCCTCCGCCACGCGATCCATGATCCGGACCAGTTCTGCGCTGATCCCGGGTTCAGAAAGCGCATGACCGGCCTGACGTACCATCTTGATCTCGGCATTCGGCCAGCTTTCGCTCAGCGACCAGGCGGCCTGTGGCGGGCAAATCATGTCGTATCGCCCCTGCACGATGTGACCCGGGATATGAGCAATCCGGTCCATTTGATCTAGGATCTGCCCATCCGTTTCCAGGAACGCCTTATTGTAGAAATAGTGATTCTCGAGCCGGGCAAATGTACGGGCGTATTCGCCGGGGCTTTCGCCCACTGATCCGTTCGTGTGGATCGACGCCAGCGCATTTTCCCAGTGCGACCATGCCCGCGCATACAGGGTCTCGGTCGCGCGGTCCCCCGAGAACAGGCGTTTATTGTAGGCGGTGATGGTGTCCTTCAGCTCCACCTCGGGCAACAGTGAGGTAAATTTCTGCCACTGTTCCGGCCAGAAACGTCCCGCTCCGCCGCCATAAAACCAGTCAAGTTCAGCGTCAGTTGCCAGGAACACACCGCGCAGCACCAATCGGCTGACCCGGTCTGGATGCGACTGCGCGTAGATCAACGCAAGGGTCGCGCCCCAGCTGCCGCCAAAAGCAATCCATTCATCAATCTCGAACAGGTCGCGCAACCGTTCAATATCGGCCACCAAATGCCATGTCGTGTTGTTTTCAACCGAAGCCGTGGGGCGAGACCGGCCACACCCACGCTGATCAAATAGAATCACCCTGTAGGCCTGTGGATTAAAATAACGCCGCATTGCAGGGCTGCAGCCACCGCCTGGGCCGCCATGCAGGATCACCACCGGTATGCCTTCGGGGTTGCCGCATTGTTCCACATAGATACGGTGCCCGTCGCCCATATCGACCATACGCTGGTCGAACGGATCGATCGGCGGGTACAGATATTGAACTGCGCGCTTTTGGTCCGGGTACTTGTCCATTATGGCCCTATATAGTCCTTAAGCGTAAAAGAGCATACGGAGACAGGAATGCAAGCGCATCCGAACACGGTGGATCCATCCGAGATCGCAAAATTCGAAGCGATGGCGGCGGAATGGTGGGATCCTCATGGGAAATTCAAACCCTTGCACATGCTGAATCCTTGCCGTTTGGATTATATCACACAGCAGATCGCCAGTGAATTCGACCGCGATCTGAAAGCGCGAAATCCGTTCGAAGGGCTGCGCCTGCTGGATATCGGTTGTGGCGGTGGTCTGCTGAGCGAACCCATGGCACGTCTGGGGGCCGAGGTCGTTGGGGCCGATGCCGCCGGAGGCAACCTGCCTGTTGCGCGTATCCATGCCGAGCAATCCGGTTTGAAGATCGACTATCGCCACACCACAGCCGAAGACATGGCCGCCGCAGGTGAGAAGTTCGACGTGGTCCTGAACATGGAAGTGGTCGAGCATGTGGCCGACCCGGAGGGCTTCCTGACCGCCTCGCAAAAATTGCTCAAGCCGGGCGGGCTGCTGATCTGCTCAACCATAAACCGCAACCCGAAGTCCTATGCGATGGCGATTTTCGGGGCCGAGGTCGTCATGCGCTGGCTGCCGCGCGGCACGCATGAGTGGAACAAGTTCATCACCCCTGATGAGTTGTTCGACCTGCTGCGTCAGGCTGGGATGGACCCGGTGGACCGCAAGGGGTTCGTCTTCAACCCGATCCTCTGGAGCTGGTCGATCTCGGACCGGGATTTAAGCGTGAACTATGTGACGGCGAGTGTGAAACCGGGCTGAGGGTTATTCCCCTTCCAGCTGTTTTCTCAGATCGCGCAGCACTGGCAGTGTCGACCGAACACGGTCGTCCCCCAACTCTCCGACCACGCGGTTGATCAACGGAGCAATCGAGGAAATCGCCTGATCCCGCGCGCGTTTACCGGCGGGGCTGATCGCGACCATCTTGCGGCGGGCATCGTCCCAGTCGGGGCGGATGTGGATGTATCCGGCCCATTCCAGCTTGGCCAAGGTGTTGGTCATCGCCCCTCGGGTCACGTGGAACGTGTTGGCCAGCTGCGCCGGGCTGCGCTCATCCGCGACAAAAGCCAGGTGGTTCAGAACCGAGAAATGCGAGATTTCCATGCCCTTGGGCAGCACCCGGCTAAGCCGGTTCCGCAATAGCTGGTCGGCGGTCAGGATCTCGCTGAACAGCGTGACCGCAAGGGCATTGGTGTCGTCTGTCATTGTTCCGTTCTGTCAGGGTCCGTCGAAGGAACGGCGGTGGTGCAGTGAAGGGACACGTCGCCGTGCCTCAGTCACAGAACTATCATCCAAATCGAAAATGTGAATGCCTGGATCGGTCCCTGCGTCGATCAGCACCTTTCCCCACGGGTCGACGACCATGCTGTGACCGTGAGTATAGCGTGTTTTACCGCCGGTTTTTGGATGTTCGCCTGTTTGGGCCGGGGCCAGCACCCAGCACCCGGTTTCGATTGCACGTGCGCGTAGCAAGGCTTCCCAATGCGCGGCACCTGTGACCGGCGAGAACGCGGCCGGGACGGTCAGAATGCGCGCGCCCGCCTGCGCCAGTGCCGCGTGCAAATATGGAAAGCGGATATCGTAACAGATGGTCAGACCAACCTTGCCGAAATCCGTTTCGGCGATGACCGCTTTTTCGCCTGGGCGGTAATTCTTTGATTCGCGGAACGTCTCGGTCTCGGTGACCTGCACATCGAACATATGGATTTTGTCATACCGCGCCACGATCTGACCTTGCGATCCGATCATAAAGCAACGATTGGCAAAACGACCGTCATTGTCATGAGTCTTGAGCCCCAACGAGCCGATCAGAAGCCAAACACCCAGATCAGCGGCCTGTTCGCGCAGGCCCGCCAAGGTGATGTCATCTTCTTCATGTTGTAAAACCGCGCGCTGCCGTGTGGTGCTTGTTGAAACGCAATTCGTAACCTCTGGCGTCAGAACAAAGCGAGCGCCCTTTTCTGCCGCTTCGGCCATCATGCCTCGGACCATCCCGAGGTTTTCTGCCGGATCGTCCGACGAGGTGATTTGCAGCAGCGCGGTTTTCATCAGGCCGCAAGCAGAGGGTCAAGCTTGCCCTGACGCTCCAACTCGTACAAATCATCGCAACCGCCGACATGCGTAGCGCCGATGAAAATCTGCGGGACCGTGCGTTTACCCCCGGCACGTTGAATCATTTCAGGTTTGCGTTTGGGGTGCATCAGCACGTCGATTTCCTTGAACTCGACACCTTTCTGCTTCAGCAGGCGTTTGGCCGCATGACAAAAGCCGCACAGTGGCGATGTATAGATCTCTACCGACTTCATTTTCCGTTCCCTTTGGATTTCGCGCAATCTTGGGCGAATTAGGCATCCTTGGCAACGCGCGCCAGAGCCAACACGAAAATATGATTTGCCCCCGCCGCCTGACAGACCCGAGTGCATGCGGCCAGTGTTGCCCCGGACGTCATCACATCGTCCACCAGCAAAATGTCCCGGCCAGTTAGATGGCGGGCTTTTCGGGGGTGAAGGCATATCGCGTCGCCCAAAATCTGTGCCCGCTCGGCAGCTGTTTTGCCGTCCAGCACCGGCGTCTTTTTTTTGCGAATCAACAGATCGGGTACACATTCCAATCCTGTCTCGCGCGCCAGGTTCTGCGCCAACAGAGCTGACTGGTTGTATCGCCTTTTGACCAATCGTGACCAATGCAGAGGAACCGGAGCAATCACCATATCCGGTCGCAGCAGTGGGTGCCCTGCCTGCGCCATCCACTGCGCGGCAGGGCGGGCCAGTTCAGGCCGATCTCCGTGTTTCAGCGCCAGGATCAGTGACCGCGCCTTGCCGTCATACAAAAGCGCGGCGCGGCCTGCCCTCCAAGGGCGCGCGGTCTTCAGGCAATCATCGCACTCGGTCCGAAACTCGTCCTGCCCCCCGATCAGGGGCAGACCGCAACTTTCACAGACCGTGCCGCCAATGAATGGCGTTTCCCGCCAGCATGGGCCACACAGGCCAAAATCGGACTCGGTCAGGTCGCCGCACCCCATGCAACGTGGTGGATAAATCAGCGCAAGTGCGGTTTGAATCCGTTGCGCGATGCGATACTTGCCAGCTATGAAACTGCCCGAACCCACTGCACCCTCACTTTTTGACCGTGCCGCCATTCTGCGTCATCGCAGCCGCGTGCAGGATAACGCCCTTTTTCTGCACCGCGCCGCGATGGACGAGGTTCAGGATCGGCTCTCCATGGTTAACAAAACCTTTACGGCGGCAGCGATCGTGACCGCATTCCCGCAGCTTTGGACGGACGCGTTTCCCGAAGCCTCGATCATAGCGGACAACGATGTGCTGGCACTGCAACCCGGCGCCCATGACCTTGTTATCCACGCCATGACACTGCACTGCGCAAACGATCCGGTGGGTCAGTTGATCCAATGCCACCGCGCGCTGAAACCCGACGGGTTGTTGCTGGTTGTTTGTCTGGGCGGCGAAACGTTGCACGAATTGCGCTCGGCGTTGGGTCAGGCAGAGATTGACGTTACCGGTGGCCTCAGCCCCCGCATCGCCCCGATGGCCGGGTTGAGAGACTTCGGCGGTTTGTTGCAGCGGGCCGGTCTGGCCTTGCCCGTCGCAGACTCGATGCCACTCACGGCTGAGTACCGTGACATCTGGCACCTGATGCACGATCTGCGGCATATGGGTGAGGCCAATGCGTTATCCGGGCGACTGAAACACCCGACCAAACGCGCAGTATTTGAGGCCGCGCAAAACATTTACGCGTCTCATTTCACCACAGGATCGGGACGTCTGGCAGCCACGTTCGAACTGATCTGCCTGACCGGATGGTCCCCCCACGACAGTCAACCCAAACCACTGCGTCCTGGGTCAGCGCAAGCACGTTTGGCTGACGCCTTGCGCGCGGACGAGGGCAAACTGCCCGATTGACGCGCGACCAAATCCCCTTATTTCAGGCCCTAACGCAAGAAATTCAGGAAGCCTCATATGTTTGATGCCACGCGACCCGCTCACGCTCCTACGGATCACCCCAAGATCAGGATGGGGCGCGTCGGCATATTGCTGGCCAATCTGGGCACGCCAGACGACTACACATATTGGCCGATGCGCCGATATCTGAATGAGTTTTTGTCGGACCAGCGTGTCATCGATTATCCAAAGTGGAAATGGCAACCGATTCTACAGGCGATCATCCTGACCAAGCGACCTTTCAGTTCCGGCGAGGCATACAAATCGATCTGGAACCTGGAAAAGGGCGAAAGTCCGCTGATGACCATCACCAAGGACCAGACCGCCAAGTTGAGCCAGACGATGCAGGCACGATACGGTGATCAAGTCATGGTCGATTTCTGTATGCGTTACGGCAACCCATCGACCAAATCCAAAGTGCGCGCGATGGTAGCGGCAGGGTGCGATCGCATCTTGTTTTTTCCGCTTTACCCTCAATACGCTGGCGCAACGACGGCCACCGCCAACGACCAGTTCTTTCGCGCACTGATGGACGAAGCCTGGCAGCCCGCGACGCGAACCGTTCCGGCCTATTTCGATGAACCCATCTATATCGATGCGCTGGCACAGTCTGTTGAACGCGCATACGAGGCTATGGAGACAAAGCCCGACATTCTTGTCTGCTCATATCACGGGATGCCCGAGCGGTATCTTCAGCAGGGCGATCCCTATCACTGCCAATGCGCTAAAACGACGAGGCTGTTAAAGGAGCGGCTGGGCTGGACAGATGATCAATTGGTATCGACCTTCCAGTCGCGCTTCGGCCCCGAAGAATGGTTGAAACCTTACACGGTGAATCACGTGGCCGACCTGGCGAAGCAAGGCAAAAAGAACATTGCAGTTATTGCCCCGGCGTTTTCTGCGGACTGCATCGAAACGCTTGAAGAGATTAACGAAGAAATCAAAGAGAGCTTCGAAGAAGCAGGCGGCGAGACGTTTACCTATATTCCATGCCTTAACGATAATGATGCCCATATCGCAGCACTTGGAAAAGTGATCGAAGACAATCTGTGCGGGTGGCTGGCGTAAAGCGTTTCCAGAACGCAAGCCGCATCTCCTATGAGATCGTCAAGCTCGGCTTGATACTGGCGCGTCAGTATCCTCCGGCGCGCAACAGGCTTGAAGACCTGTTGGAACTAAAAAAGGCGGTGGATTGCTCCACCGCCTTTTTCATGAATTCCGTGTCGGATTAGCTTGCAGCAACAGCAGCAGCAACAACGACCAGCAGGATCAGCGGCAGCAGAATGCCCTGCGACGAACCCTGAGTTTCTTCAACAACAACTGGTGCTTCAACAACCGGCTCTTCCAGGTTGCCAGCATATGCAGTCGAAGCTGCTGCAGTCAGAGCTGCGGCGAGAACGAGTTTCTTCATATTAACCTCCAGAATTTGCACGGTTCCAATACCCGGAGCCGCACATCTAAGACTTACCTCGTAGTTTTTTCTAACCAGCATTAGAGCGGGAATGCAATTGCAACTTGACCGGTGAGCGGGTTCGTACACGAAAATGTCGTCAAATTAGCAACACTTGCGTGCCAACCTTCGCCATCGAAAACAGCTCGGCGATGTCTTCGTTGAAAAGGCCGATGCAGCCGTTCGAAGATCTGCGGCCTATTTTGCGTGTATCGTGCGTCCCGTGAATGCGATAATACTTCCAGCTAAGGTATAAAGCGTGTGTTCCCAATGGGTTATCAGGACCCGGAGGAATGTAGTCCGGCCATTCCGGATTTCGCTTCTTCATCGACGGCGTCGGAGACCAGCTTGGGCCTTCGACCTTGCGGATTACGCTGGTACGCCCGCGCCGGGTGAGTTCTTCGGTCAGTGGAACCGACGATGGGTACAATTTATAGACTGTTTGGTCATCCGACCAGTAATGCAACGCCCTTGAGACGGTGTCGACCAAAATAGCGCCATTTCTGGTGTTCGAGAAATACGGTTGCCAATCCAGTGCCCGGAACCCGGATACGTTGCGGCGAACCGCCGGTTCGGTCTCGGGTGCGGGGCGCAGCGGGTCGCCCGGGATATATTGTGCCAGTGCCGGTGTAGCCAGAGTGGCGGTAGCCCCTGCCAGAAACCCTCTGCGGGTGGGCGAATGAATGCGCTTTTTGACCATGACATCGGGTCCTGTGTTTAGGTTAGGTCTGAAATCAGAGGTATTCTATTGCCAGAATGCTTCAGTCGCAAACCAAACCGGCAGAATCACGCAAGTTATGACCATTGCGCGTTTGCTCAGAACAAGCAGGCGCGCTATGCCGTATTGTGATACAATAATCAGGTCGAACATGACGCGCATCGTTTCTTTACTGTTGATTTGCTTTGTCGCGCTTGCGGCATGTACCAACACTGGCTCAACCACTCTGGGATCTGATGGTCGCCCATTGCCGACCGTATACAAGATCCGCGGCAATCCGGAAAAGCTGCAGTTCCGCATGCTTGATTCGGTCAATGCTTTGCGTCAGTCTCAGGGACTGCAGCCCGTACAGCTGAACGCACAGCTGAACGCAGCGGCAGCGACTCATTCGAAGGATATGTCGCGGCAGAACCGGCCCTGGCACTTTGGGTCAGACGGTTCATCACCGATCGACCGGGCAGCGCGTGTCGGCTATTTCGGAACGTTCCTGGGGGAAGCCATTTCCGAAACCTACGAGACCGAGACGGAAACACTTGCCGCATGGATGCAGGAACCTGGACCAAGGGCTGTCATCATGGACGCCAAAGCCACCCAAATGGGATTCGCCTGGCATCAGGAAGGCGGTGGTAAAATCTGGTGGACGCTGGAAATGGGAACCGGTGGTTGATCCGGTCAAATGAAAAGAAAGAAGCCCCCGGTTTTCGGGGGCTTTTTTAGTTAATCAGGCGGCTTGCATAGACTGCGCCTCAGTCAAGATCGCATACAGCTTTACCGGATCAGGGTTGGCCCGGAGCTTGGTGCAAACCGAAGTATCCCGCAATGTGCGAGACACCAGCGCCAGAGCTTTGAGGTGATCAACACCCGCCTCTTCCGGTGCAAACAGCGCGAAGGCAATGTCCACAGGCTGGCGATCAACCGAACCGAAATCGATGGGCTTCTCAAGCATGACAAAAACACCTGAAACCGAATCAAGATCGGGCAGGCGCGCATGCGGCAGCGCCACACCATGGCCGACACCGGTCGGTCCAAGGCTTTCCCGCTCCAGCAGCAAATCAACTGCTTCCTGAGGATCGATACCTAGCGTCGCCGCGGCGACGTCACCGATTTCCTGAAACAGCCGCTTCTTGCTGGAAGCCGCGGACAATACACGCACCGCTTCGGGCTTCAGTATGCTCGAAAGCTCCATGATCACGCTCCATGGCACGCACCCGCATCAGCGGGTGCAGCCCCGTATCCTTGCCTGTTACGGATCAATCCAGCCGATATTACCGTCTTCGCGACGATAAACGACATTCAATCCGTCCTTGTTTTCATTTCTGAACACCAGTACTGGCGCACCGGCAAGTTCCATTTGCATAACGGCCTCTCCAACGCTCAAAGATGGGATTTTTGTTTCCATCTCAGCCACAATCATTGGCTGAAGCGATTCGGGTTCATCGACCGACTCCGATTCATTAGAAGCGAGGATATAAGAGGACGCCCCAAAGAGTTCAACCGGTTCGGCCCGATCCTTGTGGTGGTCCTTCAGGCGGCGCTTGTAACGACGCAACTGTTTTTCCATTTTATCACAGCATGCCTCAAATGCCGCGTAGATCTCGGTTGCATGGGCCTTGGCCTGCGCCGTCAGGCCAGTGGACAGGTGCACCGTTGTTTCGCATACATATTCATGCGCCGAACGGGAAAAGACGACGTTAGCATCCGTAGGCCGCTGCGCATACTTGCCCACGACCTCATTCAGTTCGGTCTGCACGTGTGTCTGCAACGCCGCACCGATGTCGATCTGTTTTCCGCTGATTTGGTAACGCATGTGATCTCCTTCACAATTCACACCCATTCTGACGCCGCGAAACGCGGCGAGCTTGTTTTTATCGGGTGGGGGGTAGAGACATTTTCCGCGGTTGCCTTGTTTCCAGCCCTTCGAAGAAGGGACATCGAGATCCAGACTGGAACCGGGTAAATGCCATAAGCCAATTGAGGCAAGAGACGAGGGAAGAGTCAATCAAAACAGATGTGTATATACGCGATTTCCGCCATGCAATTGGCACAACTCCGCGCAAGGTTATGAAATGCGGAAATTCTCGCCCAGATAGACGCGGCGCACATTCTCGTTTTCGACAACCTCATCAGGTGTGCCGGACATCAAAACCTGACCGTCATGCAGGATATAGGCCCGGTCGACAATTTCCAGCGTTTCCCGGACGTTGTGATCGGTGATCAGCACACCAATACCGCGTTTTTTCAAATCCGCGACCAGATGGCGAATATCCCCGACACTGATCGGGTCAACGCCTGCAAACGGTTCATCCAGCAGCAGGTATTTGGGGTCTGCGGCCAAACAGCGCGCGATCTCGACCCGGCGGCGCTCGCCGCCTGACAACGCCAGAGCCGGGGCCCGGCGCAAGTGTTCGATCGAGAAGTCAGACAACAGCTCTTCCAAACGCTCTTTGCGCTTATGCGCATGAGAGACCGTGATATCCAGAACGGCAGCAATGTTGTCCTCGACGCTCATGCCGCGAAAGATCGACATCTCCTGCGGCAAATAGCCGATCCCCATCCGTGCCCGCCGGTACATCGGCAAAGTAGTCACATTCTGGCCGTCTATCGTGACTTTTCCCGCCTCTGGGAACACAAGGCCCGCAACTGAATAGAACGTTGTGGTTTTACCAGACCCGTTCGGCCCCAGCAGCGCCACCACTTCGGACCGACCCAACGTCATCGAAACATCGCGGATCACCGTCTTTTTTTTGTAGGACTTCCGCAGCTTCTCGATGCGCAGCCCGGAACTGCCCTCGGTCAGTTTCAGGTCGGGACGCGCCATCAGTTGTTTCCCTGCTGCAAGATCGTTTTGACCCGCCCGGTCATTGTCGCAGTGCCCGATGTCAGGTTGGCGTTCATCTGATCGCCACTGATGATGCTGGGGCCCTGTGTCAGCAGGACATTGCCCTTCATGACAATCTCACCCGAGCCGATCTTGTATTCAGCCCAGTCGCCTTCCGCTGCATCCGGCGGGCTGACCAGAACCACATTCTCGGTCGCCTCCATTCGCTCGATCGCCGAGCGTTCCTGATTGTAGATAACCAGCACGCGTTCGGCTGTCAGGCGCATTTCACCCTGTACGACGATGACATTCCCGATGAACTCGGCCGATCCGTCCTCTTGATTTACGTTCAGGGTTTCCGATGTCACCTCGATCGGCAGGCTCGGATCGGCATTCGCGGACCCAAAAGCCACCTGCGCCTCTTGCGCAGTCACGGGCGCGGCGCCCGCGATCAAGGCGAGGCACAAAGGAACAAATCGAAAATCGAACACAAGTTATCTTTCTGCTTTTTCAGGCTCGTATACCAGCTTCACACCATCTGTAAAAACAATATGGACCGGCCCGTCCGTTTTTTCAGTGCCAAAGGTCATACGCCCCGCGGAAAAGTTACCGATCGGACCGGTTCCGTTCACCTGCCCCGGCGTATCGCCCCGGACTTCGTCCAACGAGGTATTGAGCAGATCCGTCGTAACCTTGAGCCCATCCGCCGTGGTGATGACCACGTCACCAACAAAGGTTGCTGTTCCACTATCCGGACGGATCAGGCCGGAATTCGAATCCAGCGTAATTGTGCCGCCATTGAGCAGCCCAAAGCGGCCGCGAAACTCGGACGCGGTCGGAACCGACGCCTCGGTGCCCTGCGTGGCTTGCACCGCCTCGATATGCACGGTCTCTCCCTTGCGGGTCGTTCCGCGGTAATCCGGCCGCGTTACCACCTGTTGTGCCAGTCTCTCATCAATGTCTTTCTGCGCGAAAGGCACGGAAACGTTTGTTTCAATGCTGCGGGACAGCAGGAATACCGTGGATAACATCACAATAGCCGCAAGCGGCAACAGCACCTTCAGGCACTGCACCATGCGGGAATATCTGTCCACCTCAGCCTCCCTCAGCCCAGACCGACACGCAGGCAATCGTGGATGTGAAGCAGCCCCAAAGCCTGACCTGATGTCGCCTCGTCAACCACGAAGAGCGAGGTGATCTTACGGTCATTCATGATTGCAACCGCTTCTTCTGCCAACGCATCCGGGGATATGGTTGTGGGGTTGGGGGTCATGACCTGCTCGGTCGTTTTGTTCAGCAGCCCATCCATGTGGCGCCGCAAGTCACCGTCTGTAATGATCCCTGCCAATTGACCCTGCGGGTCCGTTACGCCAGCAACACCAAACCCCTTCTGGCTGATTTCGATCAGCGCATCGCTCATCGGAGTATTTGCCGCAATCAGAGGCAGGGCCTCTCCGACATGCATCAGATCCTGTACTGTGCTCAGCCGAGCACCCAGTTTGCCACCGGGATGGAAGGCACGGAAATCCTCGGGCCGGAAATCGCGGTATTTCATGAGGGCAATCGCCAGTGCATCCCCCATGGCAAGGGTCAGCGTTGTCGAGATCGACGGCACCATACCAAAACCGCAGGCCTCGCCCATCGACGGGATCAGAAGATGTACGTCGGCCTGTTTCATCAATGTGCTGTCAGGTTTGCTGGACAATCCAATCAGCGGAATGCCAAAGCGGCGCGTAAAGGCCAGCAGATTGGCAAGTTCCGGTGCCTCGCCCGAATTCGAAATCGCCAGAACCACATCACCCTTGGAGACCATGCCCAAATCGCCATGGCTGGCCTCTGCCGGATGCACGAAATAGGCAGGCGTTCCGGTGCTGGCCAGCGTGGCCGCAATCTTGTGACCTATGTGGCCTGACTTGCCGATACCGCTGATGATGATGCGCCCGGTGGCCTGAAGGATCAGCTGCACGGCTTCGGCAAAATGCGCGTCCAGACTGTCGGCAAGTACGTCCAGCGCGCGGGCTTCGTCAGTCACCACCTGACGGGCGGTTTTCAGGAATGCTTCGGTATCGGTCATGAGTGCGCAAAGATATCCGTTTCGGGCCAACCGGCGAGGTCCAGTTTCGCACGCATCGGCAGGAAGTCAAAACAGGCCTGCGCCATTTCAGCCCGGTCCTCGCGAGCCAGCCGGATGTTTAGCGCATCGCGCAGCTGATGCAGATAGAGAACGTCTGACGCAGCATAATCCAATTGAGCGTCCGTAAGTGAGACTGCGCCCCAGTCGCTCATCTGTTGCTGTTTGGAAATATCGACACCGATGAGTTCCTGACACAGGTTCTTGAGCCCGTGCCGGTCGGTATAGGTCCGCACTAGCCGACTGGCGATCTTGGTGCAATAGACCGGCGCGGCCAGAACGCCAAATGTATGGTACATGGCGGCGATGTCGAAGCGCCCGAAATGAAACAACTTCAGTACGTCAGGGTTTTCCAGCATGGCGCACAGGTTCGGCGCCTCAGCCTGGCCTTTTTCCACCTGCACAATATGGCTGTTGCCGTCACCACCCGACATCTGAATCACGCACAAGCGGTCACGATGCGGGTTCAGACCCATGGTTTCACAGTCAATGGCCACAACAGGGCCCAGATCTAACCCGTCCGGCAGGTCGTTTTTGTACAAATGGTTCGCCACCCGACTATTCCTTTGTGCGGTATCGCCTCCGAGATAGGCGGTTTGGTCCATAAACTCAACGCCGTCCAAAAGTCGCGGGCAAATCCCCGCACCCGGATTGACAATATCCCCATGGGGGGGATAGGGATAAACCATGACAATTGCACCCCGCGAGTCGCATCCGCATATCACGGCAAGGCTGAAACGGGCCCACGGGCATCTGGCAAAGGTCATTGCCATGCTTGAAGGTCAAGCACCCTGTTCAGACATTGCCCAACAGCTGTTTGCCGTTGAAAAAGCGGTTACCAATGCCAAGCGCGCCTTGATCCATGATCACATCGACCATTGCCTGTCTTCTGATGGCGATAGCGGCGGGATCGAGGATTTCAAAGCCATCACGAAATACCTCTGAACCATGCTGAGCATTCTAAAAAACCGGACCTACCGCCACCTGTTTGCCGCCCAGATCGTCGCCCTGACCGGAACCGGGCTGGCTACAGTCGCGCTGGGGTTGCTGGCCTTTGATCTGGCCGGAGACGCTGCTGGCCTTGTGCTGGGCACCGCGCTGACGATCAAGATGGTGGCCTATGTCACCGTGGCCCCACTGGCGGCTGCTTTTGCCGAACGGCTGGACCGTCGGAAGATGCTGGTTTTTCTGGACCTGATCCGCGCCGCAGTCGCCGTATGCCTGCCTTTCGTGACCGAGGTCTGGCAAATCTATGTGCTGATCTTCGTGCTACAATCCGCTTCGGCAGGCTTTACGCCTGCCTTTCAGGCAACGATCCCGGACGTCTTGCCGAACGAAAACGAGTATACCCGCGCTTTGTCACTGTCACGTCTTGCCTACGACATGGAAAGCCTGCTGAGCCCGATGTTTGCCGCGGCACTTCTGTTGCTGGTCAGCTTCAACAGCCTGTTCTGGGGCACAGCGCTGGGGTTTGTTGCTTCGGCATTGCTGGTGGTCTCGGTCGCCCTGCCTTCGCCCAAGCCCAGCAAACCACGCGGGATTTATGACCGCACGACACGCGGAATTCGCATCTATCTGAAAACCCCCCGGCTGCGCGGGCTGCTTGCGCTTAACTGGAGCGCCGCGGCGCTGAGTTCGATGGTGATCGTCAACACAGTGGTCATCGTGCGGGCCACCCTTGGCCTGTCAGAAAGCGCCGTGGCCATTGCACTGGCCGGATTTGGGGGTGGGTCGATGCTGGCGGCGTTCACTCTGCCCCGCGTGCTGGATCGGATCGAGGATCGCAAGGTTATGCTGTTCGGAGCTATTCTTGCGTCGGGCGCTATGGCCGTCGCCTCGGTTCTGACCGCGACGATCCCACTTACGCTGAGTGTCCTTGCCGTTTTTTGGGCCTTTACCGGCTTTGGGTATTCTACAACCCTTACGCCTTCGGGTCGTTTGTTGACCCGTTCGGCCCATCCCGAAGACCGCCCAGCTGTCTTTGCCGCACAGTTTACTCTGTCACACGGTTGCTGGTTGGTGCTGTATCCGCTGGCTGGGTGGATAATGACCGTTTATGGGCCGACTGTCGCGCTCGGCAGTATGTCTATTCTGTCCATGGCAGGCGTAATTGTGGCAGTCAGCCTTTGGCCGCGTGACGATCAGGAACCGGTTGTTCACAATCACCCCGATCTACCAGCAGATCATCCGCATCTGGCCGGGGCGGGCCCGCACGCGCACCCGATCATTATCGACGACCTGCACCCGCGCATGCCGCGTGAGCCTTGAGAAAGGATGTCCATCTGATCTAAACCCGGACTTGCGCAAACCGGAGCCCCAATGGACCAGCTAGACCGCCGTATCATCGCCGCCCTGCAAGCCAATGCACGTGCCTCGACCACGCAGATCGCGGCCTCGCTGGGTGTGGCCCGCACGACCGTGCATGAACGGATCAGTCGTCTGGAACATCGCGGCGTAATCACGGGATACACCGTGCGCCTTGGGTCCACAGAAGACACGCCCAAAGTGCAGGTCATCGTCATGCTGGAAGTGCAGCAGAAGGAAACCAACCGGATCCTTAAACGGCTCGAGGCTTATCCCGAGGTCAAACTGTGCCTATCGATCAACGGCGAATTCGATCTGATGCTGACCGCAGATGCCCCGAGGCTGGAGGATCTGGACATTCTGGTGGACGATCTGGCGAAGATCCCCGGCGTCCTGCGCACCAATACAAGCGTTGTTTTCGGGCGCAGGATCGACCGAAACTGAGGCTGCGATAACCCTCTGTAAACCGATCGGTGTCTAGCTTGGCCGGGAACACCAGAATCCCGGACCGGCAGAATGCCAATTCGCAGAATACCGATTGCTTTCATGATACTGCATGTGCTGTTGGCGCAGGTGGGTTCTGCCATGCACGCAGCACCGACAGGCGGGCTTTGTGATCAGGCCGCGCGCCGCGCGGCACTGTCCGAAGATGTTCCACTGGACGTGCTGCGTGCCATAACCCGCGTTGAAACCGGGCGAATAGTTGACGGGCTGTTGCAGCCCTGGCCCTGGACAATAAATGCCGAAGGTCAGGGGTATTGGTTCAAGTCCGAGGCCGAGGCCAAGGCCTATGTTTTCAAAATTTTCAAAGCAGGCTCTCGCAGCTTTGACGTCGGGTGTTTCCAGGTCAATTATCGCTGGCATGGCAAGGCCTTCCGCTCGATCGATGCGATGTTCGATCCGGATGCGAACGCAACCTACGCCGCCCGCTTCCTGAAAGACCTTTATTTCGAGCTTGGTTCGTGGCCGGCTGCGGCCGGGGCTTATCATTCCCGTACGAATGCTCTGGCCGAGGCTTATCGTGGCCGGTTCCAGACAGTTATGGCCCAGTTGGATAACCCGTCCTCACAGGGGTTTTCTGGTATGTCACGCGATCCGTTCACAAGGGCCGGAGCGCCCTTGATTCCGATGCTAGTGGCCGCACCCGCCACCACTGCCCTGGGCTCTCTGGTCCCGACCAATAGCACAGCAACTGCTTTCATCCCTTTCAATTAGGAAACCTGCGTGCCCCAGATTGACATCCGGTCCCTGTTTTCGCCCACTGTCCTGTTGGCACTGGCGCTGATGACCGTCATCGTCATGATGATCCTGCCCATGCCTGCCTGGGTGCTGGATGTGGGGCTAGCCGCCTCTTTCGCGCTGGCCATCCTGATTTTCACTCTGACGCTTTTCATCGAACGTCCGCTGGATTTCTCGTCCTTCCCAACGATCCTGCTGGCATCGCTGATGCTGCGCCTGTCGCTGAACGTCTCGTCGACCAAACTAATCATCGGTCAGGGGCATACTGGACCCAACGCAGCTGGTGACGTGATTGAAGGGTTCGCCAATTTCGTCATGGGCGGCAGCATCTTTCTGGGTCTTGTGGTTTTCGGCGTGCTGCTGATCGTGAATTTCATGGTCATCACCAAAGGGGCCGCCCGTATGGCCGAGGTCGGCGCGCGCTTTGCCTTGGACGGGATGCCGGGCAAGCAGCTTGCCATCGACAGCGACATGTCAGCCGGGGCCATCGACCATCAGCAAGCCAAGGAACGGCGGGAACGCGAACAGCAGGAAACGACATTCTTCGGCTCGCTCGACGGTGCGTCAAAATTTGTCAAAGGTGATGCCGTTGCCGGCCTTCTGATCACTCTTTTGAACCTTGTTATGGGTTTGGTCATGGGGGTGATCGTGCACGGAATGCCGGTGGCTTCGGCGTTCGAGACTTATGCAATCCTGACCGTCGGTGATGGTCTGGTCTCGCAAATCCCTGCGGTTATCATCTCGATTGCCTCTGCATTGCTGCTGGCGCGCGGCGGAACACAGGGTGCCACCGACAATGCCATTTTCTCCCAACTCGGGCGGCATCCGGCTGCGCTGTCTACTGTGGCGGTTCTTATGGTTCTGTTTGCGCTGGTGCCCGGCCTGCCTTTCCTGCCGTTCATCCTTGGTGCAGCTGTGCTTGGTTATGCGGCCTACAGAATTCGGAAAAAGCAGAAAGAAACGGACCCGTCATTGCATTCGCAGGCGACCGAAACCGAGGTGTCGGTCT
The DNA here is from genome assembly GCF_056541275.1 of Ruegeria sp. AI2. Taxonomy (NCBI): domain Bacteria; kingdom Pseudomonadati; phylum Pseudomonadota; class Alphaproteobacteria; order Rhodobacterales; family Roseobacteraceae; genus Ruegeria; species Ruegeria sp. AI2. Next base: position 72,501 of record NZ_JBQFYB010000006.1, read on the forward strand.
CGCAGGCTATTGGTGATATTCTGGATCTGGATGACGTGCACCTTGAATTCGCACCCGATCTGGTAAGCTTGGTTTTGAATCCCGCAACCGGGTTGGATGCCCGCATCGCCAATATGCGCAACTACGTGGCGTCTACCTTCGGATTGATCCTGCCCGAAATTCGCCTGACTGATCGAGCCGACCTGCCAACCGGAACCTATGTGATCAAGGTTCAGGGGGTCGAACAGGCGCGCGGCGTTCTGAACCCCGATCTGGTTCTGGCTCTGGTTCAGGACGGGTTCGATCTGTTGCCCGAAGGCAATGACGTGTCCGAGCCGGTTTACGGCGCGCCTGCCCGCTGGATCCTGCCCAAACATCAGGAGGACGCAGCGCTGAACGGGGCCACTATCGTCTCACCGCCAGAGATCCTGGCCACGCATCTGCTAGAGATTATCAAGCAGAACTTCTCGCGCTTGCTGACGTTGAAATCCCTGCGCCGCCTGCTGACCGAAATGACCCGCCTGAGCGACCCAGTTCGGGCTGAGGCAAACCGCAAGTTGCTGGATGAATTGATCCCCGACAAAGTGCCAATGGACACATTGCACGCCGTTCTGCGACTGCTTCTGGAGGAACGGGTTTCGATCCGGAACATGGCCCTGATCCTTGAAAGCGTTGCCGAAGCACGGCTGACAACCACCCAGCCTGAAGGCATCTGCGAATTGGTGCGCCAGCGTCTCGGATTTCAACTGATCGCCGATATGAAGCGTGAGGATGGCTCAATCCCGCTGATCCAACTGGCCCCCGAGTGGGAGGAAACGTTCACCACCTATCAGGTCGACGCGCCCAGCGCCGGACTGGATGTCGCGCTACCGCCGAACCTGTTTAACAAGCTAGCCGACGGCATGGTCAGCAGTATCGCCAGATCTGCTGATAACGGTCTGTTTCCTGCTGTCGTGACCTCGTCCCGGCGACGCCGGTTGTTGCGTACGATCATGCATGCACGCGGCGTTTCAAACCCGGTCCTTTCTTTTGAGGAAATCGGGTTGGAAGCCAAACCCGCGCTGGTAGGAACTGTTCCCGCGTGATCGCTCTGCCGCCAGAATTGTTGACGCAGCTGGCCGAACCGCTCTGGCAGGCCTTTGCGGTTTTTCTGCGCGTCTCTGCCTTGGTTTCACTGCTGCCTGCTTTCGGCGAACGCAGCATTCCAACACGGATGAAACTGGGGATATCCGTCGCCTTTACCCTGATCATTTTTCCGGCAACCAAACCTCTGGACCTGTCTCTCAACCTGTGGACGCTGGGGCGGTTGGTTGGGACAGAAATCCCGATTGGGCTGGCGCTTGGAACCGGGCTGCGGCTGTTTGTTTTGGCGCTGCAAACCGCCGGATCCATTGCCGCGCAATCCACGTCATTGTCGCAATTGCTGGGTGCGGCGGCCACTGATCCTGTTCCGGCAATGGGATACCTGCTAACGATCGCGGGGCTAACGCTTGCCGTCATCATGGGCTTGCACGTACGGGCCGCGCAATTCCTGATCCAGAGTTATGCCCTATTCCCCATGGGGTTGGTGCCAAGCTCAGCAGATTTGTCCCATTGGGGTGTGCGACAAATCTCACGCAGCTTTGGGTTGGCCTTCTCGCTGGCAACGCCATTCGTCATCGCCTCGTTGATCTACAATCTTGCACTTGGGGTTATCAACCGGGCCATGCCGCAATTGATGGTCGCCTTCGTGGGCGCGCCAGCAATAACATTTGCCGGGCTGTTTCTGCTGTTTGCGGGCGCACCATTGATCCTCTCTGTTTGGTCTGACGCGCTGATTGTCTTCTTCATGAACCCGATCGGAGGCCCGCGATGAGCGGTGCCGATGACGACAGCGACAAGTCATACGAGCCGACGCCGCAAAAGCTCCAGAAAGCCCGTGAAAAGGGTGAGGTTCCCAAGTCCAACGACTTGTCGGTAGTCGCGGCATATACCGGACTGCTGATCGCATTGTTGGCAGCAGGTCAGTACGCCGTCGCGCAATTGGGAACTCTGTTCATGGTCCTGATCGACCAATCCGACCAGATCGCGAACCTTCTGAACATGGGACCTGCGACAGCGACGGTTGCCGGAATTCTGAGTGGCGCGTTGCCACCCATTGCCGTGCTTTTCTGCCTGCCTGCGGTGGCCGTTCTGCTAAACCTGATTGCCCAACGCACGCTGGTGTTCGCCCCCAGCAAACTGAAACCAAAGCTTTCGCGGATTTCCATTGTTTCGAATGCCAAAAACAAGTTCGGGCGCGGTGGCTTGTTCGAGTTCGCCAAGAGTGCAACCAAACTGGCGATTTACAGCCTGTGCCTCGCACTTTTCATCAAGTCGAATCTGGCCGAAATTCTGTCTGCCAGCGCGGCCCCGGCAAAGTCATCCATACTGCTGATGACGAACCTGTTGTTTCGCTTCCTGTTCATTGTGGTTGCCATCGCACTCGGCATCGGCGTTATCGACTTTCTGTGGCAATACGCCGAGCACATGCGCAAGAACCGCATGTCGCGCAAAGAGATCCAGGATGAAACTAAGGACGCCGAAGGCGACCCGTATGTAAAGCAACACCGCCGTCAACGTGCGCAAGAGATCGCCTCCAGCCAGATGATGGCAGATGTTCCGGGTGCGGATGTTGTTATCGTAAACCCCACCCATTTTGCCGTTGCACTGAAGTGGTCCAGGGCTACTGGCAGCGCACCTGTTTGTGTCGCCAAAGGTGTGGATGCAGTAGCTGCTTCCATCCGTTCTGCTGCGGCTCAGGCCGGCGTTCCGATCCGCTCGGATCCTCCGACGGCGCGTGCGCTTCACGCAACTGTCGACATCGGGCAGGAGATCGCCGAAGAACATTTTCGCCCCGTTGCCGCTGCAATCAGGTTCGCCGAAGCGATGCGGAAACGTGCAAAGGAGCAGATCCGATGAAGGACACTCAGTTAAGCGGGCTGGACAAAATAGCCGACGTCGCTTTCCAGAAGCAATTTCAGACACTCCGCCCAATCCTCGAGGCCGAGGCCAGAATTCAGAACCAATTGGCGAAACTGGATCATCAGCTTGACCAGGTGCGCAAAGCCAGCGGTTGGACAGAAGGATATCAGATATCCGGGGCCGACATTCTTTGGAATGGCTGGGAATCTGCCACGCGCCGCGCGTTGAACATGCGACTTGCCCAAACGCGCGCTCAGAAACTGGCCGGTCTGGAGGCGCTCAGAATTGCATCTGGCCGCAAACAAGCCGTCGCAACCCTGCGGGATCAGCAGCTGAAAAGCCATCGGCAGGCCGTTGCTCGAAAGCAAACCCGTTAATGCTGACCGGAGCCGCGCCGTGAAGCGACCTTCGTCAGGTATCTTGACGGTTCACGCTCATGATCAGCACTTTTGAAACATCTTCACCCAGCTCTTTTTTCGCCACTTCCAACAAGGACTTACGCAAGACATCCAGATTCCGGGATTCTGTGAAAGTCCCATCAAATCCCCCGGTATTTGCGTGATCAAACAGAACCTGAAGAAAGCCATCCCGCAACTTGGGCTCAATAGAATAAAAAGTTTCTTCAATTGCTGTGTTCGCCTCAAGACTGAGAGACAAAGTGACCATCGCTTCGATTTCGTCATCCCCAACCACCGGAACGACAAAATGTTTGGTCAACTTTAGATACCCATAGGCTGGCTTTTTTTCCTTGGACTTTTCAGACTTCTCGTGACCGGCCTTCTCTTCTTTTGCCACTTCTTTTTCGGCGGCTGTTTTGTCGGGCTTGCCCGAAGGTGACAGAAACAGCCCGGCACCGACACCCGCACCCAGGCCGACAATCAGGAAAACGACTGGAACCAGTTTTGCAATCACGGTCGTACCTCAGAACGGCAAGAGTGAATCAAGAACTTGCTGGCCGTATCGGGGTTGCTGGACATCCGTAATCTGACCTCTTCCACCATAAGACACCCGCGCCGAGGCGATCTTGTCGTAGGTGACTTCGTTTTGTCGCGAGATATCCTGAGGGCGGACATACCCGGCCACCAAAAGCTCGCGCAGCTCAAAATTGACCCGCAACTCCTGCGAGCCGGAAATCGAAAGAACCCCGTTCGGCAGAACATCCAGAACCGTCGCGGCGACACGCAGGGTTAGTTTCTCGTTTCGCCTCACAGATCCCCGCCCGGAACTTGTGGAATCCGCTTCAATGGACACGGCTTCATCCAGCGATGCCCCGTCAGGTAAGTGTTTTTGCACGCGCTGGGGCAAACCAAAGAGGCCAGGAACCTCAAGGTTTTCCGAGCCTGATCTGGACCGTCTGGTGTTGTTTGATATCTCAGCTTTTTCATCCAACTCGATGACTACAGTCAGGATGTCACCTTTCTTGATCGCTCGCTGATCGCCCAGCAAGGATTGCTGCCCTCCGCTCCAAAGAGATGAGCGGTCAACGGTGCGTTGTGGTTGCGTGTGCAAGGGCAGACCCGGCCACAGCATGGCAACCTGCTCGGGAGATTCTTCGTTTGGTGTAAAACTCGGGGGCTTGCCAAGATGATCCAGACGACCACACGCGGCCAAAGACAAAGCTATGAGAAGGAGAGTTTTCGACAGTCCGGTCATTACTTAACCTCGACTTGGCCATCCGCGCGGATTTGGCCGGTTACAGTTGTTCTGGACGACAGGTTCATGACCCGGATGCGATCCCCTGCAGCGCCACGCCCCAAGGCGCGGCCTTCCGCGGTTATCGACAAGGCTTGGCGGTCGAATATCAGGACGACCAGATCGTTGCGGTCAATGATGGCGGGGGGGCCTACATCAACTTCTCGGACCGGCCTGCCGGGATACAGTGCCACCCGCGCCTCTTGCCCGATCAGAAAATCAGGGTCAGTCACCGCGCCTAAGACATCCGTCGGGCTTGTTTTCAAGTCAGTTGCAGAAATGATTTCCTTGGCCCGGATCGTGCGGGTTGGAACCACAATGTCAGCCTGAGCTGTGATTGGAGCCAGTAGTGCCAAACATATGCCGATCCCTCGCATCATCGCACCTGCGTTGTCGCGCTCATCATTTGATCCACAGCCGAGATGACTTTGGCATTCATCTCATAGCCGCGCTGCGCCTCGATAAGTTCGGTTACCTCGCGCACTGCATCGACCGAACTGTCTTCCAGATAACCCTGCCGCAATGTGCCCAGCCCATCACTTCCCGGAGTTCCCAGCACCGGGGCACCCGACGCTTCGGTCTCCTTGAACAGATTGCTGCCAATGGCTTCCAGCCCCTTGGCGTTCGAAAAGCTGGCAAGGACAAACTCACCCAGCAACTGCCCCTCGGGAGAGTCGTCGAAATAAGCATAGACCTCACCCGCGGCATTGATCGAAATTGACCGTGCGTCGTCGGGGACGGTGAGTTCCGGCGAAACCGCATAACCATCGGAGGTGACAATCAGACCCTCTGCCGACCGCTTGAGGCTGCCGTCACGCGTATACGCGGACTGACCGCTGGGCAGCGTGACTTCCAGATATCCGCGCCCCTCAATCGCCACGTCCAGATCACTGCCGGTGGCTGACAAAGCACCTTGTTCCAGTTGCACAGTAACAGCTGCGGGCCGCACGCCCAGACCAAGTTGAATACCCGTCGGTAATACTGTTCCGTCCGAGGCGTTTACGGTTCCGGCGCGCGCCATCTGTTGATAATGCAAATCGGCAAATTCGGCCCGGCGGGCGTTGTAGCCGGTGGTGTTCATGTTTGCCAGGTTGTTCGAAATCGTTTCGACCCGCATCTGTTGCGCGGTCATTCCGGTGGCGGCAATTTTCAGGGCTCGCATGTCAAACTCTCCTTTTACCGTTCAGCGCATCAGCGCCTTGAGCGCCCCGCGCACGCGTTCGTCTTCGCTGTCAAGAAAGCTTTGTCCCAGCTCATAGGCGCGCTGGATTTCCACCAAGCGGGTCACCTGCTGCATGGCGTTGACGTTTGAACCTTCGAGAAAGCGATGCAAAACAACGGGTTCATCAACCGGGTTTATCGCACCATTGGCACGAAACCGCGTATTTCCTTCGCGGGCCAGCTCCTGCGGATCAGCGACATTGAAAACGCCCAACTGGCCCAGAAACTGGCCGTTGACACTCAACGTTCCATCACTGCCGACATCAATCGTTGCTGCATCGGGTGGGATAAAGACCGGGGCACCGTTGGCATCCAGAACGCGTGCACCATCCATCGCAACCAGATCGCCTTCGGCATTTGGCGAGAAGCTGCCCGCACGCGTCAGCCGGTTGCCATCCGGGGTTTCAACCATGAAAAACCCGTCCCCTTCGATGGCGAAATCAAACTGCCCTCCGGTTTTCGTAAGCACGCCTTGTTGCAACGATGTGTTGCGCGCCTCGGCCCGGCTCATGGAGAGGGACGGATTGTTCGGCATGTCCCGAATGTACTCCGAAAACACCAGCCCCTGCTGGCGATATCCGGTCGTGTTTGCGTTTGCGATGTTATTCGCCACCAGCCGCATTTCGTTCATCAGCCCGGACTGGCGGGACAGGGTGACGTAAGCCGTGTCCATCAGCGGCCTCCTGCAATCAAGGGAACAAGCGTTCCGGTAAAAAACGTAACAAGGTTCTGAGTCATGAACCCCATCGAAATCCAGAACACGACGACAATGGCGATCAATTTGGGAACGAAGGTCAGGGTCATCTCTTGTATCGAGGTCAGCGCCTGGAACAGACCGACAATCAGGCCAGAAACCAGAGCAACGGCAAGGATCGGGACGGATGTAATGACCGCAACCCACAACGCCTGACGAACGATGTCATAAAAAAGCCCTTCGCTGAGCATCGGGTCAGACCGGCATTCTTAGGATTTCCTGATAGGCTTCGACCACTTTGTTGCGGACGATCACTGCGGTTTCTACCGCCAGTTCGGTCTGGGCCAGCGCCTGAACCAGTGCATGGGGATCAGCCTGACCGACCATCGCAGACTGAGACATCTGTTCGCTGTGTCTGAGCGTGGCTGCAAAGTCCTGAAAGGTCGCCCTCAATCCTTGTGCCGCCCCGCCATGATCGGGATCGGCCTGTGTGGCAGAGCGTGCGCCGGCATAATTCTGCGCGGCGTTGAGTGATCGGATATCCATTCTGGCAGTCCTTATTTTCTGAGCAATTCCATCAGCGACGACGACATCTGCCGCGTCTGATCAAACATCTTTAGGTTGGCCTCATAACTGCGCTGGGCTTCCCGGGCGTCCGCGATTTCAATCATCAAATCGACGTTTGAGCCTTGGTAGTGACCACTTTCATCTGCCAACGGATGACCGGGGTCGTAGATGCGGCTCAGCGAACGCTGGTCAAGCGTCACACGGCCAGCCTGCACCATGTCCCCACCGGTTTTCTGCACGGTTTCAAACGGTACGGTTTTGCGTCGATAGCCGGGCGTGTCCGCGTTCGAGATGTTTTCGGACACATGCCGCAACCGCGCGGATTGCGCGCGCAAAGCACTGGCTGACGCAGTAAGGGAATGGGAAAAATCGCTCATACCTGTCGCCCCTTATCCGCGACCCAAACTGGTGCGCAGAATGTCCATTGAGGATTTGTAGATCGCCAGCGCTCGGTCGTGCTGTCGTTTGACCTCGACCGATTTAAGCATCTCTTCCTCAAGCGACACACCATTGCCATTGGGATCACCTGATGGGACAGCTTCAACCTCAGCCCAGTTTTGCGCACCCATACGGCCGTGCAGATGGCCCGGCCGCGTGGCGTCCATGGTCACGTCATGCCCGGTGGTTTCGAAAGCTTTCTGAAAGGCCTCGATATCGCGCGGCTGATAGCCCGGCGTATCGGCATTCGCCATGTTGCGTGCAATGACCGCCTGCCGTTGCCCGGCATGGGTTGCCATTGCGTACGCTGTCTTAAAGACGTTCAGGTCATAGAACATCGGGGCTTCTCCCTCGATCAATTTCAATCAAGGCTTAACCCCGATTCCTTTAGAAACCGTTTTCAGAACTCAGTTGGAGACTCCACGATGTCTGATCTCGACCCGGTACTTCTGAAACACGAATTCGACAGGATGACCGCAGTTCGTCATGTGGGACTGGTTACCGGCGTCGCGCAGGGTCTGATCGAAATCGGTGGTTTGTACACGCATGCCCGGGTCGGGGATTTGCTGACATTGCGGCGGCGCGTCGGGTCCGATCTTGCGGGCGAGGTGCTTCATGTCGGTTCTGGCCATATCAAAATGCTCCCCAATGCGGCCCCCGATGGGGTCAGCCTAGGGGATCGCGTCTACCTTGACCCATCACCGGATTTTGCACCGGGATTGCACTGGCTTGGACGGGTAATCGACCCCTTTGGCAGGCCCTTGGATGGAAAACCGTTGCTGAGCGGATCGCAGACGCGCGATATCATGCAGGCCCCTCCACCGGCCGTGGCACGCAAACCATTGGGGCAGAGGATGGCCACCGGCTTGTCGGTTCTCAACACTGTGTTGCCCGTCGTACGCGGGCAGCGGGTGGGGTTGTTCGCCGGTTCGGGTGTTGGAAAATCGACCCTGCTTTCCACACTGGCCCGGTCCATGCAGTCCGATGTCGTCGTAGTCGCTCTGATCGGCGAGCGCGGACGCGAGCTGAATGAATTTGTCGCGCAGGCCATTGGCCCCGAAGCCATGAAACGCACAATCGTGGTGGCCGCCACCTCTGACCAGTCGGCATTGGCGCGCAGGCGGTGTGCCTGGTCGGCCATGTCGACAGCCGAGTATCTGCGGGATCTGGGTCTGAACGTTCTCTTTCTGGCTGATTCCGTGACCCGCTTCGCCGAGGCGCATCGTGAAATCGCTGTTTCTATGGGGGAATCCCCGTCTTTGCGGGGATATCCACCCTCTGTCACCCCCCTGATCGCCAGTCTTTGCGAACGCGCAGGTCCCGGAACGCAGGAACAGGGGGATATTACCGCGGTATTCAGCGTTTTGGTGGCCGGCTCGGACATGGATGAACCCATCGCTGACATTCTGCGCGGCGTTTTGGACGGGCACATTGTACTCAGCCGCGACATCGCCGAACGAGGGCGTTTCCCGGCCATTGACGTCAGCAGATCTGTGTCGCGGAGCCTGCCGGGAGCCGCATCCGAGGCCGAGAACCAGATGATCACAGAAACCCGAAAACTCGTGGGCAGTTACGAGCAGTCCGAAGTGATGATCAAGGCCGGGCTGTACGCCGAAGGGTCTGATCCGCTGCTGGATCAGGCCGTTCGCGTTCACGAGGAATTGGACGCCTTTTTTGCCAAACCGGAAGCTGAGGGAATCGAAAACAGCTTTAACCGTTTGTCATTGATACTGCGCCGTGCATCGATCAGCTTGCCACGCTAGGCAGAATTCCAAACAGTTTTAAGTATTAAGGCCACCTTAAGACCTGCGCTGCTAGGCAAAAAGTCGGGTGATAATATAGGTGGTGGAGATGGGTGCGCAGACCAATGCGGCGCCAATCATCATCAAGAAGAAGCGTGTGTCGGGTGGTGATGGTCACCACGGCGGTGCGTGGAAAGTTGCATATGCCGACTTTGTCACGGCCATGATGGCCTTCTTCATGTTGATGTGGCTGCTGAACGCGACAACTGAACAGCAACGCAAAGGGTTGGCGGATTACTTCGCCCCGACAATCCCCCTGAGCCCCGAATCCGGCGGTGGAGACGGTGCCTTTGGCGGCGACAGTATGTTGTCGGAAAAAACATTGCTGCGGGATGGTGCCGGGGCCAGCACCAAACACGCAACTGAATCCCGTCAGGCACGCGGGTCAACCGGTTTGGATGCCATCGGTGGTGGCAAAGGTGACACCGAAGACTTCTCGACGCTTGAAGCTCAGCTTTTGGGGCGAACCGGTGAAAGCGAGGTGTCGGATAAGCTTCTCAGGCATATCGTGACACGCGTCACCGACGAAGGATTCGTTGTTGAGCTATTCGATACGGACACCCAGCCACTGTTCGACCCCGGTTCCGGGAAACCAACCGGGATCTTGCGGGCGCTTGCTTTGATCATAGCGCGTTCTTCGGATCTCGTGACCAACCCGATTGCTGTCACAGGCCATGTCAGCGCATCTCCTGTTGTGCAGGTTCGCAATACCGTCTGGGAACTGTCCACTGCCCGGGCGCAATCAGTCCGCCAGCTGTTACAGGACAAAGGCGTAGCGGCAAGCCGGATGGATCGCGTCACAGGTCATGCTGACCGAAAACTCTTCACCGACAATCCGATGGCGGTTCGGAACAACAGAATCGAAGTGATATTTCTACGTCGACCCTAAAGGATAGAACGCATTTTACCTGTTAGCGCGCTGTTAAGGGGCAGCGCGTTACCTGTTGCATCGAAGCTTGACGCAACAGAAGGGCGCGCCAATGACAATTTCCTCTTCGCTGAATGCCGGTGTGGCGGCGTTGAAGGCCAACGCCAACAGGCTGGCAACGATTTCCGACAACATCGCAAACTCTTCGACCTACGGATACAAACGAGTGGAAACTGACTTTCATTCGATGGTCACGTCTGGCCAGGGTGGCAGTTACTCGGCAGGGGGCGTGCGCACGACCAGCCAGCGCATGATTGATCAGCGCGGATCACTGGTGACCACCAGCAACTCTACCGATCTTGCAGTGCGCGGACGCGGCATGTTGCCGGTGCGATCCAGCACGCAGGTCGGCGCGAATTCGAACGAGATGTTGCTGACGACCACGGGTTCCTTCCGGACCAACGACGAAGGATACCTGGTGACCGAATCCGGCCTTGTTCTTTTGGGATGGCGTGCTGCGGCAGACGGGTCCATCCCGCCCGTTCCACGCGACACGCCCGCCTCGCTTGAACCAATTCAGTTGAGCGTCAATCAGTTGTCCGGTGCACCGACGACAAAGATGAACCTGCGTATGAACCTTCCCGCAACGGCAACAGATGCGGGTGCGCCGGGCGACACACAGCCATTATCGGTCGAGTATTTCGACAATCTCGGGAAATCCGAAAGTATTGATATTCAGCTGATCCCGACCGTTCCCGCAACTGGCAGCAGCAATGAATGGACCATGGTTCTGCGCGATTCAGCATCCGGTGGTGCGATTATCGGGGAATACACTTTGACCTTTACCGACAATCGAACGGCTGGTGGCACGCTGGCCAGCGTCATTCCTGTATCCGGTGGCGCTTACGATCCGGTAACCGGCAGTGTCATGGTCAATGTCGCTGGCGGCCCGATGGAGGTCAGTATCGGACTGATCGGCGATTCCGATGGCATTACTCAGCTGTCCGATACCTTCGCGCCAGTTTCGATCACGCGGGACGGCTCTGCCGTTGGTACGATGACCAGCGTTCAGGTCGATGAAAGTGGCTATGTCTATGCATTCTACGATACCGGCGTCAGCCGCCGAATGTTCCAGATCCCGCTGGCCGATGTTCCTAACCCCAATGGCCTGACGGCACTGGACAGTCAAACCTACGCGCCATCCCGCGAAAGCGGCACGTTCTTTCTGTGGAACGCGGGCGAAGGCCCAACCGGTGATATCGTTTCCTTCGCACGCGAAGAATCCACCACGGATGTGGCAACCGAGCTGACATCCCTGATCCAGACACAACGCGCCTATTCATCCAGCGCCACGGTGATCCAGACGGTGGACGAGATGCTTCAGGAAACGACCAACTTGAAGCGCTGATCCAGGCACTGATCAAAGGAAAGGAGCGGCCTCATGAATATGTCGACGGCACTCAATAACGCATTGGGCGGGCTGACAGCGGCCAGTCGCGGGGCCGCTGTGGTGTCGGGGAATATCGCGAATGCCCTGACACCGGGCTATGCGCGCAGGTCCCTTGAACTGGCGACAAGCCCCATATCTGGCAATGGCGTGCGTACGGTTGGGGTGATCCGGCATCAGGACCCGGTTCTGACGGCCAACAGACGGTCGTCAGACGCCGAGCTTGCCTTTCAATCCGCCATTTCGGATTTCCGTTCACGGTTCGAAAACCTTGTAGGAACAGCAGACGGCACGCCATCCCTTGCCAGCCGCATGTCTGCCTTGGATAACAGCTTCATCACCGCAGCCAGTCTCCCCGACTCGATCGAAAGGCTTGATCAAGTGGCGCGCGCGGCGCGCGATCTTACGGCAGAGCTTAACGCGGCTTCTGAGGGTGTGCGACAGGCACGCTCGGACGCGGACCGCAAGATAGGCGCTCAGATCGAAAGCCTGAACCTGGTTCTGAAAGATATCGAAGTTCTGAACGCAAAGATTCCGGCCATTCAAAATTCCGGCGGCGATATCGGGGCCTTGCTGGATCAACGGCAAGTCCTGATCGATCAGGTCAATACTTTGATCCCGATCAACGTTGTGCCACGTGCCAACGATCAGGTATCCCTCTATTCAGACGGCGGGTTGATACTTCTTGAAGGTAAGGCGTCCGAGTTCACCTTTTCCACGACCGGTGAGACGAAACCCCACATGACGGTTGCAAATGGTCTGCTGTCCGGATTGGCTATGAACGGCAATCCTGTACGCACCAGCGGGGACACTGCGCAAATCCGCGGTGGCGCGTTGATGGCCCAGTTTTCAATTCGCGATGAATTGGCGGTTGAGGCGCAGCTGCAGCTTGATACCGTTGCCCGCGATCTTATCGAACGATTTGAAACGCCGGGCTTGGATCCCACGGCACTTGCGACAGATTCCGGTCTGTTCACAGACAACGGAAATCGGTTCGACCCGACAACCTTTGTCGGGCTGTCATCGCGCATTTTGGTGAATTCGGTTGCGGACCCCGACAACGGCGGGAACAGCTGGAAGCTCCGCGCCGGGCTGGGTGCCGCAACGCCGGGCGATCCCGGACAAGCGTCGCAACTGCGTGCTTTCGGTGCCATTCTGAATGATGCGCGCACCGTACCTGGCGGGCTGTTTGGCACTGGAAACATGCGCGCCGCCGAGTTGACCGAGGCGCTTATGTCGAAAGCCGGGGCGCAATCCCACGCTGCAGAGCAGCGGAAGGTTTTTGCCAGCAACAGCCAACAACAAATGTCACAGATTGAGGCCGAACAAGGCGTCGATACGGATCAGGAATTACAGCGCCTCATGCAGATCGAACAGACATACGCAGCAAACGCGCGTGTCATTTCGGTCGTCGATGAGCTTATGGAAACGCTTCTGAGGTTATGAGCATGAACTTGACTGCTATCGGCGATCTGGCGCGCGGTATGACCCTTCGCACCCGCGCCACTGAAATCAAAACACAGATTGAAACCCTCTCTTACGAGATGTCCACCGGCAAAGTGCAGGATATATCTGGTCGGCTTGGCGGAGATTACTCTCAAATCCTGGATCTGGACCGCTCGCTTGCCAGGCTCGACGCCTTTGGCATCGCCACAGCCGAAGCGGCCCTGTTCACGGATGCCATGCAGTTGAGCCTGAAGACATTTGGAGATTCGGTTGGCGAAATGACCGCGTCTCTGTTGGCCTACGGAACGGCCAATCAGCCGGTAAATCATGCGCAGGCGTCAGATCATGCCAGGAATGAGCTCGACACGATGGTATCGGCGCTCAACACGCGAGTTGGTGGGCGCAGTCTGTTTTCGGGTACAGCCACGGATGTCTCGCCACTGCCCTCGACTGACACGCTGTTGGCCGCGTTGAAGACACAACTGACGGGGGCTGTGACCGTCGCCGACATACGCTTGGCTGCCGACACATGGTTCAATAGCCCTGCCGGGTTTGACGCCATGATTTATCAGGGTGCGAGCACCACACTCTCTCCTATGCAGATCTCGGAAAATGAAAGCGTTACGCTGCCACTCACGGCAACCGACCCGGCATTCAAGGCGGCCCTAAGGGATGTTGCAATAGCGGCATTAGCCACCGACAATACGTTGGCTCTTTCTTCCGACCAGCGCACCGCCCTGTTCACCCAGCTGGGTGTCGATCTGGCGAAAGCACAGGATGCCACGGTAAACCTGCGGGCCCAGGTCGGCAGCGCCGAGGCCCGCATCGAACAGGCCGCCACGCGAAATTCGATGGCCCGAACCAGTCTGGAATTCAGCCGGAACGAACTGATCGCGGCCGATCCTTATGAAACAGCCGCGAAATTGCAAACGGTGCAGTTTCAGTTGGAAAGTCTCTATTCGGTAACCGTTGGCAATGCGAACCTTTCGCTGGTGAATTTCCTGAGATGAGGGCGCTGATACTTCTCCTGATCCTTGTTCCCGGTATGGCCTGGGCGGGGGCAATCCGCCTCAAGGACCTTGTCGATTTCGACGGTGTACGGGGTAATGATCTTGTGGGTTATGGCCTGGTTGTCGGTTTGAACGGAACCGGCGACGGATTGCGCAACTCCCCTTTCACCGAAGAGATCATGTCCAACATCCTGGAGCGTTTGGGTGTCAACGTAACGGGCGAGGATTTCCGGCCCAAGAATGTGGCAGCGGTTTTGGTGACAGCCAGTCTGCCGCCTTTCGCCAGAGTCGGCGGCCAAATTGATGTAACGGTTTCGGCGATAGGCGATTCAAACAGTCTGTTGGGTGGGACACTGGTTATGACCCCGCTAAACGCAGCAGACGGGCAAATCTATGCGGTTGCACAAGGCACAATCCTTGCAGGTGGCGTTTCCGCTGAAGGAGAGGCTGCGTCGATCGTGCGCGGGGTGCCAACCTCGGGTGTAATCCCGTCCGGCGCGCGTGTTGAGCGTGAAATTGAGTTCGACTTGTCAACTTTAACCCAAATGCGCCTTGCGTTGAGAGAACCCGATTTCACCACGGCAGCGCGTATCGAATTCGCCATAAACACCGAGTTCAACAGAGCTGTGGCAATCATGCGCGATTCAGGCACGGTTGAACTCAACATTGCTGCAACTCAGGCAGTGTCGACGGCCCATGCCATTGGGCGTATCGAGAATATTCTGGTCGAGCCGGAAGCAAAGGCGCGTGTGGTGGTCGATCAGCGGTCTGGCACCATCGTAATGGGGCAGGAAGTCCGGATATCGCGTGTGGCTGTCTCTCAGGGTAATCTGACCCTGACGGTTCAGGAAGCACCGATTGCCGTGCAACCCAATCCGTTTGCCAGGGGCGAAACAGTGGTCGTTCCGCGCACTATTGCAGGGATCGAAGAGGAAGAAGGAACCGGCCTTGCCGAAATCCCCGAAGCTACGACCCTGTCCGAGGTTGTCGCAGGCCTGAACGCGCTGGGGGTATCACCCCAGGATATGATCGATATCTTGAAAACCATCAAAGCGGCGGGCGCTTTGCACGCAGAATTTGTTGTCAGGTAGCCGATATCTTTGGTCCAACGGGTGTGCCACAAACACGCCCGTGACGTTAAGGCCTATTTCGATTTCCAGCTGTCCAGCCAGCGCTGAAATCTGTTTCGGCGTTCTTCAATCGCGTCTCCGGCCGCATAAAAGCCGTCTTCCACATTCTCGATCATCGGATCAATTCGGGCCTTTCGGAACCTGCGCCAGCGCACCCAAACCGCCCAGACCAGCGCGGCGAAAATTGTCAGGAAAATGATGTTGAACCAGGGAATAACCTGCACATCCGGCCCGTCCACATGTTTGATGAAAATGGCGTTGGGAAAGATCGACATGAACTCGTTGCGCCACCCGTAATGGGTCACGACCACCCATTTCGGGTTTTCCTTGGTCGATTTCGCATCATTGGCTTCGGTGTAAAGGTTCGCCGTGTCGAACTTGAAGTAGGGTGGCCACCCCCACCCGGTATCTTCGTTTCGGTACACGATCGGCTTGCCATTTTCGCGCACAGCCTGAATGAATTGCACATCCCGGTTGGACAGGCTGGTGGATTGGTCTTCGGGTTCGGACCAGAAAATCCGTGTCCAATCGTTCAGATCCTGCCGCTCTTCGTAGGTGTTTACGATACGCACAACATCATGTTGCGGCAGCGAGTATTGCAGGACCGCCGCGATCGTTCCCCAGAAGATGATGATGAACGCCCATTTCACGTAGGCCATGCCTAAACCCTCACATGTAATTCACGATGTAGATCAGCGCGCCAATCGCCACCCATGGCACAATATAGACACCCAGGATCAGTTTGCGCCGGAACGAATTGTCATACACATGCAATCCGCGTTCGACAAAAGCGTCCTTGTTGCCTGTCTTGCCCTTCTCATCCCACCAGCTTTCCAGTTTGCGACGGCGTATCCCGCGCGAGTAGAAAGACAGCGCGACATAGGCGATCGACTGGATCACCAACAAGATCAGCAAAAGGCGCAATAACCCGAACATTTCAGCCTTTCCTTACCGAACCCCACGGACCGACCCGCGCGATTATGTCATCGCTGACCCGGTCTTCTCCGCTCATATCCGGCTCATGGCCGAACAGCGCGGCACGGGCCCCTTGCTTGTCCACCTGATACTCGCGCGCGAGGAAGTCGGCAACATAGGCTTTCTTGCTCTCGGGCCATCTGGAATAGGTGCTATAGAACAGCTCTTTGTGGCAAATGAACATCTGGCGCGGGTCCAGCGGGGCCAGTTCGGCCAGCAGCATGTTCACCAGATCACGGTTCGGCGTGTCAGCGGCGCGCAAAGTGTAGAAATAAGCCGGATGATCGGACGTGATACGCGGCCACGGCCCCCCGTCGCTTGCCCAACGCAAAAGTTGCGCAAGGCCGTGATAAGCTTCGGGCAAGCGATCCGAGTGATTGCGCGCCAACCGCCGCATGTCGCTTCGGTCCAGTCCGGTAAGGTCGACATCTGCATCCGCCGCCGCATCGACAGTCAGGAAATCCATCTTCTGTTGCAGGATTGCGGCGGCATCCACGCCGCGCGCCTTGACGATGGGTTCGACCAGATCATTGTAATCCAGAAACTTTGCAATCTGGTTTCGCTGCAACGGGTCAAAGGTGTATTTGATCGGCAGGTCGTCCGGTTTGTCGCCCATACAGATGGCCGCAGGGTGATCCACATCCGGAAACAGATAGAGCCCGCCGAAATGCGCCGTCCAGAAGTTGCGTTGTTCAAAATCCGTGTGGCGCAGATGGACGGGGTTGCGCGTGACGTCGCCGGTTTCCTTGGCGGTCTCGATCATCCTGGCGATCAGCACATCGTCGAACCAGGCGTCCTCGGCGGTTTTGAACTGTTCGACCATGCCCGCCAGCTGCTGCGCCTTGCGCAAGGTGCCGCCTGCGGTGTCGGCCTCAATCTCAATTTTACGCAGATTAAACAAATCACGGGGACTGCTGAGCTTGAAGACCGAGTTCACCAACTCTCCGGCCACAGCATCTGTGGCGGTCAGGGCAAACAACTGCGCCTCGTTCATGTCGATGAATTCGCGCAGAATATCGCGCGAGGTCGAGAATTTGACGTTCAGCAACGGTGCGCGTTTCTGCTCGGTCGTCAGCAGGATAAACTGCCGGTTGACCCCGTTGGGGTTAAGGTAGAGCTCGTCCTCCAGCTCAATCCCCACCTCCGGCGAACAACCCGAGATATCGACATGGAAATCCGAAAGCTGTGTGGTCTTGCCCGCCAGATGCTGCAGCGCGCGGTTATACCGCTCGACTAAGGCCGGGCTGGAGATGTGGACGAGGTTGCCAAACATCAGGCCTTTTTCGATGAGGCGGATCATGCTCTTTTCTCTCTAAGGAAAATCGGCGCAAATGACTTATTCAAGTCACCGACCACATCACCTTCCGGCCAGTACATCTGATTTCGCTTTATTCGACTTGTCGCACTGTCCGGCAAAACCAAAAACACGAACTCTGCACAGATGTTTTTTAGCCACTTTACGGCAGACAGCGTCCAGTCCATCCAAGTCTCAAAGGGATTGGTGTCATCATTTTCGCCTTTTGGTAGCGTTCCTACGCGGAATCGTTCATCAAAAACCACCCGTTCACCCGCGAGGGCGAAGGAGTTACCTTCCGTCTTATGAATAAAGAACGTGAGATCTAGGTCATCTTCCAAGCTAGAAACACTTTTTCGCGCAGCGGTCAGCGAGTAGTGGTTAGTGCATTCGCTCCGTAGGGTACGAGCGATGCGATAGCCATCATCGCTTTGCAGTTTTTGGAACTGGTCAAGACTATTGGTCGAAAAGTTCTTAATGATTAGATCATCGGTCTTATTCCACTTTTGCTTTCCCTTCAAAAGCTCAACAACTTCAAAGAGTTTCGCGGAAAGAGTCCTAGCTAAAAACATCTTTGTGCTGAGTGAAACCAGATAAGCAGGTTTTGGGTCGGAGATTTCGCGGGCATTCAATGAATACAATCTGAGAAGCGTGTTCACCTCATTGTAAGCGCAAAGAAGAAGAGACATGAATGCTGCCTGATCAGCAGGCACACCTTTAAGGTGCCGCCCCTCGATCAGCATTTCATCGAAACGGAGAAACCCTTTTACTTCCGTCACCCCTTCCCCTCCAGAAACCGCCGCTTGGCCTCTTCCATCCGGCCCATCTCACGCACCGCGTTTTCGATGGCGACCTCGTCGCTCTTGTCGGCATAGCGGAATTCGCTGTCGGCGTAGCGGTTGATCTCCTGCATCACCATTTCCACCGTGATCGGCTGGCGCAGGTCCTCGATCATCGCCTTCTTGGTATCGTAGTCGCGGAACAGGAACAGGTCGGGGTTCTCCATCCATTCGTCGGGCAGTTCGAAATCCATCGCGCGGACCTTGACCGCGTCGGTGATGTTCTTAATCGCGCGGCCGGTGAACCGCTCATCCGCTTGCTGGATCGCCTTGAGGTAGGTGCCCAGTTTGGCGATCGTGTCCATCTGACCGATATCGCCGGACACCCGGTCATAGACCTGCAGCAAAGCGTCCTCATGCGGGCGGGAGTGGCTTTCGAAACTGGCGGCGACGGCCTTCTTGATTTCCTGCGCGGCATAGGCCTCGTGTTCGCCCAGTGGAATGTCGTGATTGCGGCCCATCAACAGGTGCAGGATGTCGATGTAATCCTCACGCGTTTGCGGCCCGTCCACCAGAAACCGCGCGCCCGCCCGCTGGCGCAGGGCGTCGTCCACATTCTCGGGGTAGTTCGAAAACATGCCAAAGGTGCAATTGCCGCGCACGACGGTGTTGGCACCGGCAAAGCTCTCCATCAGAACGGCGGTGATTTCCAACTGCCCGGCTGACGACTGCCGGTCACCGCGCTTACCCGCCAGCTGGTCGATATCGTCGATGGTGCCAAAGCCGATGACCGAGGGGTCGATGATCGTGTTGATAAACGCCTTTGCGTTCTGGCCGGATTTGCCCTGATAGCTGTCGATATTGTCGGTGCTCAGGTTCTGATAGCGGAACGGATAGCCTGCGTTCTGGCAATACTCGTTGATCAGCCCGGCCATCATCTGGATCAGCGTGGTCTTACCGGTGCCCGGCTTTCCGTCACCCATGAAGGTAAAAATGAACCCGCCAAGTTCCGCAAACGGGTTCAGGCGGCGGTCGAAATCATAGGCCATCACCATCTTGGCCAGCTTCATCGCCTGATATTTGGCGATATGGTTGCCGACCACTTCGTTCGGCTTCTTGAACGTCATGGTCAAGGTGGTGGATTTGGCCTTGGAGGCCGGCTCGAACCCCCGGATCGTCAGATCGTCGGCTTCTATATGCCAGGCTGCGTTCTGGAACGGGGCCAGGTAACCTGCGGACGCTGCGCGCAGGGCTGACTTCTCCATCAGTTGCTCGGCATAGGCACTGGTGGCGGCGATCAGATGGGCATCGTCCGAGGCGTATTTGGCCAGCGTCTGGTCCAGTTCCCACAACGCGCCGTGCAGGGCGAGCTGGCCGTTGTCTGTCAGGACCTCTTCGATCTCACCAATATCAACCGTGGTCTCACCCAGATGCGAGGATAACAGATAAGCCAGCGCATTGCCGAACGTGTGTAACGTGATCAGCGCTTCGGCTGTCAGAACCTCTGAAAACTCGGTCTTCCGCGCGGCAGGCAGATCCCCGGCAAGGTTTGCGCGTTTCAGATCGGCAAGTGGGGTCTGTTCCGCATAAGTATCGGCCACGGCCAAAGCGATTGCGATGGCGCGGCGGATCGCCTGTTGTGCAGTTGCCTGCGGCGGCGAAACCAAGGCGTCACCATCGTCCGAGGCTTCGATCCGTTCAACCAGATGCACCCCGTCTGCGCGCACGGTCCGGCGTGTCACCAACCCCGGTGTCGTCGAGCGAAACCGCCGACCAGTCGAAACACCTGGTGAGCGTTCAACGGTAGATTCCACGGCTTTGGCGATCCGCGGCGCGTGTTCGAACCCGTTCAGCAAAGCGGTTGCTGCCGGATAATGCTTGCGAATGTCGTCTTCGCGCAATTCCATCTGATCTGACGTCAAACTCATCTCAAAAACCGCCCTTGCTTCATCTTTTCAAAAATACTCTCGCCGAAGGCGAAAATTAGTACCTCAATACCTGCCCGGCATTGCTGACGACGAACTTGCGCACATCGGCAAAGCCCGGCGGGTTACGTTCAGCCAGCACCTGAAACGGGCGCTGCGGCAGGATGATCGAGCGTTGGGTGCGGGTGGTCCCGGTCTCGGCCCCCTGCCCGCCGAAAGGATCCAGCGCAAAGACCTCGCGCTCGACAGTTGAAAACCAGCCCGCGCGCTCCTCGATGACCTCTTCGCTGTGCAGCTCTTCGGTGGTCCAGGCCAGCGCCCAATCCTGACCTTGCGGCGATTGCGCATCCTCCAACACCTGCCGCAAAGGGCCGGATTGTTCGGTATAGGCCGAGGAATACATCGGCCCCACATGGATTCGACGCAGGTGTTTGGGATGCAGGTCATCGAAATCCTGATCAAAGCCCTTGGCGATGGTCACCAGTTTCAGCCCGCCCAAGGATTGCGCCATCAGATGGGCCTGCACTTCGGGCCAGCGGCGTTGGTCCTTGGGCAGGGCGGTTTTGCCTGTGTCCTCCAGCTGCATCAGATATATGACGGGCAAGTTGACCTGACTGTCATAGACCGCCCAGTGGACCATGAACTTGCGCCGTTCGCCCTCATTCCCGATCCAGTGACATTCGGGATCGTTGCGCGCCCAGAACAACTGACCCTTAAGCAACTCTTCGTAATAGAGCCTTTGCGACAGCGCAAACTGCAGCTTGGTTGGAATTTCCCGGTCGCCAATGATCGTGCGGACCATGTCGGTTTTCAGGTCATCTTCCGAGGGCATATTCGCCAAATGCACCTGCGCCTGTTGCGCGTCATTGGCCATGGTCAGCAACTCGGCAGCCACCGGAAACCCGCTGTCGCGCTTGTCCATGGCGAGGCTGCCAAAGAACCGCCCCGTATCGCGCCCAACCAGCAGGTATTTCATGCTAAGCGCGCGAAAGGTGTAGAGCAGCCCCGAGAGGTAGCGCGACACGATCCGCACCTCTTGCTTGCTAATCGCGCCCTCGGCCTCCATCGTCGCCGCCACGCGCAACAGGTGGACGGTGATCACCTCGAATTTGCGGAAATACCGGCGCGAGGCGAAAGTGTCGGTCAGGCCAACATGGTCTTTGGTGGGGTTACTCATTGGCAGATTTATTACACCCGTTTGTGCGGCATTGCTGAAACCGCCAAGGCAAAAGAAGAACTTCCGAGATTAGATACAATCCGAAAATCATCAGCCCGAAGATTATGCTCCCAGGCCCAATGTAAACGGCGAGGAAACCTAACAGTTTATATACTCCACCTTCCGCATTCACCCTGTCGAAAAGAAGAGTGAGACCATATATCGGGATCGGCCAAATCACGAGAAAGAGGCCAATCCCAAGCAACATACGGTCTTTTCGGTTGAACCACCTCATCCGCCATACAAATTCTTATCATGCTTCTCGACAATCGAGGCAAACCGGCGGGCAAAGCGTTCATCCGCCTTGGCCTTTTTCTCCAGCACGTCGCGAGCAAAGACCATGTGGTCCTCGTGTGCCTCAAGCATGTCGGCCATCTTCTGGTTGGTCGCGGTGCCGATGGCGGCCATCGCCGTCTGCGCCTCTTGGTCCGTCTGCACGCCGATCTCGTTGATGCGGTGGGCCACGTCCTGCTGCTGCGCGGTTTTCAGCGATTTTGTCAGGGCGTCATACAGCACCACGCGTTGTTGCGTGTCTGTCTGCAGCTTGTTGATCAGCACCATCTGCGTCGCCGCCTGGTTCTGGAGTGAATCGACCCAGGTCTTACCCTTTTCGATATAACGCTCCAGCGTCTGAGACTTGGCCAACTTGACCTGCTCTTCCTGAACCTTGGCGTTGTATTGCTTGTTCAGCTCGGCCAGCTGAGTTTCCAGCTGGGTGCGCGCGGCGGCGTCCTGTTCAACACTGATCTTGTTTTCCAGCGTGATAATCGCCGGGTCCATGCCCTGGATCTCGGCCCGCAGTGCTTCCAGTTCGGCCACGGTTGCCTCGCGATCGTCCAGCGTGCCTGTCAGGTTATCCTCGACCTTTACACGTTGCTCTTCCAGCACGGTCAGCTGCCCCTGCAGCAGCTTGACGATCACATCGGATTTGGCGATCAGGTCCTGCAATTTGTCGTCGATATTGGCCGTTCGCATCCGCTCTTGCCGGAGCGACTCGGATTTTCCCTTGGAAAAGATGCCAACAAACGACTCCCACCCGGTTTTCGAGCGCATGTCGTCGAAATCCTTGGAAAACGCGTTGGTAACATCGTCCAGACCCATGATCAGCTCGGCGATGTTGGCGTTCATCACCTCGGTGTGGGCGTGAACATCCTCAAGCGTGGCATTTTCGATGTCGATATCGGCCTCGGCCGTTCCAATCTTGGCCCGCGCCGCTTCGATCCGCGAGGTCAGCCCCTCAATCTGCGACTGGCTTTCGCGCACTTTCGTTTGCGTTTCTTTGATAAGCGCTTCGAATTGCTGGTTCGACATCTCTGCTGTCCTTTTTTTCTTTAATTACCCAATAAGATAGGAAATGTTACGGTCATTTACATCCCCTTGAGTCCAAAAATCACGCAAACTCTGGCAAACTTGGGGTGGAAAGGAAAGCCACGTGATCGCAACCTGACGTAGAACTCAACGCTGCGGCTATGCTGCAACGATTGGGTCTGAAAATAATTTGATCAAATCTGGGCTGATCGACCCGCATCGGTGGACATAGACAAAGCCCTCAACACCTGATTGGGTGCGGCAACTCAACTTCTGCGCGGAGAATGACATGCTGGACGCAACGACCGATCTGAAATCAATTCTGAAGAATCCTGACTTGCTTGTAACCAAAGCCTATATCGGTGGTCAGTGGGTGGATGGTGACAACGGAACTTTCGACGTGACTAACCCGGCCCGGGGCGATGTGGTGGCCAAAGTGGCCGATGTCAGCCGGGCGCAAGTCGCCGGAGCAATTGCACAGGCCGAAGCCGCGCAAAAGGAATGGGCCAAGTTGACCGGCAAGGAACGAGCGGTGATCCTGCGGCGCTGGTTCGACCTGATGATGGAGAACGCCGAAGATCTGGGCAAGATCCTGACCGCGGAGCAGGGCAAACCACTGGCTGAGGCCATCGGAGAAATCGGCTATGGTGCCTCCTTCATCGAATTTTTCGGGGAAGAAGCCAAGCGGGTGTATGGCGAGACCATCCCCGGGCATCAGCGCGACAAACGGATCATGGTGCTGAAACAGCCCATTGGTGTGGCGGCTTCGATCACACCCTGGAACTTTCCCAACGCCATGATCACTCGCAAGGCAGGACCTGCGCTGGCGGCGGGGTGTGCTTTTGTTGCCCGCCCGGCGGCAGAAACGCCACTTTCCGCGCTGGTTCTGGCGCTTCTGGCGGAACAAGCCGGCGTGCCAGCTGGTGTGTTCAACGTGGTGCCTTCTTCCCAGGCCAGCGAGATCGGCAAGGAGTTCTGCGAAAACCCCGGTGTACGCAAGCTGACCTTTACCGGCTCGACCGAGGTGGGGCGCATCCTGCTGCGGCAAGCTGCTGATCAGGTCATGAAATGCTCGATGGAACTGGGCGGCAATGCACCCTTTATCGTGTTTGATGACGCGGATCTGGATGCTGCAGTCGAAGGCGCGATGCTGTGCAAATTCCGCAATAACGGCCAGACCTGTGTCTGTGCCAACCGCATCTATGTACAGGCCGGTGTTTACGACGCGTTCGCTGCCAAACTGAAAGCGGCGGTCGAAGCCTTGAAAATCGGCGACGGTCTGGCCGAGGGCACCACAACCGGCCCGCTGATCAATGCCGATGCGGTCGCCAAGGTGGAAGAGCATATCAAGGATGTCACGGACAAGGGCGGCGCCGTTCTGACCGGCGGCTTGCCTCACGATCTGGGCGGTACGTTCTTTCAGCCGACCATCGTGACCGGAGTGACTCAGGACATGATGGTGGCGCAGGACGAAACCTTTGGCCCGCTGGCCCCGCTGTTCAAGTTCGAGGATGAAGATGACGTGATCGCAATGGCGAATGACACAATCTTTGGCCTGGCCTCGTATTTCTATGCAAAAGATCTGAGCCGCGTCTACAAAGTGGCCGAAGCGCTGGAATATGGCATTGTCGGCGTGAACACCGGCATCATCTCGACCGAGTTGGGCCCGTTCGGCGGCGTCAAGCAATCCGGTCTGGGTCGCGAAGGCAGCCACCACGGCATGGAAGACTATCTTGAGATGAAATACGTCTGCATGTCGGTCTGATCTGGCGGCCATCGCCTTGGGGCGGTGGCCATTCTGCCCACAGGCGAGGCGTTGTTCCGGTCAAACGGGCCGGTGACGGCTGGGCAATGACCTTATTTCACCAAGCATGAATTCCCTGCGGGCAAGCTTCGCGGGGAGTTTTCGTATAGGGCCCGATCCGATCCCAAACTTAGGTCTTTTCGTCTTTCGCTATCACGGTCGTTACGGTGCGCGTCACCCGACTTCTGGTGATTGCAATCGCCCCTATGACCAAGGCACAGGCTATGGCTTGCGCAGTTGTGATCGCTTCTCCAAACGCGAAGAACCCGACTGCAAACATCGTGGGCAATTCAATGCTTCCGACAACCGCAGTTTGAGAAGCTCCGATCAGCGGCGAACAGATCGTGTAAACAAGCTGCGGCACAAGCGCCGTGACCAACCCAATTCCAATGATCAGAACCCATTCGGACTGACCTTCAGGAAACAGCGTGGAAACGTCTGCATTCAGCATCAAAGGCAAAAGCCCAAGAACCGATCCCAGAGACACCGAGGCGATACGTGCAAGTGGCGCAATTCGTGACAACCTGTGGACCAGAACAGAAATCCCGAAGCCAAAACCAAATGGCGCCGCCAGAGAGATTAGAAGCGTAGGAATGTGCTCGACCGGAACGGATGCTGGCGAGCCTGCTATGATGGCAGCCAGAATGATGAGACCAGACGCAAGAAACGCGCGCCTTGTGGGTGTATCGGCGAACAAGACCCACGCAATGATCAACGTGAAAACCGGATATGTCATATAGAGCACACCCACCGTCGATGCGGGCAGTGTCTTTAGGGCTGTGACATATCCGATCCAGCCAAGCCCCATCACCACTCCGACCGCAAGACCCCAACAAATCTCGCGCCAGGCTGTTCGATGTACGACGAGAACTGGCAGTAACAAAACCGCCGGAACGATGTAGCGGTAGAATGCGACGGCGAAAGGTGCGACGCCCTGCTCGGTCAATCCCCTGCTGAAATAGGGAACAAGCCCGAAACAGACTGATGCGAAAAGTACGCCGACAACCGCAAGCGATTGGGGAATAGCTGGTCTGGTCTGCGTGTATGCCGTCGACATCTGCAAATTCTAGCACAGGTTCACGACGAGTGTAGCCGAGTTTACCGGGCCCACGCTTTGATGTGCAAAGGCGCTTTCATCAAAGAACAACGCCCCGCGTCTGGAGGAACGCGGGGCGCGGGTGTTGCGGCAGTCCGGGAGGAGGAGACTGCCGCTAGGCTTTCAAAGCCTCAGTTCACGGCCTTGGCGTCAACCACATCTTTTTCGATGGCTTTGGCCGAGGTAATTTCGACCCGGCGCGGTTTCAGGGCCTCGGGCACTTCGCGCTTCAGGTCGATGTTCAGCATTCCGTTTTCATGGCTTGCGCCGGTGACACGGACGTGATCGGCCAGCGCAAAACGACGCTCGAACGCGCGGGTTGCGATGCCGCGATGCAGATAGCTGCGGCTCTTGTCCTCGGATGCCTTCTTACCGGCAACAACCAGCGAGTTTTCTTTCACTTCAACGGACAGGTCGCTTTCCGAAAAACCGGCGACGGCCACCGAGATACGGTACGTGTCGACATCGGTTTTTTCGATGTTGTAGGGCGGATAGCTTGGCTGTGCCACATCATTGGTCAGAACGCGATCCATCATGTCGGCGATCTGGTCAAAGCCAATGGTGGCGCGGTGCAGCGGTGCAAAATCAAACGTACGCATGTGTCATATCCTCAGTCTTGAGCGATTCACGATCTGGCCCTCCGGCTGGACGGACCAATGTTGATGACGGACCCCGTTGTGGCGATCCGATATCAGTGACATGGGAAGCGATTTGACCGAGTTCAACCCCCGCCGGAGCTGATGAATTTCGCACCAGACCCGGACGTGCCGGACCCAGCCTGTAACCGGCGGATCGTAGCCGTTGGTTTTGGCGCATCGCGCCGCATGATAGACTTGAGTTCGGCCACTATCTCGTCAAGCTCCATGCCGAACCCCACCTTTCTGCGACCGTTCGTGCCTACCGCTGAAACCACGGACAAAACCTGCCAACGCGAACCGTTTTTTGCCAGAATGGCGGATCCGGAAGACCCAAAGGTGACGTCGCAATCAAAAGTGATCAGGCCCTGCCTGCGATCCAATACGCGGCATGACCTTTCCCGCGTGATCGCCTCGGATCGTCCGCGCCCATACGAGGCTACGCTGATCTCGTTTCCCGAAACTCGCCCGCTGTGCAACACGAAAGGATCGGCAATCGAATACGGGATGGGCTCATTCAGCCGCATCAGGGCGACATCCATCCGAACGCTTTCGTGCGAAAGCGGGTTATTTGAAGCGTAGCCGGGCAGAACGGCAATTTGCGTAATCTGACGCTCGGCCAACGCGCTGCCGTTGCTCAGACCCGCACGAAACGTGATGTCTTCGGGTGCGTATGTTTCCCCGGTACGGCGGTCCACAGCACAATGGGCAGCGGTCAGCACCATGTCCTGCGCGATCAGCGTACCTGTGCAATAGGACTCTTCGCGCACATCCAGCCGCCCGATTGCTTCCCAACCATAAAGGTCGTCCCGGTCTGTCAGCTTGCGTTTGTTGGCTTGCGCATGGGATGCGGTCGCCAGAACACTCAGGCCCAAAAGCAGACTTAGAAAGACCTTGGTCATGGCCGGATAAACCTTGCACCGACGTTCTTGCCCGTCCCTGAACCGGAGGTCGACAATCCAAATCCGTGCCCGGCAGACAGCTCGTCGCGCAGCAATTGCAGCGTATGTTCAACCGCAGTCCCGATCGCAACGCTCTGGCCATCCATGCTGGCCTTTGCCGCCACAACCGACACGATCTGAGGGCGTGCGCCTGTAAAGGAAAAAACCGGTGCTCCTGAAGATCCGAAGTCGACGTCGCAGGACATGATCATAACGCCTGCCTGCCGGTTCATGACCGAACAAACCTGTTGCAACGATGGCGCTTCTGACCGGTCATGTGCATAAGACACCACGCCTACTTCCGCACCCCGGCGCGGCTGATCTCCTGATTCAAACGGAATGACCGATGTGTTGCGGATCGGCTGCCAAAGCTCGATCAGGGCGACATCCGCGCCGACACGGTCCGTCGACGACTCGGCACTGAATTGATAATCCGGGTGAATTACAGCTTGTCTTGCCGTTCGATAAGCCAAAGCGCGGCCCAGCCGCCACCCGGCCAGAAATTCGATATCGGACGGGTTCACCCGCTGCCCGGACACCTTGTCGAACAGGCAGTGCGCCGCTGTCAGCACAAGGGTCGGCGACACAAGCGTTCCGGTGCAAAACCCTTTTCCGGCAATATCCAGACGCCCGACAGCCATCCATTCGCGCCCGGAATCCGAGGTCTCCAGGCTTTCCAGCCTGGTGTCCTGTGCTGTAGCCGCCATCGGCAAAGCACAAAGAACAATCGCCTTAATCCATTTGCGCACTCGGGTCTCCGGGGACTCACTCTGAAGCTTTTGTCCTACGTGTCACGTTGGGCAAAAATAGGGCGATCGGTGTTCAGGTGAATTTCCTGAGGAAATGATGCGGGGCGGCATCAGAGTGGCTTATCGCAAAATTGGAACAGAACCTCCTGCCCCCTGCAACGCGGGTGGTTTCGGCCCCCCTGTTGCCCAATCCAGCAACTCGACCGTATGAACGACTGGCACTTGGGTGCCGGACCCGATTTGCATCATGCAACCGATATTGCCTGCTGCGATGATATCAGGTTTCTTGACTTCAAGTGTCCTGATTTTACGCTGCTTCAACTGACCCGAGATTTCCGGCTGCATCAGGTTGTAAGTCCCTGCGCTACCGCAGCACAAATGGCTGTCGGCGGGCTCGACCACTTTGAACCCAGCACGTTTCAGCAGGTCTTTGGGATAGGTCTTGATCTTCTGCCCATGCTGCAGCGAACAGGCTGCGTGATACGCAACTGTAAGGTCCTGATCACGCCCTTCGGGTAGACTCAGCTTCATAACCAGCTCACTGATATCCATCGCGATACCCGAGACCCGCGCAGCATCGACCGAGAGCGCGTCGTTCCGGAATATATGCCCGTAATCCTTGACCGTCGTCCCACAGCCCGAGGTGTTGATCACGATGGCGTCCAATCCGTCGCCGTCCATCTCGCGAATCCAGGCCCTGATATTGGCGATTGCGGCTGCGTGGCTGTCTTTCACCTTGCCCATGTGATGGGTCAGCGCTCCACAACATCCAGCACCCTCAGCCACCACAACCTCACATCCCAGCCGGGTCAGCAGACGGATCGTGGCGTCATTAATGTCAGTATTCAGCGCTTTCTGAGCGCAGCCCGTCATCAGGGCCACCCGCATTTTCCGCTCGCCTTCGGGCGCAAAGCTTTGAGGGTCATCGTTACGGCTGACCGGCGGAATGTTCTTGGGCGCCATGTCCAGCATGGCACGCAAACGGGCATCTGGCATCAAAAACCGGAACGGGCGACCCAGTTTCGCCCCGATCAGCGCCCAGCGAAAGCGCATCGGATAGGGCAGGATCTGTGCCAGGACCCAACGCAAAATACGATCCGCCAAGGGGCGTTTGTAATTCGCCTCTATATATTCACGCGCGTGATCGACCAGATGCATATAGTGCACACCTGATGGGCAAGTGGTCATGCAAGCCAGGCAGGACAGGCACCGGTCGATATGCTTGACCGTCTTTTCGTCGGGCTGCCGCTCGTTTTCGAGCATATCCTTGATCAGATAGATGCGCCCGCGCGGACTGTCCAACTCGTCGCCAAGAACCTGATAGGTCGGACAAGTCGCCGTGCAGAATCCGCAATGGACGCAATTTCGCAGAATTTCGTTCGCGCGCTTGGTTGCCGGGTCTTGCAGCTGCCGTTCTGAGAATGATGTCTGCATAAACCTATCCCATCAGCCCCGGATTAAACAATCCACGTGGGTCAAACTTAGCGCGCAACCCCTTTGTCAGGCTCGAGACGGCCGCGTTCTCCGGTTGAAAACGCCCCAGTCGCGCGACTGTTTCTGCATCCGCTCGTACAAGTGTCGCGTGGCCGGAAAACACACCTAGACGCGCGCGCAGATCCGTACCTTTCGGGACGCGCAGCCAGACAAGCCCGCCGCCCCAGTCAAAAAGCAACTGATCCGCTTCGGCACGCGCTGAAACTTCGGCCGCATCTCCGGGTTTTACTGAAAGCCGCCAGACATCCCCGTCCTGCCCCTGAAACGGATGAGCATCGCGGATATCAGCCCAAAGCGTGTCTGCATCCGCTTCCTCTGAAATCTCTCCAAACCGGGACAGTTCAGCCGCCAACCTGCCTGTGCGATATGCGACCGCGTCCGTGAAGCCTTCGACCCTAAGCAGGGCTTTCCCGGCGTGAGGATCATACGCGGCCCCCGTTACTTCGAACGGCGATCTCAGTGCGGCGGACAGAACCCGAACCGCAGTTCCAGCATCCCGGACCCCAACAGATAATGTTGCCACCCGTTCCGGTTTTGGAAGCACCTTCAGCGAAACTTCGGTCAAAACTCCTAAAGTACCCCACGACCCGCCCATCAATTTGACCAGATCGTACCCGGTGACGTTCTTCATCACGCGGCCACCGTTCTTGATCACCTGCCCGCGCCCATCGACATAGCGTACCCCCAGCAGAAAATCCCGGCAGGCTCCGGCCTGAATCCGTCGCGGGCCCGAAATATTGGCGGCGACAACGCCGCCAATGGTCGGTTCACCCTGTGTTCCCAGCAATCCGCGATGATCCATCGGCTCAAACGCCAGGTGCTGGCCCTCTGCTTCCAGCGCCGCCGTGATCTCGGCCAAGGGCGTCCCTGCCCCTGCAACAAGGGTCAGCGCCCCGGGTTCATATAGCGTAATACCGCGCAAAGCTCCGGTTTCGATTTCCGCATACGGGCTGGCAATTCCACGCGTCCCGCCACCGACAACGCGTACAGGGTTTTCTAACCCGGCCACCAGCTTTGCCAGATCGGCCTCAGTCTCAGGTCTCATCGGCTTCATCTTTTCCAAAATACTCCGGGGGCAAGGGGGCAGCGCCCCCTTATTCTGCAGCCATACGCCGCGGCTCCGACACGTCGAGCGGAAACACTTTGGCCGCGTTCAGCAGCCATTTGGGATCGAAAACGTCCTTAACCGCCATCTGCGCCTCAAGGTCGGCAGGTGAATATTGATGAGACATCAGATCCCGCTTTTCGATCCCCACACCATGTTCCCCAGTCAGACAGCCGCCCTCGTCAACACACAGCTTCAGAATCTCTGCCCCAAAAGCTTCGCATTTTTCCAGATCGCCGGGTTTGTTGGCATCGAACAAGATCAGCGGATGCATATTTCCGTCGCCCGCGTGGAACACATTTCCGACCGGCAACCCAAACTCCTCACTCAATTCTCCGATACGACGCAGAACGGTTGGTAGGGCTGACACCGGGATCGTGCCATCCAGACACATGTAATCGTTCAATTGTCCCATGGCACCGAATGCAGATTTCCGACCCAACCAGATCTTGGCGCTTTCCTCGGCCGTCTGGCTTTCGCGCAATTCAACCGGGTCATGGCGTTTCGCTATCTCGATGATTTTCGAAAGCTGAAAATCTATTTCAGCGTCAGACCCCTCCACTTCGACGATCAGCAGCGCGTTGCAATCGGGATACCCGGCATGGGCAAAGTTTTCGCAGGCCCTGATGCACAATGTATCCATGAACTCGATCGCGACCGGCAATATGCCCGATTGGATGATGTCCGAGACACACTGCCCCGCAACCTCATTGTCATTGAAACCCATCAGGACCGGTCGTGCGCCCTCGGGCTTGCGAAGAATACGCAGCGTGGCCTCGGTCACCACACCCAGTTGACCTTCGGACCCACAGATGACGCCTAACAGGTCCAGACCTGGTGCATCCAGATGCGCACCACCGATTTCGACAACGCTGCCGTCCATCATGACCATGGTCACGCCCAACAGGTTGTTTGTTGTTACCCCATATTTGAGGCAATGCGCTCCGCCCGAGTTCATCGCGATATTGCCAGCAATGGCACAGGCCAGCTGTGAAGACGGATCGGGGGCGTAGAAGAAATCCTTTTCCTCGACCGCACCGGTAACGCTTAGATTGGTGCGACCCGTCTTTACTTTGATGAAGCGGTTGTCATAGTCGATTTCCAACACCTCATTCATCCGTGCGACGCCCAGAATGACGCAATCCGCCGTCGGCAAGGCTCCACCGGCCAGTGAAGTTCCCGCCCCGCGCGGCACCACAGGCACGTTTTCGTCATGACAAATGCGCAGAACATCCGAAACCTGCTGTGTGCTTGACGGCAGCACGGCCAGCATTGGCGGGCATTTATAGGCCGTCAAAGCGTCACACTCGTAAGCGCGGGTTTCGGAGGGGTCATGGATGATCGCATCTTCGGGCAGAACCCGCGACAGCCGCGCAACAAGCGCAGATTTCCGGCTCAGAACATCCGGGCTTGGCTTTGGCATCTCCATGGCATTCCTCCTTTTGGTAAAATTATATTACCAATTTATCGCACTGGCAAGTTCCCATGCCCGGCCTTACTGTCGCGGCCATGACCTGGATCGAACGTGCCGCTCTTTTTGCCCCTCTAGACTACGCATCATTGCTTTTGCTGCTGGTTGCGTGGCTGTGGATCGGGTGGAAAATCGAACATCCATCACCGCAGAGGCAATCCGTAGCCCTTATGATGGACGATTACCGGCGCGACTGGATGCGCGAGATGGTGACCCGCCAACCGCGCATGTTCGACGCGCAAGTCGTGGCGGCCATGCGGCAGGGCAGTACATTCTTCGCGTCGACCACGATGATTGCCATCGGGGGCGGGCTGGCCTTGCTGGGCAACACCGAAAGGCTGGCAGGCGTCGCAATCGACCTCGCCATCGGCAGTGTCCCGGCAATGGTCTGGGAGATCAAAATCCTTTTCGTCGTATTGCTGCTGGCCAACGCATTTCTGAAATATGTCTGGGCGCACCGCCTTTTCGGATACTGCGCCGTGTTGATGGCTGCAGTTCCCAATGACCCCGAAGACCCGCAAACCTATCCCCGCGCCGGTCAGGCGGCTGAGATCTGTGTCACCGCCGCGCGCAGCTTCAACCGCGGTCTGCGCGCAACCTATTTTGCACTGGCGTCGTTGGCATGGTTTCTTGGACCTGTCGCGCTCATTTTGGGTACAGCGGTCACGTTTGGCGTCTTGTATCGGCGCGAGTTCGCCTCACACTCCCGGGAAATACTGATGGCCCGAGCCGCTAGCACGGATACGTGATACCGATGCGCTATCCCACTGGTTACACTGGTGCGATGCGATACTTGATTCTCTTCGCCTTACTGGCCAGCCCTGCCCTTGCCGACCCGCCAACAATCGAACAGGTCCTCACCAGTGCAAACAGTGATACATGGCGGTTCGATGTGACGATCCGGCATCCCGATACGGGTTGGGATCATTACGCCGACGGCTGGCGTGTTCTGGATATGGATGGAAACGAGTTGGGAATGCGCGTCCTGCTCCATCCTCACGAAACCGAACAACCCTTTACCCGCTCTCTGGGCGGGGTGGTCATTCCCGATGGCATGCCCCAGGTGCAAATTCAGGCGCGGTGCATCGTCGATGGATGGAATGAAGGCACCACAGTGGTCAAACTGGATTGACCCTCAGAAAATACCCATGGCCAGACCGGCACTCAAAGCGGCTCCTGTCTCGCGGCATTGATCCAGTTGGTCTTGCGGGATTGTCTTTTCGGCCAAAATGGCCTCGGGCGTTTGCGCATGAGTACAGATGATCAGCGGAGGCTGAACAGCTTTCAATCGCCAACCGGTGGCTATCCGTGCGATCTGACGGGCGGCATTCTCGCCATCCGATCCTGCGCAAATCATCTGCGCATAGGGTCGGCCTTCTAGCTTTCCCAGCACCGGGTAGTAGCAGCGGTCAAAGAATTCCTTCATCAAACCCGAAATTGCCGCCAAATTTTCTGGCGCGCAAAAGATGTAGCCATCGGAGGCCAACAGATCTTCCGGCCCGGCTTGATCGGCTGGCATAAGCTTTGTGTCAGCCTCACCTCGCGTCGCTTCGGCCGCCGCTTCGGCCATCTGCCGGGCACCGCCTGTGCGGGAGTGATAAACGATCAGAAGCTGCGCCATGTCAGACCCGGTGATAGGGGCCACCTGACAGAATGGTCGCGGCCCGGTAAAGTTGCTCGGCCAGCATCACACGGGCCAGCATATGGGGCCAGACCATCGACCCGAATGAAATGGAAAAATCCGCCTCGGCCCGCAGAACTGGGTCAATTCCATCCGCACCACCGATCACAAATGCCAGATCCTGCCGACCGGCATCGCGCCAATCACCCAGCTTCTTCGCGAAATCGGGCGAGGACATGACACGCCCCCGTTCATCAAGCGTGCACAACACCGCCCCTTTGGGCAGGGCCTTACGCAGCAGCGCGGCCTCGGCCGCCATGCCTGCGTTTTTCTTGTCTTCAACCTCGATCACCTGCGCAGGCCCAAGGCCCAGCGCACGGCCGGTCCGGTCAAATCGGGTCAGGTAATCGTCAAGCAGTGTCTTCTCGGGTCCGGCGCGCAATCGCCCGACCGCAACTATGCTGATACGCATATCTCTCTCGCCTCCGGCCTGTTAATGCAGGCCGGGATAGCGCCTCAGTTCGCCGAGGCGCTGCCGCCCTGAGGCAGCCACATCTTTTCCAGCTGATAGAATTCACGCACTTCGGGGCGGAAGATATGGACGATGACGTCGCCCGTATCGATCAGCACCCAGTCGCCGGTATCCTTGCCTTCGACCTTCGAGGTGAAACCGAATTCCTGCTTGATGCGATCCGTCAGCTTTTCCGCCATGGCCGACACCTGACGGGTCGACCGACCCGAGGCAATCACCATGTGATCCGCAACCGATGACTTGCCCTGCAGGTTGATCTGCACGACGTCTTCGGCCTTGTCATCGGAAAGTGAGGAAAGGATTCGTTCAAGCAGCTTGTCGCTGATTGACTGAGAGTGGGCCATTATGTTGACCCCATCATCGGCGGGCAAACCCGCCTGTGTATGTAGAGACAGGACATAGTCCTCCTTTGTTGCGCGCCGCGAAACCCCGGCGCCGGGGTACTAATAAGGTAGCAAGGGGAATGCAACATTTCAATGAATGCACGCTGCAGGGCGTACACAGACGCTTACTCTGTGATGATCTGTTGCGCAGTTGCGCCGTCCGGCAGCAACCGGATCTCGCGCTGTGGGAAGGGGATCGAGATACCTTCTTCCTTGAATGCGTCCCAAAGAGCCAGATAGACATTGCCCCTAATATTGGTCAACCCCTTTGTCGGGTCGCTGATCCAGAACCTCAGCACATAATCCACGCTGCTGTCACCAAATCCGGTGATGTGGCAAACCGGTTCATGTTTGCCGCCGCTCAGGACCCGGGCAACCGCCTTTACCGCCCTGATTGCGGTTGCGCGCACTTTATGCGGATCGTCGTCATAGCTGGTACCAAAATCCAGATCCAATCTCACGAACCGGTCAGAATGCGACCAGTTCACCACCTGGTTGGTAATCAGATCTTCGTTTGGTATCAGGTACTCGCGCCCGTCCCGCGTTACGACAGACACGTATCGCGCGCCAAGCGCATTGATCCAACCGAACGTATCCCCCAACGAGATCACATCGCCCGGCTTGATCGAGCGGTCCATGAGGATGATGATCCCCGATATCAGGTTCGACACCACTTTTTGCAGACCGAACCCGATACCCACGCCGATAGCGCCGGACAAAAGCGCGATACCGGTCAGATCGAACCCCAACGTTCGGATCGAAGCCATAAAGACTGCTCCGTAAAGCAGAACCTGTATGCCTTTTGACAGCAGCACCTGCATGGACGGAGTTATGTCGTCATTGCTTTGCAATGCGCGTTCGGCTGCGCGCGTGCCGATACGGGCCAGTGTCAGCAGGATGCCAATCAGCAATGTGGCCTTGAGAATCCCAAGAGCCGAAATATGCAGGTCCCCGATGGAAATCGCGACACCGTCAAGAAAACCCGCGACATCATCCGTCAGATTCAGCGCGACAAGCGTTGCGTAGATCCACATTGCCCATTTGAATATCCTGCGAAGCGTGCGGTTTTGGACCAGTCTGGCGACCAGTGCTATCGCCAGCCATGCCGCCGCCAATGTGGCTATCACCCCGATGATATAGCTGCGCGACGGCCAGGTGAGTTGCTGCATGGTCAGATACAATGCCCACGAAAGCAGGATGAAGTAGACCAGCGCCAACCGCCGCATCAGCTGTACCAGAACCCGCAGCCGCCATTTCGGCCATCCCGTGCGTGAACGAGCCCAGGCATCCCATCTAGACTGGGTCAGGAATTTCAGCAGCAAAGCCAGCGCCCACAGCAACAGGATGATGAGCAGTTGATATTGTCGCCAGCCCGGCGTGACGATCAGATCAAGCAGCCTCTCGAATTGCGCGGAAAAAGCCGCAACCATGTTGTTATAGAGGTCGGTCAGCGTACTTGGGATCAGGTCTTGGTTCATGCACGTCTCCTGCGGGGCCAGCTTGGACAGCAATGCAGGGCGATGCAAGCCTGACACTGGTTTTGAACCTTGATTGCCGGAAGGGCGCGGTATATCTGAACCGCATGAGACTCAATGTGGCCCAACTTCAGAATCTGGAAGATCGCGCGCGCTTGCGTGAACGGTTCTTTGGCGCTGCCCGCACGGTTCTGGCGCGCCTATCCGTCGCCTGAGCAAACTCGCCAGCTATTTCTCATTACATACGGGAGAGGACCGATGTCCCCCAAGACACTCTATGACAAGATCTGGGATGCCCATGTCGCGCACGAAGCCGATGATGGAACCTGCCTGCTTTATATCGACCGCCATTTGGTGCACGAAGTCACCAGCCCGCAGGCATTTGAAGGGCTGCGCATGGCAGGCCGTAAAGTGCGCGCGCCGGAAAAAACCATCGCTGTACCGGACCACAACGTGCCGACCACACCGGACCGCGTGAATGGGATCGAAAACCCGGAATCACGCATTCAGGTCGAGGCGCTGGACAAGAACGCCAAGGATTTCGGCATTCACTACTACCCGGTGAATGACGTGCGCCAGGGCATTGTCCACATCGTTGGCCCGGAACAGGGTTGGACCCTGCCGGGTATGACCGTTGTCTGCGGCGACAGCCACACAGCGACCCACGGTGCATTCGGCGCGCTGGCCCACGGCATCGGTACGTCCGAGGTTGAGCATGTTCTGGCAACGCAAACGCTGATCCAGAAGAAGTCCAAGAACATGAAGGTGGAAATCACCGGCAAGTTGCAACCGGGCGTGACCGCCAAGGACATCACTCTGGCTGTGATCGGTGAGACCGGCACCGCTGGCGGTACCGGCTATGTCATCGAGTATTGCGGCGAAGCAATCCGTGATCTGTCGATGGAAGGACGCATGACCGTCTGCAACATGGCGATTGAAGGCGGGGCTCGTGCCGGTCTGATCGCGCCGGATGAAACAACGTTCGAATATGTCAAAGGCCGCCCGCACGCGCCGAAAGGGGCGCAGTGGGAAGCGGCTCTGACATGGTGGAAAACGCTTTACACCGACGAAGACGCGCATTTCGACAAGGTCATCACTCTGCGCGGCGAAGACATCGCGCCGGTCGTGACCTGGGGCACTAGCCCCGAGGACGTTCTGCCGATCACCTCAACCGTACCGAACCCAGAGGATTTCGAAGGCGGCAAAGTCGATGCAGCCCGCCGCTCCATCGAATACATGGGGCTTAAAGCCGGCCAGAAGCTGAGCGAAGTTGAGATCGACACCGTCTTTATCGGCTCGTGCACCAACGGCCGGATCGAGGACCTGCGAGCCGCCGCCGAGATTCTGAAAGGCAAAAAGATCAAGGACGGCATGCGCGCCATGGTCGTTCCGGGCTCGGGCCTCGTCCGCGCGCAGGCCGAAGAAGAAGGTCTGGCGGATATCTTCAAAGAAGCCGGTTTCGAATGGCGTCTGGCAGGATGTTCGATGTGCCTGGCGATGAATCCCGACCAGTTGAAACCGGGTGAACGCTGCGCCGCGACTTCGAACCGCAACTTCGAAGGCCGTCAGGGCCGGGGCGGGCGTACCCACCTGCTGAGCCCGGCAATGGCCGCCGCAGCGGCAATCACAGGACGGCTGACAGACGTTCGTGAAATGATGTAAGATACCCTCATAACTGGATATTTGAGGGATTGAAGACATGAGTGACTGGACAAAATGGCTATTGCTTGGACTTCTGTCCATCGTGTTCGGCATCTTTGTGCTGGGCGCACCGGTCGTGGCATCAATTACCGTGACGGTGGTCACAGGTGTATTGCTGTTGATTTCGGGCGCATTGCAGGTTGTTGGCGGCTTCACAGTTGAAGGGACCGGCAACAAGATACTGTCACTTATCATGGGTGTCGTGATGCTGTTTCTGGGCTGGTCCTTTCTGGATCACCCACTGCAAGGAACGCTGACGCTGGCAACCGTCTGCCTGATCCTGTTCATGGCTGGCGGCATTGCCCGCGTGATCCTGTCGTTCCAGATGCGCGGAACACAGTATTTCTGGGCGACGCTGGTCTCGGGCATCATGTCGATTGTCCTGGCGATCCTGATCTGGCGCTTTGCTGCAATGGACCCTTCAGTGCTGCTGCAATTGCTGGGCATCCTGCTGGGGATCGAGATGATCTTTAACGGGCTCGGCCTTGTCTTCATGGCGTTCTTCGTCAAGGACGCACCAAAAGAAACGAAACAAGCTTAACGCGGGGTCTGGGCGCGGCCCTCTCCCGCAGGAGTGTGAACATGGATAAGTTTGAAAAAGTCCACGGGGTGGCCGCCCCAATGCCGCTGATCAATATCGACACCGATATGATCATCCCGAAAGTGCACCTGAAAACCATCAAACGGTCGGGCCTGGGTGTCGTTCTGTTCGACGAGATGCGCTATCACGATGACGGTCAGGAGAATGAAGAATTCGTCCTGAACAAGCCCGCCTATCGCGAGGCCGAGATTCTGGTTGCTGGCGACAATTTCGGCTGTGGGTCCTCACGCGAACACGCGCCCTGGGCGATCAAGGATTTCGGCATCAAGGTCGTGATCTCGACCAGTTTTGCCGACATCTTCTTCAACAACTGTTTCAAGAACGGCATTCTGCCGATTGTTGTCGGGGCAGAACACCACGCGATCCTGATGGATGATGCGCATAAAGGCGAAAACGCCCGCATGACCGTACATCTGGAAGACCAGCAGATCACCACATCGGACGGCGTCGTGATCGATTTCGAAATCGATCCTCACCGCAAGCACTGCCTGCTTAATGGTCTGGATGATATCGGGCTGACGATGGAAAAAGATCATCACATCGACAAGTTCGAGGATCACGCCAGTCAGGCCCGCCCCTGGGTGTGATTCTGGGGACGAATCTGTGGATACTCAACCTGACGGGGTCGCCAAGGCGGCCCCGCTCGCATTCTTGGGGTTGATTTTTCGAAAACCACAACATGTG
This sequence comes from Ruegeria sp. AI2, assembly GCF_056541275.1. Classification (NCBI taxonomy): domain Bacteria; kingdom Pseudomonadati; phylum Pseudomonadota; class Alphaproteobacteria; order Rhodobacterales; family Roseobacteraceae; genus Ruegeria; species Ruegeria sp. AI2. The sequence continues at coordinate 111,527 of NZ_JBQFYB010000006.1, forward strand.
GGTATCAATTTGAGATACACGTCGGATTTGCGTCGAAAATGATGCAATACCGCACCAGTTGCGCCATCTTTTTGCCCGAAATCCCGTGTTTTCTGCACCTCGGCTTGAGCAAAATGCCGCTTATCGTTCATGTTGACGCTGAAGAGGCATCCGTCAACGTCAGACGAAGCGACGGGCACAAGTTGGAAACAAGTCGACAAAGATCGGCTGATCCGGTTTGAAAAAGGGTTCGGATAGTGATTGCGCGCACAACAGGGGCGGCGATACGCGGTATACTTGTTGCACTTATGGTGCTGACACCTGCGTTGTACCTGCCTGTCTCATCTACGAACGGGACCGAGATTCTGGTCTTTCTCGCGATCCTCGCGTTTATCCTGACCTTTGCCGAATACAATTCTGCCTTTCCCAGCTTTATCGAATTCCGCGACGCGCCCCCGGTCAATCGCCTTCGGTTTGTCGGCCTGATGTCGATGGTCACCTTTCTAACGCTGATCTGCAAAAACGCCTTTGAACCAACGCAGTTGACCACATTCTCTTATTCGGTTGGTTTGGCTGTCGCAAATGTGGTGGACTTCCCCTATTCTCCGGTGCGCCTCATCGTGTTGATGTTGCCCCCGGATGCCAGCCACGCCTTGATTGAACTGGTCCGCATCACGGCCAGCGTAGCTTATGTCGCGGCATTGGTCACGATTGTCAGCTTTGCCTATGCGGTCAGGGTTCGGGGTTGGCCAACCGGGAATGGCGCCTTCAATGTTTGGACAAACCTGCCGCTGTTTGACCCTACCAAAGGGGGCGATGTCGTTACGCGCCTTCAACGGGATGGCCGCCTGAACATCTGTATCGGCATTCTGCTGCCATTCCTCATTCCGGCGATAATCAAGTTGATGAGCAGTGTGATCGCCCCGATCTCTCTCGGGAACCCACAGACCTTGATCTGGACCATGAGCGCATGGGCCTTCCTGCCCGCCAGCATGATCATGCGCGGCATGGCGACCCTTAGGATCGCGGGCTTGATCATGGAAAAACGCCGCGCTTATTCGACCAGCGAGTCAACACAGGCCGCATGATCCGCACCCTATGTCTGCTATTGCTGCCCTTTGCGGCACAGGCAGAGGTCGTGCGTATCGCCACCTATAATACCGGGCTCAGCGAAAAAGGTCCTGGCCTACTGCTTCGCGACATTCAACGCGATGACGCGCAGGTTCTGGCCGTTGTTGACGTTATTGCATCGGCACGCCCTGACATAATCGCCCTTCAGGGTATCGACTGGGACCTAAACAATACTGCTGTAATCGCCCTGACCAGGAAACTGCGCAACGCGGGGCTTGATTACGGATATTACCTTGCCGCACAACCCAATGCCGGGCTGGAAACCTCGCTTGATCTGGACGGTGATGGCAAGACCCAAGGCCCCGGCGACGCCCAAGGCTGGGGGCAGTTCACAGGTCAAGGTGGGCTGGCGGTGTTGTCGCGATACGAAATCATCACCGCTGAGGTTCAGGATTATTCCGAGCTGTTGTGGCGGAGTTTACCGGGCGCCACCCTGCCCGGCGTAAACGGGCACCCCTTCCCGTCTGACGCGGCACATCAGATACAACGCCTGTCTTCGACCGCACATTGGGTTGTACCGATCGAAACCCCTTATGGGCGGCTCAATCTCATGACCTTTCATGCGGCGCCACCCGTTTTCGATGGGCCCGAGGATCGAAACGGATTGCGCAACCAGGATGAGATCCGGCTCTGGTCCGTTTTACTGAACGGTGAACTGGGGCCAGTTCCCGAAGGTCCCTTCGTAATCGCCGGCGATGCCAACCTTGACCCAACGCGTGGAGAGGGCCGTAAACAGGCCATTCAGTCCCTTCTGGCCCATCCGCGTTTGCAAGACCCGCTGCCTAAAGACCCGTCAGGTTCGACCTCAACGGTCGCGTGGAAGGCCACGGGTGAAATGCGCGTGGATTATGTGTTGCCGTCGGCCGACCTGCGCATTTCGGATGCCGGTGTAACGTGGCCGGAAGAAGGCACCAAGCTATACGAATCCGCCCTGCGCGCCAGCAGGCACCGATTGGTCTGGATTGACGTCACCCTGCCCTAAGGCGTGACCGACTCTCCGTTCGCATAGGGCAAAGCCACAAGGGTGGGTGAGATCGCAGAACGCAATGCATCATCCAGATCTGTCTGATGCACAGAACCCAGCAACTCGGTCAGGTACGATCCGTCCAACTGATGTGGCACCTGCCACAGGTACCGCATTTCAATCAGGTGTGAGGACACGCGCCAGAATGGTCGCGCCAGCTGCAATGGCCACCATTGCATCGGCTTCACGGATATGTCCCGTCCGGTCACTCTCGTCAGAGACTGCGCGATCTCAGCTCCGGTCAGGGTGTAGCCAGCAAAAGGAACATCGCAGAACCGCGGCAGATCCTTTCGGATTTCACATAGCGCTACGGCAGCTTGGGCCAGATCAGGCAGATAGGCCCAGGCGTGCAGAGCTTCTGGATCTCCGGGATACACGAATTGATTGCGCGACAGATGCTTGATCATGACCTGATCGAACCAGTTTCCAGATGCCTCAGTGTCAATGAAATCGCCTGCTCGCAGAAGGATCGTTCTGACGGTTGAAGCGCGATACGCCTCCTCCATCTCGATCCGGATACGGCCAAGCGGATTGGTGGCCAAGTGCGGTGTAATCCCGGACCATGGGCCTTGCGTGCCCGCTCCAAAAACATAGACGTTTCCGGGAACCAGTACGGTGGCTCCGGTCTCGGACGCGGCGTCTATCACACGTCTGGTCAGGTCGGGCATTTCACGCAACCAATCAGGATAGAGCGGGTTCCACCCGTTTACGATTACATCCGCCCCTTTTGCCGCCAGGGAAAGAGAACCGGACCCGCGACGGAATGTCTGCACGTTCCAACCCGCATTCCGAAACGCCTTTGCAGCATTGCGCCCAAACCGGCCCGACGCGCCGAGTATCAGAGCAGTTTGTGTCATTGATGCCTCCTGTTTCAGACCAATCTATCCATTCAATGCACGTATGGAATTGCCGGGAAATGTAGAATGTGTATTCAATTATGAATGGATAAAGCACTGACACATGCGGATTGGTCTCTGATCCAAAGCTTTCTGGCCGTGGCCGAAACAGGATCCCTGTCTGCCGCTGCACGGCACCTTGATCGCAGCCAACCCACATTGGGGCGGCAAGTACAAAGCCTTGAGACCGAACTGGGCGTATCCTTGTTCGACCGCCACGCGCGCGGCCTGAAACTAAGCGTGGCAGGTTCCCAGCTCTTGCCGATGGCGCAGCAAATGCACAGCGCCATGACTGCCTTCAGCCTTGCCGCCGCAGGGCAGTCGCAGCAGCTTGAAGGCTCGGTCCGCATCACCGCTTCGGTCTTCGCGTCGCATCATCTGCTGCCTCCGATTCTGGCGAATATCCGAAGGCAGGAACCCGCCATTCAACTTGAGCTGGTCGCCACCGATACCACGGAAAACCTGTTATACCGCGAGGCAGATATTGCCGTTCGCATGTATCGCCCCGCGCAAATGGATATCATTTCGCGTTATCTGGGTGAGGTGCCGTTATGCTTCTGCGCGGCCACGACCTATCTCGACCGTAAGGGACGCCCCAAGACACCCGAGGAACTTTTTTCCCACGACCTTGTGGGGTTTGACGCCAATCAGGAAATCATCAAGGCCATGCGCGAAAAAGGATGGCCCGCAAGCCGCAACAGTTTTGCGACCCGCTGCGATCTGCAAAGCGCCTATTGGGAACTGATCCGCGCGGGATGCGGCATTGGCTTCAGTCAGGTCCAGATGGCCGAAGCCGACCCGGATGTCGAAATCTTGCCGCTGGATGTTGAAATCCCGGTTCTGCCCGTGTGGTTGGCTGCGCCGCAGGCCATGCGCCAGACCCCACGTATCCGCAGGGTCTGGGATTTGCTGGCAGAAGGGCTCAAAGCCAGCCTCTGAGGATCAAAGTGGGCCCGTATACGTTCCGCGCGCCGGGTAGTTATTGCCCAAAGTGAACTTCAGACCACCCGCGATATCCGACATCGACGGACGTCCAAAAGGCGTGGTCTGCTGCCACCCAAAATAAAGCGTCCGGTCAGGTGCGATGTAAAAATGTCCGGGCTCTGCGAACAGGTCTGGTTCGGCACTGCCTTCGCGCCTGGTCGAGATGTTCAGCCCCCAACCCTCCCGTGCCTCAGACAGGGGCAGGCTGTGGCCTACACGCAGGCGGGAAACATTGGCTTTTGCTGCGGTTTCAGCGGCACGTTCGGCAGTATCGGTGGTGATCATGATAACCTCGACACCCAGCGCCGCGAAATCGTCCAGCGCCGCCTCGGCCTCGGTCATCTGCCTGATGCAGATCGGGCAATGCGATCCGCGATATTGAATCACCAGCGTTCCGTTTTCGCCCTTGTTGGTCTCGAGGTCGAAACTGCCATGGGCGACAGTTTCAATTTTCAGCGCAGGAACCAGATTTCCGGGTGTCAGCATGTGTTTTCCTTGTGTTTTGACAGGTCTGTCTCATTGACCCGATGCTGCGCAGACGCTAGGGCCTGTGCAACAAAACGCAAGGAGACCCTTCATGCCCAACCCCTCGCTCCTCATCCTGCCCGGAGACGGAATTGGCCCAGAAGTTATGGCCGAAGTGCGCAGAATCATCGATTGGTTCGGTGCCAATCGTGGTCTTCAATTTGACGTGAGCGAGGACCTGGTGGGTGGTGCCGCCTATGACGCCCACGGCAAGCCTCTGTCCGATGAGACCATGGCAAAGGCGCAAGAGGTTGACGCGGTTCTTCTGGGCGCCGTCGGCGGTCCGAAATACGACGATCTGGATTTCAGCCTGAAACCCGAGCGTGGCCTGCTGCGCCTGCGTAAGGAAATGGACCTGTATTCGAACCTGCGCCCCGCGCAGTGTTTTGACGCGCTTGCCGATTTCTCTTCGCTGAAGAAAGACATCGTTGCCGGTCTCGACATCATGATCGTGCGCGAACTGACGTCGGGCGTCTATTTCGGTGAGCCGCGCGGTATCTTCGAGGAAGGCAACGAACGCGTCGGCATCAACACCCAGCGTTACACCGAATCCGAGATTGAACGCGCCGCGCGCTCGGCTTTTGAACTGGCAATGCGCCGCAACAAAAAGCTGTGCTCGATGGAAAAAGCCAACGTGATGGAATCGGGCATCCTGTGGCGCGAAGTCGTCACCCGCGTCGCTGCGGACTACCCCGAAGTTGAGCTGAGCCATATGTATGCCGACAACGGCGCGATGCAGCTTGTACGCGCACCGAAACAGTTTGATGTGATCCTGACCGACAACCTGTTCGGTGACATCCTGTCCGACTGCGCCGCGATGCTGACCGGGTCGCTGGGCATGTTGCCTTCGGCCTCTCTGGGCGCGCCGATGGCTAATGGTCGGCCCAAGGCAATGTATGAACCCGTCCATGGCTCGGCCCCGGATATCGCGGGTCAGGGCAAAGCCAACCCGATCGCCTGTATCCTCAGCTTTGCTATGGCCCTGCGCTACAGCTTTGATCAGGGCGAAGAAGCGGATCGTCTGGAGGCCGCGATCGAGAAAGTATTGGCCGATGGTGTACGCACCGGCGACCTGCTTGCAGATGAGGGCGTTCAGCCTGTATCAACCACTGAAATGGGCGACGCGATCCTTGCGGCCTTGGATGCCAGCGTCTGAAACACGAAACAGCGAAATGACAAAAGGCGGTGCCCGATGCACCGCCTTTTTTCGTTTTTTCCCTCAGAGAAGGCTCTAGTTTCCGCCAAAAATATTCTTCAGCAGATTGTTGATATCATCGGCAAAGCCTCCGCGCTTTCGACGCGGTTGTGGCTGTGCGACCTGAACCGGCGGCGCTGGTGCCATCATCGGCAAGGGTGTCGGTGTCATCCCTTCGGTGACACGCAGCATGGTTTCTCTCCAGATTTCCGCAGGCAAACCTCCGCCGGTCACACCAGATAGGGGCGTGTTGTCGTCATAGCCCATCCAAACACCGGTTACATAATCCGCAGTAAACCCGATGAACCACGCATCCCGCGCCGCCTGGGTCGTGCCTGTTTTGCCTGCCACCTGCCAGCCGGGCAACTTGGCCCGTCCACCTGTGCCCTCGGACACCACACGTTCCATCATCCATGTCAGCTGTTTGGCAGCCGCGTCGTTGATTACCCGTTCACCGATACCGGTTGTCGTAACCATGACAGGTGCTTCATCACCCAGTAGCTTCAACTCGGTCAGGCCATAAGGTTCAACGGCAGAGCCGCCGTTCAGAATACCTGCATAAGCCCCCGTCATCTCAATCAGCGTGCTTTCCGACGCGCCCAGCGCCAAGGCCGGACCTTGCGCCAGATCGCTGGCAATGCCGAAACCACTGGCCACGGTGCGGACGTTATCCAAACCCGAAATCTCGGCAACTTTCACCGCCGGAATATTCAGCGAGTTCTTCAACGCATCCGCCAGTGACACGCGCCCGTAGTACTTGTTGGTATAGTTCTTGGGGCACCATTGACCGGACCCGGGAATGTCCACGCAGTAAGGTTCATCCATCACCGTATCCAGCGGTGAATAGCCGAGTTCCAGCGCGGTGGCGTAGACAAAAGGTTTGAAGGACGAACCGGTTTGGCGCTTGGCGATGGTGGCCCGGTTAAACACCCCGGCAACCCGTGTTTCTCGGCCGCCGACCATGGCTCTTACCGCTCCGTCCGCGGACATGACCACGATGGCCGCCTGCGCCTTGGAGCCTTCGCGCACCTTTTCCTGAAAGATGAATTGCAAAGCCTCTTCCGCAGATCGCTGAATCCGCTGATCCAAAGTCGTCTGAATCACAACATCTTCGGTTGTGTTGTCGCCAAAATAACTGGGAAGTTCCGAAACAACCCAATCTGCGAAATAGCCGCCCGCTCGGGCAGCTGCAGCTTCAGACAGTTGCGCCGGGCGCGTACGCGCTTCGCTGGCTTGTGCGGCGGTCAGATATCCCTGATCCTCCATCAGACCGATCACCAGCCGCGCCCGATCCTGAGACCGTTGCAGGTTGTTGGTCGGTGCATAGCGTGTAGGCGCAACCAGCAGACCAGCCAGCATCGCGGCCTCTGCGGGCGAAACCTCGGCGGCAGATTTTCCAAAGTAGCGCTGGCTTGCGGCTTCGAACCCACGCGCGCCTGCGCCAAGAAAGGCGCGGTTCAGGTAGATCGTCAGGACCTCGTCCTTGGAGTATTTCACCTCCATTGCCAGCGCATAGACTGCCTCCTTGGCCTTGCGCCACAAGGAACCCTGACGGCAGTCGGCCTCATACGCGGCCTCGGAATCCCAATCGCTGGGATCATAGGGAACACCCAGACACAGCAGTTTCGCGGTCTGTTGCGTGATTGTCGATCCGCCATGCCCGGACAAAGGCCCGCGGCCTTCTTTCAGGTTGATGCTGACCGCGCTGGCGACACCACGCGGGCTGACCCCGAAATGCCGGTAAAATCGTTTGTCTTCGGTTGCGACAACCGCGTTTTTCAGATGTGGAGACACGGTATCGGCCGTGATCACGCCACCAAACTGATCGCCACGCCAGGCAAAGACCTTGCCGTCACGATCCAGCAAGGTCACAGAACCCCGCGCGCGCCCATCCAGCAAGGCATCCACATCCGGCAACGTGGCGTAGACGATACCCACCGCCAGCGCGAGCAGCATGGCCGAAATCGCACCGACACGCCAGGTCAGGCCCCAGATCAGCCGCCAGATCCACCGGAACAAACGGCGAAAGATACCACCGCCTTTGCCCCCTGATGACTTGCGGGTTTTCCTGCGTGTGGTTTTGCGCGTGGCCGTTTTGCGCGCCGTCGATTTCTTGCCCGCCGCGCTTTTGGTCGTCGCCGGTTTTCGGCGCTTTGAAGGGTACCGTCTATCCGCGACCAATGTCGGCTTGCGGCGCTTGGACTCAGTCATGCTCAAACTCTGCCCGGTTATACTTTTTGGTCACCATACCTCGACAACCGCAGTATGTAGAGGTCCGAATTTCCGGAATTTCCCCTCTCTATAGTGCTCAATTATTAGTCACAATGCCAAAGTTGTGCAAAAATTGTGCAACTTCGCATTATTTTCCGACAGGTTTTGGCCCCGAAAGCGTTTCTTACTGCGCCGCGGCGCGCTTTTTTTCTGCAGGTGCAAACAAGCCGGTCCCACCGGACAATCAGAGGGGAAAGACGTGAAACTGATCATTGCGACAATCAAGCCGTTCAAGCTGGAGGAGGTGCGCGAAGCACTGACCGAGGCTGGCGTGCGCGGCATGATGGTAACCGAGATCAAGGGCTTCGGCTCACAGTCCGGTCACACCGAAATCTATCGTGGTGCCGAATATGCGGTGAACTTCGTGCCCAAGATCAAGCTTGAGATCGTGGTGCCTGCGACAATGGCCGACCAGATCGTCGAGACCATCACCAAAACCGCCAAAACCGGCAAGATCGGTGACGGCAAGATTTTTGTCCTCGATGTCGAACAGGCGATGCGTGTGCGTACCGGGGAAACCAACGAGGACGCGCTGTAAGTGCGCCCACTCACAATCATTCGAGGACTTACAATGAACCTGATGAAATCTCTCATCCCTGCCGCCGCCATTGTTGCGCTGCCGCAGATGGGTCTTACGCAAGAGGCCGCCGCAACCGGCGAAGCGGCACAGCACACCCAGTATATCTTTACCACGCTGCTGTTTCTGATGGCGGGCTTTCTTGTTTTCTTCATGGCCGCAGGTTTCGCCATGCTGGAAGGCGGTCTGGTACGATCCAAAAACGTTGCCATGCAGATGATCAAGAACGTGGCATTGTTTTCATTTGCCGCAATCATGTACTGGCTGATCGGGTTCAACCTGATGTATCCCGGCGACGGTTGGTCCATCACGGGCTGGCTTGGCCCGTTCTTTTCGACCACAACGCTTGATGCGGTTGGTGTTGCACCAGAGGATGCGGCACTGGACTATGCTTCGGTCGGTTCGGACTTCTTCTTCCAGCTTGTGTTCGTGGCCGCGACCGCATCCATCGTTTCCGGCGCCGTGGCGGAACGGATCAAGCTTTGGCCCTTTCTGATCTTCGTCATCGTGCTGACAGGCATCATGTACCCGATTTCCGGTTCGTGGAAATGGGGTGGCGGCTGGCTGGATGCCAAGGGCTTCTCGGACTTTGCCGGTTCGACCATCGTACACTCGGTCGGTGGCTGGGCTGCGCTGGCAGGGGCCCTTATCCTGGGTCCGCGGATCGGCAAGTACAAAGATGGCAAAGTTCACCCAATGCCCGGCTCTAACCTGGCGCTGGCAACCCTGGGAACGTTCATCCTGTGGCTGGGTTGGTTCGGATTCAACGGCGGCTCGCAGCTGGCGATGGGAACAGTGGGCGATGTATCGGACGTGTCACGCATCTTTGCCAACACCAACATGGCGGCTGCTTCGGGCTCGGTTGCAGCGCTGATCCTGACTCAGGTTTTGTACAGGAAGCCCGACCTGACGATGGTGCTGAACGGCGCGCTGGCGGGTCTGGTCTCGATCACGGCCGAACCGCTGGCCCCAACCCTGTTCGGTGCCCTGTGGATCGGTGCCGTGGGTGGTATTATCGTGGTCTTCGCGGTCCCGATGCTGGACAAGTTCAAGATCGATGATGTTGTCGGTGCCATCCCGGTCCACCTGTTCTGTGGCATCTGGGGCACCATTGCCGTCGTCTTCTACGGTGACGCAAGCCTGGGCGCGCAGCTTCTGGGTATCGCTGCATACGGCGTTTTCACCTTTGTCGGCGCACTGATCCTGTGGACGATCCTGAAATCCACCGTCGGCATCCGTGTCAGCGAAGAGGATGAGATCAACGGCCTCGACATGGCGGAACTGGGAATGGAAGCATACCCCGAATTCTCGAAAGGCTAAGCCTTGCCGCCACCTGACAAAAAAAACCCGGGCGTTCGCGCCCGGGTTTCCGTTTCGAATGTCGCGTCGGCGTCTAAACCCCGACATCCACAATTGCTTTGGCCAAAATCGGCACAGTCGCTGCGTTCAGCCCGGCAATGTTTAGGCGACTGTCACCGACCATGTAGATACCGTGTTCAACGCGCAGTTTCTCGACCAGTTCCGGTGCCGCCCCAAGACGCGAGAACATGCCGCGGTGCTGGGCGATGAACCCAAACCGGTCGGATCCGGCCAGACACTGCAACTCGTCAGCCAATTGCTGGCGCAGGCCCAGCATGGACAGGCGAACCTCTTCCAGCTCAGTTGCCCAATCTGCCCGCAACGCCTCATCCATAAGAATGGTCGTCACCACACGCGCGCCGTGGTCCGGCGGGAAGGAGTAATTCTGGCGATTCAAAAACGCCAGAGTGGCCTGATTCAACGCCGTTTCAGCCGCGTTGTCACTGACGGCCATCAGCAACCCGGTGCGCTCGCGATAGACGCCGAAGTTTTTCGAACATGACGCCGCAATCAGACATTCCTTTACCGATGAGGCCACCAGCCGCACGCCTTGCGCATCCTCTTCCAGACCGTCACCAAAACCCTGATAGGCAATGTCGATCATCGCAACGAGGCCCAGTGCATTGATCAGGTTCACAACCTCCTGCCATTGCACCATGTTCAGATTGGCACCGGTCGGATTGTGACAGCAGCCATGCAGCAAAACCACGTCACCCGCTTTGGCGGTTTTCAGGTCTGCGATCATCCCATCGAAATCGACGCCCCGGGTCTCTTCATCGAAGTAACGATACTGAACGGTTTCCATCCCCAGGTAATTCAGGATCGACAGATGGTTGGGCCAGGTCGGGTTCGACACAAACACACGTGCCGAAGGGTTCGCCATCCGGATCAACTCGAACGCCTGACGGCAGGCGCCGGTGCCTCCGGGTGTCGCCACTGCGGCGATGTTGCCACGCGGCACCGAAGTACCGAAAATCAATCCGATCATCGCATCCGCATATGCCGGATCACCGGCCAGACCGGTATAGGCCTTGGTTTCCTGTTCTTCCCAGATACGCTGTTCGGCGGCTTTCACCGCGCGCATCACCGGCGTCACGCCTTCGGCATTCTTGTAGACACCAACACCCAGATCGATCTTCTGATCACGCGGGTCTTCGCGGTACATCTGCATCAGCGCCAGAATCTTGTCGGCGGGCTGCGGTTTCAGGTTCTCGAACATCAGTTCTCTCCGGTTGCGACGGGCAGGGTTGGGAAGGCACCCCATTCAGCCCAGGAGCCGTCATAAAGCGAGTGGTCTTTCTTGCCCATGCGTTCCAACGCAAGGCTGAGAATGGCGGCCGTGACACCCGAACCGCAAGAGGTGATAGCCGGTTTAGACAGATCGACGCCTGCAGCCTCGAATATGGCGCGGCAGTCCTCGGGCGACTTCATTGTTCCATTGGCGTTCAACAACTGCCCAAAGGGCACATTGCGCGAGCCCGGAATGTGGCCCGAACGCAGCCCTTCGCGCGGCTCGGGTGCGGTTCCGGCAAACCGGTCGGCCGAGCGGGCATCGATAATTTCGTGATCTGCCAGTTTGGCGGCGGCGGAAACTTGCGTGACATCGCGGACAAGCTGGTTTTGCACGCGAACAGTCATGTGACGGTCGCGAATGACCGGAGGCAGATCCTCGATCTCGCGCCCCTCGGCCTGCCACTTCGGCAACCCCCCATCCAGAACCGCGATGTTTTCCTGCCCCATCAGACGGAACAGCCACCAAACGCGCGCAGCAGACATCAGCCCGGCACCATCATAAACTACAACCTGATGACCATCACCGACACCCATGGCGCGCAGGCGCGACATGAATTTTTCGACCGGTGGCGCCATATGAGGCAGGTCGGAACGGTGATCTGATATCTCATCAATATCGAAGAACCGTGCTCCGGGGATATGCCCGGCATCATATTCGGCCTTGGCATCACGGTTTTGCGCGGGCAAATACCACGACCCGTCCAGAATCCGCAGATCCGGGTCTTTCATATGCGCGGCCAGCCATTCGGTGGATACGAGGGTTTTCGGATCGTCCTGCATCAAAGCCTCCCCTAAGCGAGCTTGGGGTTTCCCTATACCCCGTGGCATGGGCGTTCAAGGCTGGATAGCGCTAGCGCTTGCTAACCGCTGGATTTATCGCGCCTTACGCAGGCGGAAATGCTGGATGATGCCGATGAAGCTGATCACAATCCAAAACCCTTCGATCAGCATCGAGGCCAGATTGAAATTCTCAAGCAGCGAAAAGACGATCAGGACAGACCCCAGCAGGTTGATCACCGGAAAGGCCAGGTCATCGGAATTCATCATCCGCATCTGCGTCGCGAAATACGCCGCCACCACGATCAGCGCCCCAAATGAGCCGATGGCATCCACGATGGTAAGTGTGTCAAAGATAGCCGTCATATCTGGGCCGTGCCATTTTGAGGAGATTCAGTGTGTTGCGCATAGTGATGCATGTTTAGAAACGCGGCTCCTTGCGAACCGGCGCGATACCCGTGCGGCAGGTCCGCAGCAAAGCGCAAACCCTGCCCGGCCTGCAAAGGCACCCAATCCTCGCCACGCAGAATTTCCAAAGTACCGCTGAGGACAAATACTTCCTCGGTCACCCCGGCGGCATGAGCCGGGGATTCGTGGCTTTGGTTCGCGGCAAGGTTCACGTGAAAGGTCTCGGCTCCCAGTGCGGGATCGAAGGGAAAGACGATCTTGACCTCGATACTGCCGGGAAAGGTTACAGTCTGAAAGACCGATGGATCGCCTAGCGTTGTATCGATCAGCCCGCTGAGCGGTATCTGAAAGCCTTTGGCGATTTTCCAAAGCGTGGCGATCGTTGGGCTCGATTCGCCGCGCTCAATCTGACCTAGCATGGCTTTGCTGACCCCGGTCATCTCGGCGACTTTAGACAGGCTCAACCCCGAAGCTGTCCGTACATCCCGTAATTTCAGCGTAATGTCGTCCATAGCCATACCCGCGCCCTGCGATTTACCTTGTACGTTATAACGCACATGTGCTACGTGCGCTATAACGTACGAACCCCGAATTATGCAACCCGAGGCAACAGGGAAAACAGCATCATGCCAATGTACCGATCCAGAACCTCTACCCATGGCCGCAACATGGCTGGCGCACGTGGCCTTTGGCGGGCCACAGGTATGGGTGACGACGATTTCGGCAAACCGATCATCGCCATCGTCAACTCGTTCACGCAGTTTGTGCCGGGTCACGTGCATCTGAAGGACCTGGGCCAGATGGTCGCGCGCGAGATCGAAGCCGCAGGTGGCGTGGCGAAAGAGTTCAACACCATCGCCGTGGATGACGGCATCGCAATGGGCCATGACGGGATGCTGTATTCGCTGCCCTCGCGCGAAGTGATCGCGGATTCGGTCGAATATATGGTCAACGCCCATTGTGCGGATGCGATGGTCTGCATTTCGAACTGTGACAAGATCACTCCCGGCATGCTGATGGCCGCCATGCGCCTGAACATCCCGGCCATTTTCGTCTCGGGCGGTCCGATGGAAGCGGGCAAGATCGACATCGCCGATCTGGAGGCCAAGAAGATTGACCTTGTGGACGCTATGGTGGCCGCTGCGAACGACAAGTTCACTGACGAACAGGTTCAGCACATCGAGGAAAACGCCTGTCCCACATGTGGTTCGTGTTCGGGCATGTTCACCGCGAATTCGATGAATTGTCTGGCTGAGGCACTGGGTCTGGCCCTGCCGGGTAACGGCTCGACTCTGGCGACGCACGCAGACCGCAAAGAACTGTTCCTTGAAGCTGGCCGCCGCATCGTCGAGATCACCAAGCGCCATTACGATCTGGATGAAAAAGGCTTTCTGCCCCGTGAGATTGCCACCTTTGATGCGTTCGAAAATGCCATGAGCCTTGATATCGCCATGGGTGGATCGACCAACACGGTGCTGCACCTGCTGGCCATCGCGCATGAGGGTGAAGTTGACTTCACCATGGCCGATATGGACCGCCTCAGCCGTCGTGTTCCCTGCCTCTGCAAAGTCGCGCCCAACACCGAAAATGTGCATATGGAAGACGTCCACCGTGCCGGTGGTATCTTCTCGATCCTGGGTGAGCTCAGCCGCGCGGGCCTGCTGCACAACGAATGCAGCACGGTGCACTCGGCCACGATGGGCGAGGCGATTGCCAACTGGGACATCACCATCGCCAACAACCCCAAGGCACAGGAACTGTTCAAGGCCGCCCCCGGCGGTGTGCGCACCACACAGGCGTTCAGCCAGTCGAACCGGTTCAAGGAACTGGACACTGATCGCAAGGGCGGCGTGATCCGGTCCAAGGAACACGCGTTCAGTCAGGACGGTGGTCTGGCGGTTCTGTTCGGTAACATCGCCCGCGACGGCTGCATCGTGAAAACCGCTGGTGTGGATGCCAATATCCTGCAATTCACCGGCTCGGCTTACGTGTGCGAAAGCCAGGATCAGGCAGTCAGCGATATTCTCACTGGCAAGGTGAAAGAAGGCGACGTGGTGGTGATCCGCTATGAAGGCCCGCGCGGCGGTCCGGGGATGCAGGAAATGCTGTACCCGACATCCTATCTGAAATCGAAGGGTCTGGGCAAAGCCTGCGCCCTGCTAACCGACGGGCGATTTTCGGGCGGAACATCCGGTCTGTCGATCGGCCATGTCTCACCCGAGGCGGCTGAAGGCGGAGAGATTGGTCTGGTCCAGAATGGCGACACGATTGAAATCGACATCCCCAACCGCTCGATCAATCTGGCCGTCTCAGATGAAGAGCTTGCCGCCCGGCGCGAAGCACAGGACGCAAAAGGCTGGGTGCCTGCTGCGCCGCGCAAACGCAAGGTGTCTACCGCGCTGAAGGCCTATGCCAAACTGACCACCAGCGCGGCAAAAGGTGCCGTACGCCAAGTCTAAACTGACACATAACCGGTCTGCTGACGCGGCAGACCGGTAAGCCGATCATGCACAGGCGCTCTCGGGCCAACCAGAGCAGATGTTTCGCAAGAAACGTTGACAGTGGACGAGGCATCCAGCCTTAAGATCAATCGCCCAGCTTGGCGTGAATTTCGTCCAGATCGATTTCGCCGATCGGCATCTTGTTGGCCGGGTTTTCGAAATCGTATTTGAACAACTCGAAATCCTGCTTGTAGATCTCATAGACCAGATGCATCGAAAGGTCGTCGAAATAATCCTCGACCGGATGTGCGCGCTTGGGTCCATGGCCTTCGGATTCGTTGAACCGGGGTATTTCGGACAGCGAAATAGAGTGCTTCAGCTTGGTATTGTCCAAGACACCCTGCATCCCGTCGTTAAACGCTTCGGTCCAGAAGATCCGATCATAACGGCCACCGTTCACAATGAAGGTCGACACGTGACCAGACATGGCCGACCAGTGAATGTCCGGGTCCATCGGGCGTCGCCAGCGGATGGTATCCCGCGCAAACAGCAGGAACCGGCGAAAGCTGGCGATTTGGTCAAACTCTCCCTTGCCATCGTCACCGCCCACCTCGATCCCGTAATTGTAGATCAGCGTCGGCACCAGATTGCCACGATACCGTTTGCCGTTGCGCTGGATCCCGCAGATCTTGTCGAAAAACGAGCTCAGAATACGCGTGTATGGGTTGCGCACACAGGTAAAGGAATACGAGGCATGATCGCGCACATTTTTGGAAATCAGATCCTGGCTCTGATCAAAGGCCCATTTGTGCATGCCATCCTTGGCGTCATGAATGTCACCGTCAAAGAACTGGCCGTGATCCGAATAATACATGATCTGCCCAATGGTCGAGCAGGCGCATTTGGGCACGACGCGGTACACCATGCTTTCGCTCTCGGTCATCCAGGTACCGGGAAAACCCATCTGCTGTGCCTCCTACGCTGGTCTGGTCTCAAACCGATATGCCAGCTTTTGATAACAAGGAACCAAAATTATTCTGTTTATTCAATCGCTCATCCTCAGTATCACGGTTGAAACCGGGCAGAAACGGAAATTACCTAACCTCGATGGCGAAGATTGCTTATATATTGCTATGCCATAAGGACCCTGATGCAATCATTGCACAGGCTGAACAGCTGACCGCTGCGGGCGATTGCATGGCTATCCACTTTGACGCCCGTGCCAGCGCCGAAGCCTACGGGCGCATTCGTTCCGCGCTGGATCAAAATCCGAACGTGACCTTTGCCAAAAGGCGTATCAAATGCGGCTGGGGAGAATGGTCGCTGGTGCAGGCCACGCTGAACGCCTTGCAGGCCGCCGTCGAAACCTTCCCCCGCGCCACGCATTTTTACATGCTGTCCGGTGACTGCATGGCGATCAAAACGGCAGAATACACCCATCGTTTTCTGGATGATCACGACAAGGATTTCATCGAAAGCCACGACTTTTTCGAAAGCGACTGGATCAAGACCGGCATGAAAGAAGACCGGCTGATCTATCGCCATTATTTCAATGAACGCACCCAGCCGAAACAGTTCTACGCCGCATATGAAACGCAGAAGCGTTTCGGGCTGACGCGGCGAATTCCCGAAGACGTTCAAGTGATGATCGGCAGCCAATGGTGGTGTCTGCGCCGCCGAACGGTCGAGATGATTCTGGACTTCCTGCGACAGCGCAGGGACGTGATCCGGTTTTTTGCGACCACCTGGATACCCGATGAAACCTTCTTTCAAACGCTGGTACGCCATCTGATCCCGAAGGGTGAAATCGAAAACCGTACACCGACATTTCTGATGTTTTCGGATTATGGAATGCCCGTCACGTTCTACAACGATCACTATGACATGCTTCTGGGTCAGGACTATTTGTTTGCCCGCAAGATCAGCCCAGAGGCGCATGAGCTGAAAGAGCGTCTCGGCTCACTTTACGCGAGTGAGGGCATCGACTTTTCCATCTCGAACGAGGGGCGCAGTCTGTATGCGTTTCTGGCCGGCCGGGGGCGCATCGGGCGCCGGTTCGGGCAACGTTTCTGGGAGGCCGGAAGTGTTCTGGGCCCCGACCGAGAGCTGTTTGTGATCGTGTGCAAGAAGTGGCATGTCGCCAAAAGGCTGGTCGATCAGATCGCGTCTGAAACAGATATCCCCTGCGTCGAATACCTGTTTAACGAAGAGGAAACTCAACTGCCTGATCTGGGCGGTATTGAAACGACGCTGACCAAGCGCTCGCGCCATCGGCGGGCCGTTGTACGAATGCTTTTCGAAAGTTTCGGATCAAACCAGTTGGTTCTGTGCCTCGACCCGGCCAATCTGGACGTAGTTCAGGATTTCAGCGGTGATCAGGCCAAAACCCATGTGCTTGAGATCGAATGCGAATATTCGGACGAATACCTGATCGGACATGCGCGCCGCGTCGGCTTGGCGGGGGACAACAGCCCGGTCGAGACTGTTTCCCATCTGCTGCCGACACTTCGCAATGATCTGAGTTACGAGTCCCAACAAATCCGCGCCGCCGGTTTGGACAATTACCTGCGACTGCGGGAAACCGCCCAGCGCGCCGAAAACGTAGCTGTCATATCCGAATTTCTAGGGGTGGACGAAGAAAAGGCCAGCGCGGTTATGCGGCTGGACTACCTGTTCGCCGATTAAACGGAAGATCAGCTTGAAATCCGACAGCTTTTCGGCCCCCTTCGGTGCATAAGGTGCACCGCATATTTGCCTGCCGGAGCGGGCCGCCTAAACCCAACATCACTGCCATCGTGATTTTTATTCAAAAATCGGATACTGTGCAGCCAATTGGGCCAATTTGCTTATACTTTTTCTTTGGCAGGGCGGCTCTGGCCAGTGAAAGGCAAAAACAGACCCGCCCTTAACTCAGAATGACGGGTATCTGCACATCGCAAAACCCGAAAGCCCCGGCTGGCCGCACTTAGACATTTGAAACGCAACTCCGGGGGGAACAGTTGTGCTTATAGATCAAATTGAAACGTCCAGATCATATATCCCAAATGACGCAGACTGGAAGCTGATATACAAGGTTCTGCCGGGCGAGGCCAAGATTGCCGACCCGTCAGTTATTAACCCTCATTTCGAATGTATCGAGGTGACCGACAACACGGTTCTGCCAGCAAGCGGCATGTATGTTGTTCTGCGCGGTGTGGTTCAGTTGCGGCAGAATGGAAATCCTTTGGCCAGCGCGGATGTCGGTGACTATTTCTATGAAGAGCACCTTCAGATATCGGACATTCCCGTCAGCCTCGAAGCGCTTGCGCTGGACGGATCGCGGCTGGCTTTTCTGTCCAGCGAGAACTGGCGTCAGATACCAGAGGAAATCCGGCAACCCTGCTTCGCCACGATGTTCGGCGATCTGGTCAGTGTTCAATTGCAGAATTTCCAGCAGCCGATCAATTGTTGCAGCGTGACGGCTGCCGCCCTCAGCATGTCCGCGTTGGGCTTCAGTTGCGAAGTGAACGACATTTTCCGTGAATGCGCGCTGCCTTCGTCTTTCGTCGTCAATGACGGTATCTCACTGGGTGAGCTGTTTGACGTCGCGTGTACCTACATTCATTCGCAGGGCCTGCGGGACAGGGTTCAGGTTCAGGCCTATTTCATGGACGAGGACACGACAAACGTGCAGCTGTTGCTGGATGCGATTGACGAGTCCAACCGGCTGGGTGGTGACAACGATATTCTGGTGGCGAATTTTCAGGTCGGCGTCGCCCATGGCAAAGCGAATATGCCGGGCGGGCATTTTGCCGTCATCGCCAAGTGCAACCCAAGCACTGGGCTGGTGCACATGATGGACGTACATCCTGAAAAATACGGCAAGCTTTGGGTTACAACCGCAGACCGGCTTTGGAAGGCGATGTCGGACCGTGATGGAACCTCGATGCGGTCGCGTGGCATTTTGCGCTTCTCGGCGCGTGCCGCGGTCAAGACGCATCTGAAGACATTCAAGCAACGATGCAACTATGTCGACAGTACACTCTATCTGGCAAAAGACCCAAAGAAACGGCGCAACCTGTTCCGCCGCGCCACTCCGAACATGAACTCCTTGGGTGTTTTGGTGGAAAGCCTCGCCATTCACGGCGACGACAAGGTGGACGAAGACGAGCTGCTGCGGGCCACCGAAGCCTCTTTCACGGATGTTGTCTCACGGGTGGCCACGGCCGCGGACATGCACGACATGGCCCAGAAATACCTGAACGGGTCCGAAAACGTGCACTTGAGCAGTTCACTTCGCAGTTTCGGAACGCGCGAGGACACATCGATCGATACCCCCGAAGACTGGTTCAAGATGCAACTTCAGGGCCTGGACGCCATTACGGACCGTCACCTGATGATCAATATCGACTTTAATCGGGTCACCGGGATCGAAGCCATCCGCCCACCAGTAAACGTTTACCGGGAAACCGCGTTGCTCGAAGAATTCTGGTGCCTCTGTATCGCATATGATGAAGCAACCGACCTTGTGACGATCGTCGACATGAGCCCCGCAACGTCACAGGTCTGGCAAGCCCCTCGCGGCAACATCTTCCGCGGCCTGCGCGATCTGGAAAACCCGGCGTTGCTGGTGATCGAAACGGTTGAGCCGCCCGAAGACCCCGGAGATGTCGCCAGCATTATCCGGAACAACCCTATGGTTCTGTTTTATGAAGATGAAGACCCGTGGTCCTACATGCTCAGAAGTGTTCTTTCGAACATCGGTGCGACCAGCGTAAAGCAGGTGGATGTGGGCGGTCGCGACCCCAACGCGATAAAGATGCGACGTCAGCTGATATCTTTAGGTGAAAAACCCAAAGTTCCCTACCTGTTTTTCCAAGGCCAGTGCATCAGCAAAGGCGAAAAGCTGGAAGACATTGTGGACATGATCAAGGCGGGTCACCTTCAGGACCGCATGATCGAAGCGGGTCTTCCCGTTTCCAAGCTTGAAGAGACACCCAGCCTGAACAAGAACATGTTCGGCTATCCCAAAGGTGTGATGAACCAGGTAAGCAGCGGCAAACGCAACGTGCTGCTTTGTGCCTGCGGATCATCAGCGGCAGACAAGATACCCGAACTGGTTGAGCGCATCGTCGACGCCGGACACAATGTCAAACTGATCCCTTCCACTTCGGCCGAAAAGTTCTTTCGGGACTTCGGCGCTGAACGGATCGACGCCAAGATCACCCATAACGACTATTACCGCGACGATGATGAATGGAACTTCCGTTACATGGAATTCGACATGCCGGTGCGAGCGTCTCATCTGGCGCTATGCGACTGGGCCGATTGCGTGATCGTCGCTCCTATCACCTGCAACACCATGGGCAAAGTGGCAAACGGGATCGCCGATAACCTTCTGACCTCGGTCTTTGTGGCATGGCAGTACCAGAAGAAGCCCGTGATCCTGTGCCCGGCCTGTAACACGAATATGTGGAACAACATCACCACCCAGAACAATGTCGCAAGACTTAAGACACTGGGCATTGATTTCATAGGTCCCCGGGAAGGCCGGCTGTCAAACGGTCGGATGGGGATTGGCATGATGGCCACACCTGACCAGATCATGGAGGCACTGGGCGAGGCATTCGAAGAACTGGACGACCAAAAATACCGTGTGTGCAAATGGGCCCGAGAGGCTGCCGCCGCTGATGATATCAATGAATGGAAACGTGTGTTCCGCGCCATCGATGAAGGTGTCGTGGGCATCAATATCGTGGACGAGGCCCACGGCGATTCATTGCTGCATTATGCGGCTGGTGGCGAAGGAGAATTGAACGAAGGCGGTCACGATCTGGGCAAGCCAGACTATGAAGCGGCACAGGATTTGATTGACCGCGATATCGACGTCAATATCGTCAACGACCACGGTTTCACGGCATTGCATGTGGCTGTGATGAACAAAGCCCCAAGGATGGTCGACATCCTGTTGCGCGCCAAAGGCATGGATGCAACCTCATGCATTGAATTTGTTCAGGGCATGGATATCACACCCGAAATCCGGACCATGCTGGATGCTTGGGCGCGGGATCACAATCTTACGATAAAAGATGCGGAACAGGGACGTGACGAAACCTTTATTGCCGTTCAGGAACCCACCTATCTGTATTTCACATACGGCTCCCTGAAACAGGGGTTCCCGAACCATGAGGCTCACAGCCGGGTCTTGAATGACTTTGTCGGGCCTGCCCGCACGCGTCAACCAATGCCGCTGATCGTTCCAAATGAACCCTTCTGCGACAATCCGAATTGTGGCTTCCTGCACCGAATGGCGACCCTTGTCGATCAGCAGGGCATGGGCAAACAAGTAGGCGGAGAGGTTTACCGGGTGACGGAATCGGGCCTGCACGAACTGGACAAACTGGAAGGTTATCATGGTCCGGGCTCACCCAAGAACGTCTATATCCGCAAAAAGATCAACGTGATCGTGGATGGGGTGATGAAACCCGCTTACGCGTATGTGATTGCCGAGCCTGAAAAGTACATGCAAAACTGGCGTGACGGCAAATCCGAAGTCATCAGCGACTACACGCTGGATATGGCGCAGGGTGAACCCAAGCCCGGATTTGAGCCAGCAATCTAGTTTTCCGCTGTGGTGACTGGTGGCGGTTCCAGGCTTTCCTTGGAACTGAGATTATAGGCCGTGATCACCACCATACACAGCAGCACGAACGGCCAGAACCCGGCCTTGGGAATAAGGTTGTCCCGATAGTGGATAATTCGAAACGACGACTCTACGTCAGACGCAAACAGGTACGTATTGACCGAAACTGCCAGCAGCATGAAGTACATAAGGAAAAAGAACGACTCCATGTAAATCACGGGAGAGCCCGCGAACCCTTCGCGCAACTGCACATGGGCCAGCAGGATCACGAAAAACAGAACCGAGCAGGTTCCGATCACGCTGGAGGTGCTGAAGTCATGCCGATCGGCGAGCCCCTCACGGCGCGTGATGGTCATCAGCGCCCCGAACAGCAGCATTGTCACGACAAGCAGCGGGACCATGTGCACGATAAACGCGTTTGCGAAATTGCGTTTGATGACGAAGTTATAATGTAGCTCGGGCATGATGGTTTGATAGGCGTTCTGTGCGATGCCCAACGTCGTATCCAGGTTTGACAGCTTATAGTCGAAATATGTGTTCTCACGTTCCCACGTGCCCATCACGATCTGACTGTCGATGCCGAAAATATCATCCGGCCCGGTCGCGGTATAAGCCTCAAGGTCGGGAACCAGCGCAACATTGATGTCAAAAGATGCAGGCCAGAAGCGCACCCAGACCGTCTTGTGATCAAAGGGGTAACGGGTGTAGTCAAAGCTCTGACGAAGGGTTTGTTCAAAGTACCACCCGATCAGTAGGCCATCCTTTTGCGGTAGCCGATAGGCCTCTTCGATCAGACCATTTGCTGTATCGACCGCTTCGGGCAGAAGGAAACCGAACTCACCTTCGGCTGGGCGGATCCTGTCATGTTCACCGTCGATGTAGTGCTGCCAGATGTAGCCAGTGACCTGAACATCGCTGGCACCAAGAAAGCTGAACGATTTGATGAAGATCCCCGTTTTGACGCGGTAATCTGGTGCCGAGCCCAGCTCACCCAGAAAGGCATCCACTGATGCCTGATCCGGAAGCTGCGTTGGGTCGCCCTCAAAATGGTTCAAGTCGATCCAAAGCCTGAGCAACAGACCGGCCAGCCCAAGGGTCAACAAGCCAGAAATCAGCCACACCTTTCTTTCGACGCTCATTCAGCCTCCTGCCGTGTCACCTGATCAACCAGAAACCCCACTGAACCCAGAAGGGATTGCGTGATACCCATAGCGGTAAACTGCGTTGTCAGATCGGCGTACCCCCCGTGTTGTTTGGGCGGAGTGTTTTGCTGTCCGCTTTCAGCCAGCAGGCGTGTTTGACGAATGGACAGATCGACCATTGGCAAAGGCTCGGAGGTCGTGAAGGCTGCAAGCCCATCCGCATATTCAAGAGCTGAGTCCCAATCGCCGCGCGCCAGCATGACGGCGCAGGCGTCCGAGTAAAAATGCAAGTGGCTGTGCCCCACACATCCCTCGGCAATGATTTCAGACCCCAGGTTTAACAAGCGCATTTGCTCATCAGGGTTTGTCTCGGCCATTGCCAGAGCCGACAGAGCTTTGGGTCCTACAAAGTTCCGCCCATGTTCAAGCGCGATTTCAACCGCGCGACGACCGGCCGTACGCGCGCGGTCTGACTGTCCGGCATAAACCTGTGTTCGCGCCAGATGTTCAAGGGCCTGCGCCTCGAGTCTTTTTGCCCCGACGCGTTCCGCAATTTCAGCTGAAACACTGAAAGCGTCCAGCGCCTGATCGAGGTTGCCCAGAAAGGTCTCGGCCACGCCCAGGCAGGTCTGTGCAACGCATTCCGGAACAAAGGCAAAGTACTTTTGCGAGACTTCAATAGCCTCGATGGCATCCGCCTTGCCCTGTGCGACCTCCCCGGTGTAGCTGCGCGCCACGCTTAGATTGTGCAGATTGGCAGCCAGATCGCGGACCAGCCCTTTTTCGCGCGCCCGCTCAACAGCCTGCGTGTAAAAGCCTGTCGCTGTCTTCATGGTGGCTTTCATGAAGTTTGCATCACCAAATCCGCTTAGCGCCCCTACCTCAAGGCGGGCAGAGCCAAGTTTGCGGGCAAGCGTCAGGGCGCGTTCATTGGCGCTTAGCGCTTCCTTGTCCCGACCCAGTGGGAAATAGACATTACCGCGCACGTAGTTGATCTGAGCCACATCCCGCTCTGACCCGCAACGCTCGGCGGCGGATTCAGCCAGATCGAGCGCCTCTAGCGCGTCCTGATACAGGCTGGCTTGCCGCGCAGCCTGCGCAAGCCCGATATGCGCGCGGCTTATTTGCTCATCGGTTTCGGCAACACGGGCAGCTTCCCGAAATTCACGCAGTGCGTCGCCGGACAGACCCTGAAGCCTGTGCGTTTCAGCCCGTGCGCAAAGCAGATCGAACCGGACACCTGCAGGGGACGGCAGTTCCAGGGCACGTTCGATCAATGGGCTGGCATCGTCGAACCTGAAGGCCTGGATCAGTTTGTCCGCCGCTTCCAAATACGCCTGTGCGGCGTTATTCGCCCCTGCCCGGTCCAAATGTTGTGCGCACAAGGTCGCATCGCGATCCTCGAACCACTTGGCGGCCTGCCTGTGCAGGCGCGCACGCTCGGATTTGACCAACGTTGCATAGGATCCATCTCTGATCAGCGCGTGGGCAAACATGAGGTCAGGCCCCGCCTCTCGGACCAGCGCGGATCGGATCAGGTTGGTCGTATCCAGATGCCCTTCACCCAGAATAAAGTTCAGCACTTCTGCAGAGAACCGTTGCCCCAGTACCGATGCTGCCTGAATGGCGGAGCGGCTGGTTCGATCCAGTGCATCCAGTCGGGACTGAACGATCCCCTGAATACTGCCAGGCACGCTTTGCTGTGTAAGCACATCCGTATTGCGCAACAACTGCTCAAGAAACAGCGGATTGCCCCCGGCGCGTTTGACGCAGGTGTCCAGCAACTCGGGGTCGATGGCCGTGAATTCTTCGACCAACAGTCTGGCCTGTTCCTCGCCCATCGGCGCCAGTTCCATCTTGGATACCAGCGCGCCATCGGTTGCCATTTGCCAATCCCGGTCAATCGGGTCGCCTTCGGCCCGGCTGGTCATCATCAACACGCAAGGGATATCCCGCGTTGCCGCCGCAATATGAGAGCAGATCATCAGGGTCTCGGGCGAAGCCCAGTGGATGTCCTCGATCTGGATCAGCAGGGGGGCTTCCTGGCTGCAGGCCGACAGCAACTCTTCAATGACCTGCCGCCGTCCGCGCAGGCGGGTCTTGTTGTCCATCACCGCAAACACCTCGGCCAGTCCCGAATCCTGCTCCAGTTCAAGCAGCGCATTGAGGTGCGCGGCGTTCGGCGGGCTGACCCAGCCCCTGGCGATTGTCTCCCTGGCCGCTGCGGCACCCGTTTCCGCGCCGTCTGACGGGCCAAGACCCAGAATGCTGCGGGCGACCATCTGAATGGCCGAATGCCCTTCGCGCGCGCCGAAATCCATCACGACGCCGTTGTGGATCGTGTAGGACTGGCCGGATGCCAGTTCAGCGACTTGCTCGGACAAATGGGTTTTCCCGATCCCGGGCTCACCCAGAATCACATGGACTTCACCCTTGCCGTGGCGTTTGCATCGGTCGAATGTGGCCGAGAACACCGACAGCTCCCGCTCGCGCCCGATGAATTTGTGACGCCGTGTGCGAATGTTCCGGGCCAATCGATCCAGACGCCAAACTTCGACGGGATCATTCAGCCCTTTGATGGCCTTCACACCAATGGATTCGCCCACGAAAAGCGGCCCCAATGCGCGCTGAATGTCATGTGAAACCAGTGTCTCACCCCCAGCGGAAATATCCGTAAGGCGGGACGCCAGATTCACCCCATCCCCTGTAACGGTGTATTCCGTATGCGACTGACTTCCGGTCGTACTGGCAATGACCTGACCTGACGCAATACCGATGTGGCAGGAAAGCGGCGGCGACAAGGTCGGTAGAACTGCATGTATCTCGGCAGCAGCACGCGCCGCCCTTTCGGTGTCATTGGTATGCGAAATCGGCGCTCCAAAAACGGCCATGACCGCATCACCGATATGCTTGTCTATTCGACCACCATACTTTTCGACGACATTGTCCACTTTGCTGAAGAATTGATTCAGCAGCGCATGCAGATCTTCTGCATCCAGCTCGCTGGATAGTTTCGTGAATGCGGTCAGATCGGCAAACATCACTGTAACCTGTCGGCGCGCGGGCTCGAGCTGCGCGGCAGGTTCAGGCTCTACTGATGTTTGGCTGGCATCAATCTGTTCAATGGCGCGCAGTAGCCGCCGCCGATCACCGACGGCCGTCACCCCGATTTCGATCAAATCCTCGGCCGTCAAATCAGGCAGGATGGAGAAATCGATTTTGTTGTCTGCGAAGGCCTGCGCGTACTCGTTTAATCCAATTGCGCTCAGCCAGCCCCTCAGGTCCTGAGACATGTTGCCCCTCTGAAGTCCCCCGCTTCATCCTGGAACCTAGCATGTGCACCGCTTCGAGTCTGCTAGAACCAAATTAATTTGTGATTTTGAGCAGGGTTAATCCGGTACTCGTTCTTGTACCAAGCCAGCATTTCCAAAACCGCTCGTCAGGACATACGAACAGCACGTCTGGGTGATCTCGCGAAAGCGGGCTCTTTCCCGGCGGTAAAGATATACCTCTCGCTTGTCTGGCAAATCTGAAATCGGGCGAAAGGCGACCGCATCCGGGATGAATTGCGCGACGGTCTGCGGCAGGACCGTGATCCACTCGCCTGCCCTGACCGTTGTGATCAGCGAGTGCGTGTTGTGAATGGTGACCTCAGCCCGGTCCAGAATCTTTTTGAACGAGGAGGATTCAATAATGTCGCACAAGGCGTTTCGCACGAAGGGTGCCGCCATCAGGTCACAGATTTCGGGCGGTTTGGCCCGTGTCATAAGCGGATGATCGGATGCTGCAACCAGTCCAAAACGATCCTGAAAAAGCGGCTCGGCACTGACCCCATTCAGGGGATGATGGCCAGATGCAATGCCGATATCCGCCTTGTCCCCGGCGACGGCGTCCAGAACCTGTTGCGAATCCCCGTCTCGCAACTCGATCTTCAACCCCGGAAAGCGTGATGTCATATGTCCCAGCAAGGCGGGAAAGACCAAGGCCCCCACCGACGGCACGGATACGATACGGATCAACCCATGTTCCGCCTGCGCCGCCATTTCTATATTCTGAACAGTCTGATCAAAATCGCGCACCTGTTTGAGAGCAAGGTCCAGAACCTGCTGACCCAGCGGCGACAGGTGATTTTTCCGTTCACCTTCAAACAGTTTCTTGCCCAGATGATCTTCAAACTGCTTCAGCATCATTGAGACGGCGGATTGTGTCCGACCCAGACGGCTGGCAGCCTCGGCAAGGTTTCCGGTTTGGGCCACGGTACAAAAACACCGCAGCATCTCGACTTTCATCGCCATACTTCAAACTTTCTGAAGTTTCCTAAAGTTATTTGAGTTTGACTGATGTTAGCCGAAAGTTCCATCCTGACCCAAATCGAAATTTGCGAATTTGGGGCCTGACGTGACCAAACTGAACCTGATTGCCGGCGAATGGCTGGCGGGCGAAAGCGAAATTGAAAACCGCAATCCTTCGGATCTAAGCGATCTGGTTGGCATGTTCACACAGGCCAGCGCCGATCAGCTTGATGCGACGCTGGATCAGGCGCGCGTCGCGCAGGCCGAATGGGCTGCCTACGGGCTGGAGCGGAAACAGGCCGTCCTGAACGCCATCGGCAACGAGTTGATGGCCCGCGCCGAAGAGCTGGGTACATTGCTGAGCCGCGAAGAAGGCAAGCCGCTGGCCGAAGGCAAGGGTGAGGTTTACCGGGCCGGTCAGTTCTTCACATATTACGCCGCCGAGTGCCTGCGCCAGATCGGTGAGAACGCCGATTCCGTACGCCCCGATATCGAGGTGGATGTGCGCCGCGAAGCTGTTGGCGTTGTCGCAATCATCAGCCCGTGGAACTTCCCCACTGCAACGGCCTCGTGGAAGATTGCCCCGGCGCTGTGCTATGGCAACGCGGTTGTGTGGAAACCTGCCAACATCACCCCCGCCTCGGCTGTGGCCCTGACTGAAATCATCGAACGGCAGGATATTCCGAAAGGTCTGTTCAGCCTTGTGATGGGCTCGGGCCGTTCGGTCGGGCAACGTCTGGTGGAAAGCCCCAAGGTCAATGCGATTTCCTTCACCGGATCGGTGCCCGTGGGCAAAGGCATCGCCGCCGCAGCAATCCAGAACCTGTCCAAGGTTCAGATGGAAATGGGATCCAAAAACGCGCTGGCGGTGATGGACGACGCCGATCTGGATCTGGCAGTGACGCTGGCACTGGGCGGGGCCTTTGGCGGGACCGGTCAGAAATGCACCGCCTCGTCGCGGCTGGTGGTTCACGCGGGCATCCACGATGCCTTTGTCGAGAAACTGGTTGCCGGTGCGCAGGCAATGAAAGTGGGTCACGCACTGGAAGCAGGCGTGCAGATGGGTCCCGTTGTCAGCCAGCAGCAGTTGAATGAAAACCTCGCCTATGTCGATCTGGGCAAGTCCGAAGGGGCCGAGCTGGCCTGTGGCGGTCAGCGCCTGGAGATGCCTCATGACGGGTTCTACATGTCGCCGGGCGTGTTCCTGAACACCACCAACGACATGCGCATCAACCGCGAAGAAATGTTTGCGCCCCTGACATCCGTCATCAAGGTCGGCAGCTATGACGAGGCGCTGAGTGTGGTCAACGACACCAATTTCGGCCTGACCTCGGGCATCGTGACCAAATCGCTGGCCCGCGCCACCCATTTCCGCCGCAACGCGCGCACAGGCGTGGTGACGGTCAACCTGCCCACCGCTGGCACCGATTACCACGTGCCTTTCGGTGGCCGGGGCGACAGCTCGTATGGTCCACGCGAACAGGGTAAGGCAGCGGCTGAATTCTATACGACGGTCAAAACCGCCTATATCAGCGCAGGCCCGGTCTGATGCGGATCGATGGGCTGCAATACGCCAATTGGTCGGAAAAGATCTTTCGGCAATTGCGCGAAGGGCGCGTGGACGCGATCCACGTCACCATCTCCTATCATGAGAATTTCCGCGAAACGGTTCTGAATTTCGAGAAATGGAACCGTTGGTTCGAGCAATATCCGGATCTGATCATGAAAGGCCGGTGGGCCAGTGATATCGACACAGCCCGTGAAACAGGCCGGACCGCCGTGTTTTTCGGGTTTCAGAACCCGTCGCCCATCGAAGACGACATCGGGCTGGTTGAAATCCTGCACGATCTGGGCGCGCGGTTCATGCAACTGACCTATAACAACCAATCCCTGCTGGCGACCGGTTGTTATGAGGCCGAAGACACCGGCATCACCCGAATGGGCAAACAGGTGATCAAAGAGATGAACCGCGTGGGCCTTGTGGTGGACATGAGCCATTCGGCTGACCGGTCAACAATCGAGGCGGCTGAACTCTCAGACAGGCCCATCGCAATCACGCATGCCAATCCGCACGAATGGTCCCCGGCCTTGCGCAACAAGCGAGATGATGTCATCCGCGCCGTGACGGAAAACGGTGGGATTCTAGGTTTTTCGGTCTACCCTCACCACCTGAAGGACAAGTCTGACTGCACGCTGGGAAGCTTTTGCGAGATGATCGCCCGCACTGCGGACAAATACGGGGCCGAACATCTGGGGATCGGCACTGACCTGTGCCAGGATCAGCCTGACAGTATCGTTGAATGGATGCGTGTAGGGCGGTGGACAAAAGAAATCGACTATGGCGAAGGCTCGGCCTCGGCTCCAGGGTTTCCACCAATGCCGGGCTGGTTTCAGGACAACCGAGACTTTGGAAACATCGAACAAGGGTTACGCGCGACCGGCCTGAACGATGACGAAGTGGCCGGGATCATGGGCAGGAACTGGTATCGGTTCTTTGCCGAGAACTTCGTCCCACAAAGGTAGCCAAATGGAACCACACGCGCAGACAGAGATCGCCAGACGTGACCCCGCTACGGTCATGCGGCTGTCACGGCTGGGATCATTGCATCAATGCCGGCTCAGCTTTATGCGGCAACTGACACGCCGCATGGCCGATGAAAACTGGAGCTTTTCGCGACCTGCGTTCGAAATTGACGACAAAGGTGTCGGCCATGCGGTCTATACCGCACAAGGCCCCGATCGCGCCTATTCGCTGGTTGCATTTGCCCATGACCTGCCTGCCGATCAACGGTCAGACCGGGTTATTGCCGAAGCCTGGGACGCCACCTTTGCGCTGTTCGATGGTATCCCGACGCCAGAAGACATTGATCGGCTGTCGCGGAACGTACCGCTGCAAGAGGCAGGGCGTGTCAGCGAAACCGAATTGTCACTGTCACGCGCCAACCGTTCCGTGCGACTCTGGGCTCATGTGGTGGATCGTCTGGCTGCGGGCCAACAACCGGACCTGGAACAGATTTATCAGGTCGGCTATCTGATGAGGACCACGGCTGTTTACGGGTCGGGCAAATTCGGCGCTGCGGATCGTGAGAAAACGGCGGACCGGGATGAGGTCAGCGGTCCCTTCCAGATCGAAATGATGTCGGTGTACCTGACCCGGGTTTTTGTACGCGATCTGGTGCAATATATGGCGCAGACCAAAGGTGGGGATCAAACCGCCGAGCTTGATCCTGAAATCGCACGCTGGCTGGGCATCGGAAATTCCACGGGACTGGGAATGGCGCCGTTCATCGTGAACCATCCCGTTCTGTTCAACAACTGGATCATGGCGCGGGAAGAGGCCATCTCGCGCGTGCGGTCAATTAAGACAGCGACCGAAAAAGACGCGCGCGTCTTTCGCGACGTATTCGCGCGCAGCAAACAGTCAATCGCGTGGTGGCAATCCGAACATCCGATACAGGTGGAAAAACTCGCTGCGCTAAAGGACGACCTGAATTCGATCGACGTATTTCTGGCTACAGACGACCTGACACGAGACCATCCGTGGGATCGCATGATCCGATGGTCGGAAACCGCGCTCAGCGAAGAAGGCCAGGAGTTGCTGGCCTCGCTGATCCTTGAGCCTTACGGAGATGTCGTGGATGGGCTGTCCAGCTGCATGGCGGACACAAACACGGCTGCACAGGTTATTGATGGAACAATGCCGGTGTCAGGGGTGCGTACCTTGATCCGGAACAGTTTTGAGTGGGCGCTGGATCTTGATTGGAGTGATCCGAAAAACTGCGCGCGCGCCTGGTACGTTTCCGAAGAGAAACTTGAACCCCGACTGGGTGAACGGTTTGAAGAACCAATTGCGGACTATGAACAACCGCTCGCGCCCGCGCGTGATGCGGCGATGGCATTCAGGGCTCTGCAAGACTGGCCGGATGATGCGCCGATAGCAGAGTTTCTTTTGCGCCACCCCGAGCACCGCCACACCGTGCGCCGCGCCCAAATCAGCCGTATCGCGCCATATGGTGAGATCCATGACAACACAATCGGCGCGAAAGTGATGCCCATCGATATGTTGCGCGCAAAGCTGTCATTCTTTGGCGCGACGCATTTCGACCCTCGTTCAGATCGCTGGGTCCGCATCTGCATGTATGCCGGCGCCCCCTACCCTGATGAGCTAAATACCGTGAACGCAGATTTGTGGGTTTATCCGGAGGTTGCACAATGACTTTTTCATTGAACGAAGTCGAAGCAACCGCCAAACGCGCAACCCGCGGGGCCGGATATGCCTGGGGCGTGGCGGAAGAGGCTGCGAAGGCCACCCGTTGGCTAAGCGCGCAAGGGTTCGACGGGCCCGCTATTCTGGCCCAACTGCTCAAACGTGAATATGCGCCCTGTCTGGAACGCCACATTCCTGTGCTTCAGAACGGAGTATGGGTTGGCGAACAAGACCTGTGCCCCCTGATGACCGGAGCTGTGATATCGGATTCCCCGACCGTCCTGTCCCAAGGCACCATTGCGATTTCAAATCTCGCAGCACCGCTACTGTTGCTGCCCTTTGTCGCTGCGGGGGCCAAAAAGCTGGGAACGACAGTAGAAGTGGCCTTCGACGGGTATTCTGCGACAACTGATGGTGTTCATCTAAGCTGTGCAGACAGCAATTTGGACCGCGCTGATCATGTTGAGATTGCTGAGGGCGGCCACATTCAAAACGGTCGCCCCCTGCTAAGCCGTGCCGCCCCAAATGCAGAGGCGTGGCAGATCCTCAACTCCATGGCGCACCGTACATATGCCCCTGCAACTGAAGAATCCCGACTGCTTGGCGCTGGTTCCGGCCTGTCGGACAATGACTGAAGGATCATCAGATGACCGAAACCCAAACCCTGTCGCTTGCCGAAATCGAAAAGCTGTCCTTCACCGCGTTGGTTGCCGCTGGCACAAGTGAAGAAAACGCGCGCCCTCTGGCCGTGGCCACTGCGGCAACCGAAGCGGATGGGGTGGCCAGTCATGGTCTGGCTTATATCCCGATCTACTGTGAACACGTACAATGCGGTAAAGTCGACGGTCAGGCAGTACCGACGCTGGAAACCCCGCGCCCCGGCCTTATCCGCGTAGACGCTGCGACCGGGTTCGCACATGCAGCCATTGAAATGGGCTTTGATGCATTGATCCCGGCGGCTCGTGAACAGGGCATCGCGGCCCTTGCGATCACCAACAGCTACAATTGCGGTGTGTTGGGTTATCACACGTATCGACTGGCGCAGGCGGGTCTGGTTGGTCTTGGATTCACCAATGCACCTGCATCCATTGCACCTTCGGGTGGATCGAAGCCCGTTGTCGGCACCAACCCGTTCTCTGTTGCGGTACCGGGTCCAGACGGGCAACCCGCCTTGCTGATTGATCAGAGCGCCAGCACCATCGCCAAAAGCGAAGTGATGAAACACGCCAGAGAAGGCAAGGCCATCCCGGTCGGCTGGGCACTGGACCCGGACGGAAACCCGACAACAGACCCGAATGTCGGTCTGAAAGGAAGCATGGCCCCATCCGGCGGGTACAAAGGTGTGGGTATCGCTTTGCTGACTGAAATCATGGCGGCCGCTTTGACAGGATCTACTCTTGGGCTGCATGCCTCTCCGTTCTCAGGGACAGTCGGGGGTCCACCGAAAACCGGGCAGTTCTTCATCGCTATTGACCCAGTGGTTTCGTCAAATGGGCTTTTTTCAACCGCAATATCGGATCTGGTCGCGTCGATCAGAGATCAGGACGGCGCGCACCTGCCCGGAGATGGGCGCCGTGCATGTCGCCTTGCCGCAGGTCAAAAAGGTGTCGCCGTCAACACTGCTACATTGGCCAGGATTGACGCGATAATTCAGGAAAACAGTTAAGAGCAGCCACCAGACCGGGCGGATGTGGTGGCCGCTTGCGCCTAGTTCACGAAATGCAGCGTGTCGAATTCACTGCGCCAGGCAGAGACTTCCGAAGCGACAGGCGCGTCGTCCAGTCCTCGCGTGATCAAATCGGCGAGACGATCAGCATCTCGAGAGGTCATGCCCCAGCGAACCAATTCAGGAGTGCCAATCCGCAACCCATTCAAGTCCCCTTCAACCGGCTTGACAGGTAAACCGATGCCGCACGCAAGAAACCCGCTTTCGCGAAGCTTCTTCGATGCCGCCTGCCCTCCGCCATAGGGCTCTGCCAGAACCGCGAATTGATGCGAATTGGTGAAGCCTTCCGCACCCTCAAAGACGCGAACACCCTGCGCATCCAACGCTGCGGCCAGTGCTTTTGACAGTGCGATCATCTCGTTCGCGTACGCCTGACCAAAGTCTTTCCAATCCAGCATGGTAACCGCAAGCGCGGCCGTTTTGGCGGCATCGAAATTGGCCGTCATCCCGGGAAAAGCAATTGCATCCAATGATTTGGCAATGTCGACATCATTCGACACGATCAATCCACCTGCTGGTCCACCAAGGCTTTTATAAGTGCTCATGGTCATGAAATGCGCGCCCTCATTCAACGGGTTCGACCATGCACGCCCCGCGATTATCCCGCACTGATGCGCGGCATCGAACATGACTTTCGCTCCAACTTCGTCCGCAATGGCCCGCACCTCGGCAACAGGGTGTTCAAAAAGGTTCAGACTTCCGCCGATCGTGATCAGCTCGGGGCGCTCGGCCCGCGCCAGGTCGCGCAGTTGGTCCAGATCGACTGTGTAGCCATTTGTGTTAACCGGTGCCTCGATCGTGCGCAGCCCGAACAGCCCTGCACAGCCCGCAGTATGATGGGTCACATGGCCGCCGATCTTTGCGGGTGGCGCAATGATTGTATCCCCCGGCTTACAGGTCGCCATGAAGCCATAAAGATTTGCAATTGCGCCCGACGGCACACGAACCTCTGCAAATCGGGCATCAAAGACCTCTGCACAAAGCTCGGCCGCGATGACTTCGATTGCTTCGATTGCTTCCAGCCCCATTTCATATTTGTCACCGGGATAGCCCAGCGAAGGCCGCGACCCGATGCCCGACGACAAAAGCGCCTCGGCCTTGGGGTTCATGACATTGGTCGCGGGGTTGAGGTTGAAACACTCTTCCTCGTGAATACGGCGGTTTTCCTCTGCCAGATGCACGATCCGGTCCAATAGGTCGCCAGACGATGCCGATGCTGTCTTTGTCGCGATATTCTGAACCAATGTTTCGCTTGCGGTGGGCACCCAGTCTCTATGTGCAAGTGTCATCTGACATCCTCCTGTTTCGTCCACTGTGACTGCTGCTGCGTGACTTCGCAAAGCAGATTTGTTATTTCTTGGCGTAGAAAAACTTAGGCTATGGTGATGAGCGTTTCCCCAAAGCGTCCCAAAGGGCCCCCACTGAACGCAATGCGCGCTTTTGAGGCGGCGGCGCGCAACGTCAGCTTTGTCGCCGCGGCTGAAGAGTTGAACGTCACACCGGGTGCAATCTCGCAACACGTCAAAACGCTGGAAGGCTGGGCCGGTGCAGCACTTTTCCGGCGCAACGCGCAAGGCGTAGAACTCACGTCCGAGGGGCAGTCGCTTGTCGCTGAATTCACCAGGGCTTTTGACCAATTGGCCGACGCGGCCCGTGCGCTGCGCAACCTTAAACCCAATGCAGATTTTCAAATCGCTGCTTTACCGGCCATTGCTCAGCTCTGGCTTCCCAAAAGGCTGCGCCAGATCCGATCTCAATTTCCTGACATCAGTTTTTCCGTCACTGCGCTGGAAGCGCCGCCGAGCCTGGGGCGCGAACTGTTCGACCTGTCAATCTTCTTCGCTCCACCGGACGACACGGCCAATCAGGTGGTCGTATGCCCGGACGAGATCGTGCCGGTTTGCGCCCCGGCGCTTAAGGACCAAGTTTGCCGCGCAAACGGTTTTCTGGGCGTACCGTTGCTGCACGATCTGGTGTGGAACGAAGATTGGACCAAATGGGCCCAACACTCTGGCTATGACCTGCATAGTGCCAAGGGCGGTGCTCAATTCTCCCTCTACAGTCTGGCCGTAGAGGAAGCGAAGGCGGGCGCAGGTATACTGATGGGGCACCTGTGCCTGATCGAAGACGCCTTGGCCACAGGCGAGCTGACAGTTGCGCACACCAAATTGTTCCCAACCGACCGATCTCTGGTTATCCAAATGCCACAACGAACCCGCAGGAGACCGGAAACGGACCAGATTATCGCATGTTTGTCCCGTTGACCCAAATTT
The DNA here is from genome assembly GCF_056541275.1 of Ruegeria sp. AI2. Taxonomy (NCBI): domain Bacteria; kingdom Pseudomonadati; phylum Pseudomonadota; class Alphaproteobacteria; order Rhodobacterales; family Roseobacteraceae; genus Ruegeria; species Ruegeria sp. AI2. The sequence continues at coordinate 146,649 of NZ_JBQFYB010000006.1, forward strand.
TCCCAGACCCCAGCGCGGGATAAGTGGGAACTGAAAGGGGGGCGAAAGATTGCCCAAAACACCGGGCACTTATCTTCGTCAAACTCGAACGCTTGATCCCAACTTTGCATGTTCAATCATGTTTGGGTACACACGAAAAACTGTCAGAGCGCTTCCGCAATCGTGGCCACTCGGTTTGGCCAGCGACACGTGGAGGGTTACAGTGCACCGCGCCCGTCGAAGAAAGGCTGCGTCAAACGGGTTTAGTCGGTCTCAGCTTTTGGCTTTGCCTGCGACCTTGGAGGCAGCTTCCATGTTTTCGCCGATGATGTCTGCTTCTGTTTCGCTTATGTATTTTGCGCAGCGCGACACCATTTCGAACCATTCACGTGCGTCTTCCACCATTCGTTCCATGGAATGGCGTTGCCATTCGGCGACGGCTTGCATCGTTTTGCTTGGATCTGGGTTTTCGCCAAACGTAGCTTCCCGGGCAGTTTGCAGCGCGGTGCGTGCAGCCTCATGGCGGCGCTTGAACCAGAGGCGGGAGTATTCCTCCGCCTCGCTCAGCAGGTGGTCCTGCGCTTTCCAAAACTGCTCGATCTGCGGCGTCACCACGGAGTTCATGGACATCATGCCCTGCATGGATTTCAACACGTCGGTAAGGGCTTCCTGTGTCTCGATTTCGGCTGATTTTGTGGGCATTTGAACTCTCCCTGGAAAAGAAGACGGTGATTAATTTTACCACACCCAAAGGTGCACTCACATTAACCGAGATCAAATTCACTGGGTAATTCGCGCCGTCGTTTCACAATACGCCCGTCCACAACATACACGGTCGGTTGATATCAACTCATCTGGGCGACTGACCGTCTGAACATAACCAGACTTGTCATCAACAGGGCCAGACCCAACACAGCCATCCAAACGAATTCCGGCCAGACCGTTTCGATTCCAGCACCTTTGAAAACAATTGCTTGGCTGGCTGACATATAGTGGCGCGATGGCAGAAACAGCGTTCCGGCTTGCAACCAGCCTGGTTGCCCTTCGACGGGTGTTTCTCCTCCGGACAGCATCAGCATTGGCAGGACAATCAGCATGACCAGAAGCGCAAATTGCGCCATTGAGCGCGCGATCGTCGCCAGAAATACCCCAAGCGCCGTGGCTGTAAACAGAAAAAGTGCGGTTCCAAATAGGAACAGTATCTTTGATCCGGCAATACGAATGTCCAACGAACCCTGCATGACAAAAGTCAGCGATATCCCCGCGGCGATCAGAACAACGGCCGCATTGGCCCAGATTTTGGCCATCGCAATGTCGAGCGGAGTTAGCGGCATGGCGAGCAGATGCTCAATTGTTCCATGCTCTCTCTCCCGGATCATGGCAGCGCCGGTCAGGATGGTCGTGAGCCACATGATCTGACCGATCAGCGCAACGATGCCCGCAAAACGCACCGTATCTCTGTTTGGGTTGAAGGCACTTCTCAGAATGACATTGATTGCGGGAGGATCTACGAGGTCAACACCAACTGCAAAGCGATGGATTTCAGCGCTCAATATACTGGTGATGTAATTGGCGCCGATACCTGCCTGCTCCATAGCCGTGGCGTCTATCAGAACCTGTATCTCTGGTGTGCTTCTGGCACGCAGGTCTTTTTCAAAACCTGGAGGAATGGCAACGATGAAGATAAACCGCCCGGCATCCATGTGCGCTGGGCCGGTCCCCGGTTCAATTTGCACGACCGGTTGAAACTCCGGTGGGAAAAACGCAGTGGCAAGGGTGCGCGATAATGGAGAGTTATCCTCATCTGAAAATGCGATTGAGGCGTTATTCACCGAGCTTGCAACGCCTGTTGCTTCCATGATCGGAGCCAGCGTGAATGACCAGACCAGCAAGGCCATCATCACCCAATCGCGGCGCAGGCTCATCATTTCCTTCAATCCCAGCCAGAATATGCAAAAAAGGCGCTGCATTCACTTCTCCTGCGCGCGCAGGCAAAGGGCGGCGGCGAGTGTCAGCACTGGACCGAAACAGGCAAGCGCAAGAATGTCCGGGGCAAGTGATTCCCACCCTAAGCCCTTGGTGAACGCGCCGACGTTCAGGTGCAGAAAATAGGAAGATGGCCAGAGCGAGCCGATGAACTGAGCCCCCCCTTCCAAAGTGGAAACGGGCTGCAACAGGCCCGAGAACTGGATGGTCGGCACAACCGAGGCGATGGCTGTCGCAAATGTCGCTGCCACCTGGCTGGATGTCATTGTGGCAATCAGCAATCCATAGGACGTCGTTGCCCAGATATACAAAAACGCACCAACCGCTAGCGGAATGGGATCGCCTTTGAGCGGCACACCGAAGACGAAAATGGTCATCGCTGCCAGCAACAGAAAGTTTGCAAAAGCAATTGCAATATAGGGAATTTGCTTACCAATCAGGAATTCGAGCCGGGTTGTCGGTGTTACGTAGAAATTCACCACAGATCCCAGCTCACGCTCACGCGCGACACTGACCGCCGTCAAGACGGCCGGCAACATGATAAGCAAAATCGCCGGCATGGCCGGGGCCATTGCTGCAATGCTTTCAAAACTCTGATTGTAGCGAAATCGCGGTTCTATCCGGGCAATTTCGAAGTCCCGTTGCCCAGTGTTTCGGGCGTGTTCGTCCAGAAAGGACTGATGCAGTCCCGCGACATATCCTTCAACGGTCTCGCCTTTAAACGGAATGGCACCATCGACTGTCGCGAGGACTTGTGTCGGCTCGCCTGTGCGCAGCTTACGACCGAAGTTCGGTGGCAACTCTAAGACCAGTGAAACGTCTCCTGCCTGGAGCCGGTTGTGGCCTTCCATAGCGCTTTCCAATGGCGGCGTGGGTTTGAAATAGGACGACCCCGCGAACTCAGTTGCATAGGCACGGCTCTCAGGACCCTGAGAAAGGTCTAGAACGGCAAAGTCCAGTTCATCAATGTCAAGCGTGATGCCAAAGCAGAAAACCAACATCAAAATGGCTGACCCAAGAAACGCAAAGGCAAGGCGCACAGGGTCGCGCGCCATCTCGACGGCCTCGCGTCGCGTATAGGCCAGTGCGCGCCCGACACTGCCACCGACGTGTTTGGAATTGGTGGCCAAATCAACTCTCGGTGCTTCAACCGGCGCCGGTCTTTCTGCCGCCTCCAGAATTGAGATGAACGCAGCCTCAAGGCTGTCGGCGCTTTCAGCGGCGATCAATTCGGCTGGTGTGCCTTCTGCCAAGACCTGGCCTGCGTGCATAAACGAAACACGGTCACATCGTTCTGCTTCTGCCATGAAATGGGTGGAGACAAAGATCGTTACCGCGTCTTGTCGGGACAACTCGACGAGCAAGGCCCAAAACGTATCTCGCGCCTCTGGGTCCACTCCGGATGTCGGCTCATCCAGTATCAGCACACGCGGGCGATGGATGATCGCAACCGCCAGCGATAGGCGCTGTTTGATCCCAAGGGGCAGGGCGGCCGCAAGAGTGTCACGATGAGCGCCGAGTCCGAATCGTTCCGTCAGTTCCGAAATGCGCGCGTCGCGGTCAGGGATTGCGAAAATCCGGGCATGCAACTGAAGGTTCTGGTACACTGACAATTCACCGTACAATGAAAACGCCTGGCTCATGTACCCAATCTCGCGGCGCACCTTTCGATCCCTGGCGTCAACGGGTTTGCCGAATAACAATGCCTCGCCTGAGCTTGCAGGCAACAAACCGGTCAGCATTTTCATCGTCGTGGATTTTCCGCATCCGTTTGATCCCAGAAACCCGAAAATCTCTCCGCGATTGATCGAGAAATCAACGTTGTTCACGGCGGTGAAATCGCCAAAGCGCCGTGTCAGCCCGCGTGCAGTAATCACGGGATCCGTCTTGATCTGTCGAACGGTTGATTGACCCGGCGCTGAACCAAATGCCTCGTCTGCCCGCAAGCGTCGGTACGCAGTTTCGAAGTCCTTGTCGGCACGCTTCAATTCCGCGGGTTTACCCTGAAAGATGACGCGACCTGCGTCCATCGCGACGATCCAGTCAAAGCCTTCGGCCTCCTCCATATAGGCTGTAGACACAAGGACAGAGAGCTTGGGGTTTTCCGTTCGGATAGCGTCGATCAATGCCCAAAACTGTCGACGCGACAACGGATCAACCCCGGTTGTTGGCTCATCCAGAACCAGGAGTTTGGGGTCATGAATCAACGCACAACACAGGCCAAGCTTCTGTTTCATTCCACCAGAAAGCCTGCCCATCAGGCGATCCTCAAATGGTGCAAGCGCGGTCGCTGTCAGCAATGCGGTGATCCGGGCGTCACGCTCGTCGTGCCCCTGTCCGAAAAGGCCCGAGAAGAACTCCAAATTTTCGCGGACCGACAGTTCTGAATAGAGATTCCGACCCAAACCTTGCGGCATGAATGCGATCGCAGGGCATATGCGTCTACGATGAGTGGGCTCATCAATCGCACCGCCCAGAACGTCGATTGATCCGGATTGAAGCTTTTTTGCACCGGTGATCAACCCAAGCAATGTGGACTTGCCCACCCCGTCTGGGCCAATGAAGCCGACAAGCTGTCCGGTTGGAAGGTCCAAGGTTACAGAGTTCAACGCGATGTGTTTTCGATACCTGTGTGTGACACCGGCAATTCGAAACTCTGACGAGGCGACTGTGGCATTCATTCGAACAGCTCTTGCGGGATGGGCTGTTCAAGCGCCTCGGGCCATGCGCTGGTGGGATCGATCCGTATCACGGCAATGCCGCGCAGGCCCGTTTTTACGTGTTCAATCCGGCTTTCAACCAGGTCCTGGGGGATACGAACGCGGACACGAAAGACCAGTTGCTCGCGTTCATCCAGAGTCTCGACTTGTTTGGGCGTGAATTGCGCTTCGGGAGAAACAAAGCTGACATATGCAGGTGTGGCGTATTCGGGTAAAGCATCAAGCACGATGCGAGCTTCGGCTCCAATCGGCAACAGCCCGGCTTCGCGCGCAGGAAGGAAAACTTCCATATACACGTTCTCGAGACTGAGAAGGGTCAGGATCGGTTCACCCGCTCCGACGACCTCGCCCGGCTCTGCCAATCGATAAAGAACGCGACCCGGCATTGGTGCCAGCAAGGAACTGTCTTCGATTAGCGCCTCAATCCTGCGCACCTCGGCTTCTGCAGCGGCAATCCGGCTTTCTGCGGTTGCAACTCGGGCTTTGGCGGCACCCAACACAGCAGACGCAACTTGGTGGATGGTTTCACGTTCCTCAAAAACTGTCTTAGAGATATTGTTCCCGGTCAGTAGCGCTGTAGCACGTTCAAGTTCCTGCGCCGCCCGACGTTGCTCACTTTGGCGCTGCAGAACCAAGGCTTCAGCTTCTGCTTTTGTCTGGCGCGCCAAGGCTACCTCAGCTTTTGCCCGGTCCAGCGCTGCAGACAGTTCGTCTATATCCATCCTGGCAAGTACATCACCGGCGGCGACCATGCCGCCTTCAGGTGCCAGAACTTTGGCAACACGCCCGGCGATCGTTGGCGCAATCTCAACCTGCTCTGCCTCAATCCTTCCATTACCCTGTACGAAGCCACTCGGCAATTGATCGCCGTCTTGGGAGATGACGGAGTAAATAACCGCGCCAGCAACCACGATGACTACCAGAGCAAAAAAGATGGGCGATCTCTTCTTCATAGCTTTTGCCAGATCGTTGAATGCGACGGTCAGTCTAGTGCGTGGCAGGATTGGGGACTTTGCGATGGATCAAGCGTTTCCAAAGCATGCTTGGGGGAACGACATATCCTGTCTGTCGGAATGGACGTGTCCTGTTTTCGTACCGCCAGGTGCACGTTCAGCCTCTGTTGCGCATTCATCGTAAGCGTTGCATCTGACCCCCAAGATAGCACCTCATCAGCCAACACCTATAAGTCTATGATGCCTCAAAAAGGATACAGTCATCATGAATTCTCAAGCTTTAGGTGAACTGGCAAGTGACCAAAAAATCGAAAAAGTCTTCCACGCCTATGGTTACTCAATTCCCGTTGGGAAAGACGGACGTCGTCTGTGGACCCGGAGGTTTAAAGATGAAATGGGTCAGCAAATGAAGTCTGGCCGTTTATCTGTTGGTGAAGTTGCAAAGACCTGTGGTGTAAAGCAGGAGACTGCAGCCAGGTGGAAGAAAACGTCCGAGAAAAAGGCGTCAGGTCCGCATTCCACGTTAAAACCCAAATCCAAACCATCGTTTGCTGAGATTAAAGTCAGCTCTTGTGAGCAAACTGTCCCAGTCGCGTCAGAAAACATCGTCTTCAAGCGTGGTAGCTGCGAGGTCCTATTTCCCGCCAGTTACCCACTTGGGAAACTGGCGACACTGATCCGAGCATTTGAGGGCGAAGTATGATTACACCGTCCGGGAATTTTAAGTTCTACGTAGCGACCGAACCTGTGGACTTTCGCAAAGGTATGGATGGTCTAGCGTCTATCGTGCTGAACGAATTTGACCTTGACCCCTTTAGTGGTGCTGTGTTCATTTTTCGCTCCAAACGTGCAGATCGGCTCAAACTCATTGTTTGGGACGGAACCGGGCTCGTGATGACGTATAAGCGCATCGAGAGCAAAGGCTTCGTGTGGCCAAGACTTCGAAACGGCATGATGACCATGAGCAAAGCGCAGTTTGAAGCGCTTTTTGAAGGTCTCGATTGGAGACGAGTTGTTGGCGCCAGACCGTTCAAGCCTACTGCTGCATGAGTTCTAACAAGGCGTTGGTAATGGAAGAGAAGATTGCAAACCGAATTCACGACTTGGTCCAACAACTGCGTGAAGTGACCGGCGTTCTCGATGACGACGCTATCGTTCGCGACGCACTAGAGTTTCACCTCGCCAGTCTTAGTGACAAACAGAGCCTTCGTGAGCGCATAAAACTGATACAAAGGAAAGTTGAGGCTCTTGGTGAGCTAGATGAGAACTTTGATTTCCGGGAGTTTCGTAACGAAATGTCGGACGACGAATAGTTCCGAATTGATCGAATAGCGCGCAACCCCATCAGATAGTAATCCAAAAAAGCGGACGATCGGTACGGTTCCTCTTATGCCTGGAACGCGGACTTTGCCGACATTGATGTTTAGCCATGTTGCTGACGCAGCATTTGTTTTCTCTTGCAGCACAACCATCGCTGCGTTGCGGCCGCGAGCCGCGGGAGCGGACATTCAGAGTTCGTCGGGCCCCAAAAATCTGTTCCACTACCGAATGACGGAGGGGAGCCCGTAGTTCCAACCCTGTACCTTGCTCGAACAACCGCTAGACGTCGCCACTTCAAGGTTAACGATCGCCATCGGAGCTGAGATCTTTCCCCGTAAGCTCCTGACACAATGACAGCGCAACTTCGGCGAGGGTATCAATCAACTGCTTTTGAATTGGTCGGATACGTCAGGTGTCCGCGACGTAGAACTTCAGAATGTCTGGCGCGACACCCACGCCGTTGACTGGCGTGACGTCTTGAGGGCAGGCGGACATGACGGCGATGACGTCCATATCGGCGCGGAAGGTCACTTGGTCATCCGGTTTTGACACGGGTGCGACGAAACTTGTGCTGCCGTCGGCTTGCACAGGGACGTTCATCCAAAGATTGAAAGGGGCGGGAACAGCTGGCGCTTTGAGGCCAATGGCCATCAGCGCCATCCGCAGATTATCAGCGCAATTGTCGTGGTATTCCGTGCAGCCCAATTGCTGGTACCGGGCATGATCGCAGCAGGCGATTATCGTGTCATGCACACCATCGGATGTGTCTTCCGTGATTGTCATCAAGGGGCGACGCAGGTTGGAGGTCACACTGTCACCTACTTTGGGGAATATCGAGCCTAGGGCTGTGTGCAAATGCTCCATCGAAGAATACTCACCCACATCATCTGCTGCAAAAATCCAGAAATCGCAGACTTGATGGCCGCTGGGGTTCATCACGGTTAGCTGTTGACCTGCGCCGACGCGCACCGCCACGCCGCATCGCGCGTCGATTGTGTAGGTGTGGTTCATTCTGGGTGTGCCGTCAGCGGAAACGGCAATCTCAAGACTGCGGTTGGTACCATCGGGTCGGGAGGGGTCGAACGAGGCCATGGGCACGGGCTTTCGTGGATTATGTCTGGGTAGTTGCATTGTTTGGCGAGGGGCCATTCGCAAAGGAGCATAGACAGTTCTCGGCATATTGGAATGAAGCTTACGTGCTTCTCGTCGGAGACGTGCCGAAGATTAGCTCCGCTTTGACATCGGCTGGTTTTGCAAAGAACCGCAGGCGTTCTCATCGAGATGCATTCATTTCCAAGCTAAATGAACTAATAAGCACAATAAATTTTCTAAATTCCATTGCCGATGATAGCGTCCTCGCAATAACCGGGATTGAGAATTGAGATGGATCGACACGACTTCAAAAAGACCTTTGGCGCAACTGGTCCTGTCATTCTTCCTGTCATTCATGTGCTTGACAGCGAACAGGCCGAGCGGAACATCAAAGCAGCCATTGCTGGCGGGTGTCCGGGGGTTTTTCTGATCAACCACGACTTCGAGAAAGAGAAACTAGTCCCGATCATCAAGGAGATGCGGCAGGCGTTCCCGGACATTTGGCTCGGGGTGAATTTTCTGGCGGTCACCGGCAAGTTTGCCTTCCCAATTCTGGGAGAGATGCAAGCTGAAGGGTGCAAGGTCGATGGTTACTGGGCCGATGACGCACGTATGGATGAACGCCGTGCGGAAGATGATCAGCCCGAAGCAGATGAGATCGCGGCCATCCGCGAAGGAAGCGGTTGGACCGGGCTTTATATCGGCGGCACCGCATTCAAAAAGCAGCGCGACGTTGATCCAGCACAGTATGGCAAAAGCGCGCGCATCGCGACGCACTACATGGACGTCGTTGTGACCTCCGGCGTGGCGACTGGCCACGCAGCCGATGTTGGCAAGATCGACACGTTTCGCGCGCATTGCGGCGACACGGCACTTGGCCTTGCATCCGGCATCACACCTGAAAACGCAGCGCAATATGCAGATGCGGTTGATCTTTTCATGGTCGCGACCGGCATCAATTTTGACGGCGATTTCTACAATATTGATCCTGAGCGCCTGAAGCGGCTCATGGACCTCACACAGACATAAGGGAGAGAAAAGATGGCTCAAGACAAAGGACCCAGAGACGACCGTTGGTACTTCTCGCTGATGGCCCCGAACACCAAAGGCGACAAGTTTGCATGGCTTGACCCGACCTCAATCTACATCAACGGCAAGGCGTATCATGATCTGCTGGATGATCTGGTGGCTGATCTAGATGCCGATGAGATTGACGTCGTCGCGGGCCTTGATGCGATGGGCTTTGTTCTGGCGGCGGGCATCGCGGCCCGTATCGGGAAGGGGTTTCTGCCCATTCGCAAACCCGGAAAGCTCTGTGTGGATACAGACAGCGCGTCTATGACCAACTACTCCGGTCAAACCCAGTCGATGGAAATGCGCACGCCCGCCTTTGCACCCGGAACGCGGGTTTTGCTGGTGGATCAGTGGGTTGAAACCGGCGGCACGATGCATGGTGCTGTCCAGCTGGTTGAACAGCAGAAGGGCAAAGTTGCGGGCATGGTGGCGATTGTCATGGAAGAGAATGACAATACGAAGTCCTATCGCGAAAAGTACAAGGTCGTCACCGCGATCCAGCCCGGCACCGAATGGCAGCGCCAGGCCAATGCGCAGTATCTGGAAAGCTTCAAGACCTACAAACCCGAGATGGCGTTCCCGGTCTAAGGCCTGAACCCGGCGCACATCCAATCAAACTCTGACCAGAGGGGCTCGACAGATGAAATTGATCTGTGGAAACAGTAACCGTCCGCTTGCTGAAGCGATTGCCGCGCATATGCGTGTCCCTCTGGCTGAGTGTAACGTGCGTCGGTTTGCCGACGAAGAAGTCTTTGTCGAGATACAGGAAAACGTGCGCGGCGATGACGTCTATGTCATCCAATCAACGTCCTATCCAGCCAACGACAACCTGATGGAGCTGCTGGTGTTGATCGACGCGCTGCGCCGATCCTCTGCCGGGCGGATCACCGCCGTGATCCCCTATTTCGGCTATGCCCGTCAGGACCGCAAATCAGCCCCGCGCACGCCGATCACGGCAAAGCTTGTGGCGAACATGATCACGCAGGCGGGCGCGCATCGGGTGCTAACTATGGATCTGCATGCAGGGCAAATTCAGGGTTTCTTCGACATTCCCACCGACAATCTTTACGCGGTGCCCGAAATCGTGCGGGATATCGAAAAGCAAAAGGACCGCGACAATGTGATGGTCGTATCCCCGGACGTAGGCGGTGTAGTGCGCGCACGCGCTTTGGCGAAACGTCTCTCGACTGGCCTCGCAATTGTAGACAAGCGCCGCGACAAGCCCGGCTCGTCTGAAGTCATGAACATAATCGGGGACGTCTCTGGCAAGTCCTGCATGTTGGTCGATGACATTATCGACTCTGGCGGTACGCTCTGTAATGCCGCGACGGCGCTGCTCGAAAATGGCGCGGCGGAAGTTTCTGCTTACATCACCCATGGGGTCCTGTCCGGCAAGGCTGTCGACAGGATCAATGCATCTGATCTGACGTCCCTGGTCATCACCGACACAATTTGCGCTACCGAAGCGGTCACCGCATCATCGAAAATTCGCGAGATTTCGATTGCGCCAATGTTCGCCAAGGCGATCACACGGATCGCGAATGGAGAGTCCGTCAGCGTCTTGTTCGAATAGAGGGTGATCATACGATTTGCATAAAGCAACTTTATCGTTGTTCGCTATACATTTTCAGCGCTAATGTTCTCGTATGGGCGCGGTCAACCTTTCAACAGAGCTCCTCAGAGCTTTCATCACTGTCATTGAGGTGGCAAGTTTCACGCGCGCGGCCGAGATACTTGGTCGGACGCAACCTGCCATCAGCCTGCAAGTGAAGCGCTTGGAAGAAGCGGTTGGCTATCCGCTCATTGCGCGGAAGGGCAAAGAGATATCGCTCACGGAGCGGGGGGAGGCTCTGGCCATACATGCGCGCCAGATTCTGCGCCTGAACGATCTGGCAATGGCGGAGTTTGAGCAGCGTGATCCCGCAGCAAGATTGCGGGTGGGGTTGCCTGTGGACTATGCGGTCAACACCCTGCAAGCCTGTTTGACGGACGTTGTCCGACAATTCCCCGATACACAGATCGAAATTCGATGTGATCTGTCCAAGCATCTGCTGGCGGCCATGCGGAGCAACGAAATCGATATCGCCGTGGCATTGTTCGACGGGGACGACCAGCAGTTCCTATTCCGCAACTGGAAAGAACAACCAACCTGGGTTGGCGCCAACGGGTTCGAGATCCCGGAACATGCTGACATCCCCCTTGTCGCGCACCCCTTTGGTTGTGTGTACCGCGACCGTATGGCTACCGCTTTGAAGTTGGTGGGAAAAAGCTGGCGCATCGCTTACTCCAGTCCCGGCATTGGTGGCGTTCAACGCGCGGTCCAGGATGGCCTTGGCCTTTCGTGCCTGACTGCTCCGACGGTCCAAAGCGGCATGCGCACTTTTTCTGAACAAGACGGCCTGCCGGTTCTTGCCCCTTTGCACATCGGGCTTTTCGCACGACAGGCTCAGTTGGGTGCGGGCGGATACGCGGCCATGGATGCCATGATCAACACCTTGGAGCAACGCTCATCGAGCGCTATTGACGCATAACTGCTCATTATGAAGGCATATCAACGATAAATTTCCTAAAAGTCTCATTTTACCATACCATTCTACAAAAATCAGACTGAACACTATGGTTCGGCGAAAAATCAAATGCTCTTTTGCTGGGAAAGAGTGACCAACCGGGAGACACAAATGTACAGACCAACCGTAACTTCATCACTATTGGGCTTGAACCGCCGCCAACTGCTGAAAGCTGGCGGCGCAGCCGTTCTGACAACACCATTTGTCAGCCGCGCCTGGGCGGCAACGACCGAAATCAACATGCTTGCGTGGTACGGCCATGGAGAGGCTGATGTGGTTGCGGAGTATGAGGCTGCAAACAACGTGAAGTTCGTGCCAAAGTATTATGCTGGTGGCGACAACATGCTGGCGCTGATCGCCCAATCCCCTCCGGGCACTTACGATCTGATCCTGTCTGACGCAGAATTCGTGCAGCAGCTGAACGCAGCTGGCTACATCGAAGAAATGAACCCGGCAGATTATCCGCTGGATGACATGCTGCACGAAGACTTCTCGCAGTTCCCCGGCCACTGGGCGGACGGCAAGATGTATTCCATGATCCTGCGCGGGGGGCACTTGGGTGTTTCCTACAACAAGAACTCCGTGACAGCGAAAGAAGCGGAAAGCTATTCCTGCTTCTGGAAGCCGGAGCTTCAGGGCAAAGTGGGCCATTTTGACTGGCACCTGCCGACCCTAGGTCAGATGAGCCTTTATGATGGGAATGGCGCTGACCTTTGGAACCTGAACGACGATCAGTGGTCCAAGGTTCAGGAGACCACCATGAGCCTGCGCTCGCAGGTTGGCGGCTTCTTTGACTATGGCGGCACGTTCAATGGCCTGAAAAACGGCGAGATGCAGGCGATGGTTGGCATCGGTGACTGGATCACCGGCGTTCTAGAAAAAGACGGCGCGCCTGTCGCGTCCGTGATCCCGAAGGAAGGCGGCATTCAGTTCACTGAAAGCTATTCCATCGGCAAGGGCAGCGAAAAGGCCGAAGAGGCCAAGAAGTTCATCCAGTACATGATGTCCCCTGCAGGTCAGGTGAAATCTGCACAGATGGCGGCCTATCCCGGCTTCTGCGTGACCAAGGCTGGCCGCGCCGCCCTGATCGAGGCTGACATGGCGGAAGCCAAGCGGTCGCACCAGGTCGATGGTGATCCGCAAGATCCGATCGCACTGATCAAGGAAGGCCGGGTCCATTACCGCGACATTCCTCAGCAGCAGACGCTGGAGGACTGGAACGACTTCTGGTCCGAGTACAAGAGCGCCTGATCTAGGGCCCAAAGAACCAAAAAAGGGCGGCCAACAGGTCGCCCCCTTTTTCCCTTAAGACGCGAAAGCCCTGCACAGCCCCATGTCTTCCAATCCTGAAAATCGCCCAAGCCTTTATGCGCTGACGTGGCGTTTGCCGATCATCTTCTGGCAGCTGATCTTCTTTGTCGGGCCGGTTCTGTTCATGGTCGCGATGTCGTTCTTCCTGGTGAAGAACTATCGCATGACCGAAGCCTTCGAGTTCGTGAACTGGTCGCGGATGCTGACGCGCGGGTTCTTCTGGGACAGCTATTGGTACACGATAGGCATCGCCACACTGTCCACCGTCTGCGCGATGTGTATCGCCTTTCCGGCAGCCTTTGCATTGGCCTTCCGCGCTTCTGAAAGCACGCGACGCTGGGCGATCTTTCTGCTGATCATTCCGTTTTTCACCAGCTATCTGGTGCGCACATTTTCATGGTTCGTGATTCTGTCCGAAAGTGGCGTGGTAAATGCCGTGCTGGGCTACATCGGCCTTGGCCCCTACACCATGCTGAACACCAACTTCGGCACGCTGGTGGGCTACATGACTCTGACCCTGCCGCTGGTGGTCATACTGCAAACCGTCACGATGGCCAATATCGACAAAAACCTGATTGAGGCGGCGCGCAACCTTGGCTGTTCGCCCCTGCGCACGATCTGGCAGGTGATCATTCCACTGTCCAAGACCGGGCTGATCATCGCGGCGATCTTCTGCTTTATTCTGTCCTTTGGTGACTTTGTGGCACCCTTCTATCTGGGCGGATCGCAGGAACCGACCCTGCCAATCCTGATCCTCGATACCACCAAGTCCGGCCAGCAATGGCCGCGCGCAGCCGTTGTCGCGATCATGATGATGGTTACGCTCTTTGCCATCGCCTTCACCGGCATTGCTTTGGCCTATCGCAAGGGGAAGGGCGCAAAATGAAACAGAGCCGATCCCTCAACTTTATCCTTGGCATCTATGTCGTCCTGATCTTCGCCTTCGTATTTGCGCCCATCATCTTCAGCATGATCTTTTCCTTCAACTCGCAGCGCTTCCCGACGATCCCGTTGGGTGAGTTTTCGACCGAATGGTACGCTAAGGTCCTGGCCGATCCGGACATCTGGAAAGCCGCGCGCAACAGCCTGATCGTCTCCTGCTCAACGGCTGTGATCGCGACATTCCTAGGCTTTTGCACGGCCTATTCCGACTTCCGGTACAACTTCCGATTCAAAGGCCCGTACCTTGCGCTGATCCTGCTGCCGCCCACGATTCCGCTGATCATCATGGCGCTGGCCATGCTTGCGTGGCTGTCCAAGATCGGGATGTCCGGGCAGCTTTATTCGATCATCATTGCGCACAGCGTGCTGACAGCACCTTTTGCCATGGCTGTGATCCGCCTGCGGCTGAACCAAATGGACCCGGACCTCGAATCCGCTGCATGGAACCTGGGCGGATCGGAATGGCAGACCATGCGGCATGTGATCGTGCCGTTCTGCAAGCCTGCCATTTTTTCAAGCCTGTTCCTGACGGCCGCTGTCTCCTTCGACGAATTTGCTGTGTCATGGTTTGTCTCTGGCCTGAATTCTACGTTGCCCGTGGTCGTTCTCGAAATCGTTCAGGGCAATATTGACCCGCAGGTCAACGCCATCGGGACATTCGTCTTCCTCACATCAATGACGCTGGTTGTGCTGGCACAGCTCTTCTTCGCCAGCCGCCAAATCAAGGGCCTGCACGCATGAGCAAACCGCTGGTTGTCTTTGACAAAGTACAAAAGCACTTCGGCAATTTCGTTGCAGTTAAAGAACTGGATTTCGAAATCCGCGAAGGTGAGTTCCTCGCAATCATGGGGCCATCCGGCTGCGGCAAGACCACAACTTTGCGCATGTTGGCTGGCCTCGAAGCGCCGACGCACGGCGAGATTCGCCTAAATGATCGAGTGATGAATGACGTTGCCCCGCACGAGCGCGACACGCCTTTGGTTTGGCAGTCACTCGCGCTCTTCCCATTCCTGACGGCGCGCGAAAACGTCGAATTTGGTCTCAAGATGCGTGGCGTTGACAAGGCGGAACGCAAAGAGCGTGCGATAAAGTGGCTCGACAAAATGGGGATCCTCGAATTTGAGAACCGCCATATTTCGACCTTGTCAGGTGGCCAGAAGCAACGTGTTGCACTGGCTCGTTCGCTGGTGATGGAGCCACAGATCCTGCTCTTGGACGAACCATTGTCAGCTCTGGATGCTCATTTGGTAATTCGCATGCAGGCCGTCCTCACGGACCTTCAGCGCGAGTTGGGGATTACCTTTGTCTACGTGACCCACTCCCAGTCCGAGGCCTTTGCGATGGCCGACCGCGTCATCATCATGGGCAAAGGCGAGATTGGTCAGATCGGCACGCCCAAGGAAATCTACCGCGCCCCTGCAAACCAGTTCGTCGCCGAGTTTGTGGGCCGCAACAATATTCTGGCAGGCAAAGTCAAATCTGTTGACGGCGGTACGGCGCGCATCACAACCACCTCTGGCGAATTCACAGTACCCACGAACGAGGTGCAGCTGGTCGAAGACCACAACGCCAGCTTCGTGATCTCCGCCGATCTGGTGCACATCGCATCAGAAGAACCCGTCGGCGGGAACAAGGCGTATTGCAAGCTGATTTCTGAAGAATTCGTCGGCTCCATGGTCACCCTGTTCCTCGAAGACGCGCAGGGCCATGAATTCAAGGTCCAGATGCAGGAACGCGAACTGTCCAAGTTCGATCTGCACTCTGGTGATGAAATCTGGCTGTCGTGGGACACGCAAAGCGCCCACGTCCTGAACGAAAGCTGACGATGTGATCCGCAACCCCATCCCCTGGCCCAATGGTGCCAAATGCGCCGTGGCAATTACGTTCGACATGGATGCGGACAGCCTGATCCACATCGCCAAGCCCGAAGACAGCCACGACCGGCTCTACCCCATTTCAATGGGCCGCTATGGCCCTCTGGTCGCGCTACCCCGCATCCTCGACACCTACCGGTGTCTGGGCCTGAAGCAATCGTTCTTCATCCCCGGCTGGTGTTTGGAGACCTACCCGGATGTGGCCGAGGCGATCCTGAAAGACGGGCACGAGATCGGCCACCACGGATACTTGCACGAAGACCCTATAAAGACACGCGGGGAGCAGCGCGAGTGGTTCGAGCGCACGCTCGATGCGCATATGCGCATCTGCGGGCAAAAGCCGCGTGGTTACCGTGCACCGGTCTACAACATAACGCAGGAAGTCGTCGATCTGATGATCGAACACGGCATTCGCTATGACAGCTCAATGATGGCCGACGACATTCCGTACCGTTTGGACACGGCCAATGGATCTCTCTACGAAATGCCTGTGCATTGGGGTACCGACGACTGGCCCCCCTTCGCGCATTACGACGAGATTGGGTACATGATGCCAGTTGCAAGCCCGTCGCACGGGCTCAGCGGTTTCTGGGAGGAATTCGAGGCGCAGTATGACGCCGGTGGTTTCTTTATGCTGATCATCCATCCTTTTCTCACAGGGAGATTGGCGCGGTGGAAGCAGGTTGAAGCATGGATTGCCAAAACGCAGGAAACCAAAGACGTCTGGTTTGCCACCCTTGACGAGATTGCCGATCATATGGACCAGTTGCAGGAGAATGGCACCTGGATGCCAAGCGTTGAACGGCTGCCCTACTACGACGGGCCAATCCTGGGGGACAAGACATGAACGCTGACGACACACGCTTGCTGCGCATCGCTTACGACGAGGCCAAAGCCGGGTTTGAAGAAGGCGGGTGCCCGATAGGTTCAGTGCTGGCGCGCGGCGGCGAAGTCGTAGCCCAAGGGCGCAATCAACGTGTCCAAAAAGGCGACCCGATTGCCCATGGCGAGATGGATGCGTTGCGCAAGGCCGGCCGCCAGAAGACCTATCGCGACACGACGCTTTATACGTCGCTCAGCCCGTGCATGATGTGCACCGGGACGATCATTCAATTCGGCATCCCGCGCGTGGTGATCGGCGAAAACACCAACTTCGGCGGGAACGAAGAGTTCCTACGCTCGAAAGGCGTTGAAGTGATAGTCGCAGATGACCCCGATTGCATTGCTCTGATGCAGCGCTTCATCGATGAAAAACCGGAGCTCTGGGCAGAGGACATCGCGGAGTAATCGCGTCCTGTGATCAAAAACGAGAGCATGACTGTAGATCGGCCGGATCTCGTGCCCGCGGGGGCGTTCAGCTATCCGGTCAAGGATCCCAAGGCAACCCGGTGGTTCGGGTTCCTGCTGTTGCCCCAATTCACTTTGCTCGCGTTCAGCGCTGCTCTGGATCCTCTGCGCATCGCCAACCAGCTGTCCCAAAAACCACTCTATGGATGGCTGGCCATCTCAGATGACGGCAGGGCTGTTTCGTCATCCTCCGGCATCGATATTGATGTGCATGGCAGCCTGGACGATCTGAACCCCGATACCTACCTCTTTGTCTGTTCGGGCAACAATAGTATTCAGGCGGCCTCCGACGATGTCTTGGGGGGCATACGCCGCCACGCCCGGTTTGGCGGCAAGCTTGGCGGCATCTGCACCGGTGCTGCGACCCTCGCGCGCGCGGGTTTTCTCAGGGACAAGACTTTCACCCTTCATTGGGAAAACCAGCCCGGATTTGTTGAGGCATTTTCCGATCTGGAGCCCACACCACAGAGGTTCGAAAGGGACGGAAGTCTGCTGACTTGCGGTGGTGGTGTTGCGGCAACTGAAATGATGATTTCGATCATCGCCGAAGACTATGGCGAAGACTTTGCAATCGCCGTTTCGGATATGTGTTTGAACGGCCCCGATGTCGCGACCCGCAGCGAACAGCGCTCCTCAATCGCCAAGGCCATCAGCTCTCGCAATCCTCGTATCCTTGCTGTTCTGCGGGCCATGTATGACAATATCGAGGACCCGCTGACGCTCGATGAACTTGCCACAAGCGCGGGTATTTCGCGCCGTCAGATTGAACGTCAGTTCAGACAATTGCTGAACGAGGCTCCGGCGCAAACCTATCGCAACATCAGATTGGAACGCGCGCGCACATTGCTTACAGAAACCAACCTGAGTGTCATGGAAGTTGCCATGGCGTCAGGGTTCAACTCGAACAACGTATTCTCACGGCATTACAAAGAGCGATACGGCGAAACACCCTATGGGCACCGAGGGCGGCTCAAAACGGTGGGCAACAACAAATAGTGTCGCGCTAGATGTGGAACCTCAACAGGTTGTTCCGATCAAAGTCTAGCCGGCTGATGGGTGGTTTTGATTTTAGCGCCGTGTGTGGGCGGTGCCAATTGTAGAGGTGGGTCCAGACCGGCAGATCGGCGGCGCGGTCGTCTGAGGTCTGATAGACTCGGGCGTAGGCCCATTCACGCAGAGCAGTCTGGATGAACCTCTCGGCTTTTCCGTTGGTTTTGGGCGTGTAGGGTTTGGTGCGGATGTGGCGGATGCCAAGCTCGGCACAGGCGGCCTTGAAAGCATGAGATTTGTAGCACGACCCATTGTCTGTCATCACCCGCGCAACCTTCACCCCGATGGACGCATACCAGGCCACCGCCGCATTCAGGTGCGCCACCGCGCTCACCGCCTTTTCGTCGGGATGGACCTGGGTGAAGGCCAGGCGCGAGGCGTCATCGACACAGACATGCACATGTTCCCAGCCGATCCCTCGGCTGTTCGACTGGCCTGTCCTGTCGCCCGTGATGCGGTGCCCGGCGCGCTCAAACTTGCCAAGACGCTTGATATCGAGGTGGATCATGTCGCCGGGATGATCGCGTTCATACCGGCGTACAGGCTCGGCAGGCTCCAGATCGCGTAGCCGCGAAAGGCCCGCCCTGCGCAGAACCCGGCTGACCGTCGCCGCCGAAACGCCGGTCCTTGCCGCAATATGTGCCCCGGTAAGACGCTGACGGCGCAAGGCGATGATCCGGTCTGCCACGTCATCAGGCGTAGGATTGCGCAGAGAATAAGGGCGTGAACTGCGATCCTGCAAACCTTCGCGCCCCTCCTGTTCATACCGCCGCCACCACTTCGTGGCCGTCTTGGCAGAGCAGCCGCAGATCGCCCCAGCCTGCGCAAAACTCATCCCGCATGCAATCATCCCCACTAGCCGCTCTCGACCCAATGGCGTCAGTCTGGCATTCTTGTGCACGTTCATTCGATCCCTCCGAACAAGGTTGGTGCTTGGTAACTCCAACCAACTCGGTCTGGATCGAATGGACAACCTGCTGAAAGCTCACAGCTAGAGCCGGTATGAGCAGCTGTAGCCGCTCATACCTTGGATCAGGACTGTTTACCCGACGACGTTGTGCTCCGGTCCGTAGGGGAAACCGGTGATGTTCTCGTTACCGTCTTCGGTGATGACCAGAATGTCATGCTCGCGGTAGCCGCCTGCGCCGGGCTGGCCATCAGGAATCGTCAGCATTGGCTCCATCGAGATCACCATCCCCGGTTCAAGCACAGTGTCGATATCTTCCCGCAGCTCAAGCCCTGCCTCACGGCCATAGTAATGCGACAGAACGCCAAAGGAATGGCCATATCCAAAGGTCCGGTACTGCAGCATGTCGCGCTCCGCAAAGAAGTCGTTGATCTTGTGCGTGACCTCGGCGCAGGACACACCCGGCTTGAGCAAGCTCATTCCGTATTCATGGGCAGCGACATTCGCTCCCCAGACCTTGAGGCTGGCCGGATCCACCTCCTCGACGAAAAGTGTGCGCTCGAGCGCCGTGTAGTAGCCCGAGATCATCGGGAAGGTATTGAGGCTGAGGATGTCACCGCGCTCTAGTTTGCGGCAGGTCACAGGGTTGTGCGCGCCATCGGTGTTAATGCCAGACTGGAACCAGACCCATGTGTCGCGGATTTCAGAATCTGGGAACCGTTTGGAAATCTCCAATTCCATCGCATCGCGTCCGGCCATGGCAACGTCGATCTCGCGCGCTCCGGTTTTGATCGCGTCCTTGATGGCATATCCACCAACGTCCGCTGTCGCGGCACCTGCTCGGATCAGTTCGATCTCTGCCTCAGATTTGTGCATGCGCAACCGCATGGTTGTCGGCGCGATGTCTTTCTTGACAGAGGGTGCCAGGAATTCATCCATCAAGCCCAGTTGTGTATAGGAAATGTGATCCCCTTCGAATCCGACTACCTTACCGGACCCCGTCACAGACTGGATCGCACGCCAATAGTTGTTCCGCTGCCAATCAGTGTAGGTGATGTTGTCACCATAGCCACGACGCCAGGGCTGTGCCGCGTCGATGCCTGCGCTGAACGTGACGGTTTCGGTCGCTGTGACCACCTGAGCGTAAGGCCGACCAAACGCACAATACAAAAAGCCCGAGTAGTAGGAGACGTTGTGCATTGAGGTTAACACGCAGGCATCAATGCCCTCATCGGCCATGACCGCACGCAGCTTGGTCAAGCGTGCTTCATATTCGGCGTCGGCAAAAGGCAGCACCTTTTCGCCTTGGTGAAAACGGTAAAAATCTGGGCGCTGTCCTGCAACGCCAAACTCGGATATTCCGGACATCGGTATACTCCTGTTCAGGCCGAGTGTGACGAGGAGGAGCGTGCTTCATACCGGTTGCACCTTCCCTCACCACAAGAGCGGCAAAGCAAGATCCCGGCGTTCAGGATGGTTGGATAGGGATGCTCTAATCGGAATTCGGTTAGTGACGACGCCATCGTCAATCCCATGGTGCACTAATAGACAAAAAGCATCGCCCAATCAAGAATGTTCACCGCCGAACTTCTGAAAAGACGCAAGCTGTTAGCTGACTTTGGACGCGTCCTCTTGCACGCTCACCCTGACGACGACGGGAACGTCCCACAACCCTGCGGATTCGACCAAACCCAGATTTTGCAGCCGCAGGGAACAGCCGCAATGCCCGCTTCGACCGCAGCATCCGTGACTATGGGTTCGCATTTCGTTTTCGACGTCGCGTGATCTCAGATCTCTTATGATCTGGCGAACGGTAAGCACCGTTCGCCAACATTGCTTAGATATCGATGCGCTCCGCAATACTCAGAGCATCTTCCAACTCAACGCCTAAATATCGCACCGTACTGTCAACTTTTGTGTGACCAAGCAGAAGCTGCACCGCGCGAAGGTTGCCAGTCTTGCGATATATCTCGGCAGCTTTGGTCCGACGGAGCGAATGAGTGCCGTAACCGCTGGGTTCCAGTCCAATTGCAGTCACCCAATCACGAACAAGTCGAGCATATTGCCGCGCGGAGATGTGAGGTCGGTCATGAAATCGGCTGGGAAACACGAAAAGGCGGCCGATCATTTCAGGCGATCTAACCCAAGCAGTAACCGTTTCTCTCGTGTTTTCAGTCAGTTCAAACCGAACCGGCTGATTGGTTTTGCTTTGGATCACCGACACTCGTTCGCGAACGCGATCATCTCTGACCAAATCGGTCACGGCGAGTTTGACTAAGTCGCACCCTCGCAACTTGCTATCAATCGCGACGTTGAACAGCGCGAGGTCGCGAAGGTAGCCTGCAATCTCGAGCCGAGCGCGGATTGCCCAAACTTGTTTGGGAAACAGCGGCCGTTTCTGGCCGATTATCCGCCCTTTGTTCCAAGCTTTGCGTTTTGGGGTGACTGCGGGAAGTTGGACTCGTGGCATAACATGCCCTCCAATCCTCCCTCCAAACCCAGACGTCAGCGCCGCGCTGACGTCTGGAGCATAGCATCGGGTCGACACGCTGTAGCCCATCGATGGTGTTTAGCTTTTTTGCCTTGGTTTTTTGACGTGGGAAGCTCCGCGACCTGATCCTTGAATGCCACACCAAAGCTCCAGATTGCGCGAATGGCTGCTTCTTACACCGTGTTGCAGCATCAAAACCTTCGCCAATGCAGCACAATCCGTGCTGCGAGCGCACGCAGCACAAAATAAGGACTTCCGGTGTGGGCTCTTTGCGGTCATTTTCTGCGCCCTGAACGAAAGGGTACTTTCGTTACCCAAAACGCTTCGTTCCCATCCTGCAGAACGGATTGAATGATAGTAGTAGAGGTTGGCTGACAATAGTTACCGCCGCCTTCGGTTAAGCATCTCATGGTATCGCTTCGTGAACGTCGCGCGATCCATTTCCAGTCGCTTAGCGGCCTCGGAGTAATTTTGCTGTGTTTCGCGGAATGCCTCGGCCAATTCCGCATCGGAAGGATGTTTCGAAGGTCGGCCCATGTGGGCCGGAACCCCTAGCCTTCGTCGCTGAGCCTGTATCCACTTTGCATCGACGCCGTGCCTTCGGGCGATTTGGACATCTGAATGCTCCTGCTCGAAATCTTCTCTCAGCAGTCTGTCAAAATCAAATCCAAACCGCTCAAGCGCCTCCAACAAAGCGCCCCTACGCGCGGGAAAAACCTCTTTTAGCGCGCGCAACGATCCGGTCCGTTTGATCGGCTCTAGAAACTCCTCGGCGCTTGACGGAATACCGGTACCATCCCGAACGAGATATACGTGATCATCGAAGATCCAAAGCGTTCTCATTTCACTCCTGCTGAAAAGTCCGGTGAATCGTGCAATAAGACTGTTTGGATGTTTTCACCGTAGTTTCAAGCAAATAACGCCAACTCGGGCGCTTTTTATTGATCTGACTTCAGGTTTGTGATTCGACAGTTGTGAAAACCACGAATTGCGAGCGTGATGTGCCGGATTTCAAAGCCAGACACTTGAGAACGAAATTCTTGCTTCAGAGAGCTGGCAGCAACTTCAATGAGGTCGCTCGTGAGCTAGGGCTGAGCCACAGTACGGTTTTGTCAGTTAGTAACTCCCGATCGGTCTCGGCCAAAGTGCAGGAACTGATCGCCAAGAAGATCGGCGTTCATCCCGGTGAAATCTGGCCGGAGCGCTATCCCGACTACGCAGGAAAATCGAAATGAGTCCCTAAAAATCAGGGCCCTGAAAAGGTTGAGCCCGGCGGATTGGCGTCCTAACCGAGCTCTTAAAATCGTTGGTCACGATATTCCTCTTCATCCCATAGCAACCTGAGATAAGTCAAGCCCTGCGCCAACAAATTGGCGGCGCAGCGGCACAGTAGCTTTTGGGATAGCGGAGAGTTCTTCGCAAAAATTATGCGCGATCGTGTCGACAAGTTGAAAGAAGATTTAATGGCGGGAGCATATCCCGATCCATCTTTGCTTGTCGGGCAAATTGAGACTGTTTTCAGCGAGCTGTTCATCGAGATTGAGGAGCTGTCCGAAAAGCTCAAGAAATCGCTCGCGCGCAACAGGGTTCATCAGGCTGAGATCACAAAGCTCCGACGCGAAATCGCCAAGCTCAACAAGATGAAATTTGGAGCAAACGCTGATCAAAAGCCCGAAACCGAAGATACGCATCCACAGACACCACCAGACGAAACTAACGAGCGGCAAGCTGCCTCGGCCCCAATGTCTCCTCCTAATCGTGACAAACCAAGTAAACCACGCAATCGGAACGGTCGGGGGAAGAAGAACTACGGTGAGAAACTCGAACTTGTAAATGTGGACGTCATAACCGAGGACAAAACTTGCCCCTGCGGATGTGGCGGAACTTTCTTCGATTGGGAGACGAAGGAAACCCTGGTGTGTGTCCCAGCTCGATATTATCGCCAAGTGAAGCGTTACGCGATGTACCGTTGTCGTCTGGCCAACGATGCTAAGGGGGCAATTGTACGTACGAAGTTCGCGCCTGCGATCTTACCGAAAACAACGTGCGAACACACACTAATGGCGCATCTCATTACTGCCCGTTTTGGGTGGTACCTGCCGTGGCATCGGTTGGAAAAAATGCTCGCGGCGGAGGGCGTAAATCTTGTCCGCTCCACCATGACTCGATGGGCGGCGGCGATTGCGCTGAAGAAACTGCGTCCACTTTTTGATGCGCTGGCCAAGGATATCAAATTCAACTCCAGGCGCTTGTTCATGGATGAGACGACGCTTCCAATCCTGGTTCAGGGGAATGGGAAGACAAAAACCAGCTACCTGTACGCGCTTCATCGTGATGACCGCTCCTTTGGTGGAAATCTACCACCCAGCGTAGTTTACTTTCATCGTCCGGGGCGTGGGATGAAATACATCCACGATATACTTGCAGGCGTAACATCGGTCGTACAAACAGATGCATACAGCGGGTATGCTCGGTTTGGTTTTCCCGGAACCCCAGTAGCCAACATCACCCCGGCCAACTGTTGGGCACACGCTCGGCGCAAGTTTACAGATGAGTTTGAATTCAACCGCACGCCTGATGCCGCTGAAGTCGTCAGTATAGTAGATGAGTTATACAGCATTGAACGTGATATTCGAGGTAAGCCACCAAACGCGAGGTCAGCGGTACGGAAACAGCTCGCTAGCTCGGTTTTGAACCGGCTAATGGAGCGATTGCTACATATGAAACCGCATCATCTGCGAGGGTCCAGTATGGGTAAAGCTGTCAACTATTTGCTCCGGCATTGGCGAGATCTTACGCGGTTTGTCGAAAACGGTTTCATCGACCTGGATACCAACCCGGTTGAACGGATGTTCAAGCCGACAATCCTGTTGCGCAAAAACGCCTTGTTTATAGGTAGCGAGGAAGGCGGTGAGATGTGGGCTATCTATTCTTCGCTTGTCGAGACCTGCAAGCTGAATGGGATCAATGTTCAGAAGTATTTCTTGTGGCTGTTCGATACTATTGCTCAAAGCGCTAACGCCCTCGACTACGACAAACTCTTGCCTTGGAACGCACCTCTTGAGTGTCGGTTAAAAAACAAGAACTAGCTGCGCTGTTGCGATCCATGAGCTTTCGACTGAAGCCCTGAGAGTTCAGTGACTGATAGATTTCCTACTTTGGCTGGCTCCATCGCTAAGAGCCCTTACCGGACCTTGATCACACCTGGGTCTTTCGCTCATTCGGCAGGTCGCGAACCACGTAAACCGGACATTCTCTGAGTGGTACGCAGATGGCGGTGATACGTTGTAGGAGTAACAATGGCGTCGGAATGGTCCGGTGTTAGACTAAGAACTCAGATTTAGCGTTTGTGAGATTGCAGATGATAGTCAAAATTTGGGTCAACTGCCCATCCGAGAAAGTCGCTGACCAGATCGCGGACAGGCTTCTTGAAGAGCGTTTGGTTTCCTCATCGAACCGCTACACTGCAACTAGCAGTAAATATCTCTGGAAGGGAAAAATCGTAACTGCGCAGGAGGTCCCACTTCTGCTGAAGACCCGAAAGGAGCTTTTTGGCGTAGTCGTTGAAGCGATCCGCAGGATGCACCCTTATGAGACGCCCAGTATTCTCTCGATTGATGTTGACCAAGCCAACGGTGAATATCTTGAGTGGATGATAGAAAGCACGCGCGAGATCTAACCAGAGTTCAAATTAACGGCCTATAACCGCTGTATCTTTGGGCTCACTACCGACTTTCTCTGCGGCGAGTTCGAACAAGAAGATGAGCCCTTATCGGCCATTGCCATGTGGTTTGAGCGCTGCATCTGCATTCAGCAGGTCGCAGCCCAAAGCAGACGTGGGCTGCCAGCATACTGGGCGTGAACCGAGCATCCGCAGCGGTTGAATGGTCGCAATTTCGGCTTTTTGTAGTTCGATATTTGGCGCAATCAATGCGGCTAGAAATCGCTTGAAATATAAGCGGATAAGTTGTGTGATCTTTCAAATTTAGGCTGCCCGAGAAATTGCCAATACGGGGCGACCATTAACAATTAGGGCCCAACTCGAAGAGTAGTAGTATGAAAATCAAAAAAGTTCACGTCCAAAGTTATCGGTCGGTTATAGACAGCGAAGAATTTGAGCTCGATGGTGACAAAACTATTTTGGTCGGCCCAAATGAGGCGGGAAAAACAGCGCTTCTTCAAGCGATCCAGCATCTCAATCCCCCGGAAGGTGTCAAGCCTCTCAGCGCGCTAAGGGACTATCCGCGCGCGCACTACAACAAGATTACTTTGGGCGAGGTCGATCCAGCCGATGTTCGGGTGGTTGAGGCAGAGTTTGAGCTGGATGACGATGATCGTGAGTATCTCCCGGAAGGGATGAAGGACGCGAACTATACTCTTTGGCGCAATCTAGACAACACGACTGGCCATAGGCTAACCGGCGCGCCTGCCAAGAAGGCCTATAAGGATCTGGAAAAGGATCTGATCCGCCTCGCCGCACACGCAGACAAGCAGTTCACCCCTTCAGAAGACAGTTCCGAGCAATCCCCGACAGAGTCGCTTAAGGCGGCGACTGAGGGATGGCATGGCTTTCACATGATTGAAGGAAAAAAAGCCCAAGCCTTACGAGATTGGTTGGAGGCTGTCTTTCCGCTCATTGACGAAGACAACGAGAAAGAGGAAACGCGGTTCGATAATCTAAAGGCGGGCATCGAGATAGGCGATGCGCGAAACGCGGCGGTTCAGGCCTTGCGAGATCGTGTGCCTGTTTTCGTCCTTTTCAGCAACTATTTCCGCGTTCGCCCGCTCATTCACTTGAACCAACTTGCGACCAGGATCACTAATGGCACGCTTGACGATGAACGCTACGACTATGGGAATGTTTGCCTTTTAAACCTGTTGGGCTTCAACGCAAAGGAGCTCTCCGAGATGGGAGCGTCGGCTGACCCCGATGCGAACGATCCGGAGGCCTTAGAGGCATTTCGAGAGAAACTCGACGAAAGGCAGTATCAGTTGAATGCTGCCGAGGTCAGCTTAACTCGGGAAATCCGTTCTGTTTGGAAACCGGATGAGAGCAAGGGGGAGGCGGCAAAACTTCGGCTCCGAGCTGATGGGCAATATCTCAAGGTAACAGTTGAGGACGACCTAGGTGTCGAAGTGGAGCTTGATCAGCGTTCAGAAGGCTTTCAGTGGCTCGTTTCGTTTTTCGTAGTTTTTTTCGCCGAAGCTCAGGGCGAGCACAAAAACGCTGTTTTGTTGCTGGATGAGCCCGGCATGAGCTTGCACGCGCTGAAGCAGCGGGAATTCCGCAAGACGATTACGCGTCTCGCGGAGGGAAATCAGACCCTCTATACAACGCATTCGCCCTTCCTTGTCGGACCAGATGAACTCGATTTGGTGCGTGTGGTTGAAATGAGTAGTCGTGAAGAGGGAACGAAGGTCCATACCTCGATTACGGCTAACGATCCGGCGGCGCTGCTTCCGTTGCAAGAAGCGCTTGGATACGATCTCGCGCAGAGCCTTTTCACACAGAAGCAGAACCTCGTTTTGGAGGGACTAACAGACTACTGGTATCTAGAGGCGGTTTCGCAGCTTTTACGCGCCTCAAAGGACGCGAACCTCAACGAAAAAATTGCCTTGGTTCCCGCAAACACGGCAGGAAAGGTTGTATATTTTGCGACGATTCTCCACGCGCAAGGCTTTAAGGTGGCAGCTCTTCTCGATTCTGACAACGCAGGAGATCAGGCGGCACAGCAGGATACTCTTGTCCATACACTTGGAAACAAGGGCATTCTTAGAACAAAAGATTACCTGCAGGATGAGGTCAAAGCCGCAGAAGTAGAAGACCTTCTTCGAGATACGCTGATCGACATCGCAAAATCAGAACTCGGTTGGGACATTTCCGATAAGGCCGGTAAGCAACAACAAAGACCACTCGTTAGCATTTTCGAGAGTGAGATTAAGGACTTCTCGAAGTACCGGCTTGCGAAAGCATTTGTTCGTTGGTCACGCGATCATGAGGCTTCGGACTTGAGCGAACGTGAGCGGGAGCAATGGAAGAAGCTTATCAGCGCAGTGAATGCGACTTTGAAATGAGCGCCCTTGCATTAAGGCATACCTCTAAGTGAAGCAGTAAAATGGGAAATCTTTTGAAAAATGTTCTTGATTGAAACGCAGGACCAGATTGAGGAATTCGAGCGCCAACGAGCTTTGGTTGGCACCTACGTTGATCACAGTTATAGTCGCGAAAAGCTTGAGTGGGTTCTCGCTGCTCGAGAGGGATTTGACGCACATGTAGGGAGCTCCTTCCACTTGCTTATACCTCACGAGGGGAACGGCTACACAGTGAATCATACCAACGAGCATCAATATGGAATTCAGCTCGCCAGAGCAGTCATAAACCATCTTGATATAAAGCATCCTGATCTGCCCTGCATCGTGTTTAGAGCATCCGGCGATGACTACTACTTTCTTAAACTTGGGCATCGAACTAAGTCAGAATTTCTCGAGGTCATCGGTCGAATTGGTGATCTTGCGCAGGAAGCCTCTCAGAATGGCCCCGAAGATCCGGTGGAATTTCGAGATTGGGTGAACATGCAAACTGCAAACTTTCTCCGCCGGGAAAAAATGCTCAGTGCAGTGAGGCATTCATTACCCGCCCTGAATGGGCTGTTGGGCAGCGTAGTTGACGTTAGAGAGCTCGTTTAGTGTGACACCGCATTCAATTTCCTTGAAGAAGCTTTTTGGGGCGTAAAGGAAAGGGGAGGGCTTCAGTCGGAATCCAGACTCTGTACTGCCGCACTGGCCCCCAGATGTTGTATGTTTACCCAATTTCCGCTTTGCAGACGCGGTACTACAGCAGTATTTTCTGCAATGTATATTGGCTCAGGGCCGATCGCGAAGCTTTCCCAAGACCGCTCTCAGCGCAAAGCTGCCGTGTTTAGGGCCTAGTGCTGCAACCGCAGCGAGCGGCAGCTGTGTGGCCCTCGGTCATTAGTTGGGAAATGATTTTACTTCAATCGGGCTACCGCTTGAATGGCTTAAGTGGTGCTCATGCGATCCGGTGTCAAACAGCACCTGAATCACTGTTGATTAGTGGCGCGTAGCGCCACCATACAGCTTAATAGAATGAACGATAAGTGGGCCAATTGGAGGCTTGATGCAACGCTTACCATTCATCACAGGGTGAATTCTCCCCTGTTGCTTCCAGAGTGCTTCGAGTTGCGCAGTGGCCCAAAATGAACAAAGCCGCCCTGAGGCGGCTTGTTCGAGACTCTGTTCGACCGAAGTGGTTGCGGGAGCAGGATTTGAACCTGCGACCTTCAGGTTATGAGCCTGACGAGCTACC
This sequence comes from Ruegeria sp. AI2, assembly GCF_056541275.1. Classification (NCBI taxonomy): domain Bacteria; kingdom Pseudomonadati; phylum Pseudomonadota; class Alphaproteobacteria; order Rhodobacterales; family Roseobacteraceae; genus Ruegeria; species Ruegeria sp. AI2. The sequence continues at coordinate 175,589 of NZ_JBQFYB010000006.1, forward strand.
GGGCTGCTCCATCCCGCGTCAGAGTCAGATTT
>NZ_JBQFYB010000007.1:0-172930 GCF_056541275.1 Ruegeria sp. AI2
CGAAGCCGAAGCCGAAGCCGAAGCCGAAGCCGAAGCCGAAGCCGAAGCCGAAGCCGAAGCCGAAGCCGAAGCCGAAGCCGAAGCCGAAGCCGAAGCCCCGGTCACTGAAAAGACCGTCGAACGCGTAGTTGAAAAACGTGGCGGTTTCGTTCCGGCCCTGTTGGGGGGCGCGCTGGCTGCCGTTGCAGGTTTCGCGCTGGGCAACGGAGGGCTGTTGCCAACCAGCCCGGACAACTCGGGGGCGCTGGCAGCGCTGGAAGCAAAGCTGACAGAGCAGTCGGACCAGATCGCCAAACTGTCACAGGCGCTTGCAAACAGCCCTGATGTGTCTGGACTGGCAGATCAGGTCAAAACGTTGTCGGACAAGCTGACACCGGTTGAAGGCGACCTGAGCACGGTAAAATCCTCGGTTGATGTGCTCTCCGGTCAGGTCGCGCCATTGACGGACCGGATCGCTGCGCTGGAAAAAGCCCCGATTGCCTCCACCGCCTCGCCCGAGGCAACCGCCGTGTTTGAGGCGGAACTGAAGAAACTTCAGGATTCGCTGGCAGCGCAACGGGCTGAAGTCGAAAAAATGGTTTCGGACGCTCAGGCCCTTGAAGCGAAAGCCTCGGCAGAAGCACAAGCCGCAACGAATGCTGCCACTCTGGCCCGCCTGCGTGGGCAGCTGGATACCGGCCAGCCTTTTTCGGAACTGGTTGCTGAATTGAAGGCAGGCGGCGTGAATGTGCCGGACGCCCTGTCCGGCCCGTCGGAAAAAGGCGTGGAAACACTGACCGCGCTTCGGGCGTCGTTCGAGCCTGCGGCGCGAAATGCATTGGCCGAGGCGCGCGAGACTGACAAAGGAACGGGTTTGGTCGCCTTCCTGCAACGTCAAACGGGCGCCCGTTCCGTCACGCCTCAGGAAGGTGATGGTCCAGACGCTGTTCTGTCGCGCGCGCAGGCTGCGCTGGCAGATGGCGACCTGACCAAAGCGTTGAATGAACTGAAATCACTTCCCGAAGTGGCGCAGGCTGCGATGGCCGATTGGGAGCAGGCGGCCGGGATACGAGCCGCCGCCGTTGACGCCGTGAATACGCTGGCTTCCAGCCTGAACTCGAACTGAAGGACCTGCCATGCTGTGGTCATTGTTTAAGATCCTCGTTTTTGTTGCGATTATCGGCCTGCTGGCGCTGGGCGGTCACTTCCTGATGCAAACCAGTGGTGGGGTGCAGATCACGGTCGCGGGCACGGAATTCACCCTTGGGCCGCTTCAGTCGGTGATTGCGCTGGGTGTTCTGGTATTTGCGGTCTGGCTGTTCTTCAAACTGCTCAGCCTTTTGGTTGCGACGCTCAAATTCCTCAACGGCGACGAAACCGCCCTGTCGCGTTATTTCGACCGCAGCCGGGAACAGCGCGGCTATCAGGCGCTGGCCGATGGGTTGATGGCGTTGGCCTCGGGCGAGGGGCGCATTGCCATGACCAAGGCCAGTAAAGCCGAAAAGCTGTTGAACAAGCCGGAACTGACGGATCTACTGGTGGCGCAGGCTGCCGAGATGACGGGTGACACCAAGAAAGCTTCGGACACCTACAAGAAACTGGTGACAAACAGTGCGACCCGATTTGTCGGGGTGCGCGGTATCATGAAACAGAAGCTTGCCGAGGGAGATGATGAAACCGCCCGCAAGCTGGCCGAAAAGGCACTGGCCATCAAACCGCGTCACGAAGAGACACAGGATGTTCTGCTGAATTTGCAGACCAAGGCGCAGGATTGGGCCGGTGCCCGGTCGACGCTGACTTCCAAGTTGAAAGCAGGGTATCTGCCGCGCGACGTCTTCAAACGCCGCGATGCGGTTCTGGCGCTGTCCGAAGCCAAGGGAATCCTGGATGAAGGCGCAACTGTAGAGCAACAGGAGCGCGCGATCGAAGCCAATCGCCTGTCGCCCGATCTGGTTCCCGCCGCCGCCATGGCAGCCCGCGCTTATATCGCCAAGGGCAAGTCGCGGGCAGCGACAAAGATCCTGAAAAAAGCGTGGGAGGTTCGCCCACATCCGGATCTGGCCCATGCCTTTGCCGAGATCGCGCCGGATGAAACTCCGGAACAACGGGTCAGACGATTCACGGCACTGACCCGCACCCATCCTGAAAACATGGAAACCCGTTTGATCCTGGCCGAGCTGAACATTGTGGCCGAAGACTTTCCCGAAGCCCGCCGTGCCCTGGGTGATGTTGTAGAAAGACAAGGTGATGCGCGCGCCTATACATTGATGGCTGCTGTTGAGCGCGGCGAGGGTGCCACGGACGCTGTTGTCCAAGGTTGGCTTGCCAAGGCACTGAACGCGCCGCGCGGCCCGCAATGGGTGTGCGACAATTGTCATGACATTCAACCCGAATGGGGACCTGTCTGTCAGAACTGCCACAGCTTCGATACGCTCAGCTGGCAGACACCACAGACACCCGAGATTGCAACAGCAACCGGGGTTCACATGTTGCCCCTGATCGTCGGCGCACTTGAGAGCCAGACTGAAGAACCCGAAACAGTCGAGACTGCGGAAGACGACGATGTGGTTGAAGTCACAGTTGATGCCGTAGAGGTCGCGGACGATGCAGAGGCTCAGAAACAGGTCTGAGCCCTGCTGTTGCTAACTGTGAATTGTCGCAATCAATTCGGTTTGCTAACGTCATCCTCGCGTCGGGGAGGGCGTTCAAATCCAAATGCTGGACTACTCTCACAACACTTGGTTGGTGGTGGCTTCGCTTGCCGTGGCGCTCATGGCCGGGTTCACGGGTCTGTACCTGACGCATGGCGCGTCAAGGCTGGATAGCCAGCAGCGCAAGTTCGTGGTGGCATTGGCCGCTGTCATTCTGGGCGGCGGCATCTGGTCGATGCATTTCGTAGCGATGCTGGGGCTGCAACTGCCAATCCTGTTCTACTATGATGCCCTGATTACCCTGATGTCGGCACTGGTTGCGATCCTGATGGTCGGGCTGGCGTTGCTGCTGCTGCATTTCCGGCCTCGTTCGGTTCAGACGATGATCGGGTCCGGTGTGATTGTCGGGCTGGGTATCGTCGCGATGCACTATGTCGGGATGGCTGGAATGCAGCTTTGCCGCCCTGTCTATGACATTTTCGATGTTGCTCTGTCAGCGCTGGCATCGGTAATCTTGTCGGTGTCTGCAATCTGGGTGGCTTATGGCAACCGGACTCAACGAAACATCCTGCTCGGCACGGTTTGTTTCGGGCTGGCGGTGTTCACCATGCATTTTGTCGCCACAGGCCTTACGGATTTCGTCGCGAGCGACAGCCTCGGTGGTGCGGGTCCTGCGCTGGATAACCAAGTTTTGGCAATGGGGGTGACGGTATCCGTCTTTCTGATCTGTGGTGCTTTCCTGTTGACCGGTATTACGTTCATAGAGCCAAAGCCCGTGACTGCACCTGCCTCAGGACCTGTGTCGGAACCCGCCCCAATGCGCGCTGGTGTTCCGTATGAGCGCGAAGGCCAGACTTTTTTTGCGCATCCCGCGCGGATCGCCGCAATTCGGGCCGAAGGGCATTACACGGTACTCTATATGGACGCAGAGAAACTGTTCTGCCCCTGGTCGATCACGGATGCGGAAACGCGGCTTTTGCCCGAAGGGTTCCTGCGGGCGCATCGCAGTTATCTGGTGAACCCGAAACACGTCTCGCGATTTGAACGCCACAAGGACAACGGCACCTGTTATTTCGATGGTGTTGACGCGCTGAGCAAGGTGCCGGTCAGCCGGTCCCGCCTGACAGATATTCGCGAGGCGCTGGGGGTCTAGGCGCAACTCGTGCAGTTCTTTCGCATTTCGTGAAACAAGCCGCGCGCTCCGTTTTCCTTAACTGGATCAGTTAAATCCGCCGTTCTTTCCTTACCTCAGGTCCTCCAAGGCATATCGCCCGGACCCAGGGAGGAAAAACATGATACCAGCCGGCTTTGAGTATCACCGGCCAGGCGACATTGCCTCGGCCATCGGCATTCTACAGGAATATGGCGACGAGGCGCGCGTGATCGCGGGCGGGCACAGCCTGATCCCGATGATGAAGCTTCGCATGGCCGAGATGGGTCATCTGGTCGATCTTCAGGCCATTGAAGAACTCAAGGGGATAGAGGTCGGGCCTGACACCGTTACTTTGGGTGCGATGGTCACGCAGCACGAGCTGATCACCCACAGCGGTCTGGCCGAAGCCATTCCGTTGATCCGCGAGGCGGCGCTTCAGATTGCGGATCCGCAAGTGCGGTACATGGGCACTGTCGGTGGTAATGTAGCCAATGGTGACCCGGGCAATGACATGCCGGGTCTGATGCAATGCTTGAACGCCGCGTTCGAGTTGTCCGGCCCGGACGGGAACCGGACAGTTGCCGCGCGTGATTTTTATGAGGCCGCGTATTTCACCGCCCGCGAAGACGAAGAAATCCTGACCCGGATTTCGATCCCTGTACCGGGTGCAGGCGTGGGGCAGGCCTATCAAAAGCAAAAGCGCAAGATAGGAGATTATGCGACCGCCGCCGCGGCTGTGATGGTTGGCAACGGTCAGGCCTCGGTTGCGATGACCAATCTGGCCGACACGCCCATCTGGTCGGATGAGGCAAGCACCGCGCTGGCTGCGGGCGATGTCGAAGGGTGCGTTGCCGCAATGCTAGACGCGATCGATCCGGTCGCTGACAACCGCGGCCCTGTCGAATTCAAGAAACACGTGGCAGCCGTGGTGCTGCGCCGCGCCATCGACCGTGCGCAAAGCCGCGCGGGCTGAGGGGGAGGGAACCAATGTCGAAAATGCATGTCAAACTGACCGTAAACGGCAAGCAGGTTGAAGGTCTGGCCGAGCCGCGCACGCTGCTGATCCACTTCCTGCGGGAAGACCTGAAAATCACCGGCCCACATATCGGGTGTGAAACCAGCCACTGCGGTGCCTGCACCGTGGATATCGACGGCAAGTCGGTCAAATCCTGCACCGCCTTTGTAGCGCAGGTAAACGGTGCTGAGATCACAACCGTTGAAGGCCTGACCAATGATGATGGCAGCCTTGGAGTGTTGCAGGAAATGTTTCGCGAACATCACGGGCTGCAATGTGGGTTCTGCACGCCGGGCATGATCACCCGGGCGCATCGTCTGCTTCAGGAAAACCCGAACCCGACCGAGGAGGAAATCCGTTTCGGCATGGCCGGAAACCTGTGCCGCTGCACCGGATACCAGAATATCGTCAAGGCGATCTCGGCTTCGGCTGATTTGCTCAATGCTCAGAAGGAGGCCGCGGAATGAACGACCAGACTCTGACCCCCGAAGAACGCGCTGCCAACCTCAAAGGTATGGGCTGCGCCCGAAAGCGCGTCGAGGACGTGCGTTTCACCCAAGGCAAGGGTAATTACGTTGATGACATCAAGCTGGACGGGATGCTGTTTGGCGATTTTGTGCGATCCCCCTATGCCCATGCCCGTGTCGTCAGCGTGAACAAAGAGGCCGCTTTGGCACTGCCCGGCGTGATCGCCGTTTTGACCGCCGAAGACCTGTCGCCTTTGGGATTGCACTGGATGCCGACATTGGCCGGTGACAAGCAGATGGTGCTGGCCGATGGCAAGGTGCTGTTCCAGGGCCAGGAAGTTGCCTATGTCGTCGCCGAAGACCGCTATGTCGCGGCGGATGCCGTGGAATTGGTCGAGGTCGAATACGAAGAGCTTCCTGTCATCACGGACCCGTTCGAATCGTTGAAGTCGGACGTGGTGCTCCGCGAAGACCTGGAAGGTCAGACCGAAGGCGCACATGGACCGCGTAAACATCACAACCACATCTTCACGTGGGAACAGGGCGACAAGGACGCGACCGAAGCCGCGCTGGCCGAGGCGGACGTGGTCGCCGAAGAGATGATCTATTACCACCGCACCCACCCGTGCCCGCTTGAGACCTGCGGTTGCGTGGCGTCGATGGACAAGGTGACTGGCAAGCTGACTCTGTACGGGACGTTCCAGGCTCCGCACGCGATCCGCACGGTTGTGTCGCTGATTTCGGGGCTGGCCGAGCACAATATCCGCGTGATCAGCCCCGATATCGGTGGTGGGTTTGGCAACAAGGTGGGGGCCTACGCAGGCTATGTGTGTTCGGTGGTGGCCTCGATAGTTACCGGCAAGCCGGTGAAATGGGTCGAGGACCGGATGGAAAACCTGATGTCCACTGCCTTTGCCCGTGACTACTGGATGCAGGGGAAGATTGCTGCCACCAAGGAAGGCAAGATCACTGGATTGTGGTGTCACACCACTGCGGATCATGGCGGTTTCGACGCTTGTGCCGACCCGACCAAATTCCCTGCCGGGTTCATGAATATCTGCACCGGGTCTTATGACATCCCGACTGCCTATTTGGCGGTGGATGGCGTCTATACCAACAAGGCGCCGGGCGGTGTGGCCTATCGCTGTTCCTTCCGCGTGACCGAAGCCGCCTATTTCATCGAACGCATGATCGAGGTTCTGGCCATCAAGCTGAACATGGACGCAGCCGAGTTGCGTCGGATCAACTTCATCAAGGCAGATCAGTTTCCCTATCAATCCGCGCTGGGCTGGGAATATGACTCGGGCGATTATCACACCGCTTGGGACAAAGCGCTGAAGGCTGTGAACTATGAGGGTCTGCGGGCGGAACAGGCGCAGCGGATCGCGGATTTCAAGGAAGGAAAAACGCGCAAGCTGCTGGGCATCGGCCTGACGCATTTCACGGAAATCGTCGGAGCCGGACCGGTGAAGAACTGCGATATCCTCGGGCTGGGGATGTTCGACAGCTGCGAGATTCGCATTCATCCGACCGGATCAGCGATCGCGCGGCTGGGGACGATCAGTCAAGGGCAGGGCCACGCCACAACCTTTGCCCAGATCATCGCCAGTGAAATCGGCCTGCCCGCCGATGACATCACGCTGGAAGAGGGTGACACGGATACCGCGCCTTACGGGCTTGGGACCTATGGATCCCGGTCCACTCCGGTGGCTGGCGCGGCCACGGCAATGGCGGCCCGCAAAATTCGGGCAAAAGCCCAGATGATCGCGGCCTATCTGCTGGAGGTACACGACAATGACGTCGAATGGGACGTGGATCGCTTTGCTGTGAAAGGCGCGCCTGAGCGGTTCAAGACCATGAAGGAAATCGCATTCGCCGCCTATAATCAGGCCATTCCTGGGCTGGAGCCGGGTCTGGAGGCCGTCAGTTACTATGACCCGCCCAATATGACTTATCCGTTCGGAGCCTATATCTGTGTCATGGAGATTGACGTGGATACTGGTGAATGGGAAGTCCGGCAGTTCTATGCGCTGGATGACTGTGGCACTCGGATCAACCCGATGATCATCGAGGGGCAGGTCCATGGGGGTGTGACCGAGGCACTGGCCATCGCGATGGGTCAGGAGATTGCCTATGATGACATGGGCAATGTGAAAACCGGTACGCTGATGGACTTTTTCCTGCCAACCGCGTGGGAGACGCCGAACTATACCACTGACCATACGGTGACCCCATCCCCGCACCATCCGATTGGCGCAAAGGGTGTGGGGGAAAGCCCGAATGTCGGCGGTGTGCCTGCGTTTTCAAACGCAGTGCATGACGCGTTCCGGCCTTTTGGGTTGGTGCAGAGCCATATGCCGCACGATCACTGGCGGATTTGGAAGATTGCCAATGGTCTGGGGATGCATGGGTGATTGGGATCGGACCGGCTGTTGCCGGTCCGACTGGACGGAGGGGGCTCTGCCCCCTCCGAACCTCCCCTGGGATATTTGGGGCCAGATGAAGATAGGATCCTGGTTTTGACCTTGAACGACGTGCAGAACGGGTTGGCCGCGCAGGGTTATGTTGCCGATGATCGGTTGGCCATGGCGTTGCATCTGGCGCAGCAACTTGGGCGCCCTTTGTTGCTGGAGGGGCCGGCGGGTGTGGGGAAAACCGAAGTTGCGAAAGCGGTGGCAGCCTGGCGCGATACGCGATTGATACGTCTGCAATGCTACGAAGGTCTGGATGCCAGTCATGCCATCTATGAATGGAACTATCAGCGACAGCTATTGGCGATCCGGGCGAGCGAAGCGCAAGGCGGCGTCGCGGAGGCGCAGCTGTTTTCGGATGAATATTTGCTGAAAAGGCCTTTGTTAGAGGCTATCTCGGAAACGAAACCTCCGGTTCTGTTGATTGATGAGATTGATCGGGCGGATGAGGAGTTCGAAGCCTATCTTCTGGAAATCCTGTCAGACTTTCAGATCACCATACCCGAGTTGGGAACGGTGCAGGCACATGTGCGGCCTGTTGTCATTCTGACGGCCAACGGGACGCGGGATTTGTCGGATGCGCTGCGCAGAAGGTGTTTGTACAGCTTTCTTGACTATCCTTCGAGGGAGACCGAACTGGCAATCCTGCGGGCGCGACTGCCTGAAATCGAGGGGATTCTGGCGCGTCAGATCATCGGTGTTGTACAGGCGCTGCGTCAGGAAGATCTTGAGAAGAAACCGGGCATCGCCGAGATGCTGGATTGGGCAGCAGCCCTGTCCGGGTTGGGTGTCAATGATCTGGCCAAATCCCGCGAAGACGTGCAGGCGACGCTGGTGTGTTTGCTGAAAACTGCCGCAGATTACAATGCGGCACCGCCCGAGGTGATGGATCGCCTGATTGGAAAGGTCGCGTGATGCAGGTTACGCGCTTTCCCTCTCGGGCCTCGGGTCTTGCCGACCGTATGTCGGGTTTCATAGCGCATTTGCGAATGAACGGTATGCAATTGGGGGCGTCGGATGCGGGGGACGTGCTTGCCGCCTTGTCCGAAGTGGATGCAACGGATGCCAAACAGGCCCGGCAAGCCATGTGCGCGATATTGACCGGAGATGCGGAAGATTGGCGCCGGTTTGATGAACTGTTCGACGCCTATTGGTTCAACGCTGGCGCACAGCGTTCGGGAAAAGCGAAAAACAAGCATGTGCGGGTGCAGTCCGCCAAGCCAATGATCTGGCAGACCAGAACTCAGGGTGAGGACGAACCACGATCCGGGTCGGAGCAAGAGGCCACTCTGCCTGACTGCGGTGAAGGGGAAGCCGAAGGGGTGGACGGCAAGTTGATCGCCACGCGAACGGCCAACCTGTCACGCCGGGACTTGCGAGAGTTGATGGACGAAGAGGCCCTAAAACAGGCTGAAACAGCCGCGCTGACCTTGGCGCGGGCATTTCGGGACAGGCGATCGCGCCGCCGGAAACGGGCGTTGCGCGGGGCTGTTCTGGATATGCGCCGAATACAGCGCGCCAGTCTGGCGCGTGGCGGTGAGCCGCTGGACCTGTATCGCCGAGCGCGGCCACCGCGCCCGATGCGGATTGTGGCATTGTGCGACGTTAGTGGTTCGATGACCGCGTACTCACGCGTGTTTCTGGCTTTTCTGAAAGGGTTGACCGGCAGCGGGATCGAGGCAGATGCGTATTTGTTTCACACGCGATTGATGCGGGTAACAGATGCGTTGCGCGACCATGACACCCTCCGGGCTGCGGGGCGATTGTCGCTGATGGCCGAAGGCTTCGGCGGCGGTACCGATATTTCCGGCAGTCTGGAGCGATTTCTGTCGGGATACGGCGCGCGGGCACTGAACGGGCGTACTGTCGTCCTGATCCTGTCGGACGGATATTGCAGTTCTGATCCGCAGGCTCTGGGGGATATGCTGGCGCGTATCAGGCGCAAGGCACGCCGGATCGTCTGGCTGAACCCCTTGAAGGGCTGGAAGGACTATCAACCTATTGCGGCAGCGATGCAGGCGGCTGAACCCTATCTGGATGCGCATTTGCCGGCCAATACACTGGATGCATTGGCAGCGCTTGAGCCGCAGTTCCAAAAGCTGTGAAAGGAGTCTGACCTTGGCGAATTTCGACATTTTTGACACCATCGATCAGCTGCGCGGAACCGGAGAGGCCTTTTGTGTGGCGACGGTTTTGCGCACGGCGGATGCGACCTCGGCCAAAGCTGGGGGGAAGGCGGCGATTACCCAGGCGGGTGAAATCCTGGGGCATCTAGGCGGGGCTTGTGTGCAGCGCGCAGTCCGGGCCGCGGCGCAACAGGCTTGGGCGTCCGGGGCGCCGCAGATTATCCGTGTCAAACCTTCGGAAAAGGTGGTGAACATGACGGATCCCGATGGTGTTCAAACGTTCAAAAGTGGGTGCCCGTCCGGTGGTACAGTTGATCTTTTGGTCGAACCCTATCAACACGCGCCCCGGCTGGTGATTTTCGGCGAGGGGTTGATTGCCAAAGCTCTGGCAGCGCATGGATCGCTGGCCGGATTTCGCACGGCTGTCGAGGATGGGCTTGATATTGCTGGAAACCATGTGCGGTTTGCCTTGGCACATGTCGATGCGCTGGGTGTGGAGCCGCGGGACTTTGTCGTGGTGGCTGCGCAGGGGCGCAGCGATGCATCCGCTTTGAAGGCTGCATTGGAAACCGATGCGGCACGCGTGTCGATGGTGGCCAGTCGCCGCAAGGCAGCTACGCTGACTGCAAAGCTTATCGCCCAGGGATTGGACCCTTTGAAAGTTGCGCGCCTGAAATCCCCGGCGGGGTTGGACATACATGCCATAGATCCGCATGAGATCGCCCTGTCGATTTTGGCCGAGATTGTGATGTGGCGGAACGGTGAAAAGGCAGCAAAGGTGTCGCATGATGAAAAGCTTGCTTGAACACCTTTGCCACATGTGGCCTGCGTTGCTGGCTCAAAGGATAGAAACGGCTGCAATGCGCCTATTTCCAAGATATTGTTGAACAAAGGAAAGACCTGAATGGAACTGACTGATGAAATCCGTATCGCAGCGCCACGCGACGTCGTTTACCGCGCGCTTAACGATCCCGACATTTTGATGGAATGCATCCCGGGATGTGAGGAACTGACGCAGAAATCACCAACCGAGCTTGAGGCGAAAGTTGTTCTGAAAATTGGCCCGGTCAAAGCGCGCTTTGCGGGTGAGGTCACATTGGACACGGCCAATGCACCAAACGGGTTCTCTTTGATGGGTGAAGGCAAAGGTGGGGCGGCTGGATTTGCCAAAGGCGGCGCAGACGTTTCGTTGACCGAAGAAGGGGACGAAACCGTACTGAAATACACGGCCAAGGTTGATGTTGGTGGCAAGATTGCTCAGCTCGGCAGTCGGCTGATTGCGGGAACCGCCAAGAAGTTGTCGGCAAAGTTCTTTACGCGGTTCGGGGAGATCGTGTCAGAGCAGTCGACTGCATGATCCGGGGCGTTCCATAGCCGAGAGGTTGTCAAAGCATGGACCACTGACGACAAGGCGGGGGAACCCGCCATCAACCGAAGTGTGGCAATCGGCGGTGACTGCAAATATTCAGTCAGGACAACACCCTTCAGCGAGAGCTGCGAACACCCCTGTCAACGGGGGGTTGAAAATCGGGTTTTGCCCATAAAAAATTGGCTTTTCCCGAAATAACCGGTAGATTTTCTGCAAAAGGTGGAAAACACCGGAGGCAGTAAGAGAGCAGATGTCACAGGCAAAAACTCGTGTTTTGCGGACCACGATACCTGCCGGTCTTGTCGGCAAACGGGACGGTCTTTTTTTCTTGTGGGGCGAGATTGAGCGCGCCCGTTTGAAAATTGAAGACGGAGCCCACCACGACTCTGCAACGCCAGATGGGCAAAGTGCAAACATGGCTGGCGCAGCAAGGCGACTGCTACAGGTGCCGGTGGACGAGTTCATATTTTATTGATGGGCAACGTCTGGATGGAAATAGCGGAATCTATTCTTTTTCAAAGATCAGGATAACCTCGCCGAGGCGTATGCCAAAGCGTGAGACGTAAGCGCGGTTTAACAGACGGTCCTCGGTCAGCAGCCACATCCAATCGTCAAAACTGACGCGCATCGTGCCATCTTTGACAGGCAGGTCAATCTTGTATTTCCAGTTGAAGGTGTCGCCCCTCTCGGTCCCGCTGGCGGTTCCCAGCACACCGGGCGCAGTACCAGTCCACGTGTCATCGCCAGTCTTTGTCAGCGTCCAGATGCGCTGTTCGGTTGCGCCGTCGTCGTAGATAAAATCCTCGACCAGTGTCAGGGTTTCCCCGTCCCATGTGCCGTCGATATCGACTTCAAATCTGCGTGGAACATTCCCCAGTACATCCTGAAACTGCCCGTAAGCCACGGTCTTTCCGTCGAAGAATTCCTCGAGGTTCAGCTGCCGTTCAGACAGAAAGGTTGTCGGAACCTTCGGTTTGCCAGAGCAGGCAACCAGAAGTGCAAAGCTTGCGACGGAAACGCATGTAATCAGAGAGCGACCTGTGATCATTGCACCAGCCGCCTTTCTGAAGTGATGCTATACTCATTTGCGCCACCTACGTGGATCGGATGTGATTTGGGGGTTGGGCGCATTGTTGCAACGAGCTCAGCAACCTTGATGCCAAACTTACGCATCTCGGAGCGATTCATGATAACGCCCTGTTCTGTCAAATACATCCAGTCTGTAACATCCAGCGTGTGTCCTCCTGCGTCCTTGGGCAGAATGATCCTGTAGGTCAGCTTGATCGTTGCGCCGGATATCGTGCCGTGACCTTCGCCAACGATATCCTCTGCCGTTGCCGTAAACGTATTTCTGGTGCCCAGCGTCAGATACCACTTACGGTTCATCTTTTTGCCATTTGAGTACGTGAAAAACTCGGAAAGTGTGCCTGTGTTCCCATTCCACTCACCAACCATGCGGGCCACAAAGCTGTTCGACATCCTGCCATTGGGGCCATAGATCAGACCTTCGGACAGGATTTCACCGTTCAGATGCTTCTTCAGCGAAAAAGTGGGCCCGGTACCGGCATAGTCTGACGGGCTCTGCGCACGAAAGCTCAGCAGTCGGGCGCGGACAAACATTGCAATCAGCAGAGCCAGCAGGATGATGGCGAAAGCATTCATTTGCTTGTGACCTCGGTTGGCAGGGTCAGGACCATTCCAAAGGCCCCAAGTTTCAGGATGCAGGGCAGCACCGCGTAGGCGAGATTGAGTGTATCAAGCGCTTGGGCGGAATTGGTTTGACCGGGGGTGAAGCCACTGCGCTCCAGCAATGGCAGGGTAAAAAAGGCTGCCAGGGCCAGGCCCAGCTTGCCAGCAAAGGACCAGATACCAAACGCTGTGGACGCGTTAAGACCGGCTCGGGTCAATGTGACCGAAAACATGGCGGGCAGCACGACCATATCCGCGCCCAGAGCGGCACCCGAGGTGAGGCAAATCACCGCAAAACCGGTGAGGTTCCCAGCGCTCAGTGTGGCGGCACCGATAAATCCCGCGATGGAAAGCGGCATTGCAATCATCAGTGTCTGTTTCGGGCCAATTTGGTTACTGAGATTTGCCCAAAGCGGCACGCTTACGCCTGCGCTGAGGAAAAACAGGATCAACAGTGGCCCGGCTTTACCCGGCAATTGCAATCGGTCCTCTACGAAAAATAGAAACAGGGTCGATGTAATGGCCACGGGAAGGCCGTTGATCAAAGCCAGCACCAAAAGACGCAAACCTCCGGCCTGGCCCAGGCTTGAGAAAGACAGACCGGATCCGGTGATTGCGGGCCGCCGCCAGATCGGAACGGTCAACAAAAGGGTTGCGACCGATAGCAGACCCAGAAACAGACCAAACGCGGGATAGCCTTGCGCGTGGGCTCCGGCAGCAACAAAAAGGGCAGGGGCACTTGCCGCGATGATAACGCCTGTCAGTTGTCCGCCTTCCCGATAAGCGGCGAGGGTCATCAACTCCTTCGCGTCAGCGCGTTTCGCCAGCGTCGCACTTCGCCCGTAGAGCAGGATAGTCCCCAGGCTATAAGCCGAAAACAAAAGCATCAGAAGAACAACCAGCGTCAGCACATCTGTTCCTTGTTGCAGGCTGAACAGCACCGGGAATCCAATGGCAAGGCCGAGTGCTGCCATGGACGCAAAGACAAGCTGGCCACCGGGCCATCTATCTATCGCCCAACCGATCAGTGGGTCCTGTACCAGATCGACCAATCGGATCATCAGCAAGACGGTGCCAATCACCCCCAGTCCAATGCCCAGATTCACCGCCGCAAAACGCGGTAGATGAATGTATAGCGGGATGCCCGCCGCAGCGAGCATCAGCGCGTATAAGCTGACCCGAGGGTAAAGCATCACTTTCCCTGAAGCATTTGGGTGAAGGACGCCGACCGCGTGTTTTCGCCAAGGAAAACCGACATGAAACTGCGTTTGATGCCCGGATATGCCATTGTGCAGGTCTTTCGACCGTTCAGCCAGAAACTGACCTTGTCTGGCCCGTCGGACACCGCCAGATAGCTGTCACCCTTGGTGACACCTTTAAAACATACATCCAGTTGGTCGCCAATCGGGGCAGGGTGGCCGACGCGTTTCATCTCGTCGAGCGTCGAGTCGACCAGCGCATTCTTCTTGATGCTTTTACGGTATGTCAGCTGAAGCCCGAAATCTTCACTCCAGCTGAACGAAGCACCTTTGGGTGTGTAAAGCTTGGCGTCGTAGATCGGAAACCCGAGATAGCGGAAGGTTGCAGTTCCGCGAAGTTGTGCACCATCCAACTCTTCCGTCACTGGCGAGGCAATCAACCCAGTGGGGGCCAGCAAGGAAAGGCTCAGAAGGGTCGCGCGCAGCATCCCGCTATTCGGCGGCAACAGAGATGGCCGGATCTTGTCCAAGAATGGCATAATCAGCTCCGATCATTTGCGGGGTGCCATTTATCCGCTCAACAACATGCATCGCGCTGGCAATCCCGTCTTCGTGAAATCCGTGCCGGTTATACGCACCGGCGAACCAAGTTCGGTTCTGTCCCTGTATCTCTCGAATATGCCCCTGTGCTTTCAGGGCGGCTTTGTCGAATACCGGGTGGGCAAATTCGACCTGATCATAGATTTTGTCCGCTGGAATCTCTGTCGAGGCGTTCAGCGTCACAAAAAGCGGGTCGTTGTCCGGGATGCTCTGCAGTCGGTTCATCCAATATGTAACGCCTACCTCTCCGGCCTGTGATCGATAGGTCCAGCTGGACCAGCACGCACGCCGCTTTGGCATCTGGCCAGGATCGCAATGCAGAGTGGCGGTGTTGGGTTGGTACCGAATTGCGCCCAGCGCAGCGGTTTCCGCCGGGGTGGCATTCCCGCCCAAAATGGCAAGCGACTGGTCAGAATGGGTGGCCAGGATGATCTCATCAAACTGATCCACCGCACCCTGACTGCGGACCGTAACACCCGTCTCACTCCGGGAAATGTTCTGAACCGGACTGGCCAAACGGATTGCCGCCCCTCGTGTCCGCAGGGCGGCATCGATCCGGCGGACATATTCGATACTGCCACCTTTTACTGTGTACCACTGGTGTTGATTTGCGCGGCCACTGGCCAGAAGGGCGTGATTTCGAAAGAACTGTACCAATGAGCGTGCAGGGAACTGATCCACCAGCTCAACTGGAGTTGACCAGATCGCCCCACACATGGGCATCAGATAGTTGTGGCGGAACCAGTGTCCCAGCCGAAGCTGATCCACCAGCTCACCAATCGTGGTGTCGTCGTCTTTTGCAGCCTCCGGAGCCATTTTGCCAAAGCGCAGAATGTCGGCAATCATCTTGTAATAGGCGGGGCGCGCAAGATTGCGTCTCTGCGCGGTCAGGGTGCGCAGATTGTTCAACCCATATTCGATACGACCATTGTCGATTGTCGCGCCAAAACTCATTTCGCTTTCGATAACGGGAACATTGAGCTCATTAAAAAGTCGGGTCAGAAAAGGATAGGTTGCGTAGTTGAAGACGATGAAACCGGTATCCACTGGTTGATCGCCGTTCTTTCCGGCCATGATTGTGCGGGCATGGCCACCTAAACGCGGTTCCGCCTCATAGAGGGTCACGTCGTTGTTTTCTGAAAGGTAGTAGGCGGCTGAAAGGCCTGAAATACCTGCACCAATAACTGCGATTTTCTTCCGTACACCCTGGGTTTCGTCGAACATTCCAGCCTCGTTATGTGGTTCTTAGAATGAAATACGCAGGGTAGGTGCAGTTGGATCAATCCGGTTGGAAGTTTTACCAGAGGTGCGATCCCGTTTGATCCAATTGCGTCACGGGCCCGTAAAATATGAAACATGACTGAATCGGCGCGCGCATGAGCAGCTTTGACGGAAAAACCTATTGGATCATCGGCGCAAGCGAAGGCTTGGGTCGTGCTTTGGCTAATGCGCTAAGCGACAGGGGCGCGCATTTGATCTTGTCGGCGCGTAGTTCTGAACGTTTGGCTGACATTTGTTCCGAGCTTCCCTATGCCCGCGCGATCCGGTGCGATGTCACTGATTTAGACTCTGTTCGCGGGGCTGTGGCCGAGGCGGGTCTGGTCGATGGGCTGGTTTACAATGCCGGCGCGTATGACCCCGTGCGCTCGGCGGATTGGGATACAGAAGCGTCGCTCAGGATGGGTGATGTGAACTATCTGGGTGCTTTGCGTGTGTTGGGTGAAACCGTTCCGGACCTTGTGAAGGCAGGTCGGGGGGATATTACGCTGATCGGGTCGCTCGCGGGCTATCACGGGTTGCCAGCGGCCATCGGATATGGGGCCAGCAAGGCGGCGCTGATTTCCCTGGCGGAAACGATGCGCCATGATCTGGCAGGCACCGGCGTGACCGTGCGGATCATTAATCCCGGCTTCATCAAGACCCGACTGACTGAGAAAAACAGCTTCAGGATGCCCATGCTGATGAGCCCCGAGGATGCGGCGGGTCGTGTGGTCAAGGCGATGTCGCGGCGCCGTTTTCGTACGGATTTTCCTGCACCATTCTCGTGGTTTATCCGTCTGATTGACTATCTGCCGGATCTGTTGGTGTACCGAGGGAAATAGACCCTAACCAAACTGCCCGTGACAGAACCAGCCTGCAGACATGGTTCCGCCATGGCCGTAAAACAGCCACAACCGCTCACCCTGCTGTGTCACCACAACCCAGTAGTCCCGCACGCCGCTGCGCCAGTTCGGGTCATCCAGCCACCATTCCGGTGCGATACGTTCCGGGCCGGTGGCCTGCGCCAGCTGCCAGTTACGCCCGCGCCAGCGAAAGGCGCTGGGCACGTCGGGGGTTTCCGGTGCCATCACCGGCTCAGGCTGCCACATCAGCAGGGGGCGGGGGCGGGGCGGCGCAGGCCAGTCGCGGGCGGGTTCCGACCATGCGGCCGCCAGCGTTTGCGCCGTTTTCTCAGGGATGTGCGAGGCCGCGGGATGGCGCCGGGTGATCGCCTCAAGCCCCACCCGCGCGCCCAGCTTGCCGATCAGATCATCCACGGCGGTGTTGCCCGCCAGCCGGTTGCGGGCCACACGGCGGGCTTCGGCATGGCCGGCCACGGTACGGGCGTGGATGGGTTCTGTCTGAACCGCTTCAAGCCGCAGCATGTCGATGCCGTAGCCTGCGTCGATCTTGTCAACTTTCATCTCTAACAAAGGGCGAATGCGGTATTTATCGTAAGTTGGGCGGGCCAGGCCGACCTCGATAACCTCAGCTGCCTGATCGGCGCGGTGCGCCTCCAGCCGCAGGGTGCGGGCACCGCGCCCCTTTTCTTCCAGCTTGGTGCAAAGCGTTGGCAGAACCCGATCAACCGCAGCCATGACATCCTCAACCAGACCAATCGGGTTGGGCAGGGTCATCCGCACCGCGAAATGGTGCGGCGGGCGGGCGGGCGAGACAGGCTCGGGCGCGCTGCCCATGGCCTGATCCAACCGCAGAACCAGCCCGCGTCCAAACCTCCGCGCAAGGCTGGCGCGGGGTTGACCCAGCAGATCGCCGATGCGGCGCAGGCCCAGACGGTTCAGCTGCACGACAACCTGATCTTCCAACCGCAGCGCGGCGATAGGCAGGGGGCTGAGTGCGCCATAAGATTGCCCCGGCGGCGCGATCCGCGCGCCTCCGCCCAGGGCCCTCACTTGCGGCGCGGTGCCGCCTTTGGTCCAGTGCCGCCGTTTACCCGCCCGGGCGCGGGTGGCACGGGCCTCCTGACTGATGGCGTCGCCATTGCGGTCGGATGTGGCCGCCTGCCCCGCATAGCGCGCCAAAGCCCAGGCTGCGCCCAGCGTGTCGGCGATGCCAATCTGTACGCTGAGGCCCATATCCGCGCAATCGGTTTCAAGAACGTTCAGCAACGCCTCCTCTCCGCCAAACAGATGGGCGCAACCTGACAGATCGACGATCAGCCCGTCCGGGGCCTCTTCGGCCACCCATGGGCTGAACTTTCCCGCCCAGCGACGCAACGCGGCCAGGAACGCGGCTTCGGCCGGGGCGTTACGGTGCCGCGTGATCAGGTTGGCACACATGGCATGAGCATCCCGCACCGGCTGGCCGATACGCAGCCCGACAGCCTGCGCATCGGCATTCACTGAGGTAATAACCTGCATGTTCGACTGTTCGGCCACGATGGCCAAAGGCCCGGTATGCAGCCCCCGCGCAGCGCGGATCAGCCGTTCAGCCCCCAGACGGGGGAACCATAGCGAAAGTATTCGGCGTTTGGGCATTTGCAGGCATCACAATGTTCTTACTTTGTTCTTAAGTGAGAATCGATGCCTGAGTCGAGTCCGCCCTTATCCGCAGGTCAGCCGCAGGATGATCCCGTCGCCATTCACGTACACGTTCAGCCGGTCGATGCGGTAATCCTGTGTGGCGATGCCATCCGGGCCCAGCACGCGCGACCGCGCAGGCAGGTTTGCCTGAATGTTCGAAACCGGCTGGCCAACGGTATCGGAAAAATCTTCTCCCTGACAAAAGGCCAGATCGACCGGGGCAGGTTCCGGCGGCAGCAAAGCGTCTTCGGGCGCGGGCGGGGTTTCAGCACAGGCCGCCAGAAAGAACAGGATCGGGAAAAATCGGTGCATTGGCGTTCCTCATTCTGGCAATGTCGTTTCTGCAATATCAATTAATTAGCCAACCTGCCATGAAAGCACGGTTGAAAACACCCTGTAATTGACGCAGGGTCGGGGCAAAAGTGACAGGGAGATAAGTAGCATGCGTACCCGTGCCGCCGTCGCCATTCAGGCAGGCAAACCTTTGGAAGTGATGGATGTGAACCTCGAAGGCCCCAAGGCGGGCGAGGTTCTGGTCGAGATCAAGGCCACCGGTATCTGTCATACCGACGAATTCACCCTGTCGGGTGCCGACCCCGAAGGCTTGTTCCCGGCCATTCTGGGCCATGAAGGCGCAGGCGTGGTGGTTGAAGTGGGTCCGGGCGTAACCAGCCTGAAGCCGGGCGATCATGTGATCCCGCTTTACACGCCGGAATGTCGCGAGTGTGAATACTGTCTGCACCCCAAGACCAACCTGTGTCAGGCGATCCGGGAAACCCAGGGCAAGGGTCTGATGCCCGATGGCACCTCTCGTTTCTCGACCTTGGATGGCGATCCGATCCTGCATTACATGGGCTGCTCGACCTTCTCGAACCACACGGTTCTGCCTGAAATCGCGCTGGCCAAGGTGCGCGAGGACGCGCCGTTCGACAAGATCTGCTATATCGGCTGTGGTGTCACGACCGGTATCGGCGCGGTCATCAACACCGCCAAGGTGGAAATCGGCAGCCGCGCAATCGTGTTTGGTCTGGGCGGTATCGGGCTGAACGTCATTCAGGGCCTGCGTCTGGCCGGAGCTGACCAGATCGTCGGCGTCGACCTGAACCCCTCCAAGGTGGAAATGGCCACCAGGTTCGGCATGACCGACTTCGTGAACCCGTCCGAAGTAGAAGGCGATCTGGTGCCGTATCTCGTCAACCTGACCAAGGGCGGAGCGGATTATACGTTTGACGCCACAGGCAATGTCGGCGTGATGCGCGCAGCACTTGAATCAGCGCATAAGGGCTGGGGTGAGTCGATCATCATTGGCGTGGCGCCCGCGGGGGCCGAAATCTCGACCCGTCCGTTCCAGCTGGTCACCGGCCGGTCGTGGCGCGGCACTGCCTTTGGCGGCGCACGTGGGCGCACGGACGTGCCCAAGATCGTCGACTGGTACATGGAAGGCAAAATCGAGATCGACCCGATGATCACCCACACCATGGGTCTGGACGACATCAACCACGGCTTCGACCTGATGCATAAGGGCGAAAGTATCCGTTCGGTGGTGATTTACTAAGAGTAAACACCAAAGTTCTCGAAAACGGCGCGCTGATCGGCGCGCCGTTTTTGTTAGATCTATTTTCCAGGCCGTGACGCCCCGGTATCTGAACGCGGCGACCGAACCCGCAGAACCGGGGTGTTGACCGAGGTGGTGTTGGCCCGGCTTTCTCGCCAAACAACATAGACGCCGGACGCGATGATGATGCTGGCACCGACGGCGACCCAGATGTCAGGGCGCTCGTCGAAGAAGATCATGCCAAACAGTGTTGCCCAGATGATCTGGCTGTACTGGCTGGGGGCGACGACACCGGCGGGTGCGGCGCGGTAGGCCAGAATGATCAGGTGTTGCGCGATGACCGAGAACACCCCAACCAGCGCCATCATCGCCAGATGCAGCAGGGAAGTCGGCTGGTATACAGCCGGTTGGGCAAGGCTCATCACGACGATGGCCAGCAGCATCGGATAGAGGATCAGCACGGCCGAGCGCTCCTCATTCCCGATCTTGCGCACAAGGACCGAGGCAAAGGCGCTGCAAAAGGCGGCCATCAGGGCGGCCATATGGCCCAGTGTGATATCCGTTGCACCGGGGCGCAGAACGATCAGGACGCCGATCAGGCCGACGCCAACCGCAGCCCAGCGCTGGACGCGGACCACTTCACCCAGTATCGGGATCGACAGCACCGTGACGATCAACGGGAATGAAAACAGCAAGGAATAGACCTCGGCCAGTGGCAGAACCGAAAACGCGTAAAACGCGCAGGACATGGCCGTTACCATCAGGCCCGAGCGCAGCAGAACGAGCCATGGATGATGCGGCAGAAAGTTTCCCGTCGTGCGGTCGGTCAGGATCGTGACGGCCATTGGAACGAACGAAAACAGCGTGGCGAAAAAGATGATCTGCATCACTGAATAGGTGCCGCCCAGCACCTTGATCAGCGCGTCGTGGCTGGCAAAGACGGCAAAGCCCAGAAATGCATAGCCAAGCCCCCGCAGGGTGTTGTTTTGAGCACTCATCGATCCGGCCTCGGCCTATGTTGATATGGTGACTATACATCATAGCAGCGCAGGCAGGGTTCCCGGCTGTCCGTAGTTCTGCTTAACCCTATTCCGAGGGCGCGAATAGCCCTTATTTTACCGCTAACATCGCATGGCCGCCATGATCCGGGATCATCGCAGGATCGGCGGCGCGTCTTTGGGCTGTCGTGCGGATTGGACACCTGCCTTCATGCCGACACCGATGCGGCGGGCCAAGGCGACCCACGGGGTGGCCGTTTCCGCGGGCAGCGTTCGGGTGGCAACCTCTTCGAACAGATCCAGCCAATGGGCAAAGAATTCCGGTTTCACATCGGGCCGTTCGATATGAACCCGTTGCGGATTGCCGTCATAGCAGCGCTCATACAGGATGGCATTGCGCCAGAAGGCGGCGATCTTGTCCTCATGCGCGGGCCAGTCGGTGACGTGGTTGGCAAATACGGGCCCAAGAACCGCGTCTTGCCGGACACGGGCATAAAAGGCGCGAACTTGCGCGTTGATCTGCGCGGGCGTCGCGGGAAAGCGCGGGGGAAGGATGGGTCTGGTCATGACGGCCTGAATTTCGACTCTGTTTTCGGCAGATAGGGTGTTCCGGGGTTACGGAACAGAGGTGGTTTTGTCGCGCCCATCCGGCGTCAGCAGATGCCGCAGCAGGGCCACCGGGTGCGCCCGTAGGCTGAGGCGGGTGGCGACGTAATCTTCGACCACCTGTTCGCCCAGCGTCATTTGCGGCAGATAAGCCTCGGGTTCGTCCAGCGCCTCGCCCTCCAGATCTTGCGAAAACAGGGGCAGAGGCTTGGCTGTGGCAATTGCCTTGGCCTGCCACAGCGCCTCGCGCCGGGTCAGGTCGCAGGCGGCGAAGGCATCAGCCTCGGCCAGCCGTTCGATCACCGATGGTCCAAGGCCTGCGCGGCGCCAGACATCGTCGACCTGGGTGTAGCCGTTGCCGCGCGCGGCGGTCAGCCAGCTGGCGTCTTCCTCGCTCAGGCCCTTGATCTGGCGAAAGCCCAGCCGCAGCGCCAGCCCGCCATGACCATCAGGCTCCATCACATTGTCCCAAAAGCTGGCATTGATGCAGACCGGGCGCACCTGTACCCCATGTTCGCGCGCATCCCGCACAATCTGGGCCGGCGCGTAGAACCCCATCGGCTGCGAATTCAGCAGGGCGCAGGCGAAGATGCCCGGATGGTGGCATTTGATCCAGGCCGAGGCATAGACCAGCAGCGCAAAACTGGCCGCGTGGCTTTCGGGGAAACCGTACGAGCCGAAGCCTTCGATCTGGGAAAAGCAACGTTCCGCGAAATCCTGTTCATACCCGTTGCGTTTCATCCCGCGCAAAAAGAGCGCGCGGAATTCGCTGACATTGCCATGTTTCTTGAAGGTCGCCAGCGAGCGGCGCAGCCGATCGGCCTGTTCCGGGGTGAAGCCCGCGCCGACAATGGCGATCTGCATTGCCTGTTCCTGAAACAGCGGTACGCCCAGCGTTTTGCCCAGCACCTCGCCCAGCGCGTCCGAGGGGAAGCTGACCTCCTCCTCTCCGTTCCGGCGGCGGATATAGGGGTGGACCATGTCGCCCTGAATGGGGCCGGGGCGGATGATAGCAACCTCGATCACCAGATCATAGAAATTACGCGGCCGCATCCGCGGCAGGAAGTTCATCTGTGCACGTGATTCCACCTGAAACACACCGATGCTGTCCGCCTTGCAGAGCATGTCATAGACCACCGGATCCTCGGGTGGCAGGGTGGCAAGGGTATAGCTGGTCTGGTGGTGCTGGCCGATCAGTTCGAATGCCTTGCGGATGCAGGTGAGCATCCCGAGGCTGAGGACATCGACCTTGAGGATGCCAAGGCTGTCAATATCGTCCTTGTCCCAGCAGATGACCGTGCGACCCTCCATCGTGGCGTTTTCGATGGGGACAAGCTCATCCAGCCGACCCTCGGTGATGATGAATCCTCCCACATGCTGCGAGAGGTGGCGGGGAAAGCCGTCGATCTCATAAACCAGCATTAGAGTCTGTTTCAGGCGCCGATCTTCGGGGTCGAGGCCAATTTCGCGCATCCGTTGCGCCTCAAGCCCCGAGGCCGAGAAAAAGCCCCAAAGCTGTGAGGAAAGCGCCGAGATCGTATCTTCGGTCAGACCCATGGCGCGTCCAACCTCGCGAATTGCGCGTTTGCCGCGATAATGCACGACAGTGGCGCAAAGGCCTGCGCGTTCGCGGCCATAGCGGTCATAGATGTGCTGGATCACCTCTTCGCGGCGTTCATGTTCGAAATCGACGTCTATGTCTGGCGGTTCATCGCGCGCCTCGGAGACGAAGCGTTCAAACACCATGGTGCCCATCTCGGGGCTGACCTCGGTGATGCCGAGGCAAAAGCAAACGACCGAGTTGGCAGCCGATCCACGCCCCTGGCAGAGGATGCTGCGCGAACGGGCGAAATGGACGATATCGCGGACGGTCAGGAAGTAGGGTTCGTATTTCAGCTTGCCGATCAGCGTCAGCTCATGCGCCAGCATTTTTTTCGCCTTTTCGGACGCCCCGGCGGGATAACGCCATTTCAACCCCTCATGCGCCAGACGGTGCAGGCGCTGGGTCGGGGTTTCTTGCGTGCTGCCCTCGTTGGGGTATTCATAACGCAGCTCGTCCAGCGAGAACGTGAGTTGTTCGCTGAGCGCATAAGCGCGGGCAACGGCCCCCTCATGACCTTTGAAGATGCGTAGCATCTCGGCCCCGGAGCGCAGGCGCTGTTCACCATTGGCCAAAGCGTCCCGGCCCAATGCGTCCACTTTGCGGCGCAGGCGGATGGCGGTCAGCACATCGCCCAGTTTGCGGCGGGTGCCGTGGTGCATCATCGGTGTCGCGCTGGCGAGCGTGAGGATGCCAAGCTGTTTTGCTTCGGTCTCTAATAAAGAGAAATACGAACCATCGGCGCCATCATACCGGGGGTGCATCAACAGATGCATCCGCCCGGCAAAGCGGCGCGTCAGCTGCTGCGCCTGTGTCCGCCACGCGCCCGCGCCGCCCGGAGAGCCCGCCGCCTGTGGCCACAGCAGCAGGTGGAGGCCATCGAAAAATTCGAGCAGGTCAGACAGGTGCAGGATGCAGTCGCCCTTATCGGCGCGCAGGCGGCCTTTGGAGAGGATGCGACACAGGTTGGCCCAGCCCTGCCGGTTCAGGGGCAGAGCGGTGACCATGGGCGCATCGGTGAAGATCAGTCGCGCCGCCGGGATCAGGCGGGGAACCGCGTGGATGGGATAGGAGGGCGGCTTGGGGATATGATCGGGGCAGGGTGGCCCGATTGAGGTATTCTGCGCCTCCCACGCCAGCCGTTCGCGGACCTTGCGGGCGATCTCGCGCGCCTGAGTATGGGCGCGGACGATCCCGGCGACCGAGTTGTCATCGGCAATCGCAATGGCGGGTAGGCCCAGGGTGACGGCACGCTCCATATACTCCTCGGGGTGCGACGCCCCGGTGAGGAAGGTAAAATTCGACGTGATCGACAGCTCGGCATACATGGCGATTCCACATTATATTCACGTTTTGTTCTTTTTCGAGTCCTTTGCGCAGGAAACGGGTCGATTGGGTCCGGTCGCACAGGCATGGTCAGCAAAAAAGGAGATCCGAGATGTTCAAAATCACCGCTTTGCCCACCAACGATGTACGCGCCCTTCAGGCAGGTGGCGCGGATGCATATGGTTCAACGCCGGAACGTGCTGTTTCGACGGGTGCAGGTAACCCGTGCCGCCACTGCCTGCGACATATTCCAGAGGGCGATGAGATGCTGATATTGGCACATCGACCTTTTTCAAAGACACATCCTTATGCAGAAACCGGCCCGATCTTTCTGTGTGCAACACCATGCGAGCGATACGAGGAAGACGCGCTGCCCGAAATTCTGACCACCTCGCCCGACTATCTGATCAAGGGCTACGGTGCGGATGACAGGATCGTCTATGGCACCGGGGCGGTCACACCGACGGACAGGATCGGCGCAAAAGTCAGGGAAATCCTTTCCCGATCCGACGTCGCCTATATTCACGTGCGGTCTGCGCGGAATAACTGCTATCAGGCACGAATAGACCGCGCCTAAAGCTTGACCCGGTGGATGCCCCGGCGTGGCTGATCCTGATCATCCGCTGGGTGATCCTCGGTACGGGAGGAGGTCAGGGCAAGGAATACATCCTCAAGATCGGCCTCTTCGGTGCGGACGTCGCGGATGCGGATATTCGCGGCGCGCACCGATTCCAGAACCTGCTCGGCACTGGTCTGAATGTTTCGGTATTGCAGGACAAGGCTGCCATCATCGCGGAGAGCTGCCTCGACGCCTTCTGACACAGGCAGATCAATGATCGGGCTGTCGGGCACAATCACCATGGTGCGGCTGTCCATGCGGCCCAGCAAGTTGGCCGTGCTGTCCTGCGCGACCTTTTCGCCGTGGTTGATAATGGCGATCTCGTCGCACATCTCCTGCGCTTCTTCCAAGTAGTGGGTGGTCAGGATGATGGTCATGCCCCGTTCGTTCAGCTTGCGCACATTGGCCCAGAGCATCTGGCGCAGTTCGATATCCACACCCGCTGTGGGCTCATCAAGCACAAGGATTTTCGGGTGATGCACCAGTGCCTTGGCCAGCAGCAAACGCCGCCGCATCCCGCCCGAAAGAGTGCGTGCATAGGCCTCGGCCTTGTCGCTGAGACCGACCAATTCCAGAATCTGATCACTGCGCCGTTGGGATTTCGGAACGCCATAGAGACCGGCCTGAACCTCAAGCGCGCCGCGCGGGGTGAAAAACGGGTCGAGGTTGAGCTCTTGTGGCATTACACCGATGGCCGATCGCGACTGGCGTGGACTCTGATCCTGATCGAAGCCCCAGATCGCCACGCGACCCGCCGATTTCACCACCAGACCAGCCAGGATATTGATCAGGGTCGATTTTCCGGCACCGTTCGGACCCAGCAGACCAAAAACCGAGCCGCGCGGGACGGTCAGGTCAATGCCTTTCAGCGCATGCTTTTCGGGCTGACCCTTGCCACCGCGATAGGTTTTGCGCAGCCCTTCGATCCTGATTGCCGCGTCGCACATGTGGCACTTGCCCCCGGTTTGATCATCGCTCATAAACGCACCTAATACATGCCCGCGTGGCCGACAACCGAAGAAGGATCGCCAGCCGTGACCATCGAAGCGCCGGAAACCAAGATCGTCGAAACCGCCCGTGTTGCCTGTGATGGCGGCGAAGGTGCGTTGGGCCATCCGCGCGTGTGGCTGCAAATTCCAGAAGACGCAGGCTGGGTCGAATGCCCCTATTGCGACTGCAAATATGTTCTGGCCGGGCATCAGACTGACGCCTGAGCCTGTGTTGCCCTGTGTGGGCATTGAGTATTTATGAAAAGATGAAGTTTGCGGCTGCGGTGCGGGTGGCTCTATCGTTGCGCCCGTGGCATTAGTGTTTTCGCAAACGATCAGAGAGGGCGCGAAATGACCACGAATTTCGGAAAAGGGTGTCACCTGCATCTGATCGACGGATCGGCCTTTATTTTCCGGGCCTATCATGCGCTGCCGCCACTGACCCGCAAGTCGGATGGGTTGCCGATTGGGGCTGTTTCGGGCTTTTGCAACATGCTGCAGAAATATGTCGAGGGAAACACCGGGGCAGATGCGCCGACCCATGTGGCGGTGATCTTTGATAAGGGTTCCCATACTTTCCGGAACGATCTTTACGACCTCTACAAAGCCAACCGCGAGGCGATGCCCGAGGATTTGCGCCCACAGATGCCGCTGACCCGCGAGGCGACAAAAGCGTTCAACATCGCCTGCAAGGAGATGGAGGGTTATGAGGCTGACGACATTATTGCGACCCTCGCCGTTCAGGCGCGGGATGCAGGTGGCCGTGTGACCATCGTGAGTTCCGACAAGGATTTGATGCAGCTGGTCGGGGACGGCGTCGAAATGCTGGATGCGATGAAGAACAAACGCATTGACCGGGATGGCGTGGTCGAGAAGTTCGGGGTCGGACCGGAACGTGTGGTCGATGTTCAGGCGTTGGCCGGTGATAGCGTCGACAATGTTCCGGGGGCGCCGGGGATCGGGGTCAAGACGGCGGCTTTGCTGATCAACGAATTCGGCGACCTGGAGACCCTGCTGGACCGGGCAGATGAGATCAAGCAGCCCAAACGCCGCCAGACCCTGATCGAAATGCGAGACCAGATCGAGCTTTCGAAGAAACTGGTTCAACTGGACGAGAATACTCCGCTGGATTTCACCTTGGACGACCTTGAGGTGAAGGACCCCGATGCTGACACACTGTTGGCGTTTCTGGCTGAGATGGAGTTCCGCACCCTCACCAAGCGTATCGCTGACAAGCTGGGAGTTGAGGCTCCGGTGATTGCCGACGCCCCTGCGCCAGCGGTGGAAGCGGTCGAGGCTGAGGTGATCCCGTTTGACAGCTCGAAATACGAATGCGTGCGTGATGCAGCGGCCCTGCAAAAGTGGATTGACCAGGCCTATGAGCGTGGTTGGGTTGCTGTAGACACAGAGACCACGGGCCTGAACGAGATGATTGCCGGTCTGGTGGGTATTTCGCTGTGTGTCGAGGCCGGAGAGCCCTGTTACATCCCGTTGACCCACCGCGATGGATCAGCGGATGATCTGTTTGGCTCGGATGCTTTGGCCAAGGGGCAGATGCCATTGGATGAAGCACTGAGGCTTTTGAAACCGATGCTCGAGGACCTGTCGGTCCTCAAGATCGGGCAGAACATGAAATATGATGCCAAGATCTTCAGGCGGTATGGCATCGACGTGGCACCCATCGACGATACGATGCTGATGTCCTACGCCATGCATGGCGGTGAACATGGGCATGGGATGGACACCCTGTCCGAGCGTTATCTGGGCCACACACCAATCCCGATCAAACCGCTGCTGGGGTCAGGAAAATCGGCAATTACCTTCGACAAGGTCGCGATCGACGAGGCCACGGCTTATGCCGCCGAAGATGCGGACATCACCTTGCGTTTGTGGCAGCTGTTCAAGCCGCAATTGCACCGGGCGCAGGTGACCACGGTCTATGAGACGCTGGAACGGCCGCTTGTGCCGGTGCTGGCCGAGATGGAGATGCATGGCATCAAGGTCGACCGTGATGTCCTGAGCCGGATGTCCAACGCATTTGCCCAGAAAATGGCCGGGTTAGAGGCTGAAATTCACGAGCTGGCCGGAGGAAGCTTTAATGTCGGGTCGCCTGCTCAGCTGGGCGAAATCCTGTTCGACAAAATGGGTCTGGAAGGTGGCAAGAAAGGCAAGACCGGCAAATACTCGACCGGCGCTGATATTCTGGAAGACCTCGCAACCGAGCATGAACTGCCGCGCCGTGTTCTGGACTGGCGGCAGCTGAGCAAGCTGAAATCGACCTATACCGACGCGCTGCAGACCCATATCAACCCCGACACAGGTCGGGTGCATACGTCTTATTCGATCACCGGAGCAAATACAGGGCGTCTGGCCTCGACCGATCCGAACCTGCAAAACATTCCGGTGCGGACAGAAGAAGGGCGGCGTATTCGTGAGGCTTTCATCGCCGAGCCGGGCAATGTGTTGGTAAGTCTCGACTACAGCCAGATCGAGTTGCGGATTCTGGCCCATATCGCCGATATTTCGGCTCTGAAACAGGCGTTTTCGGACGGTTTGGACATTCACGCCATGACTGCGTCCGAGATGTTTGATGTGCCTTTGGATGAGATGACGCCTGATATCCGCCGTCAGGCAAAGGCAATCAATTTCGGTGTGATCTACGGCATCTCGGGCTTTGGTCTGGCCCGAAACCTGCGCATTCCGCGGGCCGAGGCGCAGGGCTTTATTGATCGTTATTTCGAACGGTTCCCAGGCATTCGCCGTTATATGGACGACACAGTCGAATTCGCGAAAGAGCACGGCTATGTGCAAACCCTGTTCGGGCGCAAGATTCACACGCCCGAGATCAATGCCAAAGGGCCACATGCCGGGTTCTCGCGCCGCGCGGCGATCAATGCGCCAATTCAAGGTACGGCTGCGGATGTGATCCGGCGCGCGATGGTGCGAATGCCGGACGCGATCGCCGGATTGCCTGCCAGGATGCTGTTGCAGGTTCACGACGAGTTGCTGTTCGAAGTGGCCGAAGGTGCGGTGGATCAGGTGATCGACGTGGCCCGAGACGTGATGGAGGGCGCCTCGGATCCTGCGGTCAAACTGGATGTGAAGCTGGTCGTGGATGCCGGGAAGGGGGCGAACTGGGCCGAGGCGCACTAGCGGCGTTGTTCATCAGGCCTCGGCGGGCTGTCCTTGCAGCGGGTCAGCCCTGCGGCCTGACCATACGGTTCACCATTCGTTGCACGGACGGGCCAAACAGGAGGATTACGGTGAAGGCGATGGGCCAGCAAAATGCCCAGGACGCCATCCAGTCGCCAACTGTGCCGGGGTTAAACCCGATTGCTTTGACCGTCGCGATCCCCGTTACAATCAAGGACATGAGGCCGGACATGATCAGGCTGAAAACGGCACGGGCATAGCGGGCTGGTATCAAGGCAGGCATCCTAATGGTCGCAATGCCCTTGATGTGCGGTATCTGAATGAAAATTACCAGTGCAAGTCCCGCATCCAGTCGAGTGTGTCGCAGGTGCATTGAGTTGAAGGAGTGTATTCCGCGCTGATCCAGCCGCTATAACCTGCCGCGTCCATGGCCGAGAACAAGGCCTTGAAATCCGTTGGTCCGCGACCCGGTTCCGTGCGATCCGGGGCTGCGCCAACTTGGGCATGGACCACCTGCGGATGAAAGCGGTCCCAGACAGCCAGCGCGTCGCCATGGATCATATGGGCGTGAAAGCTGTCATATTGCAGGCCGACATTCGGGCGATCCACCTGGTTGAGAACCTCTGCTGCCAGTTCGTAATCGTTCAAAAAATATCCGGGCTGTGAAACCGGGTTGAGCGGCTCGATGGTGAATTGTTGCTGTGGGGCGAAATCGGCGGCCCATTGCAGATTTTGCACAAAACAACTCAATGCATCCGGCCCGGTGGCGTATCCGGACATGATGTGGATCAGGCCGGGGCGTAGCACCCCCGCATATCGCAGGACACGGCGAATGTCCGACTGGAACCGCGATTGACCATCGGGGATCGCTGCGTAACCCGGCGCACCCCCGGTGTAGTTGGGTGGTGGCGCGTTGATCAACACAAGCTCCAACCCGTTGGCAATCAAGGCGCGGCGGGTTTCCGTCGCGGCGATGTCGTAAGGAAACAAAACCTCGACCGCGGTAAACCCGGCATCTGCCGCCGCCTGAAACCGATCCAGGTAAGGCATTTCCGTAAACAGAAGCGAAAGGTTGGCAGCAAATCTGGGCATGAGCGGTCAGTGGTTGTGGTGATCCGATCATACGCAAGGGATGATTTTCGGGGAAGGGATCGAAAACGACAGATTGTCGAAAATCGACCAGATCGCTTGCTCCGAATCAGCAAGGGTCCGCACAGCGCGGCGCGTCATTACGGGTGCCGCATTAACAAAAGGTCCGAATCCAATGGCGATGAGCCCGGAACCCGTACGCGGGGCAACTACCGCTATGTCTGGTGGCCAAAACCCTGTGTTGTCAGGGAATGGGCTGGCGGTTGCCTCCATGATTACCTGGGCAGCGGGGTTCCCGGCGGCGGAAGTTTTGCTGCAAACCTGGCCCCCTGTTGCATTGCTGACCGCGCGCCTGGCGCTGGCGATTGCCGTTCTGATACCGGTCTGGATCCTGCTGGATGGCCCCAGCAGAGTGTTACGCGCAAGATGGGGCCGGGCGATGGTTGTCGGCGGCTTTGGTTTTGGCTTTGCCATGTTTCTGCTGATCGTTGCGCAGAAAATGACGGACCCGGTGACAGTCGCGATCATTGCATCCTGCGCGCCTTTGCTTGCAACGGTACTGGAGCTGACGGCAGGAACCCGACGGCTGAAGTGGACCTTTGCGTTGGGTGTTCTGGTGTCGGTTCTGGGTGGGCTGATTGCAACCAGCACCGCCGCGCCCGAACAGCTGGGGCTGGGCGCGGTTCTGGCGATCCTTGCAACGGGCCTGTTTTGCTGGGGTAGCATGGCCACTGCGCGCGACTTCCCCGAGCTTAGTCAGATTGGGCGCTGTACGATTACTTTCGTCGGTGGGTTGCTCATGGCCGCAGTGCTGAATTTTGGGGCGGCCCAGCTGGGCATGGATGTGCTGCCAACCGCCGCCATTGATGGGCAGCAATGGGGGATGCTTGGGATCTATGCCTTGATATCACTGGGGCTCAGCCAAGTGTTGTTCATCTCGGCCGTGGGAAAGCTGGGCGTGGCGCTGGCTTCGTTTCACATCAATATCGCCCCGTTTTACGTGATGCTGATCATGCTGATGCTGGGGGAAGACTGGAACTGGACCCGTGCGCTGGGCGCGGGCGTGGTTGCTTTGGCCGTCGTGCTGGCCCAGGATCGCGCTCCACGGTCAGCCAAGATCGGCTGAAGGGATCAGCGGGAAGAACTGCCCACCTGACCAGACACCGAACCAGCCCTCATGATGGCCGCCAATCTCGACAAGGCGATAGAAGCTTTTGCGATCTATGCGCGCTTCGAGGTTCGTGCGGATCAGTATGTAGGGTGACGGTTCTTCTGTTTCAGGATCGATTACAATCCGGATCGGATGCCCAGGACCTGCAACAGCGATGTCGTCCACTTGTGTGCGAAAGGTCAGGTCTTGCGTCTGACCTTCGCCGGTTTGCTCGAAATCCACGGCGATGAACGGCGCGTCCTCGACAGTGATTCCCACCTTTTCAACCGGCGTGACCAGATAGTATTTCCCGTCTTCTTTCTTAAGAATTGAGGAAAAAAGCTTCACAAGCTCAAACCGATTGATGGGCGAGCCTAAATAACTCCATGTACCATCTTTTGCGACACGGATGTCCAGATCGCCACAAAACGGAGGATTCCACAGGTGAACGGGCGGTAAACCCCGGGTTTTGGCGGCTTTTACCGATGCGGCCAATCCGTCGGGCGAGGGTTTCACAGGTTTTTGTCCGCTCATTGCTTTTGCCATTTCCTCTCAGCGCGATACACTTCAACCATATTCGTCCACGGAAGGGAAAGTCATGAACGAACCTGCCGACCTCGTAGCCGAGATCGAAGCGCTGGAAAACAAGCTGCAAGAGGCCAAGGCCTCGATCACCCGCCGCTTCATTGGGCAGGAAAGGGTCGTGGACCTGACCCTGGCTGCGCTTTTGTGCGGTGGTCACGCCCTTCTGATCGGTCTGCCGGGCTTGGGCAAGACGCGGTTGGTCGAGACGTTGTCGACCGTGATGGGCCTGCATGGCAATCGCATTCAGTTTACGCCCGACCTGATGCCCGCCGATATTCTTGGATCTGAGGTGTTGGATACGGCCGATGATGGCAGCCGCCATTTCCGTTTCATTCCAGGCCCGATCTTCTGTCAGCTGCTGATGGCGGATGAAATCAACCGCGCAAGCCCGCGAACGCAATCTGCGCTGCTGCAGGCGATGCAGGAACGCACGGTGACAGTGGCCGGTGAGGACCGTTCCCTTGGTGTGCCATTCCATGTTCTGGCCACGCAAAACCCGATCGAACAGGAAGGCACCTATCCCCTGCCCGAAGCGCAGCTGGACCGGTTTCTGGTGCAGATCGATGTAGAATACCCCGACCGCCAGACCGAGCGGGATATTCTGCTGGCCACGACCGGTGTTGACGAAGACGAAGCACATCAGATTTTCAGCAAGGAAGAGTTGCTGGCTGCGCAGGTCCTGCTGCGTCGGATGCCGGTCGGGGAATCGGTTGTCGAGCTGATCCTTGATCTGGTGCGGGCCTTCCGCCCAGAAGAAGCGGGTGTATCCGAACGGGTTGCTGAAACCGTCGCGTGGGGTCCTGGGCCACGCGCTGCGCAGGCGCTGATGATGACGGTTCGGGCACGTGCGATGTTGCAGGGGCGTCTGGCACCCAATGCCGAGGATGTGCTGGACATGGCGCGCCCGGTGCTTAGCCACCGGATGGCTCTCAACTTTGCGGCACGGGCACGCGGCGACAGTTTGGCCGACCTGATCGACTCGACTGCTGTCGGGTTGATTCGGACCGAGGCGGCAGCGTGAATGCCGCGCTGACCCTTCGCGAAAGATCCGAGGCCGAGGCATCGCGGCTGCCGCCCCTTTTGGCGCGGGCCGAGCATCTGGCGGGCACCGTTCTGCTGGGTGACCATGGTCGGCGGCGCTCTGGCATGGGGGATGATTTCTGGCAATACCGCCCCGCGCAGATCGGGGACAGCCGCCGGATGATCGACCACCGCCGCTCGGCGCGTGGAGATCAGCAATATGTGCGGGAACGCGAATGGCAGATCGCGCAATCGGTAATGCTTTGGGTCGATCAGGGGGCGTCGATGCGGTTTGCGTCCGACAAATCGTTGCCGACCAAGGCGGATCGCGCCCGGCTATTGGGACTGGCAACGTCCATCCTGCTGGTCCGCGGTGGAGAGCGTGTTGGCCTAACAGGCACGACCTTGCCACCCCGGCGTGGCAATGCGCAGATCATCCGGCTGGCGCAAGCCTGGTCCGAGGATGATCAAACGGATTACGCCCCGCCTGAACATCGCGCCATGATCCCGCATGCCCGTGCCGTGTTCATTTCGGATTTTCTTGGTCCAATGGACGAAGTTGAACTGGCCCTGACCAAAGCCGCAGACCGTGGTGTTCGCGGCGTAATCCTTCAGGTGCTGGACCCGGGCGAAGAGACATTTCCCTATCGTGGGCGTACGATTTTCGAAAGCGTCGGGGGGTCCGTCCGGCACGAAACCCTCAAGGCGGCAGAGCTGCGGGACCGCTATCTGCAACGCCTCGCCCACCGTAAGGATGCGCTGACGCAGCTTTGCCGGGCGACTGGCTGGCAAATGGGCCTGCATCACACGGGCGATAGCGCGCAAGCGGCTCTGTTGTGGATATATCGTGCGCTGGACGGGGGAACGCGATGACGGTTCTGGCGGGCATCGGCTTTACCGCTCCATGGGTGCTGCTGGGTCTTCTGACCCTGCCGATCCTGTGGCTGATCCTGCGCGCGGTGCCGCCGGCGCCGATCCGCCGGATGTTCCCGGCGGTGACGTTGCTCTTGGGCCTGAAGGATGACGAAAGCGTTTCGGACCGCACGCCGTGGTGGCTGTTGCTGCTGCGGATGCTGGCAGCTGCGGCGGTGATCATAGGTCTGGCCGGTCCGGTTCTGAACCCGTCGCGGGATGAGATCGGGTCC
Organism: Ruegeria sp. AI2; assembly: GCF_056541275.1. Classification (NCBI taxonomy): domain Bacteria; kingdom Pseudomonadati; phylum Pseudomonadota; class Alphaproteobacteria; order Rhodobacterales; family Roseobacteraceae; genus Ruegeria; species Ruegeria sp. AI2. The sequence goes on from NZ_JBQFYB010000007.1 coordinate 34,358, forward strand.
GGGCCGCTGCTGATGGTGCTGGACGCCAGTTGGGCTGGCGCGACCCGATGGTCGGCTACGCTGGATCAGATCGATGCGCAACTGACCGAGGCTGGCCGCGCAGGGCGCACGGTGGCTATCCTGCGCCTGACCGAACCAGAAACACCCGTTTTTCAGGCGGCCGAGGCATGGCGAGGGCATTTGCCGGGATTGATGCCCAACCCATGGCAGCCGACCGAACCTCAGATCGCACAGACCATTGCGGCACTAAATTCAATTGATGGCGGGTTTGATACCCATTGGTTCAGCGACCGGCTGGATTATGCAGATCATGCGGCGCTGGTCTCCAGCTTGCAGGCTCGTGGCGATGTGGTGGTGTTTCAGGCAGCGTCCCGGCCCATGGCGATCCTGCCAGCCGCTTATCAGGACGGGTTGATCCAATTGACAGTGCAGCGCGCGGGCCCCGGACCCGAGGAACGTGTGACAGTATTGGCACAAGGGCGCGACCCGGCCGGAACGGCGCGTGTGCTACATTCAGTGGAACTGACCCTGGAAGCCGGGAACGCTTCGGCGCAGGTCGATCTGGCGCTGCCATCCGAACTCCGCGCGCGGATCACGCGGTTCGAAATCCAGGGCCAAAGGTCTGCCGGGGCCGTGACCCTGACCGATGACAGCCTGCGTCGGCGCGAGGTCGCGCTGATTGCCGGGAGTTTGAACCGCGAAGGTCTGGAGCTGCTGTCACCCCTGCATTATCTGACTCAGGTCCTGAGCCCCACGGCGGATTTCGTCGATGGTGGCCTACCCGAAGTTCTGCCCGCCAATCCGGATGTCATTGTTCTGTCAGATGTGGCCCAGATGTCGGAACCGGAAGAGGCGGACCTGATTGAATGGGTCGAACAGGGCGGTTTGTTGCTGCGCTTTGCCGGCCCGCGCATGGCGGCCAGCGATCTTGGGCGTGACACCGAAGACACCCTGCTGCCTGCACGGCTGCGCAGCGGTGGGCGATCTGTCGGCGGCGCGATGAGCTGGGGTGAGGCCAAGACCTTGGCACCATTCCCCGAAACCTCGCCCTTCTATGGACTGGACGTCCCTGATGACGTGGTCGTTTCCACTCAGGTCATGGCACAACCAGACCCTAACTTGGCGGATCGCGTAATTGCCTCACTGTCTGACGGCACGCCTTTGGTGACTCGTAAGGCGTTGGGGTTGGGGCAGGTGGTGTTGTTCCATGTGACCGCCGATGCAGAATGGTCCAGCCTGCCACTGTCGGGCCTGTTCGTTGAAATGCTGGATCGGCTGGCCGTGGCTTCGGCTGCAAAGTCCCGGCAAGAGGCTCAGTTACTGGGAACAACATGGGAGCCGGTACAAATCATGGACGGGTTTGGCACCTTGTCAGATGCCGGAACCCTGGCAGGTGTCGACGGTGTTGAACTGATATCGGGCCAGATCGGGCCGGAACTGCGTCCGGGTCTTTATGAAAGTGGCAAGCAGAAGTTGGCGTTGAACGTCGTTTCGGAAGAAACTCAGCTGCGCCCTGTTGTCTGGCCCGCGAATGTGCCGATCAAAGGGCAGGAGGTCAGTACGGAAACGCCACTGGGCGGTCTGTTGCTCAGCCTTGCACTGATTTTGCTGACAGTCGATGTTATTGCATCGCTTGCTTTGTCGGGCAGGTTGGGTTTGGCCCGAACAACGGTTGCTGCGCTGGTCGGTTTACTGCTGGTCCCCGAAGGTCACGCACAAACGCCTGAGGACACCGAGTTTGCATTGGCTGCGACCCACGAACTGGTATTGGCGCATGTCCTGACTGGCGATGCGCAGGTAGATGATATTGCGCAAGCCGGGTTGCGCGGGCTTGGCCAAACCCTGCTCTATCGCACATCGGTTGAACCCGCAGACCCTATCGGTGTTGATCTGGAACGGGATGAACTCGCGTTCTTTCCGTTGCTTTATTGGCCGATCTCAGCGAACCAGTCGCAACCTTCAGCCGAGGCCTATGTCAAGCTGAACGCCTATCTGCGGTCCGGAGGGATGATCCTGTTTGACACACGTGATGCGGATATCGCCGGTTTCGGTGCCTCCAGCCCAAATGGCCGCAAACTGCAACAACTGGCCGGCCCGCTGAATATCCCCGCGTTAGAGCCGATACCGCGCGATCATGTTCTGACACGCACGTTCTACCTGTTACAGGATTTTCCGGGCCGATATTCAGGCACCGAGGTTTGGGTCGAAGCTGCGCCGCTGGATGCAGAACAGATCGACGGGATGCCTTTCCGCAATCTGAACGACAATGTGACGCCGGTGGTCATTGGCGGCAATGACTGGGCCGGTGCCTGGGCGGTGGATCGCAACGGGCAGGCTTTGTTACCCGTCGGGCGCGGTTATGCCGGGGAACGGCAACGCGAGTTGGCCAATCGTTTTGGTGTCAATCTGGTGATGCATGTGCTGACGGGGAACTACAAATCCGATCAGGTTCACGTGCCCGCCCTTCTGGACAGGTTGGGACAATGACAGGAACCGTGATCTTTGATCCGCTGATCCCGTGGGCGATGCTGCTTGTCGTGGGTATGATTGCCGTGGCCGGGGTCGTGATGGCCTTGTGGCGCGGGTTGTCGGGATGGGCCTTGCGTGGGTTGGCGGCGCTGGTGATCATCGCTGCGCTGTCCGGCCCTGTCTATCAGATCGAGGATCGTGCACCTCTGACAGATATCGTTCTGATGTTCGAGGATGAAAGCGCCAGCCAGACGCTTTCAGACCGGGTGGAACAAACGGCTATGGCCGCAGAGGATTTGGCCACCGAGATCGAGGCACGCGACAATACAGAACTGCGCCGCATCCGGGTCGGCGATGGTGAAGGCGATGAGGGCACGCAGATCATGGCAGCCCTGAATGAGGCCCTGGCCGAAGAGCCGCGTGCGCGTATTGCCGGTATCCTCGTGGTGTCCGACGGGATAGTGCATGATGTCGATCAGGCCCCGGATCTGCCCGCACCGATGCACCTGCTGCAAACCGGGCGGGAAAGCGACTGGGATCGCAGGCTTATTGTCCGAAACGCCCCTGCTTTCGCCATAATCGGTGAATCGGTGACCTTGACCCTGCGCGTCGAAGACAGCGGAGCTGCCCCCGCAGGTGCAACATCTGCACCGTTGGAAATTTCGGTGGACGGGGGCGAGCCCGAGCAGTTCAGCATTCCAGTCGGTCGCGATGTCGAACTGCCCGTCACTTTGCCCCATGGCGGGCGCAACGTGATCCAGTTTTCCGTCCCTCAGGCTGAGGGCGAGTTGACCGACCGCAACAACACGGCCCTGATCCAGATGAATGGCGTAAGGGACCGCCTGCGTGTGCTGCTGGTCTCGGGCGAGCCGCATCCGGGCGGTCGCACGTGGCGCAACCTGTTGAAATCTGACAGTTCTGTTGATCTGGTGCATTTCACCATTCTGCGCCCGCCCGAGAAACAGGATGGTGTGCCGGTGGACGAGCTGTCGCTGATTGCCTTCCCGACTCGTGAGTTGTTTCTGGAAAAGATCAACGATTTCGACCTGATCATCTTTGACCGCTACAAGCGGCGCGGGATTCTGCCTGCGATTTATCTGGACAATGTCACAAGCTACATCAACGAAGGCGGCGCGGTCCTGGTTGCCGCCGGACCTGATTTCGCCGGTGCCGACAGCATCTTCCGCTCGCCCTTGGCGCCAGTTCTGCCTGCTCAGCCAACCGCGCGGGTGATCGAGGAACGATATGTGCCGATGGTCAGTGATCTGGGGCATCGTCACCCGGTCACGACCAACCTTGGAGAATCCGAGGATTGGGGGGCGTGGTTGCGACAGATCGACGTGAAACATCGCTCGGGCGACGTGCTGATGACCGGGGTCGAGGATCGTCCGCTGCTTGTCCTGAACCGTGTCGGCGAAGGGCGCGTTGCGATGCTTGCGTCTGACCATGCCTGGCTTTGGAGTCGTGGCTTCGAAGGAGGGGGTCCGCAGCTGGAGCTGTTGCGCAGGCTGGCCCATTGGATGATGAAAGAACCGGAACTGGAAGAAGAGGCGTTGTGGGCCGAGGCCAACGGTCAGTCCATGCGTATCATTCGTCAGACGCTCGGGACAGAAGTCGGCCCGGTAACAGTCACCTTGCCGAATGGTGAGACGTTGGAGGTTACTTTGAAAGAGGTTTCTCCGGGTCGGTTTGAAGCGCAGTATTACGGCCCCGAGATCGGCCTTTATCGTTTGCAGGAAGGTGACCACATGGCTGCGATCGGCCTTGGCCCTGCTGCACCGAAGGAGTTCGAGCGCACCATCGCGACTGGTGATGTCCTTGAACCGGTACTGGCCGGGATGCGGGGCGGTGTGATCCAACTGGAAGATGGGCTGCCGTCGATCCGCAACGTGCGCGCCGGACGCCCCGCCGCCGGGCGAGGCTGGATCGGTTTGACCCCACGCAACGCGTATGAGACGCGGGATGTCACGCAGGCCGGGTTGCTGCCGCCCTGGCTTGTCTTGCTACTGGCTGGGGGCTTTTTGCTGGGCGGTTGGCTGCGGGAAGGGCGGCGTTAACGCTGGCCCGTTGCTGTTCTTTAACGGGAACCGGGCGCGCTCTGGTCGATCCGGAACGAGGCCCGGTCGGATTGGCCCTGTGCATCCACCACCACAAGTGAGGTAAATCCGGGTCCGGGATTGGGAATTTCGAATTCTCGCTGCCGTTGCCCGGTCAAGACAGGCACGCCGTTGGTCAGAACGGAAAACGGCCCGACACCACCGCGTAGTTTCACCGTCAGAGGGCTCCCGAAAGTCTCTAACACAGCGTTTTCTGGTGGAAACAACAGATCAGGTGCGGTTTGGTCCGTTTCGAAAGCCGCCGCGCGGGGCCGGAAACGTTGCAACGGTTGCGGCAATTGCGCCGCGCCAACCAACAGTGTTGATGGTGGCGGTGGGCGCAGGGGCGTGAGTTCGGGTTTCAGCAGGCCGAAAGCCTCGGTCAGAAGCGGCGCGGCAACGTCCCCTCCGAATGCGCCGGGAACAGGTGTGCCATCCGCGCGTCCCAGCCAGACCCCGATGACATGCTGCCCGTCAAAGCCAATGGCCCAGGCATCGCGGTGCCCATAAGAGGTTCCCGTTTTGAAGGCCAGCGTCCCTGAAGTGCTGCCCGTGGATGGTGTGATCCCGGATAGAATATCCGCAATCTGCCATGCCGAGGTTTCGGACAAAACACGAGAGGTGAGCCGTGCATCAGCCAGGGCGTCATGGCGCAGGATCGGGCCTTGCCCACCAGCGGCCAGCGTCACGTAGATCTGCATAAGATCATGCAAGCTCAGACCGACGCCACCCAAGGATATTGCCAATCCGGGTGTACCACTGCTCAGGCGCGGTTCTGATCCTGCTGTCCGCAGTGCTGCCATCACGCGCGCAGGGCCCAGCTCGTGCGTCAGGCGCACGACAGGGATATTCAGCGACAATTGCAGCGCGTCCCGAACCCTTACATCGCCTCGGAAAACGCCATCGAAGTTTCGCGGGGCGTAACGTCCGAACATCACCGGGCTATCGCTGATCAGGGTTTCCGGATGGGCCAGCCCCTGATCGAATGCCAGCCCGTAAACCAGGGGTTTCAGCGTCGATCCGGGCGACCGCACGGCTTGGGTCATATCCACGAACCCTTGTCGTGCATCCTGATACCCGGCTGACCCGACCGAGGCCAAAATCTTACCGTCGCGATGATCTGCCACGATCAGCGCACCGGACACGCGCGGCCCGACGCGCGCGGCGGCCCGAGCGACCACAGTTTCCAACCGGGCTTGCACCCCTGCATCCAGGGTCAGATCAAATACTCCGGTTGCACGGGTTTGGCCTTTCACGCGGTCGGTCAGATGGGGTGCAAGGCGCAGAAACGGGATCATTCGATCAGGAATGGTTTCCGTCAGGGCTGCGTGCATCTCAGCCTTGGTCAATACGCCGTGGCGCTCCAACCTGCGCAAAATCCGATCACGGGCAATTTGGGCTGCCTCGGGTCTGCGATCCGGGCGCCGCGCCTCCGGGGATTGCGGCAAAGCGACCAGCAGGGCCGCCTGTGCGGCGGTCAAACGGGTTGCTTCTTTGCCGAACCAGGCACGGGCACCGGCACGGATACCTTCCAGATTGCCGCCATAGGGAGCATGGGTCAGGTAGAGGTTCAGGATCTGTGTCTTGCTCAGCTGCCGTTCCAGCGCCAATGCGACCCTAATCTGGCGAAACTTGCCACTCCAGCGTCCGGTCGATCCATCTTCGATCAGCCGCGCGACCTGCATGGTCAGGGTTGACCCGCCCGAAACCGCGCGCCCGTTCCAAAGGCTTTGCCCGGCTGCGCGCAGCAACGCGACAGGGTCCACGCCCGCGTGGGTCCAGAAACGTTTGTCTTCGTACCGGATCAGCATGGTGGTGAAATTGGGATCGACCACACCGGGCTGCAGCCTCCAGATGCCATCTGCAACTGGAAACACACGCAGGAGGTCGCCGTTACGATCCCGCATCTCGACCGAAGTTTCAGTCAGAACGGGCGGCAGCACCGTGGTGTCGACCCAGCGGTCGACACCATCCCGCGCCAACGCCGCCAGATAGAGAGCACCGGCCAACGCAAATAACAGGCGCGGCACCCTAGGCATGAGAGCCGCCCAAACAGGGGTATGAACGACGTCCGGTCACTGCACCTCGACCCGTCCCGTCGCCGTTCGCGCACGGTTCTGGGGGCGGTACATATCTTCGACCGAGGCCGCGGGACGGTGGAACACGCCCGGTGTGACGGCACGGGCGACATAAGCCAGTGTCACGGTCTGGCGCCTTGACAGGTTAACCGCAGCCAGAAACCTGTCCGAGCGGAACTCGGTATGTGTGGCATCAGACAGATCCAACCAGTCCAGCGACCGCACATCGCCCGATCGCAGCAGGTTCGGGTTGTCAATCTCGATCCCGGCGGCAAGAGGATCGTCCACCATCAGACGCGCCCCACCGCTTTCAAACGGCGTGACCGTCAGAACCGTAACAAACCGGTCCCCCACGGCAAAGCGGCTTGCGTCAATCAGATCGCCGTCCATCGAATAATACTGCCGTTCGATTGCATAGCCGGTACCACCAGCCCCTGGCGGATCCTCGGGGATTCCGGTCACCGTCAGGGTGATATCGGTGGCCTGACCGTCGGTCGCAGTGATGTTGACCTCTTCCGCCTGCCTGGATTGCAGAACCTGAACAAAGGGGCCGGAAACTGACACGCCATTGACCGTCAAGCCGGACCCGGAAGGGTCTGACACCAGCGCGTGCGCCGCCAACAGGGACCACGCGGCCTCTTGTGTGGACAGGGGTGTTCGGCCCGTGCTTACCCGTTGGATCAATGCGTTGCGGTCAATCGCCTCGCTGCCCGCATCTACGGCTAGGGTCAGCAGGCCCGCCGCATCCCGCAGGCGGGTGCCGTAATCCGCGCGCCAGTGGTTTTCCTGATAGTTCGGCACCTGTTGCAGCATCCGCGCCGCACGGGCGAACATCGCGTCTGCGCGGGTCTGGTCCCCGTACGACGCCAGCGCAGCGCCCAGTTGTGCGGCGGCCAACGGCGTGTCAAAAGCATCCCCTTTGACATCCGCATAATAGCGCAGATCGCCCATCGCCGCCGCGCCTTCCCGCGCAAGAACCATCAGGGCATAAGCGATATCCTGACCACCTTCGTCGAAATCCGGCGCATAGTTGACCCGATTGCGCAGGTTATCCATGGCCTGCGCAAAAGCCCGATCCGGTACCGGGTGCCCCTGCGCACGGGCGCGCGACAGGAAATCGGTCACATAGGCGTCCAGCCAGAAATCACCGCTGCCTGCGCGCCACAGGCCAAAGGCACCGTTTGCAGCCTGACGAGTCAGGATGCTTCGGATTGATTCCGTGATGCGCTGATCCACCTCCGGGCCATTGCCCAGCCCCGAGGCCTGCGCGACGGAGGACAGGTAAAGCAGCGGCAGCGCCTTGCTTGTGATCTGCTCGGTGCAGCCATAAGGGTAACGGTTCAACTGATCCAGCAGGCCGGGCGTGTCAAATTTGGCCAACGCCCCGGCTGACAGGATGGCTTTGGCCGAGCCGGGTTGAAACCCGTCAAAAACATCCTGCGAAAACAAAAAGCTGTCACCCGCACCCAGCGCAAAGCGCCGCGTCCGGGCAATTACGGGATCGTTGGCCCGCACCGGCATCCGTAGGGTTTGCGACAGATCGCGCCCGTCTGGTGTGGTGATGGAAACGCTGATCTCTGGATCGCCAATGACATGGGCTGTAACAGGGATGTCGAACACCGCTTTGCCACCATCCTCCAGCTGAAAGCGTGCCGGTACCGGGCCCAGTTCCAGCCCACCAGTGGTGGTCAGGCCAAGCGCCATGTCTCCGGATGCGCCATCCGCATGGACGATCTCAAGGCGCATCCGGCTTTGATCGCCTGGGGCCAGAAACCGCGGCAGACTGGCCGTAACCACCACCGGGTCGCGGACGATCATTTCAGCTTCGGCCTGACCGACGGCTTTTTGTGACCACGCGACGGCCATCAGTCGGACCGTACCATTGAAGGCGGGCAGGGGGATGTCGACCTCAACCGCGCCATCCGCACCGACCTGAACCGGGCCGCTGAACACCGCCATCAGATCTTGCGTCGGTGGCGGGGATTGGCGGCGCATCCCGTTGTCATTGTCGCCGCCAGAGCGAACCGTACCCATCGCTCCATTCATGCCGTCGATCAGCCGCCCGTAAACATCTCGCAGGTCCACGCCCAGCCGACGTTGCCCGAAGTAGTACTCTTGCGGGCTTGGGCTTTCGAACTCCGTCAGGTTGAGGATGCCCACATCCACAGCAGCAAGGGTCAGCCAGACTGGATCATCGCTTGCAACATTTTCGACCCTAACAAGGGCCTTTTGTGTTTGAAGGGGCGAGGTAACCTCGGGCACCTCAACGGCAACCGACAGCGTGCGATCCGCAGGATCAATGGCAGCATAGGCGACGCCCATGGCGCGTGCCGGGTTCTGACCGGCCGCAACATCCATCGGTCGGATCACCGTGGCTGTGACATAGGCACCTGCACCCCAATCTTCTGTCACCTCTATCGGGATAACTGTCTCGCCCTCCTTTACGGCAACCATCTGGCGATGGATCAGTCGGTTCGACAACACTTCGACTTGGGCGATACCTGCCATGCGCGGAACGATGCGCAGCTGTGCGGTTTCCCCGGCGCGATAGCTGTCGCGATCCAGCGACATCTCAAGCCGGTCAGGCGTGGTCGAAGCATCTGCGGCCTGATACCAGCCTGCGTGGAAATCGACAGCGGTTTCCGTAAAGGTGCCATCAATACGTTGGACCACCAGTTCATAACGGCCCCAGTCCACGGGTTGGGACAACGTCAAAGGAATAGTGGCGACGTCAATCTCTCCGGTGGCAACGCGAGTGCGTCTGGTTGTCGGTTCCCAATTCCAGTTTCCGTAAAGCTGATACCATTGATACCGCGTTTCGATCTTGTTCAGCGTCCAGCGCAGGCGCATCGGGCTGGGGCTCAGGTCGGGTGCAAGGCCGATGATCTGAAACGCGGCCTCGGTACCTTCGGGGAGTACGTCCTCGAACAGGGGTTTGACACCGATGACAGGTTGCGGCGGCAGGACAGGAACGCTCAGGTGACGTTCAACAGGGCGGCCTGAGCCGTCAGCCAGTCGCGCAATAACCTCGGCTTCAATTGGCTTCCCTTCCGTCTCTAACACAGGGATTTCAACGGCAATAGATGCTTTGCCGTTTGCATCTGTACGCGTGTCACCAAAATAGGTGCTTTTGATCGATGTCTCGGCGTCATAGCGGCCAAAGCGATACCCGTCGTAGCCCGGCACTGTGTCCGCCGGGCGTGCGATAACCTGACCGTCGATGCTCAGGTCCGACCCCGGCGCACCAAACAGATAGCGCGCGTCGATCGAAAGCGGAGGGCTGTCGCCAGGACGCAGGGGCGCGTCCGGCAGGGTCAGCTCAAAATCTATACGTTCCGGCAGGAAGTCTTCTACCAGCACTGTTTGTCGCGCCAGCGCATCGCCTTTGGGATCAGACCTGATCTCGATCCGCCAAGCGCCGCGTGGTGCATCCTCCGCAACAGGCAGGGCAAAGATATGCCCCCCGGCGACGCCGCCATCCGAGACGGTTCGGCGGTATTCCACGCCGTCAGGGCGATACAGGATCGCAATCAGGGGCAGGCCCTCGATAGCCTGCGCCTCACCATCGCGCGAAAGGGCGGTGAGGTGTATCACCTCTCCGGCTCGATAAGCGCCGCGATCCGTGGCTAGAAAAACATCAACCGGCCCCGCAGGTGCACGTCCTTCAACACCACGATCTGACAGGTCAAAGGCAGGATCGGTCAGGGATAGAAAGCTGAAGTCGCTGTCCCCGGTCGATGCCATCACCAGCGCGGGCGCACTGGCACCCTTGCCCCGTGTCAGGCCGGGATCGAACCGGACATAACCTGATTCATCCGTTCGCGCTTGGGCGATGACCGCATTTGCGCTTGTGACCAGTGAAACCTCGACACCTTCACGGGGTGCCGCGTCGCTCAACCCGCGCACCGTGACGTGCAATCCATCGGTGCCAAGCACGCTGCTGATCCCAAGATCGGACAGAACAAACCATTGCGTTGCGCCCGGGTCGTCATAGGGATCAGCCCCCGGAACACGGGCGGTCAGCGCATAGATGCCGGCGGGCTGATCCGCGATCGCCTCGGCTATTGGCAGGCGCGCCGTCATGGTCTGGTTCAGTTCGTTGGCCACTTCGGCGGTACCGGTCCAGATATCCTCGGCAATTTCATCGGAAAATTCTGCTTCCTGCCATTCACTGAGCGGGCGACCGAAGAAATCCTGCTGAACCGCGCGCAACAGGTTCCGGTCGCTGACCCTCCGCAGGATCAGGTTCAGCTCGGTGACGTTGACCGTTTCAACGGGCAACGCAGCATCAGCGGATTTCGGCAGCACGTAGCTGCGCCCGGGAAACCGGACTAAAGGCGCCCGGTCGCGCACGTAATGGGTAAGCTCAACATTGCGGTTCAGCGCCTCGCCCGAGGCGGAAGGCAAGCCTTCGCGTAGCGTCAGGCGATAGCGCTGACCATGGGCGACACCGTCAACGCAAAGCTGCCTGCCCTCAGCCTGTACCACCAACCCGTCATCGTTGCGCTGGACAAACGGATCATAGTCGACCCCCGCCTTGACCAACGGTTCCGAAAACTCGACGCAGATCCGCGGCGCGGCGGCGTCGCTTTCGACAGAACTGTCGACCACGCGAAACCCGTATTTCCCGATGGCATCATTCAGTGCGGCCAGTACATCCTCGCGCGGTTGGATTTGCTCGGCCAGCCGCAGCACCGGGATCATATCGCGCCCACGCTCGACCTCCTCGAGGGCGCGGGCCAATGCCATCAGGGCGGCAACCTGCGTGCCGGGAGCGTCCGCGCGCAAATAGCCATTGGTTGCGGCATTCAGCGCACGGTTGCGCAGGTCGCGCCTTTCACTCCAGTCCGAAGAGTCTGTCTGCAACAACAGGCGCGCGTATTCCACCCACAGATCAGGCGCATCGCTGAGCGATACGGCCACACCAGTCCAATTCATCGCCTGCCGCGGGCTGCTCGCGCTGCGCGCCGCGTCCAGAACAGCCTGCAGGTCGTTGCCCTGTGCAATATGCACAAAGCCCAGATCTCGGGCCTGATCTGCGGCCTGCTTCAGGTCGGCAGTACCAAGTACATTCAACGCATCTGCACGCGTTTTGGCCAATGTTTGGGTCTGATCTGCGGTAGATACCTTCTGCGCAGACACAGCCCCCTGATAGGTCTCTTGCCGGTTTACACCGCTTTTTGGAAAACAGGCATTGGATCGGGTGTTGTAGGTGAACGCGGTGCAAAGTGTATTGGCGGAACAAGCCTGAATGCAGGACTTCAGATCGGTATCGAAAAGGGCGTCCAGATCCGAGCCATAAAAATCTGCGTCCCGTGTCGTGATGTAGCGGAAATCAGGCACTGCATCTTGCGCCTGGGTGGCGCCGGGCAGGACTAAAAGTGAAAAGACGTAAGTTATTGAAATAAAAACAAAGCGGCGCATGGTGCCCTCCTCTTTGGGCACAGCGTTGCATGGTGTACGCCTGTTGTGCAACGGCTTAAACAGTTTTTCATCTTCCGCCGGGATGCTGGGAGCAGAGCGTTCTGGAATCAATCAAATGAGTCTTGCACATAAATTGGCACAGGAACGGCGCGCGCGTTTGGCAGCTGAACGGATGCTGGCCCTGAAACAGGCCGAGCTTTCGGCAGCCAATCGCAAACTCGGCCAACATGCCATGGCGTTGACCAAACGTATTGGCGAAACGCAGGCTGAGGTTGAAACCGTTCGGGATGAAAACGAAAAGGTCAAATCCGATCTCTGCGTGGCCAACGCCAAGATCGAGGTTGCCGAACGCCGTTTGTGGCACTCGATTCAGACAATACAGGACGGATTTGCCTTTTTTGACGGTGACAACCGGCTGATCGGCGCAAACACCGCGTATCTGAGCGTTTTTGAAGGCCTGGACGAGGTCGCGCCGGGAATATCATACCCGCGTATTCTGCATTTGCTGACGTCAGAAGGTATTGTCGATATCGGGGATGAATCCGCAGAAGACTGGCAGGACAGAATGCTGGCCCGCTGGAGCCGCGCCAACCCGCCACCAATCGTTATGCAGCTTTGGAACGGTCACTATATCCGCCTGATCGACCAGCGCGGCAGCGGTGGTGATATGGTGAGCCTTGCTCTCAACATCACAGCGTCGGTCCGGCACGAAATCGAGCTTAAGGCGGCGCGCGAGCGAGCCGAAGCAGCAAACCGGGCCAAGTCGGCCTTTCTGGCCAATATGAGCCATGAAATCCGCACCCCGATGAACGGCATCGTTGGCATGTCCGAATTGCTGGACGAGACACCGCTGGACGAAGAGCAGCGGCTATACGTCAACACGATCCGCAATTCGGGTGAGGCGTTGCTGGTCATCATCAACGACGTTCTGGATTATTCCAAGATTGAGGCGGACAAGCTGACTCTGCACCCCGAACAGTTTGATCTTGAACGTTGCATTCTTGAGGTTGCGATGCTGCTACAGCCCAGCGTGCGGGATAAGGGGCTGACATTGCTGGTGGATTACGACTTGTTCTTGCCAACCCTTTTTGTGGGCGATCCTGGTCGGATACGGCAGGTTCTGACCAATCTGGTCGGCAACGCCGTCAAGTTCACCTCCGAAGGCTACGTGCTGGTCCGGGTGACAGGGGTGCCCAACCCGGATGCGCAGATCTGCGACATCCATATCGCGATTGAAGACACCGGAATTGGCATCGACGCCGAGAAAATCGACCACATATTTGGCGAGTTCAATCAGGTCGAAGACGAGCGCAACCGCCAGTTTGAAGGCACCGGGCTTGGCCTTGCCATCACCAAGCGGCTGATCACCTTGATGGGCGGCACGGTCTGGGTTGAAAGCGAACCGGAACAGGGATCCTGTTTCGGTTTTCGCGTGACACTGCCCACGGTAGAAGGCCCGCAACCCGAGCCTCCGAACCTGGCGGATTGTTTGAAACATGTCCTGCTGGTCGAAGATCTTGCCGTGAACCGGGCCATTCTTGCCAAGCAGCTTGGACGACTGGGGGCTGAGGTGACAGTTTGCACGTCGGGGACCGAGGCGCTGTCACAGATGAATGATCAGATTGATCTGGTTCTTTGTGACCACGATCTGCCGGATATGGATGGGTTGGATCTTGCGGTCGCGCTCAGGGATCGCGGGTGGGGTGACATTCCGGTGGTCGTGATGTCTGCAAGCCCCGGTTTGATTCACGCGCATCCTGCCCTTGACCTGATCGACGGTGTCTTGCAGAAACCCATCCCTCGATCCGAGTTGTATGGCAGGCTGATGGCACTCGATGGCTCATCGTTGGAAAGGGGCGCTCTGGATGTGGGTAAAACAGTCTCTAAAAAGCGAGATTCTGAATCTGCGCACCCCCGACGCATGAGGGTTCTTGCCGCAGAAGACAACCGCACCAACCAATTGATCCTGAAGAAGATGGTCAAGGATCTGAATATCGATCTTCGCTTTGCCTCCAATGGGATTGAAGCAGTTGAGATCTATCAGGCGTTCGAGCCAGATCTGATCTTCATGGATATTTCAATGCCGAAGATGGACGGCAAACAGGCAACAGCGGAAATTCGCGGGCTTGAGGTTGCAACCGGTCGTCACGTTCCTATCGTTGCCCTGACGGCCCATGCCATGGCGGGGGATGATCAGGGTATTCTGTCAGCCGGCTTGGACCACTACCTGACCAAACCGCTACACAAGAACCGAATTCACCAGATGATCCTGCAACATAAACCCGATTGCGTCTGCTCGGTCGCAGACACCATGCCCAGTGTCAAAATCCGGCGTGAGCGGGGCGAAAACCCAAATCCGACCTCGTCGGGCTGACACTTCAGGCGTTTGTCATCGGGATGCAAGTTCAAGTGACCTGGGTTTCAGGCCGCATAAGGTCTGACGAAAACGGGCTTATCCGCTTCCGACAGATCAGGGCGGTATTCATAGCCGCCACTGTCGAAATCCAGCAGTCCCTTAGGGTCGGTCAAGCGGTGTTGGATGATATACCGCGCCATGGCACCGCGCGCCTTTTTGGCAAAAAAGCTCACAATCTTTGGGGTGCCGCCCTTATCTTCCATGAAGACCGGTGTGATGACGCGCAGGTTCAGGGCATTCAAATCCACCGCACCAAAATACTCCTGACTGGCACAATTCACCAGAATGTTGCTGTTAATCTCGGCACCTTGTGCATTCAGTGCCTTACTCAGCTGGTCGCGCCAGTATTCATAAAGGTTCTTCCCTCTTCGGGTTTTCAGTTTGCTGCCCATCTCAAGCCGGTAGGGCTGTATCGCATCGAGTGGTCGCAACACTCCATAAAGGCCGGAAAGGATGCGCAAGTGGTCTTGCGCCCATGACAGCTCGTCTTCGTCCAGCGATGCAGCTTCAAGTCCTTGATATGTGTCGCCAGCAAAAGCAAGCGCAGCCGGGCGTGTGGCCTTGGCGTCGGGTGCATCCGAAAAAGCGCGATACCGGTCGCGGTTCAGGCGTGCCAGATCGTCGCTCAGGTCCATCAGCTTTTTCAGATCACCCAGCGTCAGGTTGCGGGCGGTTTTGGACAGCCGGATTGCATCATCCTGAAAATCGGGCTGCGTAACCCCTACACTCCGCTCGGCCCAGTCCAGCCGTTTGGCCGGGGAAATCACGATCAGCATATCCGCCCTCTTTCTTGCCTGTTTTGGGGTATCTAGCCCGCCTCTCGCAGTACGTCCAGAAAAGCGGCGCCAAACCTTTCGTGACGTCGATCACCCAGCACCTGTGCAATTCCACGGGGATCATCGGGGCGCAGTTGTGCAACTTTTGCCAATTGTGAGGCCGAGCAGGTCAGGGGCTTGTCGATCCCGTCCGGTCCGCGCGACAGCAAGGACTGAACTTCCATCAAGCGGTCGTAAATCTCACCCTGATTGCGGCCAGCCAGCTTTCGCCGCGCCGGGTGGACGCTTTTTACCGCCCCTGCGATCACTTCAAGGAACGTGTCGCCATAGCGTTCCAGCTTTTTGGCCCCAACACCGCCGATCCGGGCCATATCGTCCAGCGTTACAGGGCGCTTTTCCGCCATCTCGATAAGCGTGCGGTCCGGAAAGATGACATAGGCCGGAACACGTGCAGCTTCGGACAGGGCACGGCGTTTGGCCTTGAGCGCCGACAGCAGCGGAGCGTCTTCTTCGGACACCATAGCCTTGACCGCAGGTCGACGTACCGCATTGCGCAGCGTATCCTTGCGCAGGTTTATCTTTGCCTCGCCTTTCAAAATTGGTTTGGCCGCCTCGGTCATGCACAATGCGCCGTGACGTTCAGGGTCTGGGCGCACCAGATCGTGGCCCATCATCTGGCGGAAAACGGCCTGCCATTGCGGGCGCGTCCAATCTTTGCCGATGCCAAATGTGGACAAATCCTCATGGCGGCGGGCGCGGATTTTGTCGGTCTCGTTTCCCAGAAGGATGTCGATCAAGTGGCCTGTCCCGAACCATTCCTCGGTCCGAAGGATCGCGGACAGGGCCATACGCACCGGAGTTGTGCCGTCGAAAACTTCGGGCGGGCTGTCGCACAGATCGCATTTGCCGCAGCGTGCTGTGGCCTCGCCAAAGTAACCCAACAATGTCTGGCGGCGGCATTCCAAGGCCTCGGCCAGACCCAGCAAGGCGTTCAGGCGCGCGTGATCGGCCATGCGCCGCTCGGGCGGCGCTAGACCCTCGTCAATCTGTGACCGCCGCAGGCGAATGTCATCGGGGCCAAACAGGGTCAGCGTTTCGGCCGGGCCGCCATCGCGTCCGGCGCGTCCGATTTCCTGATAATAGGCTTCGATCGATTTGGGCAGGTCCGCATGGGCGACCCAACGGATATCGGGTTTGTCGATGCCCATGCCAAAAGCCACTGTTGCGACCACGATCAACCCGTCCTCGCGCGCGAAACGGGTTTCGACAATGCGGCGATCTTCGGGGTCCATCCCGCCGTGATAGTGGCAAGCCGAGTGCCCCTCGGCGCGCAGGGCCTGAGCAATCACCTCGGTTTTATTTCTGGTGCCGCAGTAAACGATACCGGACTGGCCTTTGCGCGCATCTGCGAAATCAAGGATCTGCTTGCGCGGTCCGTCCTTTGCGGCGAAAGCCAGATGAATGTTAGGCCGGTCAAATCCGCGCAGAAATTTGCGTGGCTCAATGCCATCGAACAGTTTTTCGACAATCTCATCCTGCGTTTCGGCGTCCGCCGTAGCGGTAAACGCGGCCAGCGGAACCTTCAGGGCGCGCCGCAACTCTCCGATCCGCAGGTAATCAGGGCGAAAGTCATGCCCCCATTGACTAACACAATGGGCTTCGTCCACGGCGATCAGGCTGACGTTGATCCGACGGAGCATCCCAAGCGCCGATCCGGCAGCCAGACGTTCGGGTGCCATGTAAAGCAGCTTTAGCCGCCTGTCCTCCAGAGCGTCCCAGACGGCCTCGGTTTCCTCGGGCGTGTTGCCGGATGTCAGCGCACCGGCCTCGACCCCGGCCTCTTGCAGCCCCCGCACCTGATCACGCATCAGGGCAATGAGCGGAGATATAACGACCGTCACGCCATCGCGGAACAGTGCAGGGAGTTGAAAGCAAAGAGACTTCCCGCCACCTGTGGGCATGATCGCCAGCACGTTTTCACCTGCCGTCACGGCGTCGACAATCTCTTCCTGCCCGGGGCGAAAGGCGTCGAATCCAAAGACATCTCGCAGCAAGGGTGCGGCGTCGAACATATGCGGGGGTGCCCTGTTTTAAGGTTTATCTGCTCTTAAAACAGGACAATCACATACTAAGATTCAGTGAACAAGAGGTCAGTAGAAATAGGGCGCGTTGTTGATAAGGATGATCCGCAAGGCATAGACGCCGATCAGCACCACCAGCGGGGTCAAATCCAACCCACCCATATTGGGTAGAACGCGGCGGATCGGCCCGTAAATAGGCTCTAATATCCGATTTAATCCGTACCAGATTTGTGCAACCAGTTGTTGGTGGAGGTTGAGCACCTGAAAGTTGATCAGCCAGCTCATGATCACATGGGCCAGAATGATGAACCAGACAATGTCCAGGATCAGCAGCAGGATTTGGATCAGCGACAGCATGGGATCTCCGTTTTCTTGTTGGACGAGACCTAAGCACCCTTTCAGCAAAGAGCAAGTAGACTGAACTCTGCGCTTGCGAATTGCCCCAAAGCCCCGTCTTATGACCGCAACAAGAAAACAGGGGCAGAAATGGCAGAAAAATCCAAGCGCAGGCGTATCTGGGGCTGGTGGTTCTTCGATTGGGCCAGTCAGCCCTATCACACTCTTTTGGTAACGTTCGTGTTCGGCCCTTACTTCGCGGGCGTCGCTGCGGAATATTATCTGGCATCCGGCTTGGACGCGGGGTCTGCGGATGCACAGGCGCAGGTGGTCTGGGCCAACTGCATGACCATAGTTGGTTTGATTATTGCCTTCGGTGCACCGCTGATGGGGGCGATGGCCGATGTGTCGGGTCGGCGAATCCCCTGGATATTCGCCTTTTCCGTGATGTACGCAGTAGGTTCCGGCGCGCTTTGGTACACGATGCCCGATGGCTCGAACATGTGGTTGATGCTGTCTGCCTTCGGTCTGGGTTTCATCGGCGCGGAATACGCCCTGATCTTCATCAATTCCCAACTGCCCGATCTGGGTGATGACAGCGAAGTTGGCGAAATCTCCGGCTCGGGCTTTGCCTTCGGCTATTTCGGCGGCCTGATCTCGCTGGCGATCATGCTTGCGCTGTTTGTGGAGCAGGCCAACGGCAAAACGCTGATCGGGATGGACCCCTTGTTTGGGCTGGATGCGTCGCAACAGCAGGGTACGCGCTTTGTTGGGCCGTTTACCGCCGGATGGTTCATTCTGTTCATGGTGCCCTACTTCCTTTGGGTCCATGACGACGAAACGACAAACAAAAAGGGCAGCGTTGCCGAGGCGCTGCGGCTGTTGGCAAAATCAGTGTCTAACCTGCGCCATCGCACCAGTTTGGCCAGTTACCTGGGCTCATCCATGTTCTATCGGGATGCGCTGAACGGGCTTTACAGTTTTGGCGGCGTCTATGCCCGGCTAGTGTTGGAATGGGACCTGATCAAGATTGGTGTTTTCGGCATCGTCAGCGTTCTGGCTGCAGCGGCATTTTCCTGGGTGGGCGGCAAGTTGGACAAGAAATATGGTCCCAAGCCCGTGATTATCGTTGCGATCTGGGTGTTGATCCTTGTCTGCATCACCATCGTTTCAATGGACCGGTCCCAGATATTCAGTATCGCCATGTCCGAAGGGTCGGGCTTGCCGGATATGGTTTTCTTTGGTTGCGGTATCCTGATCGGAGGCATGGGCGGCATTCTGCAATCCTGTAGCCGGTCGATGATGGTCCGGCATACGGACCCGGCGACCCCCGTCGAAAGCTTTGGCCTTTATGGTCTGTCGGGTCGTGCCACCGCCTTTGCTGCGCCACTTCTGATCGGGATCGCCACCACGGTGACAGGAAGTGCTCGTCTGGGGGTGTCACCCATCGTTCTGTTGTTTATTCTGGGTCTATTCCTGATGCGCTGGGTGAGACCGGAAGGGGATCAGAGCAGATGATTTTAAAACGTTTTTTGGTAATTTTGGCGGCGCTTGCTTTTGCAGGCACTGCGACGGCAGAACCGCTGGCAAAGCAGTTGTTCGGGGCGCAGAAACAAGGTTCACAGCAAAAACCGGCCGCTTTCGGCAGTTATTCGCGCGGATGTGCTGCGGGGGCAGTTCAACTGCCTGAAACGGGGCCTACATGGCAAGCTATGCGCCTGTCGCGCAATCGCAACTGGGGGCATCCGCAGGCGATTGACTACGTGCAGGACCTCAGCAGGTTTGCAGCAAGTCAATCGGGATGGAACGGTCTGTATATCGGGGATATCAGCCAGCCACGCGGCGGGCCGATGACCTCGGGCCATCGCAGCCATCAGCTGGGGCTGGACATCGATATCTGGATGCTGCCAGGCCAAAACATGCGCCTGAGCCGCAAGTCACGCGAAAACATCTCGTCCATCTCTCTTCGTCGTTCCAATGGCGCTTACGTCAACGGCAACTGGACCAAGCAGCATCATGCGCTGTTGCGCGAAGCGGCAAAAGACAAGCGAGTCGCCCGGATTTTCGTGTTTCCCGGGGCCAAGGTTCAGATGTGCGATGACGAAAAAGGCAATCGCGCCTATCTGCGGAAAATCAGGCCTTGGTGGGGGCATCACTATCATTTCCACGTGCGCCTGAACTGCCCCAGAGGGTCAAAGGGTTGCGTGAATCAGGACGCCCCCCCCAAGGGCGATGGCTGCGCCGAGGCCCGGCAATGGGTGCACAACATTCTGAACCCGCCGCCACCCGATCCGAATGCACCGCCGCCGAAGAAACGCCGGGAATACGTTCTGGCCGACTTGCCGCAACAATGCTCCGCCGTTTTGCAATCCAACTGAGTGCTGCGCTGTTTCTTGCCCCGGTGGCCGCCGCGCTGGATGTGAAATCTGCGGCCCACCTGGACAGTTTCGTTTGGCGGCATCCAGCAAGTTGGTTTGGCGGATTTTCAGCGCTTCATATCTCGGACGACGGAGGCCAGATGATTGCGCTTAGCGACCGGGCGCGGATCGTGACCGCGCGGATTGAGCGGCGCGAAGGCCAGATTGCGGATATTCACGTTCTTGGTCAATGGCCGGTGCTGTCCAGCAATGGGCATATCATGAAAGGCGGCGTCGGCGACTCCGAAGGCATCGCGGTGACGCCGGATGGCGGGATATTCATCTCGTTCGAAGGGGTGCATCGTGTCGCCTATTACCCTGCACCGGGCTCGAGCGCGCGTGTGTTACCTCGCCCGAATGCGTTTCGGGACCTTGCCGACAATGGTTCTTTCGAAGCTCTGGCCATTGATGGGCGCGGCTGGCTTTACACTTTGCCCGAAAAGAACCGCACCGCTAAAGGGGACATTCCGGTTTACCGTTGGAATGGCGGCACATGGTCGACCCCGTTTGTTCTGTCACAGCGCAGCGGCTTTAAACCCGTTGCCGCGGATTTCGGTCCCGATGGGCGTTTCTACGTTTTGGAACGCAAGGTATCCTTGGTCGGTTTTCGATCGCGACTGCGGCGATGGGACGTGGTAGACGAGAAACCAGGCACCGAGGAAACCCTGTTCGAAACCGGAACGGGCGCGCATGACAACCTCGAAGGATTGTCGGTCTGGCGCGACGGGCAAGGCCGGTTGCGCGCCACGATGATTTCGGATGACAACTTTCTGGCGTTGCAGCGGACCGAACTTGTGGAATACCTGCTGCCCGATTGACAGGGCGCAGGCAAAGGTCTAAAGGCACGGCTTGCCTTGGGACGGTCCCTTGGCCAAGTCGCCGCTACCTTGTCAAAACGGGCATCAAAACATGCAACGTAACTTCATTCCCGGCATTATTGCCATGGCCACCATTGTTGTGGCCTCGAACATTCTGGTCCAGTTCCTGATCCTTGACGGGCTGCTGACATGGGGTGCTTTCACCTATCCGCTGGCCTTTCTGGTCACTGACATCATGAACCGCGTCTATGGCGTGGGTCCGGCCCGCAAGGTCGTGTTTGCCGGCTTTGTCACCGGTGTTATCTGTTCGCTGATCGGCAGCCAGATCATGTTGCAGGGTGACGGGTTCACCTATGCTGCCGTACCGCTGCGCATCGCCGTTGCATCGGGAACCGCCTTCCTGATCGCGCAACTGACGGATGTCACCGTGTTCAATTCCCTGCGCGGTGGTCGCTGGTGGCGTGCACCGCTGGTGTCGACGCTGGTGGGGTCGGCACTGGATACGGCGATCTTCTTCACCCTCGCCTTTTCGGCTTCGGTCACCTTCTTCGGCGCCAATGCTGACGCCGCAATCAACTGGGCGTGGGAGCCGGTACCCTTCATGTTGTCCGGCCCGGTGGCACCGCTTTGGGTGACGCTGGCTTTTGCGGACTGGTTGGTGAAGCTTTCGCTGGCCCTGATCGCCCTGATTCCGTTCAAGGTGATCGTTGCGCGGCTGACTGTTCAGCCTGTGTAAAAAAACGCTTTGAGAATGGCACAACTTGTGGCACGCTTCTTTTCAACCGCAACAGATAGAAAAGGAGGTGATCCAGTGTCAAGAAAGAGATTGGAGAGAGGTGTCGGAACAACCGGGGGGATCGCCCGTTAGGGCAGCCCTTGGCGGAGCGCTCGCTCCGGCTGGTCGATTGATCTAACCGACCCGACCTCCTGAACTTTCGAAGGGCCGTCCCGCTGGGGCGGCCCTTTTTGTTCCCTTCACCTTCTGGGGGTGTTCAAAACTTACCATGCGCGGAGGCTGGCTGCGTTTGACGCAGCATAAAGCTTGGTCGCGGCAACGGCGTGAATACGTGTCGTCAAAGCTTCGGTGTCTGGCCGCGTGCACTTGATGTCTGGCAAAGCTGCCGCGCGGCCTGACCCGGATATCCGTCTTCCTCGCTTTCATCGAACACGACATAGGCGGCATAAGCGAATCTGGGTGCCGTTTCGATCAACTTGAGCCAGCCTTTGCGAAGTTCCGGGTCGACAACGCGCTGTGGGAAGTATCCGGCCGAGGGAACCGACCTAAGATATTGCAGGCCGAGGGTGCCAATGCCCAGCTGAAGGCGCGGCGCATCAAGTTCCGGAAAGTTCAACATATGATCGGCGCGAAACTCCGGGCCCCAGTCTATCAGGACATAAGCGTTGCCCAGATCAGCGGGCAGGGCTTCCGGGCCGCTGCTGACAAGGACAAACTCGTCCTCGAAAAGCTGGAGCGCGGACAAGCCCGGCGCGTTTCGCGGCCGGTACATGATGGCAAGATCCAGGCTGCCTTCCTCGATTTCGCGCGTGAGTGTTTCCGACGAGGCCGCTGTCGCCCGGATGGCGACGTCAGGGAGTGCCGCCATCAACTTGGGCAGGGCGTTGATTAGATAGCCGTCCCAAAGACTTGGTGTTGCGCCGATTTCCAAGGCGGCTGCCATCGAAGCAGGCAGACCGGCATCCAGCTTGGCCTGGGTCCACGTTCGCACCAGAACCTGCGCATGTTTGAGGAAATGCCGCCCGGCAATGGTCAGGGTCGCACCGGACTTGCTGCGTTCAAACACGGGCTGTCCAAGCTGTTGTTCGAGCGTTCGGATCCGCATGCTGACGGTCGATTGCGTAACATGGACCTTGTCCGCTGCGTCAAGAAAAGTACCGGTTTCAACGACCGCAAGGAAGGTTCGGGCGAGCTCAATGTCCATCGTTCACCTATTTGAATATTCGATATTATGGGTGATATAAATTCGTTATTCAACGCTATGCGATTGTGCGATATATGCTGCGTAGCGCGAAAGTGCCCCCACCGGATCGGACCGCCAATCAACAGTTTTCATCGTATAGTGGACAACCCGATCTGCGGAACAGGTGTAATCTGTCTGCCGTAGATAAGCCTCCGACACACAAGCGCTGCACCAACCCCTCAATGGGTAAACCGCCCATTCCCTGATGGAGAACAAAATGAGTCGAGTTTCTGTTGTTGCTCTGCTCGCGTCATTCCTTGCCCTTCCGGCCGCTGCCTTGCCGGTAGGACTGGACACGGACGGTGATGGTCTGGCTTCGCTGACCGAGCTACAGACAAAGTATCCCGATATTACCAGTGAGAGCTTTGCCGAAATTGACACGGATGCCGATGGTTTCGTCAATGACGAAGAAGTGGTCGCTGCGGTCGAGGCAAAGTTGCTTCCTGAACCCAAAGGTGACGAATAAGCCAGGGTTGCCAAGAACATGAGAAACCCCGCTCCACCCTACAGGTGGATGCTTGCCGGGATGGGTGTCTGGTTAGTGCTGTCCCCATTTGTACTGTTCAGCCAGAAAACCCTAGCTCACGGTTCGTCTGACCGTGAGTCGCTCGCCTTCATGACGATCGGTATTGGTGTATTGGTCATGTCAGGCGCTAGCGGCCGGGGCCACCTTCTCGCACGGGTGGCTCCGGTATTGGCGGTCGGGGCATTGCTGATCGCCGCGCCGGGGGTGCTGCATTTTACCGGTCATGGTGTGGCAGTGGCAAATGCTTGGCTCACGGGATCTGCGCTGATCGCGCTCGCCGCTTGGGAGGCGCTGGCGAGCAACAGATTGCGTGCGATCCTGTAGGCTGGCGCGGGGCAGGCAACTGCCCCGCGTTTCTTTTGGCTCCGGCGTCTAAATGATCTCGTCCTCATCGAACATCGGATCGCCGTCAAGCTGGCTGGCAATTGTATCGACCCGCATTTCGACATCCGAGCCGGTCGTTTCCGCAATATGAAACAACGCGTCACCTTCATGAACGACAGGCAGATTAGTGCGCCCCACGATGATACCCGTGGTTTCGCAGATGATATCGGTCCTGAGTTCTCCGAACGGGTCGGAAATGCGTCCAAGCAGGTCACCGGCGGCCACGTATTCTCCGGTCGCTTTGAAAGTCCGCAACAGGCCACCGGCGGGCGCGCGCATCCATGAGCTTGACCGGACATGGACAGGCTTTTCGCGCACAGCGGCGATGCCACGCTTGGCAACCATGCCCTTTGCGTTCATCACCCGAAGGATGCCAGCAACCCCCGCCCGTGCAGACAGTTCGTCGAAACGCAGACCCTCACCGCCCTCGAACAGCAGAATATCCACACCACGCTCTTGCGCGGCCTTGCGCAGCGATCCGTCGCGCAGCTTTGAGATCATCACCACGGGCGCACCGAACGAATCCGCGTATTTAAGGGTGACATCCGAAGCCGGAGAGACGCGGATCTGCGGCAGATTGGTGCGGTGAATCGCGGCAGAATGAAGATCGATCCCCAGGTCCGACCGCTCGACGATCTCGGTCATGAAAAGGTGCGCCAGCCGACCGGCCAGCGACCCCCCCTCACTGCCGGGGAAGGAACGGTTCAGGTCGCGCCTGTCGGGAAGGTATCGGGAATGTGTCATGAAACCAAAGGCATTCACGATCGGTATAACCAGCAAGGTACCCGCAAGCTTGTCAAGCTGTGGCGCCCGAAGCAGTCGCCGCGCGATTTCCACGCCGATCACCTCATCACCGTGAACGGCGGCACTGACGAACAGGACCGGTCCTGGGCGGCGGCCGTGAACCACGTGTACTGACATGCTCACCGGTGTATGATCCGACAGCACGCTAACCGGCAAATCCAGAGTGGTTCGTGTACCGGGCGGTACGCGAAAACCTCCGATTTCAAAGGGACCGCGCATTGCCTCTACCCACGGCCTCGTGTCTTCGTGTTGCCTTTGGCTGCATTCTTTTCGAGAAACTCGATGATTTTGCCGGCGACATCAATGCCGGTGGCCTTTTCAACCCCTTCAAGCCCGGGTGAGGAGTTCACTTCCATCACCACCGCACCGTGATTGGCGCGCAGCATATCGACACCACACACATTAAGACCCATGGCCTTGGCCGCACGCACGGCTGTCGAGCGTTCCTCGGGTGAGATTTTGATAGGCTTGGCGCTGCCACCGCGATGCAGATTTGATCTGAACTCGCCCTCGGCCCCTTTTCGTTGCATCGCCGCGATCACTTTTCCACCGACCACAAGCGCACGAATATCCGTGCCGCCTGCTTCCTTGATGAACTCCTGTACCATGATGTTGACCTTGGCGCCGCGAAACGCCTCGACCACGGATTTTGCCGACCGGTTTGAATCCGCAAGCACCACGCCGATGCCCTGCGTGCCCTCCAGCAGCTTGACCACCAGCGGAGCGTCCCCCGCTAGTTTGAGAACTTCATCGGTCTGTTTCGGGTCATGCGCGAAGGTGGTGACCGGCAATCCGATCCCGTCACGCGCCATCAGCTGCATGGATCGCAACTTGTCACGGGATCTGCCAATCGCAACCGACTCGTTGAGCGGAAAGACACCCATGATCTCGAACTGCCGCAAAACGGCCAGCCCATAGAATGTGACCGAAGCGCCAATCCGCGGGATCACCGCGTCATAGCGCCCAAGCTTTTTGCCGTCGTAATAAACCTCGGGTCGACGCGACGCGATATTCATGTAACAGCGCAGCGTGTTCACAATATCCAGCTGGTGCCCGCGTTGTTCTGCAGCCTCTTTCAGACGCTGGTGGGAATACAGGTTTGGGTTCCGGGCAAGCATGACAAGCTTCATTGATGTCGTCCTTCTGCGTCCTTGGATCTTGTCTTGCTCTTCATCTTTTTCGGGTCTTTTCTTGCATCCAAAAGATATGAATGACCGGGATCGACAAGGATCCCACGCCTTCGAATGGCGGTACGGCCAAGGATCAGATCAAACTCCATCTTCGCGCGATTGGCCAGCGAAACGTCGATCAGCCAGCGATGCCGTCCAAGCAGAAGTTGCGTTCTGACAATCAACCGGCGTTCCGGAATGCCACCAGTGTTCTTGATTTCCCGCTCGTCTACAACCCGCGTGCGCACCCGACCCGATGAACGGCGGTTATGGACCGGGATCATGAACTCGACCCATCGTTCGCCATCAACCTCGAACACGGTCTGGTCCACGGCATGCAGGGCCGCGGTTCTGGCGCCTGTGTCTATCTTTGCTGGAATATGCTCGATCCCGAACTCGGGCAGGCTGATCCGCTCGCGCCATCCTATGACTTCGGGGTATCCTGTTTGTTTAGCCATGGCGACTAAGCCACGCAGTCATCATTGGCGCGCCGGTAATTCACAAACGAATTCGCGCTCATCACAACGTAAAAACTATCCATATCGATTAACACATACCCAAGTTCAAAAAGTGCGATCGACAGGGCGCGGATATCTGCTTCATACAAACGCCTGCGCCCGGCGATCCGACGCACCAACTTGTCCGGAATGCGATACCGTCCGCTGGCCTTGCCGCCAAACTCCTGATCGTACAAGACGGCCAGACGTTCGGCTGCGGCGGATATCCAGTCATTTTCCTGCATGCACTTTCTTACAAATCAAAAATTTTTTTGTCTATAGGCAAATAATTTCTGCTATATCGGCGTAAGTTGCGAATCTATACCCCCACAGGTCGGCGGATGAGCGATAAGGACTCCTTACCAAAGGAAACAGGGACGCAGCTTCAGCTGGCGTTGGAAAATCGCGACGGGGCGGCGCTGGCAGACCTGCTTGATCCGCTTTCGTTAAGCGATGCACTGCGGGAATTGCTCAACCTGCCCGTTGACCAGCGAAGCGCCGCGCTCTCGTTGCTGCCACCGGAACGTGCGGCCGAACTGGTCGAAGAAGCGCCAAACGCGCTGGCGGTCGATCTTGTCGAACGCTTGGTATCCGAACAGGCCGCCGAGATCATCCTTGAGCTGGATTCCGACATTCAGGCGGATGTGATCGGTGAACTAGAAGACGCCGATGCAGAAGCGATCCTTGCCCGGATGGACCCGGAAGATGCGGCGGATGTCCGGCGGCTGGTTGAATATGACGACGATGTCGCCGGTGGTCTGATGGTGGCCGAAGCCTTTACCTTTTCCGATGGCGATACAGTCGGAAAGGTTCTGCGGCGTTTCGCTCATGAAGAATACGATCTGGAACGTTACCGTGGCCAGCACCCCTACGTTTTGAATTCCGATGGCGTGCCTGTCGGGGTGCTGTCCTTACGCAGCCTGCTGTCCACACGGCGAAGCATCAAACTCACCGATATCATGGTGCCCCCTATCACGGTTCCGGCCAGCATGCCGCTGGAAGAACTGGAGGACCTTTTCGATGAGCACCCTTTTCTTGGGTTGCCGGTTGTCGAAACGGGCGGGAACCTTGTGGGTGTCGTTTCCCGCTCTGCCGTGGATGAGGCCCTGCTAGCGCGCGCGGAATCGGCAAGCCTGAAACGTCAGGGTGTCTTTGGGGACGAACTGCGATCGATGCCCTTGCCGCTCAGGGCGCGGCGGCGGCTTCAATGGCTGTCGGCCAACATCGTGCTCAACGTGATCGCGGCCAGCGTGATTGCCGCCTATGAACAAACCCTTGCTGCCGTGATCGCTCTGGCTGTATTCCTGCCGATGGTCTCGGATATGAGCGGTTGTTCCGGCAATCAGGCCGTTGCTGTCAGCATGCGCGAGTTGTCGCTTGGTTTGGTTCGGCCCATTGATGCTATGCGGGTCTGGTTAAAAGAGGTCTCGGTCGGCATCATCAACGGCTGTGTCCTTGGCCTGCTAATCGGACTCGTTGCCTGGATGTGGAAAGGAAACCCGTTTCTGGGTTTGGTGATTGGCGGCGCGCTGGGCCTGAACACGATCATCGCGGTATCGATCGGTGGCGTTCTGCCTTTGCTGTTAAAGCGCATCGGTCAGGACCCGGCGGTCGCCAGTGGCCCTTTGCTGACAACGATCACTGACATGGCGGGATTTTTTCTGGTCCTGAGCCTTGCAACGGCGATGATGCCGCTCCTGAATTAGTGTTTTTCATGCGCCCTGATCAACACAAGGGTCGGGCGCTCAACCACGAGGAAGACATGACGATCTCAAGCATTGTCAAAACGCAGAACCTGAAAAAGCCGCCATTTTGCGACACTGACGCTACGGTGTTCGATGCGGCCGTCACCATTGCGTTGCTGGACGTGAATGCGCTGGCAGTTCTCAGCGATGGGAAGCTGGTCGGGATTATCACGGATCATGACGTGCTGCTGTGCCTGGCGGATTCCGGCTCGGCTTTTTACAAGCAGACTGTGGGTGACTGGATGACGGAAAAACCCGTCACCTGCGCGCTGGGTTCGAAGCTGTCCAATGGCCTTAATCTGATGGCCAAACACAAGATCCGAAATCTTGTCGTAACTCAGAATGGGAAAGCAATTGCCGTCGTGAGCAGTAAAGAAATCCTGGCACGGGTGCATGAGGAAGACGAGCTGGAGCTGAAGGTGTTGCGGGATATCGCCCGCGGTGCTGCTCAGGGCCAGTCAATCGCCTGACACCTCGGTTCCATGTCTGCTCGCTCTCCACTCAGGGCCGCTATGGAAGGTCACTGTTGGAAATGGAAATGCTGACTTTCCAGGTGCCGTCCGTCTGGCGTTCAGGACGTTCAAAAACTTCCCTTTTTCCGGCGGATCAGAGTCAGCAATTGCAAAGGATCCGACCTGATAGGCGGTATCGCCATCGACACCGAAATCGATCAACTCATTTGTATGTGTTCCGCCGATGTTTTCCTTCATTCTTTCCTTATAGGCTTCGATGAACGCTTCGCGCCCGCGCAGCAGGGCTCTCCGGGCGCCAACAACATGACGTCTTCGGTAAAGAACGCAGCTGACGCGAACAAACGTCCCGGCCACCGCCAGGATTCTGAATTGCGCGACCTGCCAAAGCAGGCTTGATCGCACATATGCACTGCGTTAGGCACCGAGGATGAGGAGACTTGCTGAAATGCTGTGCCGCAATGGCTTACGCCCGCCCGCATATTGCTGGTATCCGACGGCACGGGTCGGGATCGCCACTCTTCCTTTTCATTCGCCCAAGTCACCAAGCTGACACTGCCATGCTGCACATCACCGATGATATCGCGCTGCAAGATTGGGAAATGACCGAAAGCTTTGTACGGTCGTCCGGTCCCGGAGGGCAGAATGTCAACAAGGTGTCGACCGCAGTCGAGCTGCGCTTCGAAGCCGCACGCTCGCCGTCCTTGCCCGATCCGGTCAAGGCCCGGCTAAAGCGATTGGCCGGGCGACGCTGGACCAAAGACGGCGCAATCATCATTCAATGTGAGGAAACACGCTCGCAGGCCCGCAACCGTGAAATCGCGCGCGCTAGGCTGGCAGAACTGATCATCCGCGCGCTGCTCAAACCCAAACGGCGGATTGCAACGAAACCGACCTATGGCTCGGTCAAGCGTCGGCTCGCCGCGAAAAAGGCGCGTGGCGACGTCAAGGCGCTGCGGGGCAAGGTGTCTGAAGATTGATCTGGCATCTTGCCGGGGCGTTGATAGTCTGGCCCGCAAAGGCTGCAAAAGGGCAACGTCATGAGGCTGGAGGGAAAAACCGCAATCGTCACCGGCGGCGCATCCGGGTTCGGTGCGGGGATTGTGAGGAAATTCCTGACCGAAGGCGCACGCGTCATGATCGCGGATATCAATGGTGACGCAGCCGCTGAGATGGCGGCGCAACTTGGGGCCGGGGCGTTGGGGCATCAGGTCAACGTCGGCGACGGGGCTTCGGTTCAAAAGATGGCGGACACGGCACTTGCCGCCTTTGGGGCGCTCGATATTCTGGTAAACAACGCAGGTGTCACCCACTTGCCAACCCCTCTGGAAAACGTCACCGAGGATGATTTCGACCGGGTCTTCAACGTGAACATGAAGTCCGTCTATCTGACCGCCCGGGCATTTGTTCCGCATATGAAGGCGCGCGGCGCGGGCGCAATTCTGAACGTGGCCTCGACAGCGGGCCTGTCACCGCGCCCGAATCTGAACTGGTACAACGCGTCCAAAGGTTGGATGATCACAGCAACCAAAACCATGGCGGTCGAATTGGCCCCAACCGGCATTCGCGTGAACGCGATCTGCCCAGTGGCGGGCGAAACACCGCTGTTGAAATCTTTCATGGGCGAGGACACGCCCGAGATTCGCGCCAAATTTCTGGCGACCATCCCACTGGGACGGTTTTCAACACCCGAAGACATGGCCAACGCCGCCTGTTTCCTGTGCTCGGACGAGGCCAGCATGATCACCGGCACCGCGCTCGAGGTCGATGGCGGCCGATGTATCTGATCCGCTCTTCATCTGGCCAAAAATATCCCCGCCGTAGGCAGCGCGCGCCCGCGCGCTTCCCGGCACCAATCCCGAGTTCAAGATGATCCCTGGACCAAGAAACCTGATTACCGATGTCTCCTGCCTGAAGGTTGGAAACGCCCAGGACGATGCGCTGAAGTCCGGGACCACGGTTCTTACGGCAGATAAACCGTTTGTTGCGTCGGTTCATATCATGGGCGGGGCACCGGGTACACGCGAATCCGATCTGCTTGCGCCTGATAAAACCGTCACAAAGGTGGACGCGCTGGTTCTGTCCGGCGGATCGGCCTTTGGACTCGACGCCTGCTCGGGTGTTTCAGATGCGATGCGGGTCGAGGGGCGCGGATTTCCCGTCGGGTCCGCTAAGGTTCCGATCATTCCCGGTGCGATCCTGTTTGATCTGCTCAATGGCGGTGCGAAGGATTGGGTGGAAAACCCCTATCGTGCGCTGGGGCGGGCTGCTTATCTGGGCGCTTCAAAAGAATTTGATTTGGGGTCCGTCGGGGCAGGCACCGGGGCGTTGGCCGCAATGCAGAAGGGCGGGCTTGGCTCTGCCTCGTCCATTCTGCCTGATGGGGTCACGGTCGGGGCCCTCGTTGCGGCGAACCCGCTGGGCAGTGTCACAACACCGGGTGACCGGCATTTTTGGGCGGCACCCTTTGAACAAGGTGCAGAATTTGGCGGGCTGGGCCCCGATATGTCGCCGGATCAAAGCCGGATCCGCCCCAGCCGCAAAGCGATGGCCATGAGGCCAGCGCAACCCGAACAGACAAACACGACCATCGCAATCGTTGCCACCGATGCCGCATTGACCAAACCCCAATGCCAAAGATTGGCCGTTGCCGCCCACGACGGAATTGCCCGGGCGATCCTTCCCGCACACACACCCGGCGACGGTGATCTGGTTTTTGGCATCAGTACCGGCGCCCGCCCCATCGCATCCGAAGCCGATCTTGCTCTGATCGGGCACGCGGCTTCGCTGTGCCTGTCCCGGGCCATCGCGCGGGCGGTTTATCTGGCGACCCCGGCGGAAGGAGACCTGTTGCCCTGCTGGACCGCTGTACATGACTTAAGTTAAGGACACACCATGTGTCGCAGTGGCACTGTAGATGCGCGCGGCAATCCGCGCGTTGACACTTTTATGCGCCGGGGGTCCATTCGGTGCAGCCAATTTGTATCGGAGCACAAGCTATGAATCGTATCCTTGCTATTGCAATCGCTGGCCTGCTGGCGCTGCCCGCCCATGCCGAAGGCGATGCCGAAGCCGGTGAGAAAGCTTTCAACAAATGCAAGTCCTGCCACATGATCGCCGACCCGGCCGGAGAAGTCATCGTCAAAGGCGGAAAAACCGGCCCCAACCTCTTTGGTGTCGCCGGCCGCACTGCCGGAACCTACGAAGACTTCAAATATGGCGACAGCATCGTCGCAGCCGGTGAGAAGGGTTTGGTCTGGGATGAGGCCTCCTTTGCGGAATACACGCAGGACCCTAAGGGCTTCCTGAAATCGTATCTGGACGACACCGCTGCCAAGTCGAAAATGACCTTCAAGTTGAAAAGCGGCGGTGAAGACGTCTACGCCTATATCGTCAGTGTATCAGGCGAATAAACGCTAGCATTGTGCACCCACGCACAAGGACCAAAGGCCGCAGCCCCTGCGGCCTTTGGTGCGATTGATACCAGTGTAGAACAGCGCCACTTTGGTATCTGACGGCAAACCGCAGAGTGTGCCGCAACGCCAAGCCGACCCGGCAACAGCTAAACCCAACATCAGCGCCCGTCAGGCGGA
This sequence comes from Ruegeria sp. AI2, assembly GCF_056541275.1. NCBI lineage: Bacteria > Pseudomonadati > Pseudomonadota > Alphaproteobacteria > Rhodobacterales > Roseobacteraceae > Ruegeria > Ruegeria sp. AI2. The sequence goes on from NZ_JBQFYB010000007.1 coordinate 66,436, forward strand.
TTGGCAACAGGAGAGGACAGATGGGCATTATGATCCCGGCTTGGGTCAATGGTGAATTGACTCCGGTAGACAAACTTGAAGCTCACGAAAAGGGCCTCAAGCACAAGGCCGTGTCGGTGTTTGTCGTTAGGGGCACCGAGATTTTGTTGCAGCGTCGGGCGCTGGGCAAGTACCACACGCCCGGCCTGTGGGCGAACACTTGCTGTACACACCCCGACTGGGACGAAAGCTCGTCAACCTGCGCCGTGCGCCGTTTGAATGAAGAACTGGGGATCACAGGTCTTTATCCTGAATACCGTCACCGTTTGGAATACCACGCCGATGTTGGGAACGGCATGGTGGAAAACGAAGTGGTCGACGTTTTTCTGGCCCATGTGCGCGGACCGCTGAAAATCGCGCCTGACCCGGACGAAGTCATGGATATCCGCTGGATCGACTACCATGACCTGTTGGCCGAAGTGGCCCGCCACCCGGATCGGTTTACACCGTGGCTCAAGATCTACCTGCACAACCATGCGGACACGATTTTCGGCCCGGACCTGATCATTTCAGCTAAATCCTGAGGCACACCGAAAATCCCTGCCTTGCAAGGGCGGCCCAAGCCGCCTAAATCAACGCGTCATGGCCAAGCAGAAGACAGACCCGAATTACAAGGTAATCGCCGAAAACCGGCGCGCCCGCTTCGATTACGCAATCGAAGAGGACATTGAATGTGGCATCATCCTGCAGGGGTCCGAGGTCAAATCACTGCGCGCGGGTGGCTCGAACATCGCCGAAAGCTATGCCACGGTCGATGACGGAGAACTGTGGCTGGTCAACAGCTATATCGCGCCGTATGAGCAGGCCAAGATGTTCAAGCACGAAGAACGTCGCCGCCGGAAACTGCTTGTATCCCGCAAGCAGATGTCGAACCTGTGGAACGCGACGCAGCGCAAGGGCATGACGCTGGTGCCGCTGGTTCTGTATTTCAACCACAGAGGACTGGCCAAGATCAAAATCGGCATCGCCAAGGGTAAAAAAACCCACGACAAGCGCGAAACCCAGGCCAAGCGCGACTGGTCACGGCAAAAGCAGCGCTTGTTGAAAGATCACAGCTAGAACGCCATCGCCGCCTGAACCGCCCGTTGCCAGCGATCATAGGCCGCGTCGCGTTCGGCTTGCTCTTGCGTTGGTTCGAACCGGCGGTCCAGCGCCCATGTTTCGGCAAAACCGGCCTGATCCGGGTAAATCCCGGCTTTCATACCTGCCAGCCATGCGGCGCCAAGGGCGGTCGTTTCCTGCATAACCGGGCGATCCACCGGGGCACCCAGACAATCTGAAAGACCCTGCATGGTCCAGTCAGATGCACTCATCCCGCCGTCGACGCGCAGGATGACATCCGCCTCTGCCCCCCAGTCGCCCTGCATGGCGTGCCACAGGTCGCGGGTCTGAAAGGCGATGCTTTCCAGCGTGGCGCGGGCAATCTCGGCCCGGCCGGAATTGCGTGTCAGCCCGAACATTGCACCGCGGCAATCCGGCTTCCAGTAAGGCGCTCCGAGGCCCGTGAACGCCGGCACCAGAATCACATGCTGGTTCGGGTCGGCCTGCGCAGCCAGATCGCCGCTTTGCGGGGCCGAATCGATGATCTGCAACGCGTCGCGCAGCCATTGCACGGCGGCCCCGGCGATAAAGATCGCCCCTTCCAGCGCATAGGTGCGCTGACCGTCCAATTGGTAAGCGATTGTTGTCAGCAGGCGGTTTTTCGACTCAACTGGCTGCGCACCCGTGTTCAGCAGCGCGAAACAGCCCGTGCCATAGGTTGATTTCATCATACCGGGCTGGAAACAGGCCTGACCGATGGTGGCTGCCTGCTGATCGCCTGCCACACCCAGAATGGGGATGTTCCCGCCAAGCAAGGTGGTTGCGCCGAAATCCGAGGCGCAATCCTGCACATTCGGCAACATATGAACGGGCACATCCAGCAACTCGCAAATCTCAGCGCTCCAGGCGCCTTTGTGAATGTCGAACAGCAGGGTGCGGGCGGCGTTGGTGGCGTCAGTGGCATGGACACGACCTTCGGTCAGACGCCAGATCAGGAAACTGTCGATGGTGCCGAACAGCAACTCTCCGGCCTCTGCCCGCGCGCGTGCGCCTGAAACGGTGTCCAGCAGCCATTTGACCTTGGTGCCCGAGAAATAAGGGTCCAGCAGCAGACCGGTCTGGGCGGTGACGTCATCTTCACATCCGGCTTGCTTGTAGCGGGCGCAGATTTCGGCGGTACGGCGGTCCTGCCAGACAATCGCGTTATGGATGGCCTTGCCGGTCTGCTTGTCCCAGACCACGGTCGTTTCACGCTGGTTGGTGATACCAATGCCCGTGATCTGGTCAGCCGAAACACCGGCGCTTTCCATCACCTCGCGGCACACATGCAGGACGCTGGACCAGATATCCTCGGGGTCGTGTTCAACCCAACCTTCTTGCGGGAAATGCTGGGGGAACTCCTGCTGAGCGGTGCCAACACGGTTCATCTGCCCGTCGAACAGGATCGCGCGCGAGGACGTGGTGCCCTGATCAATTGCCAGAATAAAGGTCATGTCCGCTCTCCCCGGTGTCATTTTGCGCGACTTTAGCGCAAACAACAGCGCCGGGGCCAGAGCAGAAATCAGACCGGATCGACGGGAATATTGTCGATCAGGCGGACGCCATCGGCCCAGGCCGTAACGAACAAGCGCGCGGGTTTGCTGGCATTGGGCAGGCTTTCCAGCGTCTCGGCGCAGCGCAGATCGATATATTCCACTTCGGTAAAACCGGCGTCCAGCAATGTGGTTTTTGCGTCTTGCGCCAGCGCCGCGAAATCCTTGCCCGCGGCAAGTTTTTCCGCCACTCGCCGCATGATCTCGTTCATGCGGGACGCGACCTTTACGCCCCCGGGCGACAAAAGCAGATTGCGCGACGACATTGCCAGCCCCGAAGGCTCGCGCACGGTTGGGCAGCCGACAACCTCGATGGGAATGTCCAGATCGCGGGCCATGCGGCGCACCACCAGCAGCTGCTGATAGTCTTTTTCCCCGAAATAGGCTCGATCCGCCTGCGTTTGCAGGAACAGTTTGGCCACTACAGTTGCTACGCCTTCGAAATGGCCGGGGCGAAACGGGCCTTCCATCATGTCGGTCAAACCGGTCACGGATACCGTGGTGGAAAAGCCGTCGGGATAGATTTCCTGAGGGTCGGGCACATAGATCGCATCCACGCCATAGGGGGCCAGCTTTTGCGCGTCTTCTTGTTCCGTGCGGGGATAGTTCGCCAGGTCTTCGGGGTTGTTGAACTGCTTGGGGTTCACAAAGATCGTCACGATCACCCGGTCACAGTTCTCCTCGGCGGCCTGCGCCAGCGACAAATGCCCTTCGTGCAATGCGCCCATGGTCGGAACAACGCCGATAACGTCACCTGCGCGGTGCCATTCTGTCGTCTTGGTCCGCAGTTCCGCCAGCGAGCGCAGGATCGGCGCGGTCACGTCTTTGGTCCTTTCGCCGGAGCCTGATCAGCAAACACATGTTCGTCCGCCGGAAATGTTCGCGCACGCACTTCGGCCGCGTAATCTGCGATGGCGGCTTCGGCCAACGGGCCAAGCTCGGCATAGCGTTTGACGAATTTGGGTTTGAAGGCGGTGAAAAAGCCAACCATGTCATCGACGACCAGAATCTGCCCGTCACAACCGGCGGACGCTCCGATTCCGATGGTGGGGATGGCAACCTGTTCGGTGATCCTGTCGGCCAGGCCTTGCGGCACTTTCTCAAGCACCACGGAAAACGCACCGGCCTCGGCCACGGCGCGGGCATCTGCCATGACGGTTTCGGCCTGTTCGTCGCGCCCCTGCACCTTGTAGCCGCCCAGCGTGTTGATCGATTGCGGGGTCAGACCGATATGCGCCATCACCGGGATTCCGCGCTTGACCAGAAAGCGGATGGTTTCGGCCATCTCGGCACCGCCTTCCAGCTTGACTGCCCCCGCACCGGTTTCCGCCATCAGCCGCGCCGCGTTGCGAAACGCTTGTGCCGGGCTTTCCTCATAGCTGCCAAACGGCATGTCGATGACCATCATCGCCGTGCTCAACCCGCGTGCGACGGCCTGACCGTGCAGGATCATCATCTCCATCGTGACACCAAGGGTGGATTCCAGCCCGTGCAAAACCATCCCGACGCTGTCCCCCACAAGAACAAAGTCACAATGCGTGTCCATCAGGCGCGCCATAGGCGTTGTGTATGCGGTCAGTGAGACCAGAGGCACGCCGCCTTTTCGGGCGCGAATATCTTCGGCGTTCGGGGCCTTTTTGCGGGCGGTGGCGCTCATGGTTGGCTCCTGCAGGGCTTATGTTGCAGTGCGGCATAGCAGATCGGCCGGGGCCAAAGAAACCCCGGTTGCGCGAACATTCCCTTGATTGACCTCAGGTTTAAAGGAACACTGCCGATAAAACGGCCCGAAAAACATGGGCGCAGATTTTCAGTTGGGAGAGTTCACATGACAAAACACGTGCTTCGAACATTCGCGTCGACCGTGGCGATCGGCGCCAGCCTGTTGGCGACGCAGGTTTTGGCCAAATCCGACATCACCATCGCCATGCAGCTGGAACCCCCGCATCTGGATCCGACCAGCGCAGCAGCTCAGGCCATCGATTCGGTTGTCTACACCAACATCTTCGAAGGTCTGACCCGTTTCATGGGCGACGGCTCGGTCGTGCCCGGCCTTGCGGAAAGCTGGGAGATTTCCGAAGACGGCAAAACTTATACCTTCAAACTGCGCGACGGCGTGACCTTCCATGACGGCACGACCATGGATGCCGAGGATGTCAAATTCAGCCTTGACCGGGCCACGGCCGAGGACAGCGCCAACGCGCAGAAAGCTCTGTTTGCAGGGATCGAAAGCGTCGAGGCCGTGGATCCACTGACGGTCAGGATCACCCTGGCCGATCCGAACGGCAACTTCCTGTTCAACCTTGCCTGGGGTGACGCGGTGATCGTCGCGCCTGAAAGCATCGAGAACATCAAGACAAACCCGGTTGGCACCGGCGCTTTTACCTTTGGCGACTGGGTTCAGGGCGACAGCATAACACTGAACCGCAACCCCAATTATTGGGGCGACCAACCGGCGTTAGAGACTGCGACGTTCAAATTCATCTCGGACCCGACCGCCGCATTTGCGGCCATGATGGCCGAAGATGTGGACGTGTTCGACAACTTCCCGGCACCGGAGAACCTGCCTCAGTTCGAGGCTGACCTGCGCTTTCAGGTTCTGGTTGGATCGACCGAGGGTGAAACGATCCTGTCCACCAACAACAAACAGCCGCCATTCGATGACATTCGTGTCCGGCAGGCGTTGGCCCATGCGATTGACCGACAGGCCATCATCGACGGCGCCATGTTCGGATACGGCACCCCAATCGGTACGCATTTTGCGCCACACAACCCCGCTTATGTCGATCTGACGGGCCAGTCCGCGTATGATCCCGAAAAGGCCAAGGCCTTGCTGGCAGAGGCCGGGTTTGAAAACGGGTTCGAGACAACTCTGCACTTGCCACCGCCATCTTATGCGCGCCGGGGCGGTGAAATCATCGCCGCACAGCTGGCCGAGGTCGGCATCACGGCCGAGATCATCAACGTCGAATGGGCCCAGTGGCTGGAATCGGTGTTCAAGGGCAAGGAATTTGGTCTGACCATCGTCAGCCATACCGAACCGATGGATATCGGCATCTATGCGCGGCCCGACTATTACTTCCAGTATGACAGCATCGACTTTCAGACGCTGATGGAGACGCTGAACACCACCACCGACCCCGAGGAACGGACCCGTCTTCTGAGTGAGGCGCAGCGCCTCATCTCGAACGATTATGTCAACGGGTACCTGTTCCAGCTGGCCAAGCTGGGCGTCGCCAAGGCCGGTGTTCAGGGCCTGTGGGAGAACGCACCAACTGCGGCAATCGACCTGACCGCCATTTCCTGGTCTGAATGACATCAGTTGACTGGGCCTGCTTTTCAGGCCCAGTCTCACAATCGCGAAATGCGTTTCTAACGATCATGAAAAGCTTGTTTGCAGGTTTCGTTCTTTTGCTTTTCGCGTCTGTCCTTCCAGGCGCTGTTTTTGCGCAGGGTTTGTTCCAAGGGCAGCAGGATACGCTGGTGGGAACCCCGGACAACCCACTGCAGGTCGGGGTTGGTATCAAGATCGACCAGATTACCGGCGTCGATCAGCAATCCGAAAACTATGGTGCCGTGGTTGTACTGCGGTTCGAATGGACAGACCCGGAACTGGCGTTTGATGCAGCAAGCCTTGGTCGTGATTTTCGGGTTTTTGAACCGCCCGCTTTCGTGCAATACGCCGCGGAGCTGGATGTGGTAACCCCGGCTTTTGTTATCCACAACCAACAGTCCAATCGATGGATTCATGAATCCGCAGTTGCCGTGCGTCATGACGGTCACGTGACTTTTGTCGAAAAATCCTCGCTGACCTTGCAGGCTCCGCATTTCAACTTTCGCAAATACCCGTTCGATACGCAGGAATTTCACTTTGAGGTCGTATCGGTGTTTCCTTCGCAATTCGTTCACTATCACGCGCTTGATGAATACTCCGGCCTGGGTGACATGCTGGGCGAAGAGGAATGGATACTTGGCAATGCCAGGGCTCTGACGTCAACGACGACCGGTTTGTCAGGAAACGAAAGCGACCGGGTCGAACTTGTCTTCGAAGGCACCCGGCACCTGACATATTACACCATCCGCATATTCCTGCCGATGCTAGTGCTGATCACGGTAGGATGGGCGCTTTTCTTTCTGGATGAATACCGAAAACGGATCGAGATCGCAGGCGGCAACCTGTTGGTCTTTGTGGCCTTCAACTGGGCCATTTCCGCTGACTTGCCCAAGCTTGGCTATCTGACGTTTCTGGATTTCATTCTGCAATGCATGTTCCTGATGACAGGAACGATTATCGTCTTCAGCGTGATGTTGCGTAAACTGAAAGTTTCCGGTCGGGAAGAGACGGCCAGAAAGCTCGACAATTACGCGATCAAATGGATTTACCCGTTGGGATATGCCGCCATCATCGGCTATGCCGTCGTTGTCTTTCTGATGACGTCTTAGGCGCTGAACCCCACAACTATGTGGTTCTGAAATCGCGTGTATAGCTTTGGCTACCGGCTGTTCTGACCCTTGTCGGCGCAGCAGGACGGCGTGGCGGACACCGCGCGCTGAAAGCAACAGTAAAAAAAATCGCAAGATTAAGCATGCACCGCTGATTGTCGTGGTGTCTGATTCAACACAACAGATGTCGGATTCTAGAGTATCCAAATTCGGTTTTTTCGCGGATTCTGAAAAAAAAGGTCCGATTCATGCGATACTCTGGTTTCAAAGTCATCAAAGAGGCTCTTACCGGGCACAAAGGGTGGACACCGGCCTGGCGCGAGCCGGAGCCCAAGCCACATTACGACATTGTGATCATCGGCGGTGGCGGTCATGGCCTTTCAACGGCGCATTACCTGTCAAAGGTATTTGGCCTCCGCAATGTGGCGGTGATTGAAAAAGGCTGGATCGGTGGCGGCAATGTCGGGCGCAATACAACCATTATCCGCTCGAATTATTTGCTGGACGGCAACGAACCTTTCTACGAGTTCTCGCTGAAACTGTGGGAAGGTCTTGAGCAGGACGTAAACTATAACGCGATGGTCAGCCAGCGCGGGATCATCAACCTGATCCACACAGACGCCCAGCGCGACGCCTTTACGCGACGTGGCAACGCCATGATCCTGAACGGCGCGGATGCCGAGCTGCTGGATGCCGAACAGGTGCGCAAGGAATACCCGTTCCTGAACTTCAACGATGCCCGGTTCCCGATCAAGGGCGGGCTGGCCCAGCGGCGTGGTGGCACGGTTCGGCACGACGCGGTGGCCTGGGGATATGCCCGTTCAGCAGACAGCCACGGTGTCGATATCATCCAAAACTGCGAAGTGACCGGTTTCCGGATCGAAAACGGAAAATGTCTGGGGGTTGAGACGTCGAAAGGGTTCATTGGCGCAGGCAAGGTTGGCTGTGCCGTGGCCGGAAATTCGGGGCGTGTCATGGGCATGGCGGGTATGCGGTTGCCAATCGAAAGCCATGTCCTGCAAGCCTTCGTGTCAGAAGGTCTGAAGCCGGTTCTGCCCGGGGTGATCACTTTTGGCGCGGGGCATTTCTATGTCAGCCAGTCCGACAAGGGCGGGCTGGTCTTTGGTGGCGATATCGACGGGTACAATTCGTACGCACAACGCGGCAACCTGCCCGTGGTCGAAGATGTCTGCGAGGGCGGCATGGCCCTGATGCCGATGATCGGTCGCGCGCGCCTGCTGCGGATGTGGGGCGGGATCATGGATATGTCCATGGATGGATCGCCCATCATCGACCGGACCGGCATCGATGGCCTCTATTTCAACGGCGGCTGGTGTTACGGCGGGTTCAAGGCAACTCCGGCGTCGGGGTATTGTTTTGCGCATCTGCTGGCAAAGGATGAACCGCACCCGACAGCCACCGCCTACCGGTTCGACCGGTTCCGCACCGGCCGTATGATCGACGAAAAAGGTATGGGCAATCAGCCCAACCTGCACTGAGGGGAGCAGCACCATGATCATCCATCATCCCTTGCTGGGCCCGCGTGACAGTTCCGAATTCGTCTATCTGGGAGACGCTTCGCTGATCAACAGGCCCGATTGGCAGGCCGAAGACGCGGCCGAAGCGTTTTTTGACTACGCCTATCTGCGCGACAATCCAGCTGGCGAACACCGCGAGTTGTGGTTCCACGAGGGGGGCGACCGATCCTGGCTGGTCGTGACCCGCAATACCGCGACACATGAGATTTCCAAAGTGGAACTGGCCCGTGACGTGGCCCGGGCACAGGGGCGCTCCAAATGACTCAAGACAACAGGCTGAGCGGCGGTCAGATCGACCGCACCAAAACCCTGAACTTCAAATTCGACAACCGCAGTTACACTGCGCATCCGGGCGATACGCTGGCCTCGGCCCTTCTGGCCAATGGCGTGCGCCTGATGGGCCGGTCGTTCAAATACCATCGCCCGCGTGGCGTGCTGACTGCCGGTTCGGAAGAACCCAATGCCCTTGTCGAGCTGCGCACCGGCAATCGTCAGGAACCCAACACCCGAGCCACGACCGTTGAGATGTTCGAGGGGCTTGAAGCCCATTCCCAAAACCGCTGGCCCAGCCTGAAATTCGATGCTCTGGCAATCAACGACAGATTCTCGACCTTTCTGACGGCGGGGTTCTACTACAAAACCTTCATGTGGCCTGCCGCGTTCTGGGAAAAGCTGTACGAGCCGATGATCCGCCGCGCGGCCGGTCTTGGGTCATTGTCGATGCAGGAAGATCCCGATGAGTATGACAAGGGGTTCCGGCATTGCGATCTGCTGATTATCGGCGCGGGTCCAGCCGGATTGATGGCGGCACTGACGGCGGGCCGGGCCGGTTCCGAGGTCATTCTTGCGGATGAGGATTTCGCACTTGGTGGGCGGCTCAACAGTGAAACCTTTTCGCTGAACGATGACGATGCGACCGATTGGGTTAAGCAGAGTGTCGCTGAACTGTCAGCAATGCCCAACGTCCGCCTGATGCCGCGCACGACCGTGATCGGTGCCTTTGATCACGGCATTTACGGTGCGGTTGAGCGGACGGGCGATCATCTTGCTTCTCTGCCTTCCGGTAAACCGCGCCAGATACTCTGGCGCATCTACGCCAAACGCGCCCTATTGTGCGCTGGCGCGACCGAGCGGCCCATCGCGTTTGAAAACAACGACAGACCCGGCATCATGCTGGCAAGTGCGTTGCGCACCTATGCCAATCGGTTTGCAACCACGGCGGCGCAACGTGTCGCCATCTTTACGAACAACGATGACGGCCACCGCACCGCTGCGGACTTGCACGCAAAAGGCGTCAGGATTACTGCCGTCGTCGACGTCCGTGACGACGCCCCGACCAGCCATGACTATGAAGTTCTGCGCGGCGCGCAGGTCAGGGACACCAAAGGCCGACTGGGGCTGACCTTTGTCGAGGTTGAGCTGGCAGACGGGTCGTCGCGCACGCTGGACTGCGGGGCGCTTGGCGTTTCGGGTGGCTGGAACCCCAACGTGCATCTGACCTGCCACCAACGGGGGCGTCCCGCCTGGAACGACGATCTGGCGGCTTTCGTGCCCGGCGCGGACTTGCCGCCTAAGCTGTCCGTCGCAGGGGCGGCGAATGGTGTGATGTCCACCCATGGCGCCCTGCAATCCGGGGCAGAAGGTGCGGCGCAGGCGCTGGGCCTGAAAGGCCCGCTGCCCGATCTGCCTAAGGCCGAGGATACCCCGATCTCGCAGACACCGTTCTGGTATGTTCAGGGTTGCAGCCGCGCGTGGCTGGATCAGCAGAACGACGTGACCGTCAAGGATGTGAAGCTCAGCCATCAGGAAGGGTTCCGTTCGGTCGAGCACTTGAAACGCTATACCACCTTGGGCATGGCCACCGATCAGGGCAAGACATCGAACATGGGCGGGCTTGCGATCATGGCCGAACTTGCAGGTAAGTCCATTCCGGAAACCGGCACAACGATCTTCCGCCCGCCCTATACGCCCGTTCCGATTGCAACCTTTGCTGGCCGGATGAAAGGCAAAGAGTTTCATCCAACTCGCCTGACCCCGTCACATTACTGGGCCAAGGAACGCGGCGCGGTGTTTGTCGAGGTCGGCAATTGGCTGCGCGCACAGTGGTTCCCGTTGCCCGGTGAAACCCATTGGCGCGAGTCCGTTGACCGTGAGGTGCGCCAGACCCGTGCCTCGGTCGGGGTGTGCGACTGCACCACGCTTGGAAAGATTGATGTTCAGGGTGCGGATGCGGCGGATTTCCTGAACAGGGTCTATTGCAACGGATTTGCTAAACTGGCCGTCGGCAAAACCCGCTATGGGCTGATGTTGCGCGAAGACGGAATTGCGATGGATGACGGTACCGCCGCGCGTCTGGCCGAGGATCATTTCGTGGTCACCACCACAACCGCGAATGCGGTCAAGGTCTACCAGCATATGGAATTTGTCCGGCAATGCCTGTTCCCGGACATGGATGTACAGCTGATCTCGACCACCGAAGCCTGGGCACAATACGCGGTAGCCGGGCCCAATTCGCGCAAACTTCTGCAAAAGATCGTGGATCCCGAGTTCGACATCTCGAACGAAGGCTTCCCGTTCATGGCTTGCGGCAACATCACCGTATGCGGCGGGTTGCGCGCGCGGTTGTTCCGTATTTCCTTCTCGGGCGAATTGGCCTTTGAAATCGCGGTGCCATCGCGTTACGGCGACGCGCTGATGCGGCGTTTGATGCAGGAAGGTGAAGAGTTCGATGTCATACCCTACGGCACCGAAGCGCTGGGCGTCATGCGGATCGAAAAGGGTCACGCCGCAGGCAACGAGTTGAACGGAACCACCACCGCCCTGAACCTTGGAATGGGTCGGATGGTATCCAAGAAAAAAGACAGCATCGGCTCAATCCTGTCCGAGCGTGAAGGGCTGAACGAACCAGATGCTTTGATGATGGTTGGAATCAAGCCTGTGAACCCTGACGACAAGGTAACCGCCGGAGGGCATCTGATGAATGCCACGGGTCCCGTGGATGCTGCCAATGATCAGGGCTATGTCACATCGGCGGCATTTTCGCCGTCGCTGGACAGCCATATCGGCCTTGGCTTTTTGAAAAACGGCGGCACACGTCAGGGTGAAAAGATGCGCCTTGTGTCGCCAGTGACCGATCTGACGGTCGAGGTTGAAATCGTCTCGGCCCATTTCGTCGACCCTGAGGGAGAACGGCTCCGTGCATGATCTTGTAGCAATAACCGCGCTGGGTGGAACCGAACCCAAGATCGACAGGGTCGGAAGCGTGACCTGTACCGAAACCCCGGGTGTGGCGCTGACCTCGGTCGCCGCTCGGCAGGGTCGGGAAGACAAGACCCGGAGCGCCGTATCCCAAGTGATCGGGGTGGAAACGCCTGGCGTTGGTAAGTTTACCGGCGGGCCGATCGTTGCCTTCTGGACCGGGCCTGATCAATGGATGATAGAAGCGCCCTTTGAGACACATGAAGATCTGGCGCATCTGGTGAAAGAACGCACTGGGGACAACGCATCGGTTTCCGAACAGACAGACGCATGGGTCAGGTTTGATCTGGACGGAGAAGGCGTGTTGGCAGTGCTGGAATTGCTAAGCGGTCTGGATTGCCGAAAGATGGCGGCCGGTGCCGCATCCCGCACATCTATCCATCACCTGGGGTGTTTCGTCCTGTGCCGTGCTTCTGGTTCGTTCAGTATTTACGGGCCAAGATCGTCTGCCGGGTCACTGCATCATGCGATTGTGGCCGCAATGAATTCGGCGCTTTGAGGGCAAGATCAGCTTGAGGGCAGCGGAGCGTTATCCTCGACCCGAAACCGGTTGATCCGTCGCCGGTCCTCGCTGGGGCTCAAACCAAAGGCAGATCGGTAGTGCGTCACCAACGGCGTGACCGAACTGTATCCGATGGCCGCGGCAATGTCGGCAATAGGGTCTTTGGTATAGACAACCATCTGACGGGCCGCCTTCATCCGCATGGAGCGGAAATAATGGCTGGGGCTTTGCCCTGTGGCCTGTTTGAAGGCGCGCTCGATCTGGCGGGGGGTGACGCCCGTTTGATCCGCTATGTCCGCGATCGAGATCGGATTGCCGATACGGCTTGCGAACAGGTCGACACATCGGGCCACAAGCGGCGGCAGCTTTTCACCCGTGGCAGGTTTGCTTGCACTGGGCACCTGTTGCTGAACACCTTCCCCTCGCATCATCGGATGCTGGAACCAGCAGGCCACCTCATGCGCGACTTCGCCGCCCAACCGGTCCTGAATCAGATGCAGGGCCAGATCAAACGCGGCGGCCGCGCCGGCCGCAGTATACCGCGTGGCATCCGACACGATCACTTCGCGCCGTGCATCGATCTGTGGAAACTCGGCCAGAAACGCGGCTTCGTAACACCAGTGCACCGATACCGGATGGCCGGTCATGACCCCCGAGCGCACGAGCGGGAAAACGCCGCCGCTGATACCGCCCAGAATTGTCCCGTGTCGTGACAAAGCCCTCAACGCACCATTCCCCTGGGCCGGGTTTCTGAAGCCCGAGGTCGGACTGCTGAGCAGGAACAGAATATCAATCGGTTTACAGTCTGCGAGGTTGCGTTCAGCCTCAAAACGCACATGAGCGCTGGAGCTGACCTTTCCCCCGTTTTCCGCCACAAGAGACCAGCGAAATGCCTCTTGCCCGGCGATCTCATTTGCAGCGCGCAGCGGTTCGATGACCGAGGTCAGGCAAGCCATCGGAAAGCCATCGAACAGCAGAAACCCGATCTCAATTCTATTTTCTGTCAGCATGAGCGCTACACTATCAGTAAATCCTGGTTCGGCCCGGATTGCTCCTTGGCCGCTCTGGCCTGCGGAAACGGTTCGAACAAGTGTAGCAAAACACGGAACGTGCGAAATCGAAAAAACGCGCAACAAACATGGTGAAAATCGGGGTCAGGTCCTGCATGCGGATTAACAGGCGGAAAGGGACAAAGGTTGCGCAGCGCCATTTGCCGGTCTGCCGGTGCCGTAGATGCTGGACCCGTGACGGCTGAGACCCTAACGTGGCCTCAATGCTTCGCTATACCCTTAAACGACTGATCTCATTGCTTGTCAGCCTTGCCGTCGCCTCGGTGGTTATCTTCGCCGTGATCGAGGTCGCGCCGGGGGATCCGGCATCGTTCATGCTGGGTGTCAACGCGCAGGAGGATACGTTGGCCGCGCTGCGGGCTGAATTGGGTCTGGATGGATCCAGGGTGCAGCGGTATTTCAACTGGGTCGGAGGGATGGTGGCCGGAGATTTCGGCACCTCGTACACCTATCGTACACCGGTGTCGCAGATGATTGCGGACCGGCTGTGGGTATCGTTGCCCTTGGCTTTGTATGCGCTCACGCTGTCCACGCTGATCGCCTTTCCCGCCGGGATCTATGCCGCCGCGCGCCGGGGCAAGCCCGGGGATCTGGCGGTGATGGGGGCGACACAGCTTGGTATCGCTGTGCCCAATTTCTGGTTCGCGATGATGCTGGTGCTGATCTTCGCCATTAACCTGCGCTGGTTCAATGCCGGTGGGTTTGTTGGCTGGAGTGAGGGCCTTTGGGCGGGGTTGCGTTCGCTGACTTTGCCCGCCGTTGCGTTGGCCCTTCCTCAGGCCGCGATCCTGGCCCGCGTCATGCGATCGGCGCTGCTGGATATTCTGGGCGAGGATTTCATGCGCACCGCGCGGGCCAAGGGATTGTCGCGTCGTCAGGCTCTGTGGCGGCACGGGGTGCGGAACGCGCTGATCCCCGTGCTGACAATCATCGGCTTGCAGTTTTCCTTCCTGCTGGCCGGGTCGATCATCATCGAACAGGTGTTCTACCTGCCGGGCCTCGGGCGGTTGGTGTTTCAGGCCATTTCGGCCCGCGATCTGATCGTGGTTGAATCGGTGGTGATGCTGCTGGTCTTTGCGGTGATCACCGTGAATTTTCTGGTGGATCTGGCCTATGCAGCCGTTGACCCAAGGCTAAGGAGCCGGTCATGAGCCGCAACCTGATCCTTGGCGCCGCGCTGTCGTCGCTGGTGGTGCTGGCGGCGCTGATCTCGTTTGTCTGGACACCCTACGACTATGCTGCGCTGGATATCCCCAACAAACTTCAGACGCCCGATGCACAACACTGGTTTGGAACGGATCACTTCGGCCGCGACATGTTCTCGATGATCATGGTCGGTGCACGCACTTCGATTGCGGTGGCTCTGGTGGCCGTGGGGATTGGCATGGCGCTGGGCGTACCCCTTGGCCTGACAGCCGCCGCACGCAAAGGGTCGTGGCTGGATGAGGTGATCATGCGTGGAAACGATCTGGTCTTTGCCTTTCCCTCGCTGGTCATCGCCATCCTGATCACGGCTGTGTTCGGTGCCGGTGCCATCAACGCGATCATTGCGATCGGTATTTTCAACATCCCCGTCTTTGCCCGCATCACCCGAGGGGCCGCATTGTCGCTGTGGGAGCGCGAGTTCATCCTTGCCGCCCGTGTGTCGGGTAAAGGTGCCGCACGGATATCAGCCGAACACATCCTGCCCAATGTCGCCAACTTGCTGATCGTTCAGGGCACCATCCAATTTTCGCTGGGCATACTGGCCGAGGCGGGCCTGTCTTATGTCGGTCTGGGCGCGCAACCTCCGACGCCCAGTTGGGGCCGGATGCTGGCGGACGCCCAGACAATGGTCAGTTTTGCCCCGCATTTGGCTCTGATTCCGGGCTTGGCGATTATTGTCACGGTATTGGGTTTGAACCTGCTGGGTGATGGTCTGCGCGACTGGCTGGACCCAAGGATCAGGGTGGCGCGGGCATGACGTTGCTGCAAGTCGACAACCTGTCCCTGTCGATCCACGGGGTGCCGATCCTGAAGCGGGTCAACTTGTCCATCGACCCGGGCCAGATCGTGGCGGTGACAGGTGAAAGCGGCTCGGGCAAATCCATGACAGCACTGGCTGTGATGCAGCTTCTGCCAAACGGGGCAACGGCAGACGGCGTAATCCGGTTGGACGGCAAAGACCTGCTGGCCCAATCCGAGGCCGAGATGTGCGCCTTGCGCGGCGCGTCCATCGGGATGGTATTTCAGGAACCGATGACGGCGCTCAACCCGGTGAAAACCATCGGCGATCAGGTGATGGAGACCATCCTGATCCACAAGGCGATGCCTCCTGCTCAGGCCCGGACCCGCGCGGCAGAGGTTTTGACCCGGGTTGGCCTGCCACCCGACAGGTTTCCTCTGTCGCGCTATCCGCATGAGCTGTCGGGCGGGCAGCGTCAGCGTGTGGTCATCGCAATGGCCATCGCATTGCGGCCCAGGCTTTTGATCGCGGATGAGCCGACCACGGCGCTGGATGTCACCACGCAGGCGCAGATCCTTGATCTGCTGAAAGGACTGGTTCGCGAATATGATATGGGCCTGCTGATGATCACCCATGATCTGGCTGTGGTCTCGGACATGGCCGATCAGATTGTCGTCATGCGTCACGGCGAGGTCGTCGAAAGTGGCGCGACGCGAAACCTGTTTCGAGATATGCAGCACCCCTATACCCGTATGTTGTTCGAAGCTTCGGGTCATCAGGTCACCCTGCCTGAACCTACACAGCAACGCCCGCTTCTGGAGGTTTCGCAGGTCGTCCGGGATTACCGCCTTCCCCGCAAAGGTCTGCTGGATGCGCCGCGCCACCACCGCGCGGTGGATGGTGTCAGCTTTACCCTCAACCGAGGGGAGCGTTTAGGGCTGGTGGGCGAGTCAGGTTGCGGAAAATCGACCCTAACACGGGCTATTTTAGGGTTGGAAGAGATCCAATCCGGTCAGATTATGCTGGATGGTCAGCCGGTTTTCACCGGCCACAGGCCCAACCTTGCGGTACGTCGCAAGATGCAGGTCGTGTTTCAGGACCCCTATGGCAGCTTCAATCCCCGCCACCGTGTCGCGCGCCTGATTACTGAACCTTTTCACCTGTTGGGAACGCCACCAAAGGGGTCCGAACGCCAGGACCGGATTGCAGAGATGCTGACGGCAGTGGGCCTTGGCCCTGATGATGCGGGCAAATACATTCACGAGTTTTCGGGCGGGCAACGCCAGCGGATCGCTATTGCCCGCGCTCTGATCATTCGGCCGGAACTGATCCTGTTCGATGAGGCGGTCTCAGCCCTCGATGTATCGGTGCGCGCCCAAATCCTAGATCTGCTTGCTGAACTCTGCGAGGCATATGATCTGACTTACCTGTTCATCAGCCACGACCTGAGTGTGGTGCGCACCATCACCGATCATGTTCTGGTGATGCAATCCGGACGAATTGTCGAACAAGGCAAGACCGAACAGGTATTCTCGGACCCGCAGCATCCCTACACGCAAACCCTGATCGCCGCCGCGCCCCAATTGCCTGAAATCGGGAAGTTATCGGCGCAAAACCATTTGTTAGAGCCTGAACGGAGGCCAAAATGACCCAACCACTCTGGTTTGATCCCACCCTGTGCCTGATTGGTGGAAACTGGATACCTGCGACATCAGGCGACTCATTGGCTTTGACCAACCCGTCAGACGGGACCGAGATATGCAGGATAGCTCGCGGCTCGGGTGTGGATATTGACGCGGCGGTCGCCGCCGCCAGATCTGCGCTAAAGGGCGATTGGGGGCGCAAGACGGCCTTGGAGCGCGGCCGCATCCTGACCCGGCTGGGCCAGCTGGTGCTGGAACGGGTGGACGATCTGGCGCGGCTTGAGGCGATGGATGTCGGCAAGCCCCTGACGCAGGCCCGCGCCGATGCCATCGCGCTGGCGCGCTATTGTGAATTCTACGGCGGTGCAGCGGATAAGGTGATGGGTGAGACTATTCCCTATCTCGATGGCTACACCGTCTATACCCTGCGCGAACCTCATGGGGTGACGGGCCACATCGTGCCCTGGAACTATCCGATGCAGATCATTGGGCGCTCGGTCGGGGCCGCGCTGGCCATGGGCAATGCCTGCGTTCTGAAACCGGCAGAGGAGGCCTGCCTGACCGCGCTGGCCTTTGCCCATCTCGCGCAGCAAGCGGGTCTGCCAGCAGGTGCGCTGAATGTTGTGCCCGGTCTGGGGGCCGAGGCCGGTGCCGCATTATCCGGGCATCCGGGGGTCAACCATATCTCGTTCACTGGTTCGGTGGCTACTGGTGCATTGGTTCAGCAGGCTGCAGGGCGAAACGTTGTGCCGGTGACGCTGGAATTGGGCGGAAAATCCCCGCAACTGGTGTTTGACGATGCCGATCTGGATGCCGCCCTGCCGTTTCTGGTGAATGCGGGCATTCAGAACGCGGGGCAGACCTGCTCGGCCTCCTCCCGCATTCTATTACAGCGCGGTGTCTATGATCAGGTCAAATCCCGCATGGCCGAGGCCTATGAACAGCTCAGCGTTGGACCCGCGATGCAGGATCTTCGTGTGGGACCGCTGATCTCGGACCGGCAAAAGCAGATCGTAAACAGCTTTCTGAACAAAGGCGCCGATCTGATTATTGCGGCGGAAGGGACGATCGCAAAGGATGCGCCGGAAACCGGGGCTTATGTCCGGCCCACCTTGTTTGCGGACGTGCCACCGGATCACCCGCTTGCCCGCGATGAAATCTTCGGTCCCGTTCAGGTTCTGATCCCGTTCGACACCGAAGAACAGGCTCTAACTATAGCAAATTGCACTGATTACGGTCTTGTCGCCAGCGTCTGGACACGTGACGGTGCGCGGCAGATGCGGTTGGCAAAAGGGCTGCACGCGGGTCAGGTCTTCCTCAACAACTATGGGGCAGGCGGCGGCGTTGAACTGCCTTTTGGAGGCGTGGGCAAATCCGGCCATGGCCGCGAGAAAGGCTTTGAGGCGCTTTATGGCTTTTCGCAACTCAAGACAGTGGCTGCCTATCACGGGTAACAGCGCCCCGGTCTGTCAGATCAACGTTTCTTTCGCGCATATGCGCCCCAGAACAATCTCCTTGATCTCTTTAAGGGAATGGGCAACGGACAATCCAAAGGGCGGTTGGTATCAGTGATTTGTCGTCTCAAGTCACTTTTGAAGCAAAGACCGTTCGGGTCAGGACCCGAAAATCGCAATGAAGGACCCGGGTGGCGCTTGGCATTCCCGCTCTGTTCTGGATTGCTGGCCTCCTGCTTGTAAAAGCGTCGAAACCAAAAGCGGGCGTCTCAACGCCGCTATTACGCGCGCTTTTCACCGATCGAGGTTACGCCCAGAACATCCAGCACCCTGGCTTCGATCTGCTCGGCATTCATACCCGCAACGGCATACATGTCTGCGGGGCTGGCCTGATCGATGAAGATGTCAGGCAAGACCATCGAGCGGTATTTCAAGCCCCGATCAAAAACACCCTCATCCGCCAGAAGCTGTGCCACATGGCTGCCAAACCCGCCAACAGCGCCTTCTTCGATGGTGATCAACGCCTCATGATCCGCAGCCAGGTCCAGGATCAGGTCCCGATCTAGCGGCTTGGCAAAGCGGGCGTCTGCGATTGTTGGGCTAATGCCTTTGGCGGTCAGAGACTCGGCTGCTTTCTGAACTTCAGCCAGCCGCGTGCCAAAAGACAAAAGTGCGACGCGCGCGCCTTTCCGGATCATGCGGCCTTTGCCGATCTCCAGTACCTCACCGCGTTCGGGCAGGTCCACTCCAACACCTTCACCACGTGGATAGCGGAAGGCAATCGGCCCCTCATCATGCGCGACAGCGGTTGCCACCATGTGCATTAATTCCGCCTCATCCGCGGCGGCCATGACGACCATGCCCGGCAGATTGGCCAAATAGGCAATATCGAACGACCCGGCATGGGTGGCACCGTCAGCCCCCACCAAACCCGCGCGGTCAATGGCAAACCGAACGGGCAAGCGCTGGATTGCGACGTCATGCACAACTTGGTCGTACCCCCGCTGCAGAAAGGTCGAATACATGGCGCAGAAAGGCTTCATTCCGCCTGCCGCCAGCGCAGCCGAGAAGGTCACGCCGTGCTGCTCGGCAATCGCCACATCGAAACAGCGCGACGGGTACCGTTCGGCAAACAGGCCCAACCCGGTACCATCTGGCATCGCGGCAGTCACCGCAACGATCTTGTCATCGCGCGCGGCGGCATCCACCAGAGCCCTGCCAAAGACAGACGTGTAAGAAGGGGCGTTTGAAGGGGCCTTTTTCTGCTCGCCCGTAACCACATCGAATTTGGCTGTCGCGTGGCCTTTGTCGCGGGCCTGTTCGGCTGGTGCGTACCCTTTGCCCTTCTTGGTCAAAACGTGGATCAGGATCGGCCCGGTTGCCCGCGCCTTGACGGTGCGCAGAACCGGCAGCAGCTGATCCAGGTCATGCCCATCAATAGGCCCGAGATAGGAAAACCCGAGCTCTTCGAACAGGGTCCCGCCCACGGCCATACCTTTCAGCATTTCCTTGGCGCGCTTGGCCCCTTCGCGGAACGGTTCTGGCAAAAGTGAAACAGCGCCCTTTGCGGCGGCTTTCAGATCGTGGAATGGGGCCTCGGCGTAGATTCGGGACAGATAGCTGGACAGGGCACCAACAGGGGGGGCGATGCTCATCTCATTGTCATTCAGAATGACGATCAGGCGTTTCTTCAGGTGACCTGCGTTATTCATCGCCTCAAAGGCCATGCCTGCGGACATCGATCCATCACCGATCACGGCAATCGCGTCACCCAACCCTTCAGGGGTTACACCGCCCAGATCACGCGCCACGGCAAAACCCAGTGCAGCACTGATCGAGGTGCTGGAATGCGCGGCGCCAAACGGGTCATAGGGGCTTTCGCTGCGCTTGGTGAAACCGCTCAGGCCATCTTTCATGCGCAGCGTGCGAATGCGGTCGCGCCGTTCGGTCAGGATTTTGTGCGGATAGCACTGATGGCCCACATCCCAGATGATCTTGTCGCGCGGCGTGTCGAAAACAGCGTGCAGCGCGGTTGTCAGTTCCACAACACCCAGACCCGCGCCCAGATGCCCGCCGGTCACAGAAACCGCCGAAATCGTCTCGGCCCGCAATTCCTGCGCAACCTGATGCAGCTGCGCGTCCGAGAACCGCTTGAGATCAGCGGGGCGGTTCACAAGGTCCAGCAGGGGCGTTTTGGGGCGGTCAGACATTTGGCGCGTTCCTGGCTTAGCTGTCCCGGGCAATAACGAAGCGAGCGGCTTCCTTCAAGGTTTCTGCCGTCGGGCCATACCCGTCCAGTGCGGCACAGGCCTGATCAACAAGTTCACTGGCGCGGGTTCTGGCAGCATCCAAACCCAGAAGCGATACGAAAGTGGCCTTTCCCGCATCCGCATCTTTCTGAAGACGTTTGCCTGCCTTTGTCGCATCACCTTCAACATCAAGGATGTCGTCTGCAATCTGAAAAGCAAGACCAAGGGCTCGGGCATATTGGCGCAAGGGCTCTGGATCCGCTTTCGCCAGACGCGCACCCGCACAGGAGGACCATTCGATCAAAGCGCCCGTTTTGCCGCCCTGAAGCTGTGTTATCGCATTCAGCGTCAGAGGCTCAGAAGCGGTTTCCGCCGCGATATCAAGCGCCTGCCCCAAAACCATACCTTGCGCACCGCTTGCCCTGGCCAGTGTCAGTGCCAGATCAACGCGAACGTCTGCATCTCCAACCTCGGGCCGGGTACACAGCTCAAAGGCCAGTGTTTGCAGCGCGTCCCCGGCAAGTACAGCCGTGCCTTCATCCCATTTCACATGCACCGTGGGGCGTCCGCGCCGCAGATCGTCGTCATCCATGCAGGGCAGATCGTCGTGAACCAGCGAATAGGCGTGTAGGGCCTCGATCGCGGTCGCGGGCCAGATCGCGCGGGACTCGTCGATTTGGTGCAGGCGCGCACTTTCCAGAACCAGAAACCCGCGCAGCCGTTTACCGCCCCGGGTGGCGTAGGCCATTGCCCGTGTCACATCCAGATCGTCCAGCGCGCCCATTATCAGGTCAAAATGATCCTGAAGGCGTGCCGCGTCCTGCGCCAGTCTTTCCTGAAACATTTACTGACCTTCGACAGGTGTGGTCCCGGTCGGTTGGCCATTCGCGTCCAGAGTGATCGCGGCCACTTTTTCCTCGGCCCGCTGCAACTCGTCCTCGCAACGCTTTTTCAAAGCGGCCCCGCGTTCATAAAGCGCAATCGACTGATCCAGCGCCACGTCGCCGCGCTCAAGCTGACCAACCACGGTCTCAAGCTCTTTCATGGCCTGCTCGAATGTCATCTGCTCAACTGGGGTATCGGTCATCGTGCTGCCTTCATCAGTTCTTCCACATGGGCGCGTGTCGCCTCGGCCAGTGCGTTCAGATCATACCCGCCCTCCAGAGTCGAGACGATACGGCCCTGACACACCTCATCGGCTATCCCGCACAGCTCTGCCGTGATCCAGGCGAAATCGCCAGTCGACCAGTTCAGATTGGCCAGAGGGTCGTCCTGATGCGCATCGAACCCGGCCGAGATGATGATCAGCTCCGGCCGGAATGCCCGCAGGCGCGGAAAGGCCTGCGTTTCATAGGCGGAACGCATCTCAGCCCCGCCGGTGCCCGGGGCCAGCGGGATATTCAGAACGTTATCGTAAGCGCCTGCCTCGTCCGGGCGGCCTGATCCGGGCCATAACGGCATTTGCTGGCTGGTGATCACAAGGGCCCGATCTTCATCCCAAAGCAGGTCCTGCGTGCCGTTGCCATGATGAACGTCGAAATCGACCACAGCGACCCGCTTCAGCCCGTGGTAATCCAGCGCGTGTTTCGCAGCCAGCGCCGCGTTGCCAAACAGGCAGAACCCCATGGCTTTCTCGGCTTCGGCATGGTGCCCAGGTGGGCGAATGGCACAAAATGCGTTCGGTGCCTCACCGCCCAAAACCAGATCAACGGCCCGCACCGCCGCACCCGCCGCGCGATAGGCCGCATCCACGGAACCCGGCGACATGAAGGTGTCCCCGTCGATCTGCGCAAACCCGTCAGTGGGGCGCGACGATCTGATGTCGCGGATATGGCTTTCGGGATGAACACGCAGCAAATCATCGTCTGCCGCCAGCGGAGCGGTCACGCGCTTCAGATCCAGCCCCTCCAGCGCGTGCAGGATATGGTCTAGCCGCGCCACCTGTTCCGGATGACCCTGGGGTGTGACATGTCCAAGGCAATCGGCATGTGTCAAAAGGGCGGTTTTCATCGGGATCCCATCTTCATCTGGCTAAAAATATCCTCGCCGAAGGCATTAATCGCCGCGCAGCGGCTCATTCAATCGGGTGCCAGCATATAGCCTGCGCCCCGGACTGTCTGCAGATACCGGGGCTGTTTCGGGTCCTGTTCGATCTTCCGGCGCAGGCGGGTGATCTGCACGTCCACGGCACGTTCTTGCGCCTGTCCTTTATCCCGGCCCAGATCTTCCACCAGTTTTGCACGGCTGATCGGCTCGCCAGGTTGGGCCGAGAAAATTTTCATCAGCTGGCTTTCGGTTGCCGTTAGGCGGACCGGCATTTCGCCCTGCCACATTTCACCACGTTCAATGTCATACCGGATGGGACCAAGATGCAGGATCTTCGCCGCTGTTTCCTCGGCCGGGGTTTCCGGCATTCGACGCAGGATCGCATTGATCCGCAGCAACAGTTCTTTCGGCTCGAAAGGTTTGGCGAGATAATCATCCGCCCCGGCTTCAAGCCCCGCAATCCGATGCTCGGTCTCGCCCTTGGCGGTCAGCAACAGGATCGGTGTCGTATGGGTGTCACGCAGTGATCTGGTCAGACTGACGCCATCTTCGCCCGGCATCATCACATCCATGACGATCATGTCGAAATCCAATCCCGACAGAACCCGCCGCGCATGGGCCGCATCCCGTGCCGCTGTCACCAGAAACCCGTTTCGCATCAGGAATTTCTTGAGCAGATCGCGAATGCGTTCGTCATCATCAACAATCAGCAGATGGGCATCCATTTCGCTCATGAACTCGTATCCCGCAATTTCGTATAGGCATGACGCATATCAGCATCCATCATTGCTTCAAGTACTTTGCGAAACCCGGCCACGGCCTCGGGACCGGCATCCTTGAAGGCTGCGCGCATTCTTGTTCGTTGCGCATCTGACAACGTGGCCTCCAACGTTTCGCCCTTTTCCGTCAGAAATAGGTGCCGTTCGCGTTTATCCACGGTTCCGACCCGGCTTTCCACCAGACCATCCTCGATCAATGTCCGAAGAACCCTGTTCAGAGACTGTTTTGTAACCCCGAGGATCGCCAGCAAATTGTTCACCGTGGTGCCCGGCGCACGGTTGATAAAATGGATCGCGCGGTGATGGGCGCGGCCATAGGCCATCTCGGACAGGATACGATCAGGATCCGCGGTAAAGCCGCGATAGGCAAAGAACATGGCCTCGATCCCCTGCCGTAACTGTTCATCCGTCAAAAACAACAGGCTCTCGCCCCCATATCGCGGGGCTGGGCGGATTTCGGACATATCATGCCTCATTCGTTACTCGGGTTTGACTTTATGTCAGCGTTATTGACATTCCAAGGGCGGAGCGGTATCGAATCGCAGTTTTTGCGCAACATTGTGTCCGCATCGGACCTAAGTGGCGCAACAATCGGAAATTTAACCCGGTTCAGGAGGTTTCGCATGGCGGGGTATGATGATCGTGACGGTGTCATCTGGATGGATGGTAAGCTGGTGCCCTGGCGCGATGCCAATGTGCATATTCTGACCCACGCGATGCACTATGCCTCATCCGTGTTCGAGGGCGAACGGGCTTATAACGGCAAGATTTTCAAAAGCCGCGAACATTCCGAACGTCTTATCGCCAGCGCCGAGGCGCTGGACATGCCGATGCCTTACACCGTCGATCAGATTGAAGCGGCCAAGGAAGAGACCCTGAAAGCCAGTGGCCTTCAGGATGCCTATGTCCGCGCATTGGTCTGGCGCGGGTCTGGCGAAGACATGGGCGTGGCGTCGGCCCGCAACCCGGTACGGATGGCCATCGCGGTCTGGCCCTGGGGCGCCTATTACGGCGACGCCAAGATGCAGGGCGCAAAACTGGACATCGCCGAATGGAAACGCCCCAGCCCGGAAACCATCCCGGTTCACGCCAAGGCGGCGGGCCTCTACATGATCTGCACCATTTCCAAGCACAAGGCCGAAGCCAAGGGATGCTCGGACGCGCTGTTCATGGACTGGCGTGGTTACGTGGCCGAAGCAACAGGTGCCAACGTGTTCTTC
Organism: Ruegeria sp. AI2; assembly: GCF_056541275.1. Taxonomy (NCBI): domain Bacteria; kingdom Pseudomonadati; phylum Pseudomonadota; class Alphaproteobacteria; order Rhodobacterales; family Roseobacteraceae; genus Ruegeria; species Ruegeria sp. AI2. The sequence continues at coordinate 91,252 of NZ_JBQFYB010000007.1, forward strand.
GTCAAGGATGGAGAGGTTCACACCCCGCTGGCGGATTGCTTCCTGAACGGCATCACCCGTCAGACCGTCATTCAGATGCTGAAGGATAAAGGCATCACTGTGCATGAGCGGCGCATCAAGCCCGAAGAAATGGCTGATTTCGAACAGTGCTGGCTGACCGGAACCGCGGCCGAGGTCACTCCGGTCGGGCAAATCGGCGATTACACTTTCGAAGTCGGCGACCTGACCCGCGAAATCGCAGAAGATTACGAAAAGCTGGTCCGCTCGTAATAACTTGCAAAACCCCGCTTCGGCGGGGTTTTTGTTGCAGATCGTGCAAATTGTCGTGCAAAGCGTTCCGTGATCTGGACGATCGGATCAGTTCCCGTATCTTCACCGCATGTTGGACCTTCTCAGCGATATTCTCACCCGTCTGTCCCTGCGTGGCACGTTCTACTTCCGCTCCTCGTTCACACCACCATTTGGTATTCAGGTGCCGGAATTCGAAAACGTCGCGCGGTTCCATTTTGTTCAACGGGGTGAGCTCAAGGTCCATGTCTCATCCACCGGGGAAACGTTGCGGTTGCGGCAGGGGGATCTGATCCTGATCCCTCATGGGGCGCCACATGCGTTGTTGTGTGCCGAGGTCAGGCCACCGGATGCGCTTCCTCTGGAGCAGGTTCTTGAGATTGCCGGCTACAAGGGCGATGGCGTCCTTGTCTATGGCGGTGCAGACGAGGACCGGGACACGCAACTGATCTGCGGCCATTTTTCTTTCACCGGCCCAGCAGGGCGAAAAGGCACCGGGCATATGCTGATCGACCGCCTGCCACCCTACATCCTGATCGAGAATTATGGTGAAGAGGCCGGATCGTGGATGGAATCGACCCTGCGTATGATCGGTTCCGAAGTGTCCGGGGCCCGTATTGGCGGCGATCTGATTGCGCTGAAGCTGTCCGAAGTTCTGTTTGCGCAGGCGATCCGAACCTATCTGGAACGGCAAAGCCCGCAGGACACCGCCCTTGCGGGCTTTGCGGATACGCGCATCTCACGCGCTTTGACGGCGTTCCACCAAGCGCCAGCGCAAGACTGGAGCGTTGCGGCACTGGCACGCGAATCCGGCATGTCGCGCACAGCCTTTTCTCAGTTGTTTGCCCAGAAGATGGGCACGACGCCGATGCAATACCTCACCGACTGGCGCATGCAGATTGCGTGCCATGGCCTTACAGAGGCACGATGGAACGTCGCAGATGCAGCAGCCGAAGTTGGATATGCCTCTGAGGCCGCGTTTTCCCGTGTTTTCAAGAAGCAGGTCGGCCTGTCACCAGCCGCATACAGGTCCATGCACTAATACGCCAAGAATTTTGTACGATCTGCAAGATTTTTGAAACGATCGAGAATTCATCGTTCGGGTCAGGCTTTCTATCTTTCTTTCATCACTGATTGAAAAGAGGAAAATCCTATGTCCCTGCGTTTCGTTACCCGCTCTGTCCACGCGTATCTGGACTACCCGGTTGCCATTGCCCTGATGACACTGCCATTCCTGCTGGGATTGGGTCAGTCCAACCCGCTGGCGCTGTGGCTTTCGGTTGTCACCGGCGTCGCCGCCTTTGTCCTGACGGTTCTGACCGACCATCATTTGGGAATTTGGCGCGTTCTACCCTATAAATTTCACCTGGCCGTGGACCTGATTGTCGGCATCACCTTTCTGTTTGCACCCAGTGTACTGGGGTTTTCAGGATTGGATGCGGCGTTCTACTGGCTGAACGGTGCGGCTGTGGTTCTCGTCATCTCGCTCAGCGCGCCCGAGCAGGAAGTCGCTGCCTGAGCGCTGTTTCTCAGCACTGGCAACTTTGTCCAAATACTACCGAAATAGCTGAGCCGCCCGTTTTGCAAATCGGCGGCTCAGAGCGGAGAAGCGTGTTGACCGGTCGGGCGAATTTACTTGAAAAAGCCGACTGAATTCATCAGATTTATCCCTGCGCGGGGTGAGGTCACAGATGACAGACACGCTTGACGAAATCATGGCCCGGCATGATGCGCTGGTTGCGTGCGGGTGCAATTGTTGCGAAGGCGACTATTGCGCCTATGCCGACCGTCAGAGCCGGGACACAGCAACCACCGAAGAAGCCCGCACACAAGGCACCGCCCATCAACGCAAGTCGTTGCGATACATCTTTGAAACTGCGCTAAGCGACAGAGGATAACAGCGCAGCAGTTTAGGCTGCGCTGTTGCAAGGTTCAGAAATCCACCCCGCGCTGGGCTTTGATTCCCGCCTGGAACGGGTGCTTTTCTTCGGTCATCTCGGTGACCAGATCTGCATAATCACGCAGCGCCTGCGGTGCGTCACGGCCTGTCAGGAACACACTCGTCTTGTCCGAACGCGCGTTCAGCCCTTCTATCACCTGCTCGACCGAGAGATATTCATAGCGAAGCGCGATGTTGATCTCGTCCAAAACCACCAGATCGTATTCGCCACTTGCCATAAGGGCGCAAGCCTTGTCGAAGGCGGCATTGGCGGCCGCAATGTCGCGTTCGCGGTCTTGTGTATCCCAGGTAAACCCCTCACCCATCGTGTGCCAGGTGACCAGATCACGTTCTTCGAAGAAACGACGCTCGCCGGTTTTCCACTTGCCCTTGATGAACTGCACCACGGCGACCTTCTGACCCCAACCAAGCGCGCGGATGACCACGCCAAAGGCCGCTGATGACTTGCCTTTGCCCTTGCCGGTATTGATCAGAACAAGGCCGCGTTCGGGGTCGACGGCCTCGGACACTTTCTTGCGGTGCTGGGCCTGCACCTTTTGCATCTTTTCCTTGTGGTCGTGCGCGTCGCTCATTGGGGAACCTCTTTGATTGTCCGGCCCAACCTAGGGAAAGAATGCAAAAGGTAAAGTCACGCTTTGGGGTCCGTGACAGACCGCGCCTTGCCACGCTCCAGCCCCAGCTGGTGTTCGCGCCAGATCACAACAACATTGCCTGCGATCACCAATGCGGCCCCGATCAGGATCGCAACGGTGGGCAATTCATCAAACGCGAAATAACCGATCACAATCGCAAAAAGCATTGTTGCATAGTCGTAAGGTGCCAGCATCGATGCCTGTCCAAACCGATACGAGGACGTGACCAAAATCTGTGCAACTCCGCCAACTAGCCCCATGGTGATCAGTATTAGAGCCTGATTCAGCGTAGGCATTGTCCATCCCCAGATCGCCGTCAGCGCCGAAAGCAGCGTCGCTGTCAGCGAGAAATAGAACACGATTGCAGCAGGGTGATCGACCTTGACCAGTTGGCGGATGTGGATCTGCACAAAGGCCCGGGCAAAGGTCGCGCCCAGTACGCATAGCGCTCCGATGGTTGCAGCCGTTTCCATCTGAGTGCTGCCAAGCCGGGGCCAGATCATGATCATCACGCCAAGCAACCCAAGTGCCACGGCACCGATGCGAATCATGCGGATGCGCTCGCCCAGCATCACGGCGGCCAAAATCAGGGTGAAGATCGGCGTGGCGTAACCGATTGCGGTGACTTCGGGCAGCGGCAACAGGCTAAGGCCGGTGAATGTCAGCCCCATGGCGCTGGTCCCCAGAACACCGCGCCAGAAATGCCCCATGGGTTTCTTGACGACAAAGCCTTGCGCCAGCTCTCGGCGCGCGGTCAGCCACAGAATGATGACCGGAATAGCAAACAGGGACCGGAAGAACACCAATTGGCCCGGCGGGAATTCGTCAGATAAGGCTTTGACCAGGGCCGACATCGACGTGAAAAGGAACAGCGCGCCAAGTTTCAGCGCCACAGCCAGCAAAGGTCGATGCGATGTTAAGGGTTTTGTCATCGGCGCGACCCTGCGCCTTTGCAGAAAAAAGATCAACGGGGTGGATCAGGTGATGGTCCACGAGTTCGGTATCGATGCGCCGATTTCCGCTGCAAAATCCTCAAGGAACTGAAACATTCGGCCCGCCCTTACCTGCGCAATCTGCTTGCCTGCATCCGTCAGCATGTCGTCCGGAAGGGTCAGCAGCTTAACCTTCCAGTGATCAATCGAATACCGCAGATCGTCCAGCGGGCGCGCTTCTGCGAATGGATCGGCCGGATCATAGAGAACACGCCCCAAAGCACCTGATACAGAAAATGTGCGCGCAATCCCGATGGCCCCCAAGGCGTCAAGGCGATCCGCATCCCTCAGAATCCGCGCCTCGAGCGTTTCGGGTGGGATGTTGGCCGAGAAGCTATGGGCCGCTATCGCATGTTGCGCGGCCTGAACCTGATCGTCGGAAAAGCCCAGTTTTGCCAGAATAGGCCCTGATTCAGCAGCTGACCGGCGTGAGGCAAACAGTCGGTTCGGGTCATTCTTGGGTAGGTTGACCAGATCATGAAGATAACAGGCTGCCAACAGGACGGGGATGTCCACCTGAGCGTCTGCAATGGCCTGAGCATTGGTCCAAACACGATCCAGATGGGCCAGGTCATGGGCCGGATCAGTTTCCATGCGTTGCGCGACAATGGCACGCAAACGCGCGCGCAGATCAGCCGATCCGTCCACGGTTTTCTCCGATCTGACCACGGTGCAGCAGTAGGTGGTCCAGGATGACACAAGCCATCATCGCCTCACCGACAGGGACAGCGCGGATGCCAACACAGGGGTCATGACGGCCCTTGGTGATGATCTCGGTCTCTTCACCGGATTTTGTAATGGTTTTGCGGGTGGTCAGGATCGAAGAGGTCGGTTTGACCGCAAAGCGCACGACAATGTCCTGCCCGGTCGAGATGCCGCCCAGAATCCCACCTGCGTGGTTTGAGCTGTATTGCGGACCATTCTGACCCATGAAGATTTCGTCGGCGTTGGCTTCGCCAGTCAGTTCGGCGGCAGCCATGCCTTCGCCGATCTCGACACCTTTGACAGCGTTGATCGACATCATCGCGGCCGCAAGATCAGTGTCTAACTTGGCGTAGATCGGCGCCCCAAGCCCTGCGGGGACACCGCGTGCCACAACCTCGACCACGGCCCCGACCGAGTTGCCGGATTTGCGCAGGTCATCCAGATAGGTCGCCCAATCCCCGGCCGCCTGTTCATCAGGCGCCCAGAACGGGTTCTGTTCAATCTGCGCCCAGTCGAATTTGGCGCGGTCGATCTTGTGCGGACCGATCTGGGTCATGTAGCCGGTGATCTGCACATTCGGCGCGATCTGCCGGATGGCCTCGCGCGCCAGTCCACCCGCGGCCACGCGCGACGCGGTTTCCCGGGCTGAACTGCGCCCACCCCCGCGATAATCGCGGATGCCGTATTTCTGCCAGTAGGTGATATCGGCATGGCCCGGACGGAACTTGTCCATGATATCGCCGTAGTCTTTCGAGCGCTGATCGGTGTTTTCGATCATCAGTTGCACGGGCGTGCCTGTAGTTTGGCCTTCGAACACGCCAGAAAGGATCTTGACCTGATCCGGTTCGCGCCGCTGCGTTGTGAACTTGTTTTGCCCCGGTTTGCGCTTGTCCAGCCAGTGCTGGATCATCGCCTCGTCAATCGCAACGCCCGGCGGGCAACCGTCGACAGTGGCGCCCAAGGCAGGCCCATGGCTTTCACCCCAGGTGGTGACGCGGAAAAGATGGCCAAAGCTGTTCATCGACATGGGGCGTGCTCCTTTGCGGATCGTGATTAGCGGGCAAGGCCCCCGGCCTCAAGCGGATTTGGCCGTTGACGGTTTGAACGCCGCCCGTCGGGCGGCGCATTTTTGAGTATTTTCGAAAAGATGAAGATCAGGCGGCCTGCGCGACTTTCGCACGGGTTTCCGAGATCATCAGCGCGGCCCGAGCCGCTTCGCGCCCTTTTTGTACGAAATGGTCGCGGTAGATCGCATTGTGATGATCAGTTTCCTGATATTGGTGCGGGGTCAGCGAGACCGAAAGGACAGGAACCCCTGTATCAAGCCCGGCGTGCATCAGGCCATCGACCACGGCCTGCGCAACGAAATCGTGCCTGTAGATGCCGCCATCAACGACAAAGGCTGCGCAGGCGACGGCGGCATAGCGCCCGGTCCGGGCCAGATCACGGGCCAGCAGGGGCATCTCGAACGCGCCGGGAACGTCGTAGACATCGACTTGTTCCGAGGGGACGAGTTCGAGGAAGCCGTCGAGCGCGCGGTCAACAATATCGGAATGCCAGTTGGCTTTGACAAAAGCATAGCGGGTGTGTGTCATCATGATCTCCTTTCAGTTTGGTGGCCTGCTGGCAGTCGCGAGAACCGGTTCCCACTTTTCGCTGCCAGCCCGGCATGACACGTCACCCAAGGCGATCACGAGCAGGCGCGCCGTATTACCGGCGCGGCTTGCACGTTCTCTTTCATCCGGACTGTAACCGTCGGCTCTGGTATCTCACCAGATCTGCTGACACCCCGAAAGCCGGGGCCGCTCGCGGGCTTACGGGCCGTGGCCCGCATACCGCCGGTGGGGAATTCCACCCCGCCCTGAGAACGAGGCGGACCTTGCCAAGAACTGTCCGACGCTGCAAGAGATTTGACAGGAGGACACTCATGCACCCTAACCCCGTTTTTCGCGCCGAGGATCGTGCGCGTCATGTTGAACTCGCCCGCGAGCGGGCGTTTGGCGCTCTGGCACTCTCTGCGGAAGAGGGCCCGTTATTAAGTCATGTCCCGTTTTTGTTGTCCGAAGACGGATCAATGGCTGACCTGCATCTTGTGCGCTCGAACCCTATCGTGCGTGCGCTGCACGAACCGCAGCGCGCAAAGATCGCGGTGCAGGGGCCGGATGCATATATTTCGCCCGATTGGTACGGTGTCGAAGATCAGGTTCCGACATGGAATTATGTCGCCGTACACCTGATCGGAAAGCTTGAGCTACGCCCGCAGGACGAGTTGCGTGACGTACTTGACCGCCAATCTGCATTCTACGAAAAGCGGCTGCTGCCCAAGGTCCCATGGGTCACGGGAAAAATGTCCTCGGACGCGCTGAACAAGATGATGCGCATGATCGTTCCGTGCCGCATGCGCGTTGAAGATATTCAGGGCACCTGGAAGCTTGGTCAGAACAAACCTGAAGGTGCGCGAAATGCCGCCGCTGATCAGGTGTCCTCTGGCTTTGGCAGCGAAATCGCCCGACTGGCCGCCTTGATGCACAAGGCTTAACCAGCATCAGGCGCCGGGTTTACTGGGGGCTGAAGGTCGCCAGATAAGCGGCAATATCGTCTGCACCCGTCTTGAGTTTGACGCTCATGTTCGGACGGGCAGTTTCGTCATCCAGAAATTCCCTGATGAAGTCGATCGGATCCTGCGCATAAGCAACGATGTTTTCCTCGGTCCAGACCAGACCCGCTTCGCCGGCACGGATCATGTCATCCGTGAACATGCCGATCGGCAGGCGCTCGCTGCCATAGCGATAATCGTTTTCGGACCCGGCCACGCGACCGACGACGCCATACAGATTCGGGCCGGTGATTCCACCTTTGACCAGAACTTCACCATCCTTGATGATCGCATGACACGAAGAACAACGGTTATATATCGCCTCACCTTTCGCGGGGTCGCCCGCGGCAAGGGTCTGAGAGGGCAGGGCCATTGTGCACAAGGCAGCGGCCAGAATGATCTTTGACATTGGGGTCTCCTTGCAGGAGTTCGCACGCCTTTTGCGCTGTCCTTTATTCGCGCGGAAAGTGCAACAGGTGAGGCGCGTGCAATTTGTAATTTAAATCATCTATTTAGCGAGTATGTTTTTGCTGAAAACAATCCCCGTTTGGAAGTCTTGATTATGTACCTTTTGGGCGCAAATCAGCGGCACCCAGGACAGGCTTCAAATACCCAACCCGGGTGGCGGAAGGCGGGGTGCGAAAGCGAATCAATGACGCATGAATCGAAGTTGCCGACAAAGTCGCACGCGAGATTCACCAAAAAACACTCTCCGCAGCTGCTGGAAACGACACATGCGGCGTATTGCGCGTTTATGAACGCTGGACGAACACTATTCTCCCCGATAGTAAGCGCGGTTAAGACACCGCATTCGTGCGGTGCGCGAGCTATTTGCCCGTCCGCGGGCGCCAGACAATCGGAGATAACCTCGTGTCCCACGCAGAAGACCACGAAGGCACCCGCAGAGATTTCCTGTACTACGTCGCTGGCGGCGCAGGTGTCGTTGCAACGGGTGCAGCCGTATGGCCCCTGATCAACCAAATGAACCCATCGGCAGACGTTCAGGCGCTGTCCTCGATCCGTGTGGATGTGAGCGGTGTTGAGCCGGGTACGCAGCTGACCGTCAAATGGTTGGGAAAACCCGTCTTTGTCCGTCACCGCACCGGTGCCGAGATTCAGGAAGCTCAGAAACAGGACGCCGAAGGTGTTGATGCGCTGCCCGATCCGCTGGCCCGCAACTTTAACCTGAGCGCCGATGCCCCTGCGACCGACGCAAACCGTGTGATGCCGTCGCCGGAAGGCGAAGCGCCGGGTGCATGGGTCGTTCAGATGGGTGTTTGCACCCACCTCGGCTGTGTGCCTTTGGGTGATGCAGGCGACTTCGGTGGCTGGTTCTGCCCTTGCCACGGTTCACACTACGACCTTGCCGGTCGTATCCGCAAAGGCCCCGCGCCTGAGAACCTGCCCATTCCGCCCGCAGAGTGGGTGGACAACGGCACAATCAAACTCGGCTAAGGGAGACCCAAACTTATGTCCGGAATTCCCCACGATCATTACGAGCCGAAGACAAACGGCGAGAAATGGCTGAACAGCCGCCTGCCGATTGTTGGCCTGCTGTATGACACCCTCATGATCCCGACCCCCAAGAACCTGAACTGGTGGTGGATCTGGGGCATCGTTCTGGCGTTCTGCCTGGCGCTGCAAATTGTCACCGGTATCATTCTGGTGATGCACTATACGCCGCATGTCGACATGGCATTTGCCAGCATCGAACACATCATGCGCAACGTAAATGGCGGTTACTTCATCCGATACCTGCACATGAACGGCGCATCGCTGTTCTTTGTTGCAGTCTACATCCACATCTTCCGCGGCTTGTTCTACGGCTCATACAAAGCCCCGCGCGAGATCACGTGGATCGTCGGCATGCTGATCTACCTGATGATGATGGGCACCGCCTTCATGGGCTATGTTCTTCCATGGGGTCAGATGTCCTTCTGGGGTGCGACTGTGATCACCGGTCTGTTTGGTGCCATTCCGTTTGTGGGTGACGCGATCCAGACCTGGCTGCTGGGCGGACCCGCGGTGGACAACGCCACGCTGAACCGCTTCTTCTCGCTGCATTACCTGCTGCCGTTCATCATCGCGGCTTTGGTCGTGGTACACATCTGGGCCTTCCACACCACGGGCAACAACAACCCCACAGGTGTTGAAGTGCGTCGCGGCTCGAAGGACGAGGCGAAGAAAGACACGCTGCCGTTCTGGCCGTATTTCGTGATCAAGGACCTGTTCGCGCTGGCCGTGATCCTGGTCGTGTTCTGGGCCGTTGTCGGTTTCATGCCGAACTATCTGGGCCACCCGGACAACTACATCGAAGCCAACCCGTTGGCGACACCCGCACATATCGTGCCTGAATGGTACTTCCTGCCGTTCTACGCGATCCTGCGTGCCTTTACCGGTGAAGTCTGGGTTGTTCAGTTTGCCAGCTTCATCACCGGTGGTATCGTTGACGCCAAGTTCTTTGGTGTTCTGGCGATGTTTGGTGCGATCCTGGCCATGGCGCTGGCGCCTTGGCTGGACACGTCGAGCGTGCGTTCGGGCAAGTACCGTCCGATGTTGAAATGGTGGTTCTACCTGCTGATCATCGACTTCTTCGCCCTGATGTGGCTGGGCGCGATGCCTGCGGAAGAACCCTATGCGACCTTCTCGCTGATCGCATCGGCCTACTGGTTCGCCTATTTCTTCGTGATCCTGCCGATCCTTGGTGTGATCGAGAAACCTCTGGCCCAGCCCGAGACTATCGAAGAAGACTTCAACGCGCATTATGGCAAGGCTGACGCCGACGCCACGCCGGCCGAGTAAGAAGAGGGACCGGAAACATGTTCAAGAAACTTGCAATCGGCGCCGCGTTTGCTCTGGCCCTGACCCCTGCTGCTTCCATTGCAGCAGGTGGTGGTGAGCAGCATATCGAAGATTTCGCCTTCTCGTTCGAAGGCCCGTTCGGCACCTGGGATCAGCATCAGCTGCAACGCGGCCTGCAGATCTATACCGAGGTCTGCGCGGCTTGCCACGGTCTGCAATACGTGCCGCTGCGCGATCTGGAAGCGCTGGGTTACTCGGAAGAAGAAGTCATCGCATACGCTGCTGGCAACTTCGAAGTCTTCGACCCCGAGCTGGACGATTTCCGCCCGGCGATTCCCACCGATCACTTCCCGGCCAATACCGGCGTCGGCGCTCCGGACCTGAGCTTGATGGCAAAGGCGCGGGCTGGCTTCCACGGGCCTTACGGCCTGGGCATAAACCAGCTGGTCAAAGGCATGGGTGGCCCGGAATACATCGCCTCGCTGCTACACGGCTACACTGGCCACGAAAAAGAAGAAGCGGGTGCAGTGCTCTACGAAAACACCGCCTTCCCCGGCGGCTGGATTTCGATGGCGCCTCCGCTGGCTGACGAGCAGGTCGAGTTCGCGGACGGGCACTCGAACACGGTTGAGCATATGGCCGAGGACGTTGCTGCATTCCTGATGTGGGCGGCCGAGCCAAAGCTGACAGACCGCAAGAACGCAGGCTTTGTCGGTGTCATCTTCCTGACCGTTCTGTCGGTGCTGCTGTACCTGGTCAACAAGCGCCTCTGGGCACCGCACAAGGGCAAACTCCGCAAGGAAGATTGATCCGATCCGTCCTACCGGATTTTACTAAATCAGCCCCCGCGCCGTCAGGTTGCGGGGGTTTTCTTTTTCCAAGCCTCCATCAGCGCGCGCTTATTTGACCGAAATAAGCGCCGGGTCAATGGATTGGACAGCTTCACAGGCGCACATCAGCCACAACGGCTGATCAACTGCCGTTTGTCTGAAACACGGAGTCACGACAATGAAACTTCCTATTCTTTTTGCCTCAATTCTATTTGGAACGCCGGTATTGGCACTGGATCTCGCACCCGATGCCGAGCTTGGAAAATCCGAAGCCGAAATTCGGCAAACTCTGACAGGCATGGGATTCGATGTCCGCAAAATCGAGACGGAAGACGGCAAGATCGAAGCCTATGTCGTCAAGGATGGTAAACTGGCCGAGGTTTACGTTGATCCCGCAAGCGGCAAAGTCGTCAAGATTGAGGATCAGTAACCAGAATGTCCGAAACAGAATTGATGCATCGTGGGCGCACAGGCGCCCACGAAGTTCAGGTCTGGGATCCTTTGGTCCGGCTGGTTCACTGGGTCGTAGCCTTGTGCGTTCTGATCAATGCGGCGATATCCAATCCCGAGGGCGCGTTCCACGAATATGTGGGCTATGTCGTGCTGGCTTTGGTCTTGTTGCGGTTGCTTTGGGGGTTAACGGGTCCGGCTTTCGCCAGGTTCGCAGCCTTCCCTTTCAGCCCCCGTTCGGCACTCAACCACCTGCGCGACATGGGGCGGGGTGACCAAAGCGTGCACCTTTCACACAACCCTCTGGGAGCCCTTATGGTCTATAACCTCTGGGCGACACTGCTGGCTTTGTGTGTGACAGGGTTCATGATGGGGACGGTTCGGTTCTTTGGCATCGAATGGGTCGAAGACCTGCACGAACTGGCCTTCAACTGGCTGATGCTGTCTGTTCTGCTGCATGTTGCCGGGGTTGTCATTGATCAGAGGCGAACAGGTGTCGCTTTGGCAAAAGCTATGATAACAGGGCGGAAGAATATACCTGAGGATTGGTCAACCAAATGATCAAATGGATCAGCAGCCATTGGCGGCCCGGCGATGCAGACGCTCACCGGGCTGTACTTATGTCGATAATGATCGTTGTTCAGGTACTTTGCGTGGTGTTTTACCTTGGCGACGTTGCTCTGGATTTGAAGGAAGGCGAGGGGCCTTCTCATGTAAGTCTTGAGGCTTTTGTCGCATTTGTTTTGCTTGCCGGAGTTGTTTTTTTCATGATTGAACTTCGACGCCTGCTGGCAAGGGTGGAACAGACCAAGCTTGGCCTACAGGCCGCGCAGGGTGAAATGAGCGTCGTCATCAACACGTTCTTCGACCGTTGGGGACTTACCACCGCCGAGCGTGATGTGGGTCTATTGGTTCTGAAAGGGCTGGATAACGAAAACATCGCGCGCATCCGGGGGCGGGCCGTAGGAACCGTGCGCGCGCAGACCGCCTCGATCTATGCCAAAGCCGGGGTTGACGGGCGTGCGCAGCTGATAAGCGTATTCATGGAAGAATTGCTTGTCGCAGATGGCGAGGCTGCGGACCTTCAGACAACCAAACTGTGATCATTCGCCCCAATGGCTCGGGCGGTTACGATCTGGCCTTCGGGTTGGGGTGAATTGAACGAAACCTCGGTGAATTGTTCCGTCCGCCCCATATGCGGGTTCTCCATCAGGATCCGGTGGGTTTTACCGACCTGATCTGACAGGTGTTTCCTGACCTGAACGTCCCCAGCCGCACGCAGACGGGCGGCGCGATCCTTGATTACATTGCCGTTCACCTGCTGCGGGATGCGAGCCGCTGGAGTACCTTCGCGTTTCGAATATGGGAAAACATGCAGCCAGGTCAGATCGCAATCGGTAACCAGTTTCAGCGAGTTCTCGAAATGCGCTTCGGTCTCGGTCGGGAAACCTGCGATGATGTCGGCACCAAAGGTCATGTCGGGGCGCAGTTTCCGGGCCTCTTCGGTAAATCGAATGGCATCGTCGCGCAGGTGGCGACGCTTCATGCGCTTCAGGATCAGATCGTCGCCATGCTGAAGCGACAGGTGCAGATGCGGCATCAGGCGTGGTTCGGTTGCGATGGCCTGCATCAGATTCTCGTCCACTTCGATCGAGTCGATCGAACTGATCCGCAGGCGAGCCAAATCCGGCACCAGCTTCAGGATGCGCATCACCAGATCGCCAAGTTTGGGCTGTGCAGGCAGATCGGCCCCCCATGAGGTCAGATCGACGCCAGTCAGCACCACCTCATGATAGCCCCGGTCCACCAGCCGCTTGATCTGATCCACCACAACACCGGCAGGCACGCTGCGGGAATTGCCCCGGCCATAGGGAATGATGCAGAAGGTACAGCGGTGATCGCAGCCGTTCTGAACCTGCACATAAGCGCGTGAGCGTGTGCCAAACCCGTCGATCAGGTGCCCGGCCGTTTCGGTGACAGACATGATGTCATCGACCTGAACGGCCTCGGTCTCGCCGATAAAGTCGGCGGCCATGCCTTTCCAGGTTTCTGGTCGCATCTTTTCCGTGTTGCCGATCACCGCATCGACCTCGGCCATCTGCGCGAAGGTGTCGGGTTCTGTCTGGGCGGCGCACCCGGTAACAATCAGCCGGGCGTTCGGATTTTCACGACGCAGTTTCCGGATCTCCTGTCGCGCTTTGCGCACAGCCTCAGCTGTGACGGCGCAGGTGTTTATCACCACGGCATCCGTCAGTCCGGCTTGTTGCGACAGCTCTTTCATCGCCTCGGTTTCATAGGCGTTCAGGCGGCAACCCAATGTGGTGAATTTAGGCGGGTTCATCCCAGCGTCCCTAAGAACTCGGGCGACAACGTGCCCGAGAAGACGTGACAGGTTGACCCGGTCATCCAGACACCATCCTCGCGCCAGTCAACCCACAGGGTTCCCCCATCAAGATCAATCTGCACCTTTCGCCCCGTCAGCCCACGCCGCGCCGCAGCCACCGCGGTTGCACAGGATGACGACCCTGATGCCAGGGTGATGCCCACGCCCCGTTCCCACACCCGCATGCGGATGTGATCCGGACCCACAACCTGAGCCATCTGCACATTGGTGCGCTCGGGATACAAAGGATGGTGTTCATAGCGCGCGCCGAACTCGGCCAACGGAATCGCCTCGGCGTTTTCAACAAAGAACGTGCAGTGCGGATTGCCCATACCCGTCGCTGTCGGGGCGCCCTCGATGGGCAGTTCCAGCGTGTCCATCTCTTCAGCCAGCGGAATTTCGTGCCATTCCAACTGAGGAAGACCCATATTGACCGAGGTCAGCCCATCACCTGCGTCCTGCGCAAAAAGTGTTCCACGTTCGGTTGTCAACGTCAGCTGGGTTTTGCCCGTCTCATCCATCAACATTCGTGCGATGCATCTTGTGGCGTTGCCACACGCCGCCGAAGTTGATCCATCCGAATTGTAAAACACCAGATGCGCGTCCGCCGCACCGTTTTCGATTACGGCCAGCTGATCGAATCCCACACCAAAATGCCGATGCCCGATTCCTCGGGCCAGAGCCTGGGTAATCGAAACATCCTGCATGCGCGCGTCAACGACGACGAAGTCATTTCCCAGCCCATGCATCTTAACAAAGGGCAATCCGGTATCGAGTTTCTGTTGCATGGCGGCGATATAGCGTCGGTCGGAACATGAATCCACCCTGTCGCGTCGAATCGTGAAAAAAGGGGTTGACCCCCCTGCGCCACCTGCCTAAGTAGGCCGCCTATCGGGTCGCCGGAAACACAGGTTGTTTCAGCGAAACGAGGCGCAAATTAAGGGCTTGAACCCGGTTGGGAAATTGCCGTAAAGAGCGCCACGGATCGAGAAGATCCAATAAAAGAGTGGGCCGTTAGCTCAGTTGGTAGAGCAACTGACTTTTAATCAGTGGGTCGCAGGTTCGAATCCTGCACGGCTCACCACTTTTTCAAGAAAACCAAGTATTCACTCGGATGTGTGTAGAGTGCGCTTCGCCAGGTGCGACCTGCCGGAAGCAATACGGAAGCACTGTGACAACGGTTGAAATGTGCTTGTCCGGTAAGAAGCTGAGTATTGATTTACACTTTGAGGATTTACTATGCCGACAGTTCTTACCCTTTCAGAGTACCGCGCCGCGCTCAGGGAAATTGAGTATCTATGGGGATCTGAGCCGGATACCGACGAGGGTCAAAAGCTCAGAGAATATCCGTCGGCAGTGGAGAAATATGAGCGGCGCAGCAGTGCCAAACCAACCGAGCAGGAGTTGGCCTGACTTCGTGATAAACAGTTGTCGCGGTGAGTATCTTCTCGCGTTTTTCGCGTATCGTTTTATTGACGCAACGTCGCTTCAGTTTTTGTGGCCATTAAGAAATTTACGCAAACGTAAGAAGCGATTTGATTTTTCGACTAGTCGCTCAAAAAGTGACGTCAGACGGCGTTTTCTTCCCCCTTTCGTGTCAGTTTGCAACTCTTACATGCGCTCAGTCGCTGCGGGTTGGCACTCACAGTAAGTGATCCTTGAGCCCTCCTTACCAGCGCGGATCGGATCAGACCCGCAGCGGCTCTATTCAAGTCGTAGTTCCTCTCGCCAGGGCATGGGATGCCAATCAATGCCCGACACGTGCCATTTCTTTTGAAACGCTGGTTCGAGCCGCAATTGAACAGGCGCAGTTCGGGATAAGAACTGCGCCTGTTCATGGTCAAACTCGAAAACCGCGCGTTTAAGCGGCGACCCACATCTTCAACGGTGCGCGGAAATCCATCAGGTCAAAGCCCTTGTGATCGTCAACCCAACCGCTGATCCGATCTGAAGTCGCACCGACAAAGTCGTTGAACATCGGACAGATCAGACCACCATCATCACGGATCAACGCTGAGGCTTCTGTGTACATTTCCTTGCGCTTCGCATCATCGAGTTCGGCGCGCGCTGCGGTGACGATTTGATCGAAACGCTCGTTGAAGAACCGGGTGTCGTTCCAATCCGCTGTGGACAAATATGCTGTGGACAGCATTTGGTCCTGAACCGGACGGCCACCCCAGTAACTGGTGCAGAAAGGTTGCTTGTTCCAAACTTCAGACCAGTAGCCGTCATTGGGCTCGCGCTTCACATCCAGCGTTATGCCCGCGGCAGCTGCGGACTGCTGGAACAACGCAGCCGCATCCAATGCGCCGGGGAACGAGTTCTCGGACGACCGAAGCGTGACCGGCCCGCTATGACCCGATTTCTTGAAGTGGAACGCCGCCTTGTCCGCATCGTATTCGCGCTGTTCGAACTCAGTTGCGAGGGGATAAGAGCTGTTGATGGGTGTGTCATTGCCCACAGAGCCGTAGCCGAAGAGGATCTTGTCCACCATTTCCTGACGATTGATGGCGTATTTCAAGGCCATACGCAGATCATGGTTGTCGAACGGCGCGGTATTGACGTGCATGATAAACACGTAATGACCTGCGCCAGACGTAGAGCGCACCGTGATACCGGGCGCGCGGTCAACAAGACGTGCAGTACGGGGCGGCACACGGTCAATCATGTCGACCTGACCAGATTGCAGCGCCGCGACGCGTGCGGTGTTGTCGTTGATGACAATCACTTCGATCGTGCCGGCATGACCAATCGTGTCATCCCAATGGTTGGGGTTGTGTTCAGCCACGAAACGCACACCCATATCGGCGGCTTTCAAAACATAAGGACCGGTGCCAATTGCAGCAGCTGGGTCCTCTTTACCGCCACCAGGCTGAATGACGAGATGATAATCCGAAAGCAGATATGGAAGGTCCGCATTGGGCGCTTCCAGCTCGACGATGAACAGGTCGCCATCCGTTCGCATATTTGCGATACCACGCAACAAGCCCAACGCCCCGGATTTGGTCTCTTCGTTCGAGTGTCGGTCGATGGTCTGTAGAACATCCTCGGCAGTGACGGGCTGACCGTTTGAGAAGGTGATGCCGTCTCGTATCTTGAACGTCCACGTTTTTGCGTCGGCAGAAGCCTCAAAGCTTTCTGCGACCTTGGGCTCAAGGCCGCCATCAGGTGCAAGCGTCAAGAGCGTCTCACCCCAAAGGCGGGCGACCATATTAGCGGTTGAGTTTGCGGCGGTCGCAGGATCAAGGCTGTCAGTTGTGCCGCCGCCTTGGATGCCAACGCGAATGGTGCCACCTTTTTGTGGACCAGCGGCTTTGACCGCTGACGACATCGCCAGATTGGCTGTTGCAGCAGCCAGCCCCAAGGCGGACGCCTTCCCAAGAAATTCACGGCGGGGCATTTTGCCAAGCGCTGCCTGTTTTGCCAGATATTTGATATGTTCGTTCATGGTGACTTCCCCGTTGTCGTTTGAGAGCTCAGATTTGATTAGTAGGTTGCAAGTGACACTCCGCCTGCATCCGCAGCTGGCGGAAAGTGTCGTGACAATTTTTCAATGATCTCGTCACGCGTGCTGCGGTATTCTTCTTTGAAGAAGAGATTGACGTGTTCACCCGGATCGTTGCGAAGATCGAACATCTCTCCCCAGTCTGCGTTTTGAGGATAGATTGTGACACGCCATTCGTCTGTCATTACCGTCTGGTTGTAAGTGTCCATGCGCGTGCGTGGGTGATATTCGGCAAAAAGCTCGCGACGCCCCGGGCCATCTGCCTGCGTCATCAGGTGAGCGAAAGAGACCCCTTCGGTCGGCTGATGCTCCAGCTCCAAAAAATCCTGCAGGGTCGCGCGCAGATCCAGATGACTTGTTGTCCCGTGACGTTCGCCAGGCTCGATCCCCGGACCTGCAGCGATCAGCGGTACGTGCAAAAGCGATCTGTAGGGGCTGGGGCCTTTTCGGATAAGCCCGTGATCACCCAACAACTCGCCATGATCCGAGGTGAAAATGACAACGGTGTCTTCAAGGAGACCCTGATGCTCCGTCTGTGCCATGATCCGCCCGACGCAAGCGTCAATCATCGAAATCATTCCATTGGTATATGCGATCGCGCGGCGAATTGAATCGTCCGAGAAGTTCGATGTTGTCTGTAAAAAACCCTGTTCTCGCGGTGGCCCCGGATCGCGCAGGAAGTCCACATAGCTTTTACTTTTTTCCTCATCATCGCCATCGCGCAGGAAAGACGGCATCGCTGACAGCTCATCAGGCACATATGAGGGCATTGGCATGTCCGCCGGATCGTACATGTCGCACCATGGCGCAGGGGGGGAAAAAGGATGGTGCGGATCGGGAAAGGAAACAAACAGAAAGAACGGGTCTGACCCGTCATTTTCAGTCAGGAACTCGCAGGCCCGATCTGTGATCCAAGAGTTGTAATGCAAGTCGAAAGGGATGGCCGATTTCCAAACTTCGTCAATATCCCCACATCGCGGTTCAAGCGCGTTTTCCGGGAGATAGAGCTCGGCCGCTCCCGGCGCGACGGATTCCAGCCAACGGGCATAATGCCCACCTTTTGTGGCACTAACGGATTCTCCAATCAGAATGTCGACCGCGTCAAACCCGTAAAAGGGGCCGCACCATCCCTCACTTTCCGGTAAGTCCCAAAAGGCGTTTGAATCCGGCATAAGATGCTCTGGCCCGGCCAGAATAGGTTGGAAGTGGAATTTCCCAACCCCATGGGTCTTGTACCCCATGGCCTGAAAGTCATGGGTGATCAGTTTCAGATCCTCAGGCAGGGCAACCCCGTTGCGCGTCAGGCCGTGCGACCTTGCATACTGACCGCTGAACAAAGTGGACCGGCTTGGAGAGCAGATCTGGTGCGGTGTGAAATGCTTGGTAAAGACGGCGCCCCGCTGGGCCAGTGCGTCTATATTCGGTGTCCTGACATGCTTGTTTCCGGTGCAGCCCAGACTGTTCGCGCGTTGCTGGTCCGTCATAATCAAAATGACATTTTTCTTCATTCTTGGCGCTGCCCTCCGAAACAACGGGACAGTACCACAGACCCTACATTTGAAATAATACTATCTGTTTCGACTGATATTTGTTAATCGAATACCTATGTTCACCCATAACCAACTCAACGTCTTCTCTGCGATCATGCAAACCGGGTCGGTTTCCGCTGCTGGTCGCAGGTTGAATCTGTCACAACCCAGCGTCAGCCGGCTTTTGTCGGATCTGGAGCGGGAGTTTGGCGTTCCTTTGTTTCGTCGCCGAAGTAAGGGTGTGACACCGCTCCCCGAAGCAGAAGAATTCTATCAAGAGGTTAAACGCAATTTTTCGGCCCTTGCGAACTTGGACGAGATCGCCTCTCAGATCGCTCGGAAGGATCGCGGGTCCTTGTCAATTGCCACAATAACCGCCGCCTCATTAGACCTCGTGCCTCAGGCCCTAAGACGGCTGAACATAGCGGAAAAGAACATCCGGATCGATTGGCGGGTACGATCTTCAAACTGGATACTGGACTATGCCCGTTTCGGCGCGATGAGAACAGGCTTCGCCTATGTTTCGCGCTCTCTGAAGCAAATGAACGTCCTGTTTGAGGGAAGCTTACCACATATTTGTTTTGTTCACGAAGGTCACCCTTTAGCCGCAGGTCAGGGAGCGCTGACACTGGAACAGATGGCGCCCTGTCAGATCATCGGGCTGCGCAACGAAGTTGAGAGTGCTTTGTCGCTAAGTGACTTGCTAGAGGGTGAGCGCCCACCGGTGACTGTCGAAACATCTTTAGCTGCACTTACTCTTAGCAAATCCTGCGGTGGGTTGCCTCTCGTGGATGCTTTTACGGCTTTTCATTGGTTGCAAGGGAACAAAGGACGGCCGCGGATCGTAGAGGACCTTCCTCTCTATCGGTTTGCGGTCGTTGAACCAATTGGCATCAACGCTTCACAGATAGACAGGGATTTTCAAGATTGCCTGATCCAAGAGATCGAACGCGTTGTTTTGTGGACCAAACAACTCGGCTAAAATACAAGAGCGTTCATTGACGTTCAGACTTCTTCGGATACACCGGCATTGCGGGACTGTTGCATGCGTTGATGGGTCCCGCTTTTGCCGCCGACTAGGATATGCCTCTCGTCCACGCGCCAATCGACACTGGCACGCCGCACGTGTTTCTGGATCTGCGTTGTGTACTCCGGCGCAAACTTGGGGCAACGAAGACCAAAATCCAAGGCACTTGCGCGCAGACAGAGGTTAAATCAAGCAAACACCCTCAAGGGTAAGAATGATTGGACGCTCAAAAAAGCAGCACGCTTCAATGAGTGGGCAACCATAGTCCGAATGACTTCAAGCCAGTTGCGCCTCTTCACAAAACCACCGCGCGGACCGGATCACAAAGCAATACCCAGCCCGCAACATGCGGATTGGCCGTTCAGCCTTCGATAAAGGAGGGGTTTTTCAACAAAATGGGCTCAAAGCAGCCCTTCGTCCCGCAACAATTCCAGCATATCCGCCTCGGGTCTTGGGCCGATATGGCTGATGACCTCGCGGGCGCAGACGTTGCCGATCCTGGCGCAGGTCTCGTAATCGCGCCCTGTGGCCATTCCATACAGGAACCCCGCGGCGAACTGGTCACCGGCACCGGTTGCGTCTACCGGCACGATCCTCTTGACCGGCACGTCGATGCGCGCGCCTCCGTTCAGGACGGTCACGCCATCACCCGAGCGCGTGCAAACCACCAGCGGGCAAATCTCGGCGGTCTTGATCAGCGCCTCTTCCAGATCGTCGGTTTCAAACAGCGATTTGATTTCAGCCTCGTTGCCGATGACGAAATCCAGCTCATTCTCGATCAGCAGCAGGAAATCGACCCGGTGGCGTTCCACGCAAAACGGGTCGGAAATGGCGATCCCGGTCTTGCCGCCGCCCTTGTGGCAGGCGCGCGCGGCCTCAAGAAACGCGGCCTTTCCCTTTTCCTTGTCGAACAGATAGCCCTCAAGGAACATGATCTGGCTGCTTCCGGCGACCTCATCGGGCACGTCATGCGACGACAGTTCCGAGGAGATGCCCAGATAGGTGTTCATCGACCGCTCGCCATCGGGCGAGACAAAGATCATCGAGCGCGAGGTCGGCAATTCCCCGCCCGGAACCGGCGGGTTGACGAAATCGACGCCATCTTCGTTCATCGCATCCGCATAGAACCGGCCCAGCGCATCGTCATGCACCCGCCCGATAAAGGCAGCATCCAGCCCCAACGCACCTGCGCCCGCAATCGTGTTGGCAACAGACCCGCCCGGTGTCTGTACCCGACCCTCCATCGAGGCATACAGCAGCTCACCGCGCTCCTGCTCGATCAGCTGCATGATGCCTTTTTCAATGCCCATCAGTTCCAGGAAACTGTCATCGGCCTGCGAGATCACGTCCACAACGGCATTTCCGATACCGGTCAGCTGGTAGGTTTTCATAATGTCTTGTCCTCGAATTGACAGAGATCACGGATGATGCAGGTCGGGCATTGCGGCTTGCGCGCCTTGCAATGGTACCGGCCATGCAGGATCAGCCAGTGATGCGCATGGAGTTGAAAATCGGCGGGGATATTGTCTTCGATGGCGCGCTCGACCGCGTCCACGTCCTTGCCGGGGCAGATACCGGTGCGATTGCCGACGCGAAAGATGTGCGTGTCCACAGCCTGCGCCGGCTGCCGCCACCACATGTTCAGCACAACGTTGGCGGTCTTGCGTCCGACACCCGGCAACGATTGCAGCGCTGCGCGGGAATTTGGGACTTCACCGCCATAGTCTTCGACCAAAATACGGCTCAGCTTGATGACGTTCTTGGCCTTCTGGCGGAACAGGCCGATGGTCTTGATATGCTCGATCAGGCCCTCTTCGCCCAGATCCAGCATCTTTTGCGGCGTATCGGCGATCTTGAACAACTCGCGCGTGGCCTTGTTGACCCCCGCATCGGTTGCCTGCGCCGACAGCGCCACGGCCACGACCAGCGTGTAGACATTCACATGCTCAAGCTCACCCTTGGGTTCGGGGTCGGCCTCCTGAAAGCGCGTAAAGATCTCGCGGATCGTATGATAGTCGAGTTGCTTTGCCATCCGGGCCTTAATGCCGCCCGAGGGGCCGCGACACAAGCCCAAAGCCAATGCGCAAGTTCCGGGTCGCGGCAGCGTGTCGCGCGCGCTATGGTTTGTGCCAGACAATGAGGTGCAACCATGAACGTCCAGACCCCCGAAAGCGGATACCACTACAACGTCATGCGCCGGGCAATCGAGCTGATCGATCAGGGCGGCGAGGGCCTGAGCCTTGATGAGTTGGCCCGCCAGATGGACATGAGCCCGGCCCATTTCCAGCGCCTGTTTTCGCGCTGGACCGGAGTGTCGCCAAAACGGTACCAGCAATACCTGACGCTGGGCCATGCCAAGGCGCTGCTGCGAGAACGGTTCACCACGCTTGAAACTGCCCATAATGTCGGCCTGTCCGGCAGCGGCCGCCTGCATGATCTGTTCCTGAAATGGGAATCCATGAGCCCCGGCGAATATGCTCGCAGGGGCGCGGGTCTGACGATCTATTGGGGCTGGTTCGAATGCCCCTTTGGCCCCGCGCTGGTCATGGGCACCGACAAGGGCATCTGCGGCATCGCCTTCGGGGCCGAAACCGGAGAGAAGGCGGCGATGGAGGATATGGTCTCGCGCTGGCCCAACGCGGATTATGTCGAAGATCCGATGCGCCTGCGCCCCTGGGTTCTCAGCGCATTCAGCACGGCCAGCGACCGGTCAGAGCCGACACCGCTCTACCTGATCGGCTCACCCTTGCAGATCAAGGTATGGGAAGCACTGATGCACATCCCGTCGGGGCAGGTGACGACCTATTCCGAGATCGCGCAGCGCGTGGGTTCGCCGCAGGCCGTGCGCGCGGTGGGCACGGCCGTCGGGCGCAACCCGGTCAGCTGGCTGATCCCGTGTCACCGCGCCCTGCGCAAATCCGGGGGGTTGGGCGGCTATCATTGGGGTCTGCCGGTCAAACGGGCCATGCTGGCCTATGAGGCGGCAAAGGCCGACGCCTGACCGGATTTTATAGGTACTCGCCCGTCGGGCAAAGTGTTAGACCTGCGCCGAGGCAGCAAGAATCCGGTTTGATGATCCAAAAGTTTGCTCTTTGGTCGATCCCAGTTTCCATCGCGGTGTTGGCACTGAAACTCCTGGCATGGTGGCTGACGGGGTCTGTCGCCCTTCTGTCCGATGCAATGGAGTCGGTGGTCAACGTGATCGCGGCGCTGTTAGCCTTCTTCGCGGTTTCAATTGCCCGAAAGCCGCCTGACGAAAAGCATCCGTTCGGTCACAAGAAGGTAGAGTATCTGTCGGCCGTTGTCGAAGGCACGCTGATCGTTCTGGCCGCATTGCTGATCATCCGCGAAGCTATTCTTGCCTTGCCATCCCCGCATCTGGAACAGGCGCCGATGCGCGGCGTTGCGGTCAATGTCTTGGCCACAGGGCTGAACGGTGTCTGGGCGTTGATCCTGCTGCGGGTCGGTCGGCGGCACGTATCACCGGCGTTGGTGGCCAGTGCGAAACACATCTTCACAGATGTTGTTACCTCCGTTGGGGTGTTGGCGGGTATTCTGCTTGCGCTGGCGACAGGCTGGCTGATCCTGGACCCGATCATGGCGATCCTGGTCGCGCTGAACATTCTGTGGGAAGGATGGAAGGTCATCCGAAACTCGGTCAATGGGTTGATGGACGTGACCCTTTCCGAGCCGGATTTGAACGTTATCCGCAGTACAATCGAAGCCCATCTTGGACCCGCGCTGGAATATCACGATCTTCGCGGTCGCAGATCGGCGAATATCGTCTTTGTCGAGTTCCATCTGGTTGTCGATGGTGCAATGTCGGTCTCAGCCGCGCATGAAATCTGTGATGATATCGAGGCAGCCCTGACCGCGAATTTCCCCGGCTCGGTTTTTGTAATTCACCTCGAGCCGGACACCGAAGTGGAAGGCAATCTCGCTGTAAAAGCATAAAGAGCGAGGCAACCGCGTTGCCCCGCCCTCTCATCTCGCATTGCGCTGGGTGTATTACTCAGCCGCCCAGCCGCCGACGGATTTGACTTCCAGAAAGTCCTCCAGCCCCCAAACGCCGCCTTCGCGCCCGTTGCCGGATTGCTTCATCCCACCAAACGGAGAGCCCGCACTGCGCGACTGGCCGTTCATCTCGACCATGCCCGACCGCAGAACCCGTGCCATGCGGTTGGCGCGCGCCTTGTCCTGCGTCTGCACATAATTGGTCAGGCCATAAGGTGTGTCATTGGCGATCTCGACAGCCTCTTCCTCGGTGTCGAAGGGGATCATGGTCAGAACCGGGCCAAAGATTTCCTCGCGGGCGATGGTCATCTGGTTGTTGGCATCGGCAAAGACCGTCGGGCGGACATAATAGCCCTTGTTCAGCCCCTCGGGGCGTCCGGTGCCGCCCGCGACCAGCCGCGCCCCTTCGTCGATACCTTTCTGGATCAGGTCCTGAATCTTGGTCCACTGAACCTCATTCACGACGGGTCCGATATGGCGGCCCTCTTCTGCTGCACTGCCCACGGTGACCTTGCTGGCGACCTCGGCCGCGATCTCAACGGCCTGATCATAGATCGGGCGCTGCACCAGCATCCGGCTCGGCGCGTTACAGCTCTGGCCGGTGTTGTTCATCATATGCAGCACGCCGCGTTTGACAGCCTTTTCATCGGCATCGGCAAAGACCACATTGGCGCCTTTTCCGCCCAGTTCCAGATGCACTTTCTTGAGCGTTTCCGCCGCGTTCTTCGAAATCGCCGTACCCGCACGGGTCGAGCCGGTAAAGCTGACCATATCCACATCGGGATGACCCGACAGCTGCGAGCCAACGCCCGCGCCATCGCCGTTCACCAGATTGAACACACCGGGCGGGAACCCTGCCTCGTCCATCATCTCGGCAAAGATCATCGCATTCAGCGGGCTTTGCTCGGAGGGTTTCAGAACCATCGTGCAGCCCGCAATCGCTGCTGCACCGACCTTGAGCGTGACCTGATTCATCGGCCAGTTCCAGGGCGTGATCAATGCGGCCACGCCAACCGCCTCATAGATGATCCGGTCATTCGGGGCGTGATCCCCCAGAGGGCGTTCAAACTGAAACGCCTTGGCGGCGCGGATGAAGTTCTGCAAATGCCATGTGCCTGCACCAACTTGCTGGCTGCGCGACATGTCAATCGGCGCGCCCATTTCCAGCGACATGGCCTGCGCCAGATCTTCCGCGCGGGTCTGGTAGATGTCGATCAGCTTCTCGACCAGTGCGATGCGGGCCTCTACCGGCGTTGCCATCCAGCCCGGCAGGGCGGCCTTGGCGGCGGCAACTGCCGCATCCGTGTCGGCCTGCCCACCCAGTGAGATCACCGCGCACGGCTCCTCGGTCGAGGGGTTGATGACCTCGAAATCATTGGGTTGCGACGGCGCGACCCATTGACCATTGATATAGAAATTCCGCTTTTCGATCATCCTGAGCCCTCCTGTCGGTCCAGCTAGAATCCGGCTGTTCGCCGACACTCTGTCACCCAAGCGAACAGGGGGCAATAGAAAATTTGATCAAATTATTTTTCCGGTGAAACCGGCGAATTCCTTGGCCGCGACCACGATGAAAGGTTTAACCTTTGCACAAAGTGATTAGGTTTCAGGCAATCGACTCGGATTTTCAACAGGAAAGGAAGTAGCCATGGGTTTGCGCATCAACGATACGGTCCCGAACTTCACCGCAGAAACAGATCAGGGCACCGTTCAGTTTCACGACTGGATTGGCGACAGCTGGGCTATTCTGTTCTCGCACCCCAAGGATTTCACGCCTGTCTGCACCACCGAATTCTCGGCCGTCGCGCAGCTGAACGACGAATGGGCCGCGCGCAACACCAAGGTGATCGGCGTGTCGGTTGACGGTGTCGAAGACCACAAGAAGTGGAAGAAGGATATCGAGGAATACGGCAAGGCCAATCCCGGTTTCCCGATCATCGCTGATGAGGGTCTGGCGGTGTCGAAAGCCTTCGACATGCTGCCAGCCGAAGCCTACCTGCCCGATGGCCGCACCCCTGCTGACAGCGCCACCGTGCGGTCGGTCTTTATCATCGGCCCGGACAAGCAGCTGAAGCTGTCGATGACCTATCCGATGACCGTGGGCCGCAACTTTGCGGAAATCCTGCGTGCGCTGGACGGGTTGCAGATGTCGTCGAAGGGTGTCGCAACGCCTGCCAACTGGGTGCCGGGTGAAGACGTGATCATCCCGCCCTCTGTGTCGAACGAAGACGCCAAAGCCAAATTCGGCGCGTTCGAGACGATCTTTCCCTATCTGCGCAAGACCAAAGCGCCGTCTTAAGCCGGTTGCCGGGTCAGGGGGGCTGTCTGCCCCCCATCGTGCCTGCCGGCACGATTTCCCCCCGAGGATATTTGGGGCCAGATGAAGCAGGCGGGGGCAGGGTAACCGAAGGGAGACCTGCCCCTGGACCTCAGAACTTGTACCGAAGCCCGAAATTGACACTGAACGTATCCAGATCGTCTTCGACGGTCCCGGTCAACGCGCCGTTCGGGGCCAGTCGCCGCGACGAGACGTCAAAGGCGCGGGCATAGCGGGCGTCGACGGTAAAGGCGGTTGACGGGTTGATCTGGTAAGCCACACCGGCGATCAGCTGCGCGGCAAAGGCGGTGTCGCTGTCATCCAGCGCCACACCGGGCCCATAGGCAAAATCCAGATCCGAATAGGTGGCCCCCAGACCAAACCCGGCATAGGGCGTCAGCGCACCCGCCTGTTTGAAATCGAACAGCACATTGGCAAACAATGAGGTCTGAGTGACATCGCCCGAAATATTGCCCTCGGCACCCGGCCCGTTGCCCGAGAAGTTCACACCATCCACGTCGCTGTCGCGGTAAGACAGCTCCAGCTCAATCCGTGTGCCGAACCTGTCATTGGACCATTGCGGGATTTCCTTGCCGATGGCCACGCCCAGGCCGAATCCCGCGTCGAACTCTGTGTCGACGGATTGGGGCGCGCCGCCGATCGTGCCTGCGAAATCGCTGTCCTGCAGCTGGCTGTACCCGACAAAACCCTGAACATAGGTGCCGTCGCCAAGGCTCTGCGCGGCAAGCGCCGTCGCGCTGGCGGCGAGGGCCGTTGAGGTAAGTAAAATGTGCTTGAACATGATTGTCTCCGTTGCTCCAAACTCTGCTTGGCCTCGATGTGGGCGGGTTTGAAGGAAAGGAAAGGCGCGGGGTTATCACTTCGCCTCACAGGGTTTTGGACGCGCGTGAATGAATAGAATTGGGGCTGGGGCAGCGCTGTTCATCGGCTTCTTCGGGCCCCTCAGGTTCTGGTTCGCGCCGAATTGTGATAGGGTGCTTAGGGGCAAAACTCAGGCATGCGACCAATCACCTCGGGCTTTCGGACTGTTCAAAGCAGGAGAAGAACATGGCTTTTACAGATTGGTATGTTGAAGGAGAGAGTTTCGGGAACTGCAACTGCGGCTATGCCTGCCCCTGCCAGTTCGAAGAGTTGCCGACCCATGGCGATTGCCGAGGCTTCGAAGTGCTGGAGGTGACCAAAGGGCATTTCGGCGACACCGACCTCAGCGGGACCAAAGCCGCGCTGATCTATGCCTGGCCGGGGCCGATCTTTGAAGGCGGCGGTGAGATGCAGGTGATCGTTGATCCCGCAGCAACCCCGGCACAGCGCGACGCGCTGGAAAAGGTCTTTCACGGTGAAGAAACCGAAGAGATGGCGACGCATTGGTATGTGTTCAGGGCGATGTGCGAGACGGTTCATGACACGCTCTACCTGCCGATCGAGTTCGGGATGGACCTCGAAGAGCGCACGGCCAGCGTTACCGTTGGTGATATTCTGAAATCCACCGGACAGCCGATTCAGGCCCCGCATGGTGGCGGCGCGCATCGGGTCCGCATCGATATCCCGGGCGGGATCGAGTTTTCCATTGCCGAGATTGGCAGCGCCTCGACCCGCTCTGATGCCGCGATAAAGCTGGACCTGAAGGACAGCTATGGCCAGTGGCATCTTCTGAAACATGGGCCCGGCGGGGTTACCCACTGATCGGCACCCCTGTCAGGCGGCGTGCGCAGATGTGTTCGGGACCGATGACCAGCAGGGCAGCGTCAGATCCGCCTTCAGCACCCGAACCTCAAAGGGTTTCAGCACCGGCAACGCGGTTGACCCATAGCCACCGGCACCGCAGGCCAGATCCGGGAACAGGGTGAACAGCTCGCGCCTTGTGGCGGGAGCCATCGCGCCCAGTGTCGTGTCGCCGGGATAGAAGGATTCGGACCAGACCCCTTCGACATTCACCAACTCATGCCGGTCAAAAAGGATATGGACATACTCGACCCCTTGCGCGGGCAGTTCCTGAACGATTGTCCGCCCGTTGATCAATCCCTTGGCCGGGGCCAGCATTGCGGTCTCGCAATGCATCAGCTCCATCATCGCCGAGGTGACGGCGATCCGGTGTTGTGGCGAGACGACCAGATCACGGCTGGGGCTGTTTGGCCCGAAACATCCCGCCATGATCCGAACCGGACAGAGATGAGGGTCCTGTTGCAACTCCTGCGCTGACAAGCGACGCCTGCCGATCCAGCGCACCGGGCGGATATGGCCCTTGGCAGTGACAACCGGGTCGCCGGGGTTCAGGGTTTCGACCCGGCGCAGCCCGGCGGGTGTCCGGATCAGGGACCCGGCGGTAAAACACACGAAAGACGGCAGGGTCTGATAAGTAGTTGGCGCTGCCGTCCCGCCAAAGCTGGTCCCCGTGATCGTATCGTTCAGCTGCGCCTGACCCGAGGTGACGATGATGTAGCGCGGGTTCGAGAACTGAACCAGAATGAAGGTGACAGGCGCCCCGATCACCGTTCCCGAATAGCTTTCGAAGGTGCTGAAATTTTGGCTTGTCCCGGAAAAACCGGGCAGGGCCGACAGATCAAGCTGCGCGCTGTCAGGGTCGGGATTCTGCAACAGGGCGTCATTGTCGGTGATATCAACGGAATAAGCGGCAGTAATATCGACGCTTTTATTGCTGTAGGGGTCTGCGCTGATTTCGAAAACGGTTATCGAGGCCACGGTCGAAAAGCATCCCTGAATGCAACATGATCATCCTTATGGTTGAGTAAATACACGCATGAAGTGTTAATAATTGATTTACCAAGCCACGGGACGCCCGACACTCCTGACCGCGCCGACAAAAAAAGCCCCGGTCGAAACCGGGGCCTTTCGCATTCAATCAGAGGGTGGGCAGATTACTCTGCGCTTTCCTCTTTCTTTTCTTTCTTCTCGGGAACGATCTCTTCGCCGGTTTCCTGATCGACCACTTTCATCGACAGGCGAACCTTGCCGCGATCGTCAAAGCCCAGCAGCTTGACCTTCACTTCCTGACCTTCCTTCAGAACATCCGACGGATGGTTCAGGCGGCGGTTTTCGATCTGGGACACGTGGACCAGACCGTCGCGCTTGCCAAAGAAGTTCACGAAGGCACCGAAATCGACGATCTTGACTACCTTGCCGGTATAGACCTGACCTTCTTCCGGCTCGGCCACGATCGACCAGATCATGTCATAGGCTTTCTTGATCGATTCCCCATCGGGCGATGCGATCTTGATGACGCCATCGTCGTTGATGTCGACCTTGGCACCCGAAACCTCGACGATCTCGCGGATGACCTTGCCGCCCGAACCGATCACTTCACGGATCTTGTCGGTCGGGATGTTCATGGTCTCGATGCGCGGCGCGTGGACCGAGAACTCGTTGGTCTCGGACAGGGCTTTGCCCATCTCGCCCAGGATGTGCATCCGGCCGTCCTTGGCCTGTGCCAGGGCGGTTTCCATGATCTGAGGCGTGATGCCCGCGACCTTGATGTCCATCTGAAGCGAGGTGATGCCGTTTGCAGTACCCGCAACCTTGAAGTCCATGTCGCCCAGGTGGTCTTCGTCACCCAGAATGTCGGTCAGAACCGCGTAAGACCCGTCATCTTCCAGGATCAGACCCATGGCCACACCGGCAACCGGAGCTTTCAGCGGAACACCCGCATCCATCATCGACAGCGAACCGCCGCAGACAGACGCCATCGAGCTGGAGCCGTTGGATTCAGTGATCTCGGACACCACGCGGATGGTATAGGGGAAGTCGGTCGGCGCAGGCAGAACCGCCTGCAGCGCGCGCCATGCCAGCTTGCCGTGGCCGATCTCGCGACGGCCGGGCGAACCCACGCGGCCCACTTCACCAACCGAATAGGGGGGGAAGTTGTAATGCAGCAGGAAGTTCGATTTGAAGTTGCCGTGCAGCGCGTCGATGAACTGCTCATCGTCGCCGGTGCCCAGCGTGGTCACGGCCAGCGCCTGAGTTTCACCGCGGGTGAACAGGGCAGAGCCGTGTGTGCGCGGCAGCAGCGAGGTTTCGGCTTCGATGGCACGCACATCGGTGGTCGAACGACCGTCGATGCGCTTGCCGCCCTTGACGACGTCACCGCGCAGAATACCGGCTTCCAGCTTTTTCATCGCCGAACCAAGGTTGGCGTCTTCCAGCTGTTCCTCGGTCAGCGCTTCCTTGATCGCTTCACGGGCAGCGGCAACAGCGGCGGTGCGCTCCTGCTTGTCGGTGATCGCGAACGCGGCGCGCATCTGCTCTTCACCGGCAGCCGAAACAGCGGCGTAAAGCTCCGAGTAATCGGGTGCGACGAATTCAAACGGCTCTTTCGCGGCGTCTTCGGCCAGCGAAATGATCAGGTCGATGACCGGCTGGATCTGTGCATGCGCAAAGGTCACGGCACCCAGCATTTCGGCCTCGGACAGCTCATAGGCTTCCGATTCCACCATCATCACGGCGTCTTTGGTACCGGCAACAACCAGATCCAGACGCTGTTCAGGGTTCAGGCGCAGGTCCTGCATGTCATCCACGGTCGGGTTCAGGACGTATTCGCCATCCACGAATCCAACGCGGGCACCGGCGATCGGGCCCATGAACGGCGCGCCGGAAATGGTCAGCGCAGCCGACGCGGCGATCATCGCGACGATGTCGGGATCATTGACCAGATCGTGGCTCAGCACGGTGCACATCACCAGAACTTCGTTTTTGAAACCGTCAACGAACAGCGGGCGGATCGGACGGTCGATCAGACGCGCGGTCAGCGTTTCTTTCTCGGTCGGGCGCGCTTCGCGCTTGAAGAAGCCACCCGGAACCTTACCGGCGGCATAATATTTCTCTTGGTAATGTACGGTCAGCGGGAAAAAGTCCTGACCGGGTTTTTGGCTCTTGGCAAAGGTCACGTTGGCCATGACGCTGGTTTCGCCCAGCGTGGCAATCACGGTGCCGTCGGCCTGACGGGCAACCTTGCCGGTTTCCAGTGTCAGCGTCTCCTCGCCCCACTGCATCGATTTCTTCGTTACATCAAACATATGCGTATCCTAGAACGGAGCACTCCCGCCCCTGCGGGTCTCCGGTTTTGCATGGCGGCCCCATTGCCGCCGACCCCATTTATCTTCCGTTCGAGTGCCGGGGTCAGGGCACAACGTCTCAGATACCGCGCGCATACATGAGAATGCGTTGGAAGGAAAGCGAAACCGAAAAAGCTGGCCGGATCATGCTGAGGCAGGCCCTGACCCCTCGCAGCGCGACACAAGGCACAAGGGCCGCATGATGGTGTGCGGCGTGCCATTACCCCCGTCCGGGAAATGGCCTGACAGAACCGGATCACTGCGCTAACCTAACTTTCATCGGGGGTGCGAATGAAAAGACGGCTTACGACAGTACTGGCGGCTGACGTTGTCGGGTACTCTGCGCTTATGGATCAGGACCGGCAGGGTACACTTGCAGCGCTGAAATCGTTCCGTGACGACACGCTCACTGCCCTGCTGAAATCCCACAACGGCACATTAATCAAAAGCATGGGGGATGGCTGGATCGCCGAATTCCAGTCAACGTCCGACGCGTCGGATTTTGCGATTGCCCTGCAATCCTGCGACAAGCCCGAAGGGCTGCGGCTGCGCATCGGTATTCACACGGGTG
Organism: Ruegeria sp. AI2; assembly: GCF_056541275.1. Classification (NCBI taxonomy): domain Bacteria; kingdom Pseudomonadati; phylum Pseudomonadota; class Alphaproteobacteria; order Rhodobacterales; family Roseobacteraceae; genus Ruegeria; species Ruegeria sp. AI2. The sequence continues at coordinate 122,940 of NZ_JBQFYB010000007.1, forward strand.
AGGTCATTACAGAAGGCGAGGACATCTTCGGTGATGGCATCAATGTCGCTGCCCGGCTCGAAGCTCTGGCCAAACCCGACCAGATCCTGATCTCGGACACGGCGCATCACAGTCTCGACCGGGGCGATGCAGCCCTGTTCGACGGCGGCGGGCAGGCCGAGTTGAAGAACATCACGCGCCGCGTTGGTCTCTGGTGCTGGCCAAAGGGCTCAACCGCCAATCTTGCAAAACCCGCCGACACCCGCCCGGGGATCGCCGTCCTGCCTTTCGACAACATGTCCGGCGACCCCGAGCAAGAGTTCTTTGCCGACGGCATAACCGAAGACATCATCACGGAACTGTCGCGCTTTCGCTGGCTGATGGTCGTGGCCCGCAACTCGTCCTTCATCTTCAAGGGAAAAACGACAGATATCCGCCAGGTCGGCCTGACGCTCGGGGTTCGGTATGTGCTGGAAGGGTCCGTCCGCCGCGCCGGACAGCGTGTCCGGATCACCGGTCAGTTGATCGATGCGGAAAATGGCAGCCACCTGTGGGCCGATCGCTTTGACGGGGTACTGGACGATATCTTCGAGCTTCAGGACAAGGTCACGCAAGAGGTCGTCACGGCGATCGAACCTTCGCTGCGCCACGCCGAAACGAACCGGTCCCGCGCCAAGCCGACCGAAAACCTCGAAGCCTATGAGCTCTATCTTCAGGCGCTGTCGCATTTTCATCTGCTGACAGATGACGCCAATCGCGAAGCCATCCGGCTGACGACGCTGGCGCTGGACCGCGACCCGGATTACGCCGCTGCCGCAGGGCTGCTGGCCTGGCTGCACATTCAGCGCCTTGTGCAGGGGCTCGACCCCATCGGCGAAGGGCCCAGGGCCGCCATCAGCGCCGCAGAACGCGTTCTCATGAGCGACCGCGCCGACGGCATTGCCATGGCTTATGCAGCGCATTCAATCTCGATGCTGGCCCGCGACCTGCCGCGCGCGCGGGCGGCGTTCAAACAGGCTCTGGCCGAAAACCCCAATGCTGCAAGTGTTCACATGCTCGCCTCCATCAACCTGTGCATGTTGAACCGGTCGGACGAGGCATTGGAACACGCAACACATGCCATTGAACTCAGCCCGAAAGACCCGATGCGCCATGCGGCACATATCGCCCGGGCAAGTGCGCTTTTTCAGCTGCGCCGGTATGACGAGGCCGCCGCCGCCGCGCGTGACGCTCTGGCCGTTCGGTCCGGATTTGTCATGAGCCACCTGATGCTTATTGCCGCCTTGGGCCAGATGTCCGATGCCGCAGCGGCGCAGGCGGCGATAAGCGACCTGCAAGCATTGCGCCCCGATATCACCGCTTCCTCGGATCAGACCAGACTGCCGGTCTTTACCGTTCCGGCCTGTGCGGAAAGCTGGCGCGAAGGGTGGAAAAAGGCCGGTCTTCCCGAATAACGGCTGATCTACAGGTACGCGTTCAGCTGCTGTCACGAAACTCCGCGCGCGCCCCGGCTGGCGGCGTCCGGATGTTCAAGTGTGATGTTCACCACAGAGAGAATTCAAAACTCGTCTATTGTGCAGGCTTATTGTGTCAAAGTTAATGAAAGTAGGTTTACCCATGAAGCTCCATTCCGCCTCTGGCATTTCATTCAACCCTGATGTGTTCGACGAGTCATTCATCGAGATGCTCGACAAGCTCCCCGAGGACGCGGTCGAGGACATCGACCTTGATGCAGGCCCGAAGATGCCGCTGATGACAGCCCCCGCCGCCGAACCAAGTGCGGCGGACGTGGCCGCGATCATGGAAAGCGCATGGCAAGAGCTTTATGCCTCGGAGGAAGGGGCCGATATCCGGGCGCTACCGGCCGACCAGCAGGCGCAGATCAAGGCGCGGTTCCTGTGCCCCGACCCGATACCCGAGACCGAAGCCGCCACGGTTCCTGTCGATGCCGCGCCGTTTTCGGTGCAGGAAACCGCGGACAGCCTGATCCTGATGCAGGGGGACACACCGCTTTTGGGGGCACCGCTGGGCACCAGCAGGAAAAAGCGCAAGAAGGCCGCGCTGAACACCTTTATCGGGGCTGCCGCCAAGGCCTTTGCCGATATCATCACGATGGCCATGGCGGCGCTGGGGGTTTATCAGGCGCTCGGAACCAAGACGGTCACGCGCGCCGGGGCCGGGATTGCCGTCAAATGCAGCGGCCCGATCAGCCGCCATGCCGGCGCAATCGCCAAGGCCGGAACGGCGGGCAGCGATCTGGCCATGATGAAGGCCATGCTGGGCGTCGCCAAGGCGTCTGTCGGGTTCACCAAACTTGCGGGCATCGTTCTGACCGACATGAGTGGCCTGGAAAAAGCCGCCGCGATTGCCACCTGCGTCGGCGGCATGACGCTGGCCGTCGCCTCGGTAAGCGGGTCTTTCTGGGTGTCGATGCTGGCGATGGTAACCGCAGTTGCGATGTTCGTGATCGACACCGCCTTGGCGGTCGATACCTACAAAAAGTGGCAGGCGATCTGACCCGGAATCAAAGACGCCCGCCAATTGGGCGGGCGTACAAATCTTACAGACCGGGGTTCAGAACCGGTACAAAACGTAACAAATACGTTTAGCGGCGGATGCCCAGCTTTTTGATCAGGTCCTGGTAACGCGCCTCTTCCTTGCCCTTCAGGTAGTCCAGCAGCTTACGGCGCTGAGCAACCATTTTCAGCAGACCACGACGACCGTGGTTGTCTTTCTTGTGGGTCTTGAAGTGCTCGGTCAGGGTGTTGATGCGCGAGGTCAGGATAGCAACCTGTACTTCAGGCGAACCGGTGTCGCCTTCTTTGGTTGCGAATTCTTGCATGACGCGTGCTTTTTCAGCGGCAGTGATCGACATCGGGGTCTCCTTTAAAAGGTTAGAGTTGATGGCGCAGGCCGGGATGTCGTCCAGCGCAGGCCCATGGAGAAAACCGCACCGATTCCGATGCGGATGGGCGCGTATAAGCGCATTTGACCCAAATGGCAAAGGGTTTCTGCGGGCTCAGACCATCTGCCCGTATTGTGCCAGCTGGGCTTCGGTGATCAACTGAATATCGGCCGCTGTCATCCCTTCGGCACCATATACCTGCGCAACTTCCTGACCATCGATGAAAACCCTTGTCAGGTTGGCGTTTTCGGCGTCGGCCTCAACCTCGATTGCCGGGTCGGTCTCATCCTCCCACGTCACCAGCAGCTTGTCTTCGCCGGGTTGAAACCCCATCACGGTCACCTGATCGTCGCCTGGGTTCAACACGATATCATCGGCCCCGTCTCCGCCCGTTACCACGTCTTTGCCGCCTGCCAGAATGGTATCGTCACCCGCACCGCCGTTCAGGAAATCCCTTTCGGCGGCCCCCTCTTCGATCCCGAAAACAAAGTCGTCTCCATCCCCGCCAAAGACGGTATCCTCACCTTCGCCCCCGTTCAGAACATCGTCCCCGAACCCGCCCTGCAACGCATCATCCCCTGCGCCACCGTCCAGCCTGTCGTCGCCCTGACCGCCAAACAGTTCGTCCTCACCCGCACCGCCATCCAGTGTGTCGTCACCAAAGTGACCGTAAAGGGCGTCATCCCCGTCATCTCCGAACAAGAGGTCGTCATCCGCCTCACCGTGCAGGATGTCATTTCCCTGCCCGCCCGATATCTCATCCGCGCCGTCGCCCCCGTGCAGAACGTCGTTGCCCTTGGCACCGCTTATCGTGTCGTCCCCGCCATAGCCGTTGATCTGATCGACACCGTCCTGCCCGGTAATCACGTCCGAACCATCGTCACCGGCAATCACGAGATCGCCTTCAAACTCCGAGATCACAGTCCCGGTGGAGGGTGCCTCGTCACTGTCCGGCGAAGGTTCGGTGTCGGTGCTTTCCGGATCTTCGACACCCTCGCCGATGACCAGAAACTCACCAGTATCAACCTCGGCTGATGGTTCACCTTCGGGGTTTTCATCCGGCGTGTCGTCCTCTTCGATCAGAAAATCGCTCATCGCGTAAGCAGCGCCGCCAATGGCGGCCAGTCCAAGCAATCCGGCCAGAAACATGGAACCCCTCCGAAAGCATGATGCTCCGAGGGTGGAATATCCCATATCGCCCGCCACCGGGTCAAAGGTAAACCTTTGAAATGGTTAACCCTTTGTCACCAGAGCTCAGGCTGCTGCGTATAGGCGATATAAAGCGGATGTTTGGGGTGGCCGTCCTTGGTCAGGCCCAGATGGAACAGCGATTGGCCGGTGCCGCGCAACAGGGTTTCCACCGCAAGGCCGCGCCCCAGATGCGCGCCATGCGTGCCCCAGGCCGCGATGACCTGATCGGCCCATTGCACACCGTCCAGAATGGCCGCGTCATTCTCAGGCCCGACCGGATCGGTGGCAGCCCGCATCTTGCGCGGGTCGGTGTCGCGCCACGCAAAGATGTTCGTGACCTGAAACGCGCCGAACCCAAGCGCGCGTGCGCGCCGTTCACAGCGTTCCACCGTCGGATCGTTCTGCACCTCGGTCGCGGTTGACGGGTTCAGCATTACAAACAGCGCCTTGCGACCTTCAGGGTCCCAGATGCGGGTCAGGCTATAGCGGTATTTCTCGCAATCGGAATAGATGGCGGTCGAGGGCGCGTCGCCCTTGGTATGGGAACGGGTGATCATGCCCTTCGCCTAACACGGCTCTCAGTCGACGAACACCCGGCTGGGGTGCAATTCACCGGATTTATAGATGCCAACGGCCACGGCCTTGCCGTCGAATGATGCCCAGGCCTCGTCGCCGTATTCAATGTCTGAGGCCAGCACCATGCCCGGATTGCCATTGCGTAGACGGGTTGCCCCCTCGGCGGTGCATTTCAGCTCGGGCAGGTCGGACAGGCCGGTTTCCAACGGGTGCAGATATTCGTCCAACGCGGCTGTTTTCGCCATTTCGTCGATCTGTTCGATGCTCAACCCGTCCTCGGCCTCGAACGGGCCGGACCAGATGCGGCGCAGTTCCTTGACGTGGCCGTGACAGCCCAGCGCCTCGCCCAGATCGCGGGCAATCGAACGGACATAGCCGCCTTTGCCGCAGGTCATCTCCAGCACCACATGGTCTTCGTCGGGGCGGTCGACAAGGATCAGTTCCTCGACCCAGAGGGGGCGGGCGGTCAGCTCCACATCTTCCCCATCGCGGGCCAGTTTATAGGCGCGTTGGCCGTCGATCTTAACCGCCGAGAATTTGGGCGGCACCTGCATGATGTCACCCAGAAACGGGGTCAGCGCCTGTTTGATATCGTCATCCGAGGGGCGCGCATCGCTTTGCGCGATCACTTCGCCCTCGGCATCGTCCGTGTTGGTGGCCTGCCCCAGGCGCACGGTAAAGGTATAGGCTTTCAATGCATCGGTGATATAGGGAACGGTCTTGGTCGCCTCGCCCAAGGCAATTGCCAGAACGCCGGTCGCCTCGGGATCCAGCGTGCCCGCATGGCCCGCCTTTTTGGCATCCATCGCCCAACGCACCTTGTTGACCACGGCGGTCGAGGTCATGCCCGCGGGCTTGTCCACCACCAGCCAGCCGGAAATGTCGCGACCCTTGCGTTTGCGTCCCATCATGCACCTTGAATCTTGCTAAGGCGCGCGAGTTAGCGGATCACTCTGCCGCTGTCAATTTGCGGGCGTTTCTTCGACCACGCCGACAATCGGCCCCAGCGAGAATCCCAGATCCGAGCGGTTGCTGGCCCGCTCATACATTCGCGAGATATTGCCGTCGAAAAACAGCGCGTTTGGTGTGCCAAGCACATCGCGGAACAGACGTCCGAACTCGTGGAAGGTGACATAATCTTCCGAGATCGCAAACACCGCCCGTGTACCATCGGAACTGGTGCCGACCCCATTTCGAACATAAAGCGAGGTCGAATCGGGCAGGAAACGCGGGTGCAGTTCTCCGTCGATCACAAGCATGGGGCCGGATTGGGTGGCAAAGCGGCAGGTGGGGGCCTGATCCACGTAATCAAGCGTTTCAAACACATCCGACCGGCCCTCACGGATGCAGAACACGCCATTGGGCAGCAACCCGAAATTGCCGGGGCCGGGGTTGGTGATCACACGCATCTGCTCCTGGCCGTCCTCGACATAATGGCCAACGGGTGAACGGTCGTCGTGATACATGCCAGCGTTCATTGCAAAAGCCAGCCGTTTGCCTTCCGGGGCCAGCACTTCGTTGACCGCCGAAAAATGCCCCAATACCTGACCGTCTTCACCGTTCAGAAAAAGCCTCAGGTCTTCATTGGCGGCATCGACGTTGCAAACCGTATAACGTTTGTCCTCATGGGTCAGCTTTTCACAAGTGACCGCGCCTGCCTGCGCGGCCCAAAGAAGCGTCGCCAATGTGACAAACGTGCGGATCACTCGTCCAGATCGCGGCGCACCGCGTCCTGTTCGAACATGCGGCGGGTGTCGTCCAGACGGTCGAACGTGTCATCCAGCCGAAAGCGCAGATCGGGCGCGAATTTCAGGCCGACTTTCTTGCCGACCATGCGCCGCAGCTCACCCTTGTTGCGGGCCAGAAGTTCGATCACGTCCTCCTGCCCTCTGCCGCCAAGGGGCAGCACATAGGCGGTGGCGATCTTCAGATCGGGCGAGGTACGCACCTCACCCACGGTGATCGACATGCGATTCAGGTCGGGGTCGTGGACATCTCCGCGCGCCAGAACTTCGGACAGGGTGCGGCGGATCAGTTCGCCGACACGCAGCTGCCGTTGGGACGGGCCGGGGCCATCGTGGAATTTGTTCTTTGCCATAATCCCGATCTAAGCGCAAAGCGGGGCTTTGCCAAGCGGGCGCGAACCGGGTAGGAGGCTTTGAGCCGACTTAACGAAAAGGACCAGCGCAATGACCCATATTCCGGGGATCGTCATCACAGGGGCTTCGGGCCGTATGGGACAGATGCTGATCAAGACCGTGACGGACAGCGATCAGGCGCGTCTGGTCGGCGTGGTCGAACGCAAGGACCATGACTGGATCGGTCAGGATGTGGGCACGGTCATGGGCGGGCAGGCACTGGGCGTCACCGTCACCGACGATCCGCTGGAAGCCTTTGCGCAGGCGCAGGCAGTGATCGACTTCACCGCGCCCGAGGCGACACTGGACTTCGCCGCGCTGGCCGCGCAGGCGCGCTGCGTGCATGTGATCGGCACCACCGGCATGTCCGACGAACAGATCGCAGCACTGGAACCCGCGTCGCGCCATGCGGTGATCGTACGAGCCGGAAACATGAGCCTTGGCGTCAACCTTCTGGTGCAATTGACCAAAAAGGTCGCAGCTGCGCTGGATGAGGATTTCGATATCGAGATCATCGAAGGTCACCACCATCACAAGGTAGATGCACCTTCGGGCACCGCCTTGATGCTGGGAGAGGCCGCAGCCGAAGGGCGTGGCGTTGAGTTGTCGGACGTGTCCGACCGGGGTCGGGACGGCATCACCGGTGCGCGCAAGCGTGGAGATATCGGTTTTCACGCTATTCGCGGCGGCGACATCGTGGGGGAACATGATGTCCTGTTCGCCGCCCCTGGAGAACGCATCGTCCTGCGCCATCTGGCCACCGACCGCGCCATCTTTGCCCGCGGCGCGTTGAAAGCGGCGCTGTGGGGGCAGGGCAAATCCCCCGGTCAATATGACATGGTGGATGTGCTTGGGCTGTAAGCCATAGACGGGCCGCTCGACGGCGTTACACTCGGGCGTATGCGGAACCTGACATCACGTGTGATGACCGGATTGGTGCTGGTCCTGTTCTATCTGACCCTGCTGCCCTTCGTCGCGCAGGGGTTTGACATGATCGGCGTCGGGCTGTCTGAGAGCGCGGCACAGAAAAGCTACTTGTTTGCCTATGACCAGAGTGTCGCTAATGCGGCGATGATGTTGCATATCCTTGCCGGAACGGTGTTGGTGGCTCTTGTGCCGCTGCAACTGCTGAAAGGGCTTCGGCTGAAATACAATCGGTTTCACCGCGGCTTGGGTGTGGCTCTGATTGCGTCGGCTTTGATCACCGGACTGGCAGGAATGACCTATATCCCCCTGCGGGGAACGATCGGTGGACCGATGATGTCTGCAGCGTTTTTCTTGTATGGGCTCTGCCTGTTCACTGCAGCTCTGATGGTGGCGCGCATGGCTATATTCGCGGATCGTGCTGGCCATTGGGCATGGGGTCTGCGGCTGTTCTGGCTGGCGCTGGGGTCGTGGCTCTACCGTGTGCATTATACGGTTTGGTATCTGTTGACCGGCGGGTTGGGGTCAGAGCCTGATTTCTCAGGCCCTTTCGATTTGGTTCAGAACTTCGCATTCTTCGTACCGTACCTGCTGGCTACGCAGATTTGGATCGCGCGTAGCCGATCTGCTCATCGGGGGGCTCTGATCACAAATCCCTGATCTTGTCGGCGCGCAGCGGGCAGGCGAGGTAGACGCCAAATTCCTGACCGATATCAGCGCTGACGCGGGCGTGCACCGCACCCTGCCGATCGAGGAACCGCTGGTTGTCTTCAACCGGGAATATCCCCTCGTGCCAGATACCGGGATGGATATACAGCCCGCGCGAACCGTCGCACCAGAACGCCACCACCTTTTCTGGTGTCAGGTTGTCGCCGGGCAACGCGGCAGGAATGATGAAGGGCTTATTGTCGAGCGGCCAGAACATCTGCCCGCCATCCGGGTGGTAGTTCATGTGCCACAGCAGCACCTGATCGCGGGGCGCTGTTTGGCGGCTTGTCTGTGCCTGCTGCGGATCGGTGGACCAGCCGAGGACATAGTGACCATTGACCGCTTCGTTCTCGCCGTAAAGCACGTCGCCCTTCCACTCACCACGAAAGGTACCTTCGACCCAGCCGCCTTCGTCGCCGGTGCCTTCGTCGATCGGCCGCCACCCCTGTTGTGGCCAGCGGGTGATCTCGATCTCGAACCCTTCGGGATCATCGACCAGACACCCATAGCCTTTGACCGAGGCGTCCGTCGCGCGGATCAGGGGAACCTCGTGCCAGGGCAGCGAGGGTTTGGTGCTGGCTTCAAAGATGTATTCCGGGGCGTTCATGCGGCCTCCATGTGCTTGTCGACCATACGCTGCACCATCGGCGCAAAATGTGCAAAGTCCGGGGTTTCCATATCCGCGCGTTTGCCGGCCTCATCCAGATAGCGGACCTGAATGATCTCTTTCAGGTTCGGGTTGGCTTCGAACGCGGCAACTTCTTCGGCGCTCATCGGACCACCTTGCAGTTCCAACGTGTGAACCGACGCCGCGGACAGGCGATTGAAATACTCGGGTTTGGTGGCACAAAGATACCGCTTGGCTGCCACGTGATAGCGGCAGCAATCGGTGATGACCGAGGGGAAGAACTGCTCCAGCACCTCGGCGCCCGCGTCCTCATGATGACGGTCTTCGGTGTCGTCGGGGTGGTAGGTGCCGAACTCGGATGTGAAATGGCCGATGTCGTGCAGCAAGGCGCCCACGATAATTTCCTCGGGCAACCCGTTCTGCTCGGCAATGGTTGCACCTTGCAGCATGTGCTGGGCCATGGTGACAGGCTCGCCCAGATATTCTTCACCGCCGCGGCGCGCAAAGATGTCGCCGATGAAGGCGACGATATTGTCCCGGTTCAGGGTCGAGAAATCAGGTTTCATTCCGCCGCCTCCGGTTGCGCCATCTCCATCGCCGCCAGTGTGGACAGCAACCCGTCCTTGTCGGCGTAACATCCCTGCAACCAGCGCGATCCGGCCCCGGAATAGCCAAGCCGCGCGTGCAGGACGCGGGTGTTGTCGACGATAAAGCTTTCCCCCGGTTCCAGTTTGAACGACACGCCCATCGCCGGATCGTCGATGATATCTCCCAGTTGGCGATAGGCGGCGTAATAAGCCTCCATCTTGTCAAACGGCACATCCACAAAGGGGGCGGAAGAGCGGTTGTTGAAGCGGATGCCGATCAACTCACCATCCGGCGACAACTCGATCATCGGGCGGCGCGACCGCAGGCAGACCCCGTCCGAGCCCTTGTACTCGAACCGCGCCGGATATCCAGCCAGCAGGGCAAAGCCTTCGCGGTTTGCGTCACGCAGTTTTTCGATGGCGCGGAAGCCGTCAACAACGATGGACTCCCCGCCTTCAGCCGAGTTTTCCAGACAATAGAGGATTTGCAAGGTCGGCACCGGGTCGCGATAGGGGTTGTCGGTATGCGCCTGAAGGCCAAGCCCGGTATAGGCAAGGTTTGTCGGGTTCACTTCGGTCCGCACCTCGAAATAGGGGCCATAATTGGTTTCGCGGACATAGCCGAACAGGTCAGCGACCTTCAGCAATGATTCAGGCTCGGTCGGGCCGCCGGTCAGCTTGGCAAAGCCGAACTCGGCCACAGCGGCCAGCCAATTGCGCTTGGCCGCCGGGCTGGCATGGACCTCGTTCCAATCGCCGCTGGGCGCGGCGATGCCACTTTCCCAGGTCGTGATGCCGGGGGCGATGCGACCCAGCGCAATGTCATGATCGCGGTCGTAGCTGTTTTCGGCCAACCAGTCCGCCGGGAAGGTGACGGTTTTGCCCTCAGGCTGGAACGTGACTTGCAGGTCGTCCGCGACCACTTCGGCTGAACTGACCGAGATGTCGGCAGGAATATCGCCGATGGTGATCAGGCGCTGACCGTTGCCCGGCGCTCGGGTATCAGCGTCCAGCGCGTTGTCGCGCAGCCAGATGGCGTGGAAACGGGCCTTGGCCCCGGTGTCGAACGCGACTGTAACAATCGAGGTGTCGTGGGTGGCGGTGCGCAGCATTGGGGGTCTCCTGTTCGGCGCGAGCTTTGGTTGAGCAGATACGCCGTTCGTGGCATTACGACAATTAATCCTTATTTCGGCTGAGGCTTGGAAAAACTAATGGCTACAAATAAGACCGGATTACCGCCGCTGGATTGGTTGCGCGTGTTCGAAGCCGCTGGGCGGCTTGGCGGGTTTTCGGCGGCTGCGAAAGAGTTCGGGTTGACGCAGGCCGCCGTCAGCCAAAGGATCGGCAATCTTGAAGCGTGGCTGGGCCGGTCCCTGTTTGTGCGCGAGGCGCGCGGCGTGTCACTGACGGTCGAAGGCGAAAGCTATCTGCCGCTGGTGCAGGACAGCCTGCTGGCGTTGGAACGCAACACTGAGGATCTGTTTGGAAAATCGCCACGCGAACTCAGGGTCGCCGGGTTGTCATCAAACATCCACGCCCTTGTTGTACCAGCCCTGCCTGTGTTCCGAAATCTGCGCCCCGAGGTGCGGGTGATGACCGACTCGGTTGCGCGCCGGTCGTCGCTGGATGAGGAACGCACCTGGCTGCAAATCCGCTATGGTCGCGGCGTGTGGGCCGGGCGCGACGCGGCGTTGATCGCGCATGAGGTGCTGGTGCCGATGGCCGCGCCGGGCGTTGAATGGGGTGCCCCCCTGATCGATCTGCGCGGCGAGCGTCCGGGCTGGCGCGAGTGGAACCGGAAATACGGGCACGGGGACGTCGCGCCATCACATGTCAGTTTCGATTCGATGGAACATGCTGTTTCGGCGGCAAGGCGCGGAATGGGGATTGTGCTGGGCTCGGTTCCGCTGGCGTCCGGTGATCTAAAGGATGGCCGGTTGCGCAGGTTAGAGCTGCCAGAGCTGCAGACCAAGGACGGATATTGGCTGACATGGCCCGAAGATCGGGTGCAGTCCAGAAAACAGCGCGCCCTGATCGATGATTTTCTTAAGGCGCTGCGCGGCTGAGGGCCTAGAAATCGATGGCGATGCCTTTCTTTTCCCAATCACCGTAACGGGCGGGGTCCAGCCCATCGCGCCCGCCCAGTTCCTTGGGCATTTCCTTGGCTTCGGCCCGGGCTTTTTGGCGGCGTTCTTCCGCTTCGGCCAGCGCGCGTTGGGCGGCGGGGGGCAGGTCTTTGCGGTCGTCACTCATGACATCGGGTTCCTTTCCGTGCATAGCCTTGATATACGCCCGCGTCCGCCAATGGCAATGCGGGCACAGGTCACATGAAGGCGGTACCATGACAAACAGCGCGACAGCAGCACGGCGCAGCGCAATCTATCTGTTGGATCAGGTTCTGGGCGAAGGCCGCCTGTTGTCTGAATGCCTCGCTGCGGGCGCTTTGGATCGGTTGGGGCCAGAGGATCGCGCGCGCGCCCAGCGGCTGGCCTCGGAAACCCTGCGCGGGCTGGAGCGCGCCGACCGTCTGCTGGACAACCACCTGAACCGAACACCCGCCCTGACCGTACACAACGCGCTGCGGCTGGGCGCGGTCGAACTGTGCAGCGGGGAAGCCGCGCATGGGGTGGTGAACTCCATGGTTGAAATCATCAGCCGCTCGCGCAAGCACGGGCGTCTGAAAGGCTTGGTGAATGCCGTTTTACGCAAGGTCGCGTCCGAGGGGCCCGAAGCATGGCCGAAAATGCGTGTCCCGCGCCTGCCGGAGTGGTTGCGAGACCCGCTGATCGCGGCGTGGGGTGCCGAAGCAGTTGCCGGAATGGAACAGGCGCATTTCGCGGGCGCACCACTGGACCTTACCCTGAAGCCGGGGGCGGAAAGCCCCCCGGGCGAAAAGCTGCCTACCGGGTCTGTGCGTATTCTGGGTGCGGGTCAGGTCTCGGCCTTGCCGGGATACAAGGCTGGGGATTGGTGGGTGCAGGACGCGGCAGCCGCGCTGCCGGTGCGTGTTCTGGCACCGAAGGCGGGCGAGAAGGTGTTGGACCTTTGCGCGGCACCGGGCGGTAAAACCATGCAACTGGCTGCGGCGGGCTCGGATGTGACGGCGCTGGATGTATCCGCGGCGCGCACAGAACGCGTGCGCGAAAACCTAGCGCGAACCGGATTGACGGCAGAAGTCATCGTGGGTGACGCGCTGGACCATCAGGGTCAGTACGACGCGATTTTGCTGGACGCGCCCTGCTCGGCCACGGGTACGATCCGCAGACATCCTGACTTGCCCTTTGCCAAGGATGGCTCGGAATTTGGCGGATTGATCGAATTGCAGGCGCAGATGCTGGCCCACGCATGGACGCTGCTGAAACCCGGTGGGCGGCTGGTCTATTGCACCTGTTCGCTTTTGCCGGATGAGGGCGAGGTTCAGATCGAAGACGCGCTGGGCATTTATCCGGACATGCGTGTTGATCGCGAGGCACTGAAGCTCTCCGGCATCGAAGACAACTGGATCACCGAGGAAGGCGGCCTGCGTCTACGGCCCGACTACTGGCCCGATCGCGGGGGTATGGACGGGTTCTATGTCGCCTGCCTGAACAAATCCGCCTGAGTGCACGCTTTTCGATGACTTGACGATCGGCGCGGTCTATCGTTGGGTCTCAAGCGCCAGCAGAGCGCAAGGGGCAGAGTAACACGCGCATGTCAAATTCGGACACCATGGCCAGTCGGTGGATGCGGTTGCAGAACCGTTTCTACGCGCGTCTCAGCCAACGGCAAAAGGCAGCTACGGGGTTTGTTGCGCAGCCCCAGCCGCGCACCGTTGGTTCGTTTGCGCGCGGGCGGCAGCTGGTTGCGGGGAATCTCTTGTTCGCCGGCTATTTGGTCGAGGCAGACGATACAGCGTTGTGGGATGTCATTGCCCCCAGCGCCGGCTTTGACGAGGAACGCCATGGTTTTGCATGGCTGGATGATCTGGCCGCCGTCGGTGATATGCGCGCACGGGAAAAAGCGCAGCGCTGGGTCTGGGGCTGGATCGAGGCGCATGGCCGCGGGCAGGGCCCCGGCTGGGTGCCTGACCTGACCGGGCGGCGAGTGATGCGCTGGATCAACCATGCACTCTTTCTGCTGCGCGGGGCAGATGAAAAGCAAAGCAAGCTGTTCTTTCGGTCTTTGGCGCAGCAAACATGGTTCCTGTCCAAACGCTGGCAGGCCGCGACACCCGGGTTGCCGCGTTTCGAGGCGCTGGCCGGTCTTGTGCAAGCCGGATTGGCGCTGGAGGGGTTGGAGCAGATGGCCGATCCGGCCCTGCGGGCTTTGGCTGGCGAGTGTGACCGGCAGGTGGACGCACAGGGCGGTATTCCAACACGCAACCCGGAAGAGCTGCTTGAAGTGTTCATGCTGCTCAGCTGGACGTCGGCGGCGCTCAGCGACCTTGGACGCGGCACACCCGTTGCGCAGGCCAAGGCGATCAAGCGGATCGCACCGACCTTGCGCAGTCTGCGCCATGCGGATGGCGCGCTGGCGCGGTTTCACGGTGGCGGGCGCGGGGTCGAAGGGCGGCTGGAACAGGCGCTTGCGCAAAGTGGCGTCAAGCACAAGGCGGCGACCGAACTGCCAATGGGCTATGCCCGCCTGTCCGCAGCGCGCACCACAGTGATCGTGGATGCCAGCGCGCCGCCGTCCGGAGCGGCTTCATTCAACGCGCACGCATCCACGCTGGCGTTCGAGCTGACCTCGGGGCGCCGCCCTTTGATCGTGAATTGTGGATCGGGGGCCAGTTTTGGGCTGGATTGGCGCCGTGCCGGGCGTGCGACGCCTTCTCACTCAACCCTGTGTCTGGACGGGTTCTCGAGCGCGCGGTTGGCCAACCCGTTGCCGGGCCGCGAAAGTCAGGCGCTGGTCGACGCGCCGCGGGACGTTCCGGTCGATTTTGAAGATGCGTTCGAAGGCATCCGTTTCATGGCCGGGCATGATGGGTATGTCAAAGTCTTCGGGCTGACCCACGCGCGCACATTCGAATTGCGTTTTGACGGGCGTGAGCTGACGGTCGAGGATATTCTGCTGACCGCAACCGACAAGGCCAAGCGTCAGTTCGACAGGGCGATGGACGCCTCGGGCCTCAAGGGCATTGGCTATGACATCCGTTTTCATCTGCATCCTGACGTTGATGCTGCGCTGGATCTGGGCGGGGCGGCAGTGTCGATGGCGCTCAAAAGCGGCGAGATCTGGGTTTTCCGCCATGATGGTGTGGGAAAATTATCTGTCGAACCAAGTGTTTACCTTGAAAAAGGCCGTTTAAAGCCACGCGCGACAAAACAGATCGTTCTATCTGGCCGCGCAATGGAGTATGCGACGCGCATCCGGTGGACGCTGAGCAAGGCGCAGGATACAGCCTATGCCGTGCGCGATACGCACCGGGACGAGCCCAAGTTTGACTGACGCCAAAAGGACCTTTGGACCCATGACCGACCTTCACCCCGTGCGCCGCGCGTTGCTTTCCGTTTCCGACAAGACCGGGCTGATCGAGCTGGGCAAGGCGCTGTCCGAGCGCGGGATCGAATTGCTGTCGACTGGCGGCACTGCCAAGGCGCTGCGCGATGCAGGGCTTGAGGTGCGCGATGTCAGCGAAATTACCGGGTTCCCCGAGATGATGGATGGCCGGGTCAAGACGCTGCACCCGATGGTGCATGGCGGGTTGCTTGCGCTGCGCGACAATGACACCCACGTCGCGGCGATGAAGGAACATGGCATCGGTGCCATCGACCTGCTGGTCGTAAATCTCTATCCGTTCGAGGCAACCGTCGCCAAGGGCGCGGGTTATGACGAATGTATCGAGAATATCGACATCGGTGGCCCGGCGATGATCCGCGCGGCCTCCAAAAACCATGCCTTCGTGAACGTGGTGGTGGATGTCGAGGATTATTCCTCCCTGCTGGATCAGCTGGAAGAAAACTACGGCAAGACATCCTATGGCTTCCGCCAGTGGCTGGCGCAAAAGGCCTATGCACGAACAGCGGCTTATGACGCCGCCGTGTCGAACTGGATGGCCGATGCGCTGCAACTGGACGCCCCAAAGCGCCGCGCATTTGCCGGTGAGTTGAAGCAGACCCTGCGGTATGGCGAAAACAGCCATCAGCAGGCAGCGTTCTATACGGACGGCACCAACCGCCCCGGCGTCGCCACCGCCGTTCAACATCAGGGCAAGGAACTGAGCTATAACAACATCAACGACACGGACGCGGCCTTTGAGCTGGTGGCCGAGTTTGATCCGGCGAAAGGCGCGGCTTGCGCCATCATCAAGCACGCCAACCCTTGCGGTGTAGCCACAGGTGCAACCCTTCTTGAGACGTACAAGGCGGCATTTGACTGCGACCGCACCTCGGCCTTTGGCGGCATTGTTGCGCTGAACCAGCCGCTGGATGCAGAAACAGCACAAGAGATTACCGGCATCTTCACCGAGGTTGTAATCGCCCCCGGTGCCTCGGACGAGGCCAAGGCGATTTTTGCCGCCAAGAAAAACCTGCGCCTGCTGACGACCGAGGCGCTGCCGGATGTAACCGAAGGTGGCAAAACCGTCCGTCAGGTGGCTGGTGGGCTGTTGGTGCAGGATAAGGATAACGGGTTTATCGGCATGGACGACCTCAAGGTCGTGACCAAGAAAGCCCCGACCGACGCGCAGATGCGTGACCTGCTGTTCGCGTGGAAAGTGGCCAAGCACGTCAAATCCAACGCCATCGTCTACGTCAAGGATGGCGCAACCGTGGGTGTTGGCGCGGGGCAGATGAGCCGAGTGGATTCGGCCCTGATCGCGGCCAAGAAAGCCGAACGTATGGCCGAAACGCTGGGCTTGCCGCAACCGCTGACCATCGGTTCCGCCGTGGCATCGGATGCGTTTTTCCCCTTCCCCGACGGGTTGATGGAAGCCGCCGAAGCGGGCGCGACCTGCGTCATTCAGCCGGGCGGGTCCATGCGCGACGATGAAGTGATCGCCGCAGCCGATGAGGCTGGTCTGGCGATGGTCTTCACCGGCATGCGTCATTTCCGTCACTGATGCGGTCACGCCTGCTTCTCTGGGCGGCCTTGGCCGCCTTCGCGATCGACCAGATCAGCAAATATCTGGTCGTTCACGTCCTGCGCGTGGCTGAACGGCCCGACGGTATCGATGTTCTGCCACCGCTGCTGGTGTTCAAATACGGCGAGAATCGGGGCATCAATTTCGGCCTGTTTCAGGGCGACTCTGAGGCTGCGCGCTGGTTTTTGATCGGTGTGTCCGTGGTGATCTGCATCGGTGTTCTTGTCTGGCTTGGTCGTTCGACGCGTTCGAAATTCATGTTGTTCTGTGGCGGCCTGCTGATCGGCGGAGCGCTTGGGAATGTGGTCGACCGGCTTCTTTATGGGTTTGTTCTGGATTTCCTGAACATGTCCTGCTGTGGCATCAACAACCCGTTTGTGTTCAACTTGGCGGATGTGTTCATATTCGCCGGAGCGCTGGGGCTGGTTTTGTTTGACGGCAAAAAGCCCTCGTGACGCGCGGAATGATATGCGATAAAAGCGCCTGAAACAGGCTGGAGACACCAATGCGGATGCCGCGCGCCATATTTGTTCTGACAGTTGTCGCTGCGGTTGCGGCATGTTCGAATCCCGGACTGCGGGATCTGGCGCCTCCCGGACAGGGTCCGGATGAGTTTTCGGTATTGCCGGTCAAGCCGCTGACCCAGCCTCAGGATTACGCGTTCCTGCCGGCACCGACGCCGGGTGGTGGAAATCTGACAGACCCGACCCCTCAGGCCGATGCGGTGATCGCGCTGGGCGGTAATGCCGCCGCCCTGAACCCCAATGCCGGTGTGCCGTCGTCGGATGCAGCGCTTGTGACAGCGTCCAGCCGTTATGGCGTGCCAGCCGATGCACGGCAAGTGGTCGAAGCCGAGGATGCCGCGTTCCGCAAACGCCGGGGCCGCTGGACCGGTCTGCGCCTGTTCCCCGTCGACCGCTATAATCAGGTCTACGAACGCCAGTCGATTGATCCGTATTCGGAAACCGATGCCGCCCGCCGGGCCGGGGTCGAAACCCCGACCTCGCCCCCGAATGAATAATTCTTAACTTTCCGTCATCGGGCTTGAACCCGGGCCGCACCACCGTAGTTTGAATGACAGAAACGAAACGGAGGATGCCCCATGGTTCGGGCCCTTGCCTTGTCGGCTGCCCTGATCGCCACCACCCCGGCTTTTGCCGGGGGCGGGAAAGAAGCGGTCACCACATTCACTTTGGACAACGGCATGGATGTCGTCGTGGTCGAAGATCACCGCGCGCCTGTCGTGCAGCACATGGTCTGGTACCGCGCCGGATCTGCGGATGAGCCGATCGGATCGTCGGGTGTCGCGCATTTTCTTGAACACCTGCTGTTCAAGGGCACAGATACTTTGGCGCCAGGTGAATTCTCGGCCACCGTCGCGGCCAATGGCGGCAACGATAACGCGTTCACCTCGTATGATTACACTGCCTATTTCCAGCGCGTCGCCGCCGACCGGCTTGAGTTGATGATGCGCATGGAATCGGACCGTATGCGGAACATACGCCTGAGCGATGAGGATATCGTGACCGAGCGCGATGTGATCCTTGAGGAACGCAACCAGCGCACCGAAAACAACCCGCGCGCCCTGTTCGGCGAACAGATGAGCGCGGCACAATACCTCAATCACCGTTATGGCGTGCCGATCATCGGCTGGAAGCACGAGATGGAAGAACTGGAACTGGAAGACGCGTTGTCTTTCTACCAGAGCCACTATGCGCCCAATAACGCTATTCTGGTTGTCACCGGAGACGTTGACCCCGCCGAGGTCCGCACTCTGGCCGATCAGTATTACGGTGTGATCCCGGCCAATGCGGATTTGCCGGAACGGGTCCGGTCGCAGGAGCCCCCGCAAACCGCCGAACGCCGTCTGACTTTCAAGGACCCTCGCGTGGCGCAGCCCTATGTCCAGCGCAGTTACCTGGCGCCCGAACGCGATCCGGGCGATCAGGAAAAGGCAGCAGCCCTGTTTCTGTTGGCGGAACTGCTGGGGGGCAGCACGACCTCTTACCTGAACGAAAAGCTGCAATTCGATCAGAAAATGGCTGTTTATACCGGGGCGTTCTATCGTGACGTCTCGCTGGATGACACAACATTCGACCTGCTGGTGGTTCCCGCCGAAGGGGTTTCCCTGCAAGAGGCCGAAGATGCCATGGACCAGGCCGTGGCCGATTTCATTGCCGAAGGTGTCGACGAGGACGATCTGAACCGCATCAAGATGCAGTTGCGGGCTGCGCAGACCTATGCGCGCGACAATGTGGACGGGATCGGCAACCGCTATGGGCGCGCCCTGACCAGCGGCCTGACAATACAGGACGTGCAGGCATGGCCTGATATTCTTCAGGCTGTGACCGGCGACGAAATCATCGCCGCCGCCCGCGACGTTCTGCAACCCGAGGCCTCGGTCACCGGCTGGCTGATGCGCGATGATGAGGTGACGCAATGAAACGGTTTCTCGCAACGCTGATTGCCTGTCTGGTTGCTCTTCCTGCCTTGGCCGAGATCGAGATTGAAGAAGTGACCTCGCCCGGCGGGATCACCGCATGGCTGGTCGAGGATCACTCGATCCCTTTCACCGCGCTCGAGCTGCGCTTTCGTGGCGGTACGTCGCTGGACGACCCGGACAAGCGTGGCGCCGTCTATCTGATGAGCGGGCTGATCGAGGAAGGGTCCGGCGAAATGGACGCGCGGACCTATGCGCGCGAGCTTGAGGCGCTGGCCGCATCGTTCCGCTATAACGCCGGTGACGACACGGTTTCGATTTCTGCACGTTTTCTGACCGAAAACCGGGATGAGGTTGCCGACCTGCTGCGTGAGACGATTCACGAACCGCGCTTTGATCAGGACGCGGTTGACCGTGTGCGCGCGCAAATCCTGTCCGGGCTGCGATCAGATCAATCCGACCCGAACGAGATTGCAGGCCGCAGCTTTGCCCAGATGGCCTATGGCGATCACCCTTATGGTTCCGAAGGCAAGGGCACGATCGAAAGCGTCTCGGCGCTGACACGGGATGATGTGGTAGCGGCGTATGAAAGCGTTTTTGCCAAGGATCGACTTTATGTGGGGGCCGTCGGCGATATCACGGCCGAAGAACTGGGCGCATTGCTTGACACATTGCTCGCCGACCTGCCGGAAACGGGCAAGCCCATCCCGGGCAAGGCCAACGTGACCATCCCCGGCGGGATCAGTGTTGTCGAGTTTGACACCCCGCAATCCGTGGCGCTGTTTGGCCATGCCGGAATAGATCGGGACGATCCTGATTTCTTTGCCGCCTATATCCTGAACCACATCCTTGGCGGTGGCGGGTTCGAAAGCCGTCTAATGCAGGAGGTGCGTGAAAAGCGTGGCCTGACCTATGGGGTTGGAACCTATCTTGTGCCCAAGGATCTGGCCTCGGTTTACCTGGGGTCGGTGTCATCGGCCAATGACCGCATTGCCGAGGCGATAGAGGTTATTCGCAACGAATGGGCGCATGCTGCCACCGAAGGGGTGACGCAGAAGGAACTGGACGATGCCAAGACCTATCTGACTGGCGCTTATCCGCTGCGCTTTGATGGCAACGGGCAGATTGCAGGGATCATGGTGGGGATGCAGATGGAAGGATTGCCCATCGATTATATCGCCACCCGCAATGACAAGGTGAACGCGGTCACACTGGAAGACGTGAACCGCGTTGCATCCGAACTGTTGGACCCGGACGGCCTGCATTTCACTGTCGTTGGAAAGCCGGTTGGGCTGGAAACTACCAACTGAACTGCAAGGGGTGAGTTGCGGCTCACCCCTTTTTCATACTCCGCAGCATATCGCCCATCATCTGGCCGAACTTGCCCGATCCGCGCTGATAAAGTGCCCCATCCACGGCCAGAACCGTGCCGCTGATATAGCTGGCCAGATCCGAGCTGAGGAACAGGCAGGCATTGGCCACGTCCTGCGGCTGGCCCCAGCGGCCCAACGGCACGTCGCGGCGCAGTTCTTCGTGGGCGTTTTTGGTGGGCGCAAGGCGTTTCGCACCCTCGGTGCCTTCGATGAACCCCGGCACAACCGAATTCACCCTGATCCCTTCGACACCCCATTCCATCGACAGCGTGCGGGTGATCTGATCCACCCCCGCCTTGGCGGCGCAAACATGCGACTGGCCTTCGTACGGCAGGTAGGACTGCGGGGCCGAGATATTGATGATGCTGGCACCGGGGCGTTTGAGGAACGGATACGCCCCCTTCATCACGTGGATCGTGCCCATCAGGTCGATATCGATCACGGTCTTGAACGCGTTGACCGACATCTCGGACGCCAGCGCCGGGAAGTTGCCCGCCGCGCCCGAGATCAGCACATCGAAATCCCCAAAGGCGTCATGGAAATGCTTCAGTCCCGCCGCCACAGCGTCGGCATCACGCACATCAAACGCAGCCCCAATCGCATCCTGTGCGCCTGCGGCTTTCAGCGCGGCGATGGTGTCATCGACCTTTTCCTGCGACCGGCTGGCCACGGCCAGTTTGGCACCCGAGGCCGCAAAAGCCTCGGCAATGCCTCGATTGATACCGCTGGTTCCGCCAATGATGATGACGGTTTTTCCTGAAAAATCGCCGGTTAAATCCATGTAGGCCTCCCTTGGCAGGGAGCCCTACTCGCCGTAGGGCACCCAGATGTTTTTCACTTCGGTTGCAGCCTGAAGGAAGCGGCGGGAATGGTCCATGCTCCAATCAAATGCCGTCGCGTTATTGACCCAGGTCCGTTTCAGGTTCCCGGCTGAAACGACCTCGATCTCTTTCGACAGGTCGGTGGACGAGAACGACCAGACCGCGTCGACGTTCAGATGCGAGGCCAGCGGTTTCGCCAGTTCAGCATGGCTGCCGGTCAGGATGTTGACCACACCGGCAGGGACGTCCGAAGTCTCAAGGATCTGGTAGAAATCCGTCGCCGCCAGCGGGTAGGGTTCAGAAGCCACCAGAACCGTCCGGTTACCCATCGCAATCGCAGGCGCCATGGCCGAGACCAGACCCAGCAGCGGTGCCTCATCCGCGCAAAGCGCACCGATCACGCCAACGGGTTCCTTCATGGCGATGGCCACGCCCCGGATCGGAACACCATGGACCTGGCCGTCATACTTGTCGGCCCAGGCGGCGGCGGTGAACAGGCGTTGGATCGAAGCCTCAACTTCTTTCGCGCCGTCTTTCCTACCGGTCATGGCGTCGATCCGCGCTGCGAATTCACCGGCGCGGGCCGATAGGTTTTCGCCGATGTAATACAGGATCTGGGCCCGCAGATGGCCGGTGGTTCTGGACCAGCTTTTGGCACCTGCCGCAGCCTCGACCGCGTTGCGCACGTCCTTGCGGTTGGCAAGACCCACATGGCCCAGCAGGCCGGACTTGCCCCAAACCGGTTTCGAATATCCACCATCGGGCCGCGCCTGCTTGCCGCCGACATACAACTTGGCAGTGCGGTCGATCGGGTCGACCGGTGCCCCTTCGCCCATGGCTGCCTCGACCTTTGCCAGCGGCTTGGCCTTACCCTTGGGTCTGGTATAGGCGGTCAGCCCTTCCCAACCACCTTCGCGGCCAAAGCCGCTTTCGCGGACCCCACCGAACCCGGCAGCAGCGTCAAACAGATTGGTGGCATTCACCCAGACGACGCCCGCAACCAGCTTGGGCGCGATATCCAGCGCAAGGTTCACATTCTCGGTCCAGACGGTCGCCGCCAGACCATACCGGGTGTTGTTGGCCAACTCGACGGCCTCTTCCGGTGTGCGGAAAGTCGAAGACACCAGCACCGGACCAAAGATCTCTTCCTGCATCAACGGGTCCGAGGTCTCGAGCCCCGAGATCAGTGTCGGCGGGTAGTAGCAGCCGTTTGCGGGAAGATCGCAGGCAGCTTGATGCACATGGCCCGCTGTGTTGCTTTCGACCATTCCTTTGATGGTCTGCAACTGAACCGGGTCCACAACCGCGCCCACGTCGATACATTTGTCCAGCGGATTGCCGACACGCAGCGTGTCCATCCGGGCGCGCAGCTTGTCGTGGAAACGGTCGGCGATGCCTTCCTGCACCAGCAGGCGCGAACCTGCACAGCAGACCTGACCCTGATTGAACCAGATCGCATCCACCAGCCCTTCGATGGCCGAGTCGATATCGGCGTCATCAAAGACGATGTACGCGGATTTGCCGCCCAACTCCAATGTCAGTTCCTTGCCAGATCCGGCAGTGGCCTCACGGATGCGGCGGCCCACAACAGTCGAGCCGGTAAAGGCAATCTTGTCCACGTCCGAGGCCACGATCATCTCGCCCACGGCACCGTCTCCGGTGACGATGTTGACGACACCTTTCGGCAGACCGGCCTGTGTGCAGATATCGGCAAATAACAGCGCCGTCAGCGAGGTATATTCAGCGGGTTTCATAACCACCGTATTTCCCATTGCCAGCGCAGGCGCGATCTTCCACGCCAACATCAGCAGGGGGAAGTTCCACGGAATGATCTGACCGCACACACCCAACGCTTCAGCGTCGGGCAGCTCGCTTTCCATCAGCTGCGCCATACCGGCGTGGTAATAGAAATGCCGCTGCGCCAGCGGAATATCGATGTCACGCGATTCCCGGATCGGTTTGCCGTTGTCGAGGCTTTCCAGCACCGCAAACAGACGCGAGTGCTTTTGCAGCAGTCGCGCAATTGCATAGAGATACCGCGCACGGCCCGCGCCGCCCAGTTTCTCCCATTTCGGCTGAGCCTTGCGCGCGGCGGCAACAGCGGCGTCCACGTCGGCCTGCTTGGCCTGCGTCAGCTTGGCCAGAACCTCCCCGGTCGCCGGGTTGCGGCTGTCAAACCCTTTGCCCGGCTTGGTGAAAGCACCGTCGATATAGTGTCCGAACTTGTCGCCCTGATCGACCAGCCAGGCCAGTGCCTCGGCGGCGCTTTCGGGGGCGGGGCCGTATTCCATGGTCTCAAAAATCTCTTTGACTGTCATGACTTCATCTTTTCCCAAATACTCACTGTCCAGACATATCCGCGGGCTCAGCCCATCGAGTGTCTATAACCAGCCGAGTAAGCCCCGGTGACATAGTGTTCCAACTGCCGCTCGATATCGCCCAGCAACGATGAGGCGCCAAAGCGGAACAGATCCGGTTCCAGCCAGCGGTCGCCCAGCTCGTCCTTGATCAGCGACAGATAAACCAGCGCGTCCTTGGCTTTCGAAATACCACCTGCAGGCTTGTAGCCGACCCGATATCCGGTGCGGTCATAGTAATCGCGGATTGCGCGGATCATCACCAGCGACACGGGCAGGGTGGCGTTGACGCTTTCCTTGCCGGTCGAGGTCTTGATGAAATCCGCCCCGGCCATCATGCACACCAGCGAGGCGCGCGCGACATTGCGCAGGCTACCCAATTCTCCGGTCGCAAGAATGGCTTTGACATGGGCATCGCCACAAGCCACGCGGAACGCCTTCATCTCATCATACAGGGCCTGCCAGTCCCCCGACAGCACGTGACGGCGCGAGATTACGATGTCGATTTCCTCGGCCCCGGCCTTCACGCTTTCCTCGATCTCGGCCACGCGCAGATGGAACGGGGACAGGCCTGCGGGAAAGCCGGTGGACACGGCAGCGACCGGAATGCCAGTGCCTTTCAGGGCGTCCACGGCGGTTTCGATCATGTCGTGATAGACACAAACCGCCCCGGTCGTGATCGGCGGCATGTCCAGCGCCTGAAGGACCGAAGGCGCAACCGGCTGACGGGCCTTTGCACACAGGCGGCGCACACGGCCCACCGTATCATCGCCCGACAGCGTGGTCAGGTCGATCATCGTGATGGCTTTCAGCAGCCACGCAGCCTGATATTCCTTCTTGACCGAACGGCGGCCCGGCAATGTGGCCGCACGGCGTTCAATCGCGGAAGTATTGGCCTGAACGGCGCGCACCCAGTCCAGATACAGTTCCATTCCTGGGTTCCGGGGTTCGGTCACTTGCGGCAGATGCGCGGTGCGCACGGGGCTTTCTGAGCTCTGCGTATCCATGGTTACGTCCTTTGGGAGGTTTGCGACAAAATCGCACGGGTGGCCCGGGAATGGAAGGTGTTCCGGCGCAATGATTGAATATTTTTGACCATTTGGACAAATTATGGAGGTTTTCTTGCGAATAATTCTCATTAGCGTTGACTTAGTTGCGAATGGTTCTCATATTTGATCCAACACGTATCCAAATCGAGGTTGGAAATGATTCGTCGGCATTGCCTTGCATTTTTGGCTCTGGCCCTTTCGGTGCCAGCCATGGCTTTTGCCGGGGCACCGCTGAAAGTGGTGGCCACGACGGGCATGATTGCAGATGCGGCCCGTCAGGTCGGTGGTGATCTGGTTGAGGTCAGAGGGCTTATGGGCCCCGGCGTTGATCCCCACGCCTATCGCCAGACGCGCAGCGATATTGTTGCGATGACACGGGCAGACCTGGTTCTGTGGCACGGCCTGTATCTCGAAGCGCAAATGGAAGACTTTTTTCATGACCTCTTGCGGAAACGGACCGTCATTGCGGTTGCAGAAGGCGTAGATCAGTCCATGCTGCGTGCGCATGATGATTATGCCGACAAGTATGATCCGCATGTCTGGATGACACCCGCGTTGTGGCGCGAGGTTGTTCTGGAAGTGCAGCGCGCTTTGATCGAGGTGCGCCCCGAAGCAGCCGAGGTTTTTGCCGCGAATGCACAAGCCCATCTGGCCGACATAGACCGTCTGACGGCCTATGCCGAGAAAACCCTGTCTTCGGTACCGGACCACAACAAGGTTCTGGTCACAGCCCACGACGCCTTCGGCTATTTCGGTGAAAGTTTCGGGTTCGAGGTTCTGGGCATTCAGGGCATCTCGACCCAATCCGAGGCGGGCCTGAACCGGATCGGAGAGCTGGTTGACCTGTTGGTTGATAGCCGGATCACGGCGGTCTTCGTCGAAAGCTCGGTTTCTGACCGGTCGATCCGCGCGCTGATCGAAGGGGCCGCAGCCAAAGGGCACGAGGTGAAGGTCGGGGGCGAGTTGTTCTCGGACGCCATGGGCGAGGATGGCACCTATGAAGGCACTTATATCGGGATGCTGGATCACAATATCACCGTCATCGCAGGCGCATTGGGCGGGGATGTTCCCGATCGCGGCATGGACGGCAAACTGTCAGCGGGGTTCTGAAAGATGCTGGGGCTGATCAGCAACGAAGGTGTGACGATCCAGGAACAAAATCTGGATGACAGCCCTCTGGCTGTGCGGGGCCTGACGGTTTCCTACGGGCAGAAGCCAGCGGTCTTTTCGGTTGATATGACGGTTGAGCCCGGCGCGATGACCGCCATTATCGGGCCAAACGGCGCTGGAAAGTCAACGCTGCTCAAGGCGGCGCTTGGCATCGTTACGCCTTTGTCGGGGCAGGTGACCGTGTTTGGTCAGCCGCTGAATTCGCAGCGCGCGCGTGTTGCCTATGTTCCCCAGCGTGCCAGTGTGGACTGGGATTTCCCGACACGGGTGATCGACGTGGTTCTGATGGGTCTGTCGCGTGAACTGGGCCTGTTGGGCCGCTTGCACGCGCGCCACAAGGCCCGTGCGATGGATTGCCTGAACCGTGTCGGAATGCGCGATTTCGCGGATCGCCAGATTGGCCAGCTGTCCGGTGGCCAGCAACAGCGTGTGTTTCTGGCGCGTGCTCTGGCTCAGGATGCTGATCTGTACCTGCTGGACGAGCCGTTTGCCGGTGTCGACGCCGCCACCGAAAAAGCCATCATCGCGGTGCTGAAATCCCTGAAAGAGGCCGGTAAGACAGTTGTTGTCGTGCATCACGATCTGGCCACCGTGACCGACTATTTCGACCACGTTTTCTTGATCAATACCCGCAAGGTGGCCGAGGGGCCGGTGGCCGAGGCGTTCACGGCGGATTCGCTGCAATCGGCCTATGGTGGCAGGTTGGCGACGGCACAGATCGATCAGATTTCACGCGCGCTGGGATAGTTCATGCTTTGGGATGCTCTGATCCTTCAGCTTGGCTATAACGCCACGCTGGTTGCCATCGGTGCGACATTGCTGGGCGTGTCGGCGGGCGTGACGGGGACATTCCTGTTTCTGCGCAAGCGTGCTCTGGTCAGCGACGCAATCAGCCATGCAACCTTGCCGGGCGTCTGTATCGCTTTCATGGTGCTGGTCGCGCTGGGTGGGGACGGGCGCAACCTGCCGGGCCTTTTGGTAGGGTCCGCTATTTCCGCCTGGGTTGGTCTGTTGTGCATGAATTGGCTGACACGGCGCACCCGCTTGGCCGAGGACGCCGCGATCGGTGCGGTTCTGTCCGTGTTCTTCGGCTTTGGGATCGTGCTGCTGACGGTCATCCAAACCATGGGGGTTGGCCGCCAGGCCGGGCTGGAAGGTTTCCTGTTGGGTTCGACCGCCGGAATGCTGTGGGCCGATGCGGTGATCATCGCACTTGGTGGCGCTTTGACCTTGGCTCTGGTGCTGATCATCCGCCGTCCGATGACCCTTGTCGCATTCGATCCCGAATACGCAGCGGCGCGCGGGTTGCCAGTGCATCGTATCGACCTGGCCATGATGGGGCTGGTCATGGCCGTGACCGTGGTCGGTCTGAAAATCGTCGGCCTGATCCTGATCGTGGCGTTGCTGATCATTCCGGCGGTGACCGCCCGGTTCTGGTCTGACCGCTCGGAACGCGTTGTTCTGCTGGCCGGGTTGGCAGGTGGACTCGCCGGATATATCGGCGCTGCCATATCCGCATCTGCGCCCAATCTTCCAACCGGCCCGATCATCGTACTGGTCAGCTTTGCCTTTTTCCTTGCATCCCTCTTCTTCGCCCCGATGCGTGGCGTTCTGGCGGCGGTGCTGCGGCATCTGCGGTTTCAGCGCCGGGTGCATATTCGTCAGGGACTTCTGGCGCTGGCACAAGGGCAGAAGATCTATGAACCCCTGACTCTGCGTTTGCTGCGGCGTGCCGGGCTGGTCCGGGCGGATGGCGTGGCGACGGACACCGGCAAGGCCCGCGCGGCCAAGGCCCTGCGGGATGAAAAGCGATGGGAAATCGTGCGCGCCGATCAGGCGCACGAGGCGACAGCTGCGCTCTACGACGGATTGCGCGATATCGAAACCGTTCTGACACGCGACCAGATTGATGAGATCGACCGCCAGATTGGCGGACCGCAGGGGATACCGGCATGAGTGGTGAAGAATTCGTTCCGCTTTCTCTGACGCCGCTGCTGATCGGAACATTTGCGGCCATCGCTTGTGCCTTGCCCGGCAACTTTCTTGTGTTGCGAAAACAGGCGCTGATCGGCGATGCGATCAGCCATGTAGTGCTGCCGGGTATCGTTGTTGCGTTTCTGTTGACAGGGGCCATATCCACCTGGCCGATGATGTTGGGTGCGGCAGGGGCCGCGGTTCTGGCTGTTGTCCTGATCGAGGCCATTCGCCGACTGGGGCAGATCGAACCCGGGGCCGCCATGGGCGTGGTCTTTACCACCATGTTCGCAGCAGGCGTCCTGCTGCTTGAGCAGACGGATACGTCAACCGTGCATCTGGATGTGGAACATGCGCTTTACGGCAATCTCGAAAGCCTGATCTGGCTGGACGCGACCGGGTGGTCCTCGTTGCTGGACGCTCAGGCCCTTGCCGGATTGCCCCCGGAACTGCCCCGTATTGCACTGACACTGGTGGGAGTGATGCTGTTTACATGGCTGTTCTGGCGGCCGCTGAAAATATCCACCTTTGACGAAGGTTTCGCCCGCACGATTGGTATTCGCACGGGGCTTCTGGGCATGGCGCTCGTCATCACTGCGGCCATCGCGGCGGTTGCCGCTTTTGACGCTGTGGGCTCGATCATCGTGATCGCGATGTTTATCTGCCCTCCGGCAGCTGCGCGGATGTTGACCAACCGGCTTGAGGCACAGATCGGCTGGAGTGTCGTGATCGCCGTAACCTCTGCCGTAACGGGGTATGTGCTGGCAGGCTACGGGCCCCTGTGGCTGGGCGCGGCGGATGCGGTCAGTGCGGCAGGGATGATCGCAACGATGTCCGGGCTGATCCTGGCGCTGGCAGCCATGTTTGGCCCATGCCGCACACGCATTGGTGTTCAGACGTCAGCCTGAGACGGCATTTTCCTGCCGCAGATGCCTATGCGTCATCGGCCAAACTCTGCCCAGATGCCGTTAAGGTTAATCTTAAGCAGATTTTTGGGAAGTCTCGTGCTAGACGGCTGCCCATTGATTAGCTGAACACACCACTCACTTTGGTACGCCCGGATAGTACGGAATGGGGATTCATTCACGGCCATCCGGGCGCCCCTTTCCGATCAGAAGACATGCTCAAACCGGTGGCAGAATCGTGCGCGGTTGTGCTAGGTCTAGGGGTATGGCGCAGACAAACCCCAATATCAGCGAAAATCGCCCCGTGATCAGACAGCTTGACGATGCTGCGATCAACCGTATTGCGGCGGGTGAAGTTGTGGAACGCCCGGCCTCGGCGGTCAAGGAACTGGTCGAGAATGCACTGGATGCCGGGGCTACGCGTATAGCCGTCGAAATCGCCGACGGGGGAAAGACACTGATCCGCGTGACCGACGATGGCTGCGGCATTCCGGCCGAAGATTTGCCGCTTGCCCTGTCGCGCCACGCCACGTCAAAGATTGATGGATCGGATCTGCTGAATATCCACACCTTCGGATTTCGAGGCGAAGCCCTGCCCTCGTTGGGCGCTGTCGGTCGCCTGACCATAACCAGCCGAGCGCCGGGTCTGGATGCGGCGCAGATCCATGTTGCAGGTGGCAAGTTGGGGTCGGTCAAGCCTGCCGCCCTGCGCGCGGGCACGGTGGTCGAGCTGCGCGATCTGTTCTTCGCCACCCCCGCCCGACTGAAATTCATGCGCACCGACCGGGCCGAGGCACAGGCGATCACGGACATGGTGAAACGGCTGGCGATGGCCGAACCATCCGTCACATTTACCCTGCGCGATGTCTCGGGCGGTGGCGAAGGCCGCGTGATCTTCCGCGCGGATCGCGAGAATGGCGACCTGTTTGACGCCCTGCACGCCCGTCTTGCCCGTGTGATCGGGCGCGAATTCGCCGAGAATGCGCTGCGGATCGATGCCACGCGCGAAGGTCTCAGGCTTTTTGGCTATGCGGCCCTGCCGACCTATTCCCGTGGCGCTGCGGTGGCGCAGTACCTTTTTGTCAACGGGCGTCCCGTGCGGGACAAGATGCTGACCGGTGCTTTGCGGGCGGCTTATTTCGATTTCCTCAGCCGGGACCGTCACCCGGCGGCGGCATTGTTCATCGACTGCGACCCGACATTGGTTGACGTGAACGTTCACCCTGCCAAGTCCGAGGTCCGGTTCCGCGATCCCGGCGTTGCGCGCGGGCTTATCGTGTCCAGCCTGCGCCACGCTTTGGCCGAGGCAGGGCATCGCGCGTCATCGACCGTGGCCAATGCGACCCTGGGTGCAATGAGACCGGAGCCCGCGCAGTCTGCACCAGCGCGGGTCTATCAGATGGATCGCCCGTCGCCCGCAGCGCGCCAGGCCGCGTACCGGGCGCAGGCTCCGGGTTTTGCGGAACTGGCGCATGATTACAGCGGCAGCATTGTCGATCCGATCCCGGTTGCACCCGTATCACAGGGTCAAGAGCCTGATGCGCAAAACCTTCCGCTGGGCGCTGCGCGCGGGCAGGTGCATGAAAACTACATCATCGCCCAGACTGCCGATGGAATGGTGATCGTTGATCAGCACGCCGCGCATGAACGGCTAGTCTATGAAAAGCTGAAAACGCAGATGGCCGAGACGGGCGTCGCGGCGCAGGCGCTTTTGATTCCCGAGATTGTTGAGTTGTCCGAAGGCGACTGCGCCCGTCTGATGGCGGTCTGTGATGATCTGTCCCGTTTGGGACTGACCATCGAACCCTTTGGCGGAGGCGCCATTGCCGTGCGCGAAACCCCGGCCGTTCTGGGCGAGGTCGATGCGCGCGCGATGATCCTGGATATCCTCGACGAACTGGCCGATCAGGGCGAAACCCAGATGGTGCAGGCAAGGATCGAGGCGATCCTCAGCCTGGTTGCCTGCCACGGCTCGGTCCGGTCCGGCCGCCGGATGCGGGCCGAGGAAATGAACGCCCTGCTGCGCGAGATGGAGGCGACGCCGCATTCCGGGCAGTGCAATCACGGGCGACCAACATATGTGGAACTGAAGCTAAGCGATATCAAACGCCTGTTCGGGCGCAGTTGATCCATTGGCCACTGCAGGTTAGTAAGAATAAAACAAGAACATCCGAGGCGACATGATCAAGATTGCAGGAACAGAATATGCACTGGATGACCCGGTTGTTCTTATCGTGGGCGGAACAGTCGCGCTGATCCTGCTGCTGCTGTTCCTGTCGTTGCGCGCTGCCAATCGCTCGGCCCGGATGGCGGAACCGCTGGCGCGGCAGATGGCGCTTCTGGGTCAGCATGTGCAGCAGCTGGGGCAGGGGCAGGAACAGCTGCGCGGCGGCTTGCAGCATGTCTCGGACACGCAGGCCAACACGCAGGTACAGGTGATCCAGACGGTCGAGGCGCGCTTGTCCTCGGTCCAGCAGCAGATGAATGACCGGCTGGCGGACAACGCGATGAAATCGGCGCGCGCGCTGGCCGAAATGCAGGAGAGGATGAAGGAAACCCTGCACGGTTCGTCAAAGCAGACGGCGACATCACTGACGCAGTTGCAGGAGCGTCTGGCCGCCATCGACAAGGCGCAGGACAACATCACAAAACTTTCGGGCGATGTTCTCAGCCTTCAGGATATCCTGTCAAACAAGCAGCGGCGCGGGATGTTTGGTGAGATTCAGCTGAACGATATCGTGTCCAAGGCACTGCCCGCAGACAGCTATTCGCTGCAAGCCACCTTGTCGAACGGCAGGCGTGCAGATTGCCTCGTGCATCTGCCGAACCCGCCCGGCCCGATCGTAATTGACGCGAAATTCCCGCTTGAGGATTTCGAAGCACTTGCCGCCGCGCAGAGCAAGGCAGATGTTGAAAGATGCCTGCGGGCTTTTGGCGCCGCCGTGAAAGTGCATATCAAGGCGATTTCCGAGAAATACATCCTCGACGGGGAAACCGCTGACGGTGCCCTGATGTTCGTCCCGTCCGAAGCGATCTATGCCGAGCTGCACGCCCGCCTGCCCGATGTGGTGCGCGAAGGGTTCGCTGCCCGGGTCTGGATCGTCTCGCCCACCACCTGTATGGCCACGCTGAACACGATGCGGGCGATCCTGAAAGATGCGCGCATGCGTGAACAGGCCGGTGCGATCCGAAAAGAACTGGGATTGCTGCACAAGGACGTGGACCGTCTGGGCGACCGCGTATCAAACCTCGATCGTCACTTCGGTCAGGCGGCCAAGGATATCTCGGAAATCAAGATCAGTGCCGAAAAGGCCGGCCGCCGGGCGCAGCGGCTGGATAATTTCGACTTCGAAGAAATCGCGCCCGATACTGAAACAGAGGTTGTGCCGCTGGCACGTCACGAAGGCTGAGATCTACTGAATCGACAAATCAAGATTGTACCCCACGGTTTTACCGGTATCTCTGTCATTTCCCATCAGATAGACGCGAATCGTGTACTCTCCGTCTTCCAGAAGTTTGATCCGGGCCGTGTTACCGTCGATCGACCCGTTATAAATTGCGACCCCGGTGCTGCCCGGCGGCAGGATGTTGAAGTAGATCACGCCGTTTCCATTGGTATCGCTGACCTGAAGGTCGGCGAACATCTCCTGCCCGGCTTTTGCACCCAGCCTATAGTCGAAATATTCATCTCCTGAGACGTTCCCGCTGACCATGGTGCCATAATTGCCGGCCTGAAACTGAACCTCGGCAGTCTTCTGGGCAGATGCGACGGGTGGAACTGAAAGCAGAAGGGTAGTCAAAAGCAATCTTCCCAGCATGATCTTTCCTTTCAAAACAAGTGTAACGCTGCAGTCGCCAAACGTTCAGATACGCAGAAAGGGCTGGAAAAGGCGCGGCATCAGCTTGTTGAATTTCAGCGGCGCATCCGTAACCGCCAGGCATATGCAGTCTTCCGAGATATCCGCGACGGGTGTGTGTTCCAGATCCTCGTCAGCGATTTCAACATCGCCACGGGCAAAACGGTCAACCTCGTCCGAGAAAGCCCCTTGAAGAACCATTGTCAGCTCCATGCCGTTGTGGCCATGATCCGGCACGGCAGCACCGGCCGGAATGAACAGCAAGCGGGCGGTGGCGTCTTTGGTGGTCGGCAGGATCACCTGTTTGACACCCATACCTATCGACCTCCAGCGGATGTCCTTGACTGTTCCGCCCACGTAATCCTGCAACGGGGTTGGCAGAACTGCACATCTCGGGCGAACGGGCTTGGGCGCTGGTGCGCCCTGGGCGATCAAAGCCATCGTGGCCGCCAGTGAAGTCTCACTCATGCTGACACCCTCACTCTGCTCGTCCAGAACTTGCCCGCCAACGGCGTCATAGCTTTCTGCGCGCGCGCGGCAGTGGTCACACAGGGACAAATGCGTGGCGACCATCAGGTTGAAGGCTTCGGGCAGGCTGCCTGCGGCATAAGCCATCAGCAGGTCATCTGTCAGGTGATGTTTGATCAACTTGCTCATTTTACTCATCTCAGTTCATCGCGTGGCGCAAGCGGTCCAGCGCCAGCCGTATCCGTGATTTGATCGTTCCCAGCGGTAACCCGGTTTGTGACGCAATTTCCCGGTGACTCAGGTCGCCGAAATATGCCTTCTCAATCAGGTCCCGCTGTGCATCCGGCAACGCTTTCAAGGCGGAGCGCAGTTGCGCGGTTTCCTGTTGCAGCGCGATGACGTCATCCTGATCGGGCTCAGCCTCGGGCCCCCAACCAAGATCTTCGGGTTCAGGGCGGCGTTGCTTGCGCAGCACGTCAATGCGCTTGTTCCGAGCGATGGTGAACACCCATGTGGCCACGGTGGCACGCGTCGGGTCGAAAAGGTGCGCCTTGTGCCACAAGGTCGCCATCACCTCTTGCGCGCATTCTTCTGCCATGGCGGCATCAGCCCCTGACTTCATCAGGAACGCCTTGATACGCGGCGCGAAGTGCTGGAACAGCTCGGCAAATGCCGCTTGATCCTGCGCATCCCGGATGCGTCTGACGTGGTTCACCCATTCGGCCCTGGTCTCGCGCTTGCTGTTGATTTCGTTCACCCGCCTACCCTTGATGCGTTTGTGGACGCGCCAAGGTTGAGGGGCGGCTGTTTCAACCGCTGGTCCGTCCAAGGTCGCTGTATTGGTCTCGGTAAACATAACCACATTACGGCGCATGTCCCAAGCCGGATCACTTTATCGGAACATTTTGATCCGCTCCCGGCCAAGTCTCGTAATATGAACTCCAGCGGCAAAAATGAAATCGCGACTGCTCTGGCGGTTGTGCAAGGACCAGAAGACACCGGATGGCAAAAACGATAGATCATGTTGCAGGCCACACTTATCACGGGCGCAAGGGGGCAATCGACAACGCCTTCCGGTATTCTGTCGATTACATCCTGTTTGATCCCGAAGCCCGGTTGGCCACGCCTTTTCTGTTTTCCATGAACCGGACGAATGTTACCAACTGGCGCATCCGCGATCACGGCGGAAAGCCGGGTCAAGGCTATGGCGCCGCTTGGTTGCGTGCGCGATTTGCCGAGATGGACATTCCGCAACCCGCGCAGGTCATGCTGCTGACCCAGCCTAGGGTGCTGGGCCACGTATTTAATCCCGTCAGTTTCTGGTTCTGCTTTGACCGCGATGATCAGCTTTACGCCGTGGTGGCCGAGGTGACGAACACCTTTGGAACGCG
This sequence comes from Ruegeria sp. AI2, assembly GCF_056541275.1. Taxonomy (NCBI): domain Bacteria; kingdom Pseudomonadati; phylum Pseudomonadota; class Alphaproteobacteria; order Rhodobacterales; family Roseobacteraceae; genus Ruegeria; species Ruegeria sp. AI2. The sequence continues at coordinate 157,444 of NZ_JBQFYB010000007.1, forward strand.
CCACAGTTATCTGTGCCATAAGCCGGATTTTTCGACCATCAGACCAACCGACCGATTGGCGGCCGAAAAGGTGATGCATGTCTCGCCCTTCCAGAAGATTGAAGGCAGTTATACGTTCCGCTTCGACTACAGCCCGGATCGGGTCGGTGTGTGGATCGATTACACGCGCGCGGATGGCGGGTTGATCGCGACACTGACCGGACCGCGCCAGCCATTGACCAGCAGGGTGATCCTTTGGTCTTTTCTGCGTCGCCCTTTCGGTTCGCGTCGCATTTTTGCGCTGATCCTCTGGCAGGCCTTCAGGTTGTGGCTGAAAAAAGCCACCTTCCGTCCGTTTCGCAGGGAACCGGTGCCTGATCACTCAGTAACGCGTGTGGGGCAGTGACCAGCCTGTTTGTTCAAGATCAAAGACGCGGGCCCCCGTCGGTGGTTGTGATGGCGTAACAACCGCGAACACGAGGAGTCGAAGAAATGTTGGAAATCTCGGCAAGAAAAGTTGCCCAGGTCGCCATGATGGGCCGCGAACTGAACCGGGCCGAGGGCGAATTGCGGGCGTTCATCGACCGCATGAGCGAAGACGAGCAGGCCGAACTGGTCGCCATCATGTGGATCGGGCGCGAGAGCTTTTTTGCGGAAGATCTGGCCGAGGCCATCGCCACCGCCAAGTCCGAGGCATCGACCCCTTGTGCAGACTACCTGATCGGAACACCGCATATGTCTGACCACCTTGAGAATGGTCTGGATGCATTGGGAATATCTGCGGAAGACGTGGAAAACGATCTGATGTAGACCGCGCGACATCATCGCTGCCCGGTGCCTGCGTCTGGCGGCGCCGGATATTGCCCGCCAAGGCAGACTAACAGCGACGGGGGTGTCAAGCTTTCGATCGAAGTTGGTGAAAGTCTGTATTCGGTTTCTCTTTGCCTTCGAAGCCGCCGCGAATGGGTTTCTATGTGATCTTCTTGAAAAGCCACCATTTTCCCAAAGGTGTGGCTTTGTACGCGGTGTATTTCTACTGAGGTAGACTGTTTTCTGTCGCGGCCTTGAGGAAGTCATGGCTGAACGGGGATTGCGCGTAGATCATGCTACATAGAACATGTGGGTCACGCGGTTTTCGCCGGTGATCGCAGCGCGCGCAATCGATGAAGCGTCCTACACTGAATTCTTGGCGCATGGACGCCACATAGGTCCGTGTGCATGGAGAATGGAAGGATCTCTACCGCGCTTTAGACAAAGCCGGAAATACTCTTCATCTCATGCACCAAAACGAAAGCTCTGCCTAACTTTCTCAAGACTTTGCGGAACAACCACCGCGGTTGTGGCTGGACTGTGGATCCGTTTCAGCTGCTGGATGTCAGCCTGATCGAAAATGCTGCGCCAGAAAATCAATCAACGCGCGCACCCGGGCCGTCAGGTGACGATTGGGTGGATAGAGCGCATAAAGGCCGAAGTTTTCCGTTTCATAGTCCTGAAACAGGTGCTCCAGGGTACCCTCTTCCAGACTGCGGGCAATCACATAGTGCGGGCAACGCGCAATACCCAGCCCGGCAATCGCCATGTTGGCAATCGCCGCCGGGGCATTGGCATGAAACATTCCCGCCACCTTGACCACAATATCCCTTGTCCCGGTTCGAAACCTCCATGCTGTTGCGTCGGCCGGATTTTCGTCAATCAGGCAGTTATGTGTGGCCAGTGCCATCGGATCACCCGGACGCCCCCTTTCCGCTAGATAATCAGGCGACGCGCAGACGATCAGCGGCATATCGGACAGCTTCCGCGCAATCAGGGTCGAATCCCGCAACACCCCGATCCGTATGGCAAGATCGAACCCCTCTTCAACAAGCGCCACGCGCGAGTCCGACAGTTTAAGGTCGATATCGACCTTCGGATGCGCCCGCAGAAACGAAGCCAAAGCCTGAGTCAGGTTGATGCTGCCGAACCCGGTTGGTGCGGTTACTCGGATCGGCCCGGCCAGTGCCGATTGCCGCTCCTGAACAAGGTCTTCCAGCTCGTCGATTTGTTCCACGATCGGGCGGCAGCGTTCAAGGTACGCGATGCCGACGTCCGTCAGTGAAACGCTTCTGGTTGTCCGGTTGAACAGTTGCGTCGATAGCTTGGCCTCCAACTGGGCAACATACTTGCTGACCAGTTTGGTAGACAGGCCCAGCCGCCGCCCCGCGGCAGTGAACGAGCCCTCATGGGCAACCGCCATAAATGCCCGCATCGTGTCAATTGTATCCAACGCAGCGCTCCTTCGTCAGGTTGGTGTTTGGTCAATTATACCCAATTTGTTCATAGTTACTGAATAAAACGCAGGATTATAACTAAAAAAGGTTTTGCCATGTTCTAGCCAGTGACCGCTGACGAACATCGCCAGCTCGCTCCCAAGAAACTCCTCCGAAAGGAAACTGACATGCCAAACGCCATCCGTATCCACCGTCATCCCTTGTCCGGGCATTCACACCGGGTGGAACTATTCGCCAAGCTTGGCGGCATCAATCACGAGCTGATCGATGTCGACCTGCTGTCTGGCGAACACAAGAAAGAGCCGTTTCTTTCCCTGAACCCTGCCGGGCAGGTGCCGGTGATTGAGGACGGTGAAATCGCGATCGCCGACTCCAACTCTATCCTCGTGTACCTTGCGCGGAAATACGCGCCTGATTGGCTGCCGACTGATCCGGTGCGCGAGGCGGAAGTTCAGAAGTTCTTGTCGCTGGCCGCCGGCGACATCGCCCACGGCCCTGCGGCAGCGCGATTGATCACCGTTTTTGGCGCTCAACTGGATGCAGAACGTACCAAGGCCATCGCCAAATCCGCCTTTGACCGGCTTGAGGCGCATTTGAACGGACGCGACTGGCTGGTCGGAACCAGCCCATCCATCGCTGATGTCGCGATCTACAGCTATACGGCCCATGCGCCTGAGGGAAACGTTTCATTGGATGATTATCCCAACATCCGCGCCCTGCTGGCCCGGATTGAGGCGTTGCCCGGCTTTGTGGCCATGCAAAGCACCAAGGTCGGCCTCGCCGCCTGACACCAGAGCGCGCCCGGCCGTCAGGACCGGGCGCATGCGTCCAAACCGTGCCGCCCCAGGAGAGACCCCATGATTTCCATCGAACCCAGCGACAGCAGCACTTCCCCTTTTCATCGGGGTGAACACATGGCGCAGGCGCGGCTGGGTGTCCGCGACATTGAACACTGGGCACGGAAAGTTGTCCGCGACCACATGCCCGAACAGCATCGGGATTTTCATACCGCCCTGCCGTTTTTTGTGATGGCCGCGCGCGATGCGCAAGGTCGGCCCTGGGTTACGTTATTGGAAGGGCCAGACGGGTTCGTCTCTGCACCAGATAACAAAACGCTTTCCATTACTGCCTTGCCAGCCCAAGGCGATGCATTGCACGGTGCCCTTCACCCCAAAAGCGATGTTGGCATCCTTGGTATTGAACTGGCCACGCGTCGGCGCAACCGTATCAATGGCCGCGCCGGACGCGTCACTCCGACCGGTTTTGATTTTCATGTTGACCAGACCTTTGGCAACTGCCCGCAGTATATCCGTGAACGCGCGTGGCACCGGGTTGATGACTCGAGGCCCGGACCAATGACACTCGGCCAATACTTGACGCCGGATCAGGTCCGGTGGATCGAAACAGCCGATACTTTCTTTATCGCCAGCGGCTATCGCGAAGAGGGCGAAAGCCCGACTTACGGGATGGATGCGTCCCATCGCGGTGGCGACCGTGGTTTCGTGCAGGTTCTGGACAACCGGCGGCTGCGGTTTCCCGACTATGCCGGCAATAACCACTTCAACACTATCGGCAACCTGTTGCTCGACCCAAGGGCGGGATTTCTGTTCGTCGATTTCGAAAGCGGCAGCGTGCTGCAACTGACCGGCGTCGCCTCGATCGACTGGGCCAGCGATGAGATCACAAATTTCCCCGGGGCGCGGCGGCTGGTGGCACTGGAGATTGACGAGGTCGTGGAAATCCGCGCGGCAGTCAGCCTCAGATGGACTTCGGATGCAGATTCTGTCCGGTCGCTCCGCCTGATCGAAAAGATCCGTGAAAGCGTCGATGTCACCTCGTTTGTATTCGAAGCCCGCGACGGTGGCCACTTGGCTGGGTTCGAGCCCGGGCAATACCTGCCAATCGAGCTTGAAATTCCGGGGATCGCCGAACCGGTGCGCCGGACCTACTCGCTCAGCAACGGACCGACCAAGCATCGCTATCGGATTACGGTCAAGCGTGAGCCAAAAGGGATCGCATCGCAGTTTCTGCACGATCATTTGGAGCCAGGCGCAATCATCAACAGCCGTCGACCTGCGGGTGATTTCACAATGACTTGCGACCGGTGCCCATTGGTTCTGGTCAGCGCAGGTGTTGGTATCACACCGATGTTGAGCATTCTGAATAAGGTCGCAGGCGAGCGCGGCAACCGCCCTGTCTGGTTCATCCACGGCGCTCGGGACGGTCAGCACCATCCAATGGCCGGTGAAGTTCACGATCTGGCCGCCAGACGGCCGGGGATCACGACGCATGTGGCCTATAGCCAACCAACGTCAGAGGATGAGTTCGGAATGGACTATGACTCGCATGGCCGTGTCGATGGGGCGCTTCTGGCGCAACTGATCAACGATGCCAGCGCGCATTACTTTCTGTGCGGCCCTGTCAGTTTCATGGCCGAGATCAAGGCCGATCTGGAACGCCGCGGCATCTCTCCGGAACATATTCACACCGAAAGTTTTGGCCCCACTGGGTGATTTGACGTGATCCTGCGTGGGCAAATGAAGCTCAAACCACCAGAGCAAGGACATACGTGCCTTTGGTTCGTTTCGTTTGCATTGTGTTGTTGGGATAGCGTTCACCGGCCGGAATGATTTCGCCATTCCAGCTTTCAATCGACACTCACCGGCTTGTATTTGAGTAGTTCGAGTTTTTAGGCGTCAGACACCAACTCCTCAGTTCCTCTCGCTTTTATTCCTAAGTCGTTCCTACGATTGCATATACGTCTTAGGAAAAGTGCGACGCACTCGGCCGCCTGCCGACACAGAAACCTCCCCAAGCTGCAGTAAAAGTGGCAGGTCGAAGTTCGACGCTTCAGTATTCCAGTGCTGCCTCACGTTTCAGGCGGCTTGCGGCAAAATCGACAAATGCGCGAATCTTTGCGGACACCATCCGCCCTTCGTGGTGCACGATGTGAACCGGTGCACGAGCCGGTTCATAATCAGATAACACAGCCTTTAGCCGTCCGTCCGCCAGATATGGTGCGACTTGATAGGATAAAAGCCGGGCCAGACCCTGACCGCGAAGTGCCATTTCGATTACAGCATCGTTGGTATTCATGCTGATCCGTGGATGAACACGCACAAGTTTCGGGTTGCCCAGGTGGTCAAACTGCCACTGGCCTGACGGCGACAGGGCTAGGGAATTGATCAGGACATGTCTGTTCAGGTCATCCGGGCTTTCGGGTTCGCCTGCTTGTTCAAGGTATTCGGGTGCTGCAAAAACAACCTGTCTGACAGAACCGCAACGCACGGCCATAAGACTGGAATCCGCAAGCGGACCTATCCTGACGCCAACATCCACACCTTCGTCTATTAAATTCACGATCCGGTCCACGTACAGCGTTCGCGCCTCGATTTTGGGATAGTGCCCCAGAAAATCAGCAAGAATTGGTGTGATGAACAATCTGCCAAACAACACAGACGAAGTGAGGTTGAGCAATCCTTTGGGTTCCGCATAGGTCCCGACCGCAGCGTTTTCTGCCAGTTCCAGATCAACGAGAATGCGCTTGGCATCTTCCAGAAATCTGCGCCCGCTCTCGGTCAACATGACAGATCGTGTCGTTCTTACGAATAAACGGGCGCCCAACTCGCCCTCCAGTACCGAAATGGTGCGCGTCACAGCCGGTGGCGACATGTTCAGGTTGCGCGCAGCAGCAGCAAAGCCACCCAGGTCGGCCACCTTCGAAAAGACCAGAAGCGCGCGAAACTTGTCCATGTAATTATTCCAAAATAGTGAATAATAAATTCAAGTTTAATATTATTCTGCCAACAATTGAAACACACTATGTCTCAGGCGAAGACACAATCACTCCGCTAAGGCAAAAGCGCCCGCAGGAAATGGGAGAAATGCCGTGAATGTAAGCCAAGCCATCGGCCAAAACGTGACTGTCCAGATCGTGCACGGTTTTGTGGACAACGGGCTAGGGGGCAACCCTGCTGGGGTTGTTCTGGATGCCGACGGGTTAACCGAGGCGCAGATGCTGAAGATCGCGTCACAGGTTGGCCTGTCCGAAACCGCTTTTGTCTCGCAATCCGCGACCGAGGGTTTCAAACTGGACTTCTTCACCCCGAACCGCAGGATCGCGCATTGCGGCCATGCGACCATTGCCGCTTTTTCCCATCTGGATGCACTTGGCCGTATTCCTGATCCTGAAACTTCAAAAGAAACTGTGGACGGCCCGCGCCGGATACTGATCAAGGATGGTGCCGCGTTTTTGGAACAGTTGGCCCCTAGATATGAAACGCCAGAAGATTGGACCTCTCAGGGTGTCAGTTTGCAGGACGTTTTGGGATCTTTGGGGTTGTCCCCGAGCAATCTGGATCACGAAATGCCGCCCGCTCTGGTCAATACCGGCAACAGTTTTATCGTGATCGGAGTAGCCGACAGGGAAACTCTGGCTTCGATCAAACCCGATTTCGAGCAGATCAAAACGATCAGCGACCGTCTGGACCTGATAGGATATTATGTGTTCACAACGGCCCAATGCTCGGACGGGCGCGACGCTACTGCACGCATGTTCGCCCCCCGATATGCCATTGATGAAGAGGCCGCGACGGGAATGGCCGCAGGGCCGCTGGCCTGTGTCCTGCACGACCTGGGTCACCGCCGTCAGCACGGGTTTCTGATTGAACAAGGCATGTTCATGGAAACCCCTTCGCCCAGTTTGATTCAGGTTGAACTGGAAGTTCGTGACGGCGCAATCGACAGCCTAATGGCAGGCGGGCAAGGCAAAGTCATGCGGTCTTTTCAATTGTCGGTGTGACTAAAACAGCGTTTGGGGCGGCATGTAACATCGCGCGCAGCTTTGTCGAGCAAGTTGAAGAGCGGTTTTACGCAAATCTTGCCGCGCCCCTTCAAAACAACGAACTCTCTCCGAGCGCGGATATCGCAGCTTTTGCTGGGGCGCTCGTTCAGATTGTGACGTTCACGTTGAATAGGCGGGCAACCCAATCAGATCACATGATCAGAGCGCCAGGTATCCAGAATCTCCAAGGTCTTGTCTGAAAACTCGACATCGTTGATGTGGCTGTCAATTTCCACAAGTGTTACGTTTTCCGGACAGTTTTTGCTCAGCTCTTCGATGAATCCTGCAAGTCCCCCTACATCTTCCAAAATCGCCCCGGCCCTGTCCCATTCGTTACCGCCTCTGAGCGGCACAAGCAGAACAGTCGGGCCGGTTGCTTCAGAAAGTTTTGCGCACATAGTGCGTGCCATCTCGCGCCTTTGCTCGGCGCTCATGCTGACCGCAGTAATTAGTCGGTTGTGGTCATGAAGGTCATGATCCGCCAACGCTGGAGGAACGGGATGCCAGTCGCCTCTGGATGTGGTCGCGTGGCACGGCAACTACGCGCCGTATAAGTACGGTCTGACGACATATTGTCCGGTTGGTGCGATCCTGTTTGACTATCCGGATCCCTCGATCTTCGCTGCGCTGACGGCGCCCTCGGGCCAGCCCGGCACCGTGAATATCGACTTCGTTCTGTCCCGTGAACGTTGGATAGTGGCCGAGAACACCTTCCGCCCACCGTAGTATCACAAGAACATCATGTCCGAACTAATGGGCAACATTTACGGCCAGTATGACGCCAAGCCGCAGGGCTTTATCCCCGGCGGCGTCAGCCTGCACAATATGATGTTGCCGCACGGGCCAGACCGCGACGCGTTCGAGGGTGCCTCGAACTCGAACCTTGGGCCTGAAAAGCTGGACAACACCATGTCCTTCATGTTCGAGACCCGCTTCCCGCAGCACCTGACAGCCTTCGCCGCGAACGAAGCCCCGCTGCAGGACAATTTCATCGACTGCTGGGACAGCCTTGAGAAGAAGTTCGACGGGACACCAGGTAAGAAATGATGGGTCTTAAGTTATATACCTATTTGAGATCGACCACATCCTATCGGGTGCGTATTGCATTAAACCTGAAGGGTGTGCCGTTCGAAAGCTGCCCGGTCAATCTGGTGAAAGGCGAGCAAAGAAGCGCAGCCTATCAAGCGATGAACCCCGGCAAGGGCGTCCCTGTGTTAGAGCTTGAGGATGGCACCAAGTTGACCCAATCTCTGGCTATCCTTGATTATCTTGACCGCGCCTATCCTGACCCGGCGCTTCTGCCGGACGACCCGATTGCGCGGGCCAAGGTGATGGCGGCGGCGCATGTGATTGCGCTGGACATCCATCCGGTGAACAACCTGCGCGTTGTTCAACATTTGGACGGGATGGGGCACAGCAAAGCGGAAAGTGTGGACTGGATGGTCCACTGGATGAACGAAGGTCTGACCGCGTTTCAGGCTATGCTGCCCCAAGGCACCCGCTTTGCCTTTGGCGACATGCCATCGCTTGCGGATATCTGCCTTGTATCGCAGCTTTACAACGGGCATCGCTGGGGTGTGGACATGACGCCCTTTGCGCGTCTGACCGAAATCGAAGAAACCTGTCTGGCCCTGTCCGCCTTCGCCGATGCGCGACCCGAGGTACAGCCGGATGCCGAGTGAGGATCACATGAGCCAACTGAAAAAGTCATGGGTGGACAGCGCGAACTCTGCCGAGACCCCCTTTCCCCTGAACAACCTGCCTTATGGTGTGTTTTCGACCTCAGACAGCGCACCGCGCTGTGGCGTGGCCATCGGGGATATGATCCTCGATATGCACGCAGCCGAAGAAGCTGGCCTGATCGAGATTGGTGATGAACCCGTTTTCGACGTGCCCTTCTGGAATGAATTGATGGAGCAGGGATCGGACGCATGGGCCGCCCTGCGCGCCCGTCTGGAACAGCTGCTGGGCGAGGCTTCGACCGAACGTGACACTGTTGAGCCCCTGTTGGTCGCCCAAGCCGATGCGGAGCTGCACATGCCGTTCCTTGTGTCCGAATACACCGATTTTTATGCCGGTCGTCAGCACGCCGCGAACATGGGCGCGATCCTGCGCGGCTCGCCCGAACTGCCGGCCAACTGGCTGCACATTCCGATCGGTTATAATGGTCGCGCGTCCTCGGTTGTGATCTCGGGTACGCCGATCCACCGCCCGAACGGTCAGCGCAAAGCGCCCGACGCCGAGATGCCCAGCTTTGGCCCCTCGATGCGTCTGGATATCGAGCTGGAAATGGGCGCCATTGTTGGCAAGCCGTCCGAGTTTGGTCAGCCGATCACCGTGGATGAAGCCGACGACATGATCTTCGGCTATGTGCTGCTGAACGACTGGTCCGCGCGCGACATCCAAGGCTGGGAATACCAGCCGCTTGGACCGTTTCAGGGCAAGGCGTTTGGCACCTCGATCAGCCCCTGGATCGTGACCGCCGCCGCGTTGGAAACGTTCCGTGTGCCAACGCCCGAACGCGAGAGAAAGCTTCTGCCCTACCTCGACGGCTCAAAGGACGGCCTTTACGACATTGAGCTTCAGGTGCTGATGCAGCCTGATGGAGCCGAGAAGGCGAGCGTCGTTGGCGAAACCAACTACTCCCGCATGTATTACTCGGCCGCCGAACAGCTCTGCCACCACGCCATCGGCGGCTGTGCGATGAATGTGGGCGACCTTCTGGGGTCTGGCACGATCTCAGGCCCAACCAGGACGGAATACGGCTCTCTGATGGAGATGAGCTGGGCTGGTCGCGAGCCCTTCACGCTCGATACCGGCGAAACCCGGACTTTCATCGAAGACGGAGACACCCTGACCCTGCGCGGTGCGGCCAAGGGCGAAGGCTTCCAGATCGGCTTTGGCGATTGCGTCGGGCAAATCCTGCCCGCTGTTAACTGGCCCAAGTAAGTGGCGAGCAGGGCAACATCGGTTGTTCCGCACCCGCCGTTTGAAAAACCTGTGATCCTGCTCGATCATGTTGTTCAAAAAAGCCATTCCAGAAACTCTGGAATGGCTTTTTGGGTGCGATCAGGCCGTATGATCCACGATCTGCAAGTGCTGGGCCAGCCGGTCGATCTCGGCCATCCAGCCTTGTACCAGTTTTGGGTCGCTTGGGGCTGCGTGAACACCTGCGGGGATGGCGCGGTTCATAACGGCCTCGACGGCAAGTGAAACCGGGATCGATACCAAGCGCGCCATTGCTGTACCGCGCTCGTCGCCCCAGGCGTCCATGACATAGGTCTTGTGCCAGACAGGAACGCCGTCTTTCTCGGCTTTCAATCCAACACACAGCACCACGCGGTCGGGCTCATCCTCGTCATAGGCGTTTTCGCTCCAGAACTGGTCGGACATCTCTTTCAGACGCGCATCCCCTTCCGGGCCCGACAGGGTTTCGATTTCACGGAACACGTCCGACCACGCATCCGCCCAGCCGTTCAGGCGCAGGGTGCCGCGGACAAATTCCCTGACGGGCCAGTGATCCTCGAACTGGTACTGCGCCTTGAACGGGATCGAGTCGCGGTTGGGATAGACCTCGAAACTTTCCGGCGTTGGCAGCGGCGCGATATAGCTGCTGATCGCATCCCACGGGCGGGCAACGTCCAGCGGGGCATAGTCTCGGATCGACTTTGAAGGCGACCGAAGCGCCTTGAGCACACCCAACGGCGACCAGCTGAACTTGTAGCGGAACGGGTTCGGGATTTTGGGAATGCCACCGCAATACGAAATAAAGCTCAGGTGGTTTTGCGGATCGAACACATCCGAGGCGCGATAGTCATCGACCAGCGCATGCGCCATCAGGTGGTCGATGCCCGGATCCAGACCAACTTCGTTGACCAGCGCCACACCGGCCTCGCGCGCCTTGTCGTCCAGTGCGCGCATTTCGGGCGCGATGTAAGACGACGACACGAAATTGGCCTGCTTGGCAATCGCCAGTTCCGCCAGTGTTACGTGCCAGTCGCCCGGCAACATGGACACGATCACGTCGCCCTTTCCAAGCACATCACCCAGAGCGTCGATGTCGAACGCCCGTATGTCGTCGGTCAGGTCTCCGACCTCGGCCTTGGCTTTTTCGATCGTCCGGTTCCAGACGGTGACCTTGTGGCCACCTTCGATCAGACGGCGCAGGCCGGGGATGGCCGACAGGCCGGTGCCACACCAGTGAATCGTCATCGCTCAGATCCCTTCGATATGTGTTTTGTAAATCGCTTCTGCCCGACCCCAGACGCCGCTGTCCAGATGGGTCAGGGTCAGAAGCGACGGCAAAAGCTGTGCCGCATAATCTTCCGAACTTTCGACCGGCAGCATCGACGGCAGGTTATCGATGGCCATCACGTCCATCACCGGATCGGTTGCCACGCGCAAAGCAGGCGCGTCCCATGTGGTTGCACGGTCATAGACCGGCACCGGGTTGTAATCACTGTCCGGGTCGCAGGCGACATCGCCGATGGCGGTCAGGTTGCGCGGGGCAGTCAACGCCTCACGCGGAACAAAGACCGGGGTTCCGGGGCGCGCGAAGATGCAGTTCAGGAACAGGTCGTGGTCCAGAATTTCGGGAAACGGCCCGCCGCTTGCGGTTTCCGCCATGTCCCATTTGGTGACGTCGACGCCCATCGCGTCGCACAGGTCTGCGGCCCCCGTACCCACGCGACCCAGTGCACCGATGACGATGGCGCGGGGGCGTGGGGCTCTGGTCGCGTCCAACTCGGCCAGCAATTCGGCGTTCAGAACGTCTTTGCCTGCATACACCCCAACCGGCGGGCATTCCTCGCCCCGTTGTTGCGCCGCCCATGTCTTGAGCGTTACCGCAGCGCCTGCATAACCAGCCCAATAGCCAAAGGCGGCAACCCGGCGGCCGTCTTCGCTCACCAGGTATTCCAGATCATAAAGCGTACCGCCCCCTGCCTTGAACCGCTCCAGCAGCGCGCGACCCGAATGCTGGCCCTTATAGGCGTGGCCGAACATGATGTGGCGATGGGGCAGTGGGGTGCCATCTTCGGGCAATTCTTTGAGGCCAAAGATGATCGCATCCCGCGGGGCCTCGGGCCACGAATTCTCAGCCGCGATTGCACAGCCAGCGTCCTTGTAACCATCAATCGGAATGGCGCGGACATGGCTTTCCTCGACCGTCACGCGGATGCCGGCTGCGATCAGTGCCGCGGCCCCTTCGGGTGTCAGCCCCACCCGTTCCTCGTTCGGGCGCTGTTCCGCCCTGACCCAGAGATGTGTCATCTTATTTCCTTTTGTCAGAGCATCCCGGCAGCGCGCACCGCCTGAACCGAAGGCCGTGCCTCCATCGCCTTGCGGAAGGCGAGAATTTTGGGGAAGGCCGAGACATCGACGCCGTCGCCTTCCAGCCAGCTGCAAACCACATAAAGATAGGCATCGGCCAGAGAGAACGCGTCCCCCAGAAGAAACGGCCCGCGCAACCCGTTTGACGAGATATAGTCGCAAGATGCCGTCATCGTTTGCGCGACCTTGTCCGTCATGTCTTTCCAGCTGGATTTCTTGTCGGCCCAGCGATGCCCGCGCAGCTTGTGGGCGTGGTTCACATGCATGGTCGAGGCCAGATAGAACATCACCTCGCGCATGCGGGCGGCCATGACCTGATCAGCTGGCACCAATTCGGCCTCGGGTGCCTTGGCAGCAATATATTCCAGCAACGCGCCGGTCTCGGTCAGGATGCCGCCATCGACCACCAGCGCCGGAACGCGCCCCTTGGGATTGATCTGCTTGTAGGCCGGTTTTGTCTGTTCCCCATCGGCAAAGTCCAGCTTGATTGCTTCATAGTCCAGCCCGGCCTCTTCCAGAGCAATCGCAACAGCGACCGAGATGGTTCGGGGTGCATAATAAAGCTGCATCAGGGATCTCCGATCTGGTTAGAGGTGGGTTTGCGCGAACTGCCGGTCGGGTGCTTCCAGATGCGGCACCGCATTGAACAGGACCGGGCTCAGCTGTGCGCCAATCGGGTGCAGACGATGCATCGACGTGTTCATGATGGCAAGGGCCACCCGCGCCATCGACGGGATGTCCAACCCCATCGCCTGCCGCACCACCATCGAGATCAACCCGCCCGAGGTCACGACGATGGCCGGTCCGCCCTCGGTCCCGATCTCGTGCAATGCATCGCGGACGCGGGCTTCAAACGCGTCGAAGGATTCCGGCGCGTTCTCGATCTTTCCGCTGGCCCAGGCCGCGAAGGTTTTGGGCAGGTGTTCGACAAATCCCTCGCGATCGGTCGGGATTTCGACGCCGTGCTGTTCTTCGAACAGCTGTGCAAGGGTGAAATACTCGATCTCGTTCAGCCGTGCGTCGCAGACAGGATCGGTTAATCCCATGCTGGTGACCGTCTCGGTATGGCGGGTCAGGGTGCCACAATAGACGCGTGTATAGTGGCTGCGGGTGTCACGCAGATGCGCGCCCAGCCAGCGAGCCTGTTGATGGCCCAGATCGCTCAGCTTGTCATAGCTTGCTTCGTCGCGCGCCGTCGTGTTTGCCTGCCCGTGCCGCACCAATGTGATATGTGACATGTCGCTCCCTCTTGCGCCGAAGTCTTAGGGCAGGTTCCCTGCCGGGACCAGAGGGGTTTCTTGATCTCACCGGAAAAACATTCGCAGCTGTCCGGTTTCTGGCTATGGTCGCCCTGACCAACTGCGCCCGGAGGGATTCATGGCCGTCGACCACACGCGTTTTCTGGATGATCTGCACAAGCTGCGTGAATTCGGTGCCTCAGGTGTGGGCAAAGGGGTCATCCGCCCGGCCTATTCCAAAGCGGATATCGCGGCGCGCCAATGGCTGGCGGACCGTATGGCCGACACGGGTCTGACACCGCATTTCGACCCGGTCGGCAACCTGTTCGGGTTGGCGCCCGGCCGCTCTCTGCTCATGGGGTCGCATTCCGACAGCCAGCCCGAAGGCGGCTGGCTGGATGGCGCGCTTGGCGTGATCGCCGCGCTCGAGATCGCGCGGTCCAGCGACCAGCCGATCTCGGTCGTCAGTTTTCAGGACGAAGAAGGCCGGTTCGGTGTGACCACAGGCTCGGCGGTCTGGTCCGGCGGTCTGCCTCTGGACAAGGCCGATGTGTTGACCGACGGTGCCGGCGTCAGCTTTGGCGAGGCCCGATCTTCCATGGCGGATCTGTCGCAGGGTTTTGTCGATCCCGCGCGGTTCAGCGGCTTTGTCGAGATGCATATCGAACAGGGCCCCTCTCTGGACGCAGCGAACGAGCAGATCGGCGTCGTGACCGATATCGTCGGCATCCGGGACATGTCGGTCACTTTCGAAGGGCAGCAGAATCACGCGGGCACCACTCCGATGCATTTGCGCCGGGATGCGTTTCAGGCGTTGTCACTGTTCAACACGCGCCTCAACGAACGGGTTCGCAATGTGGTGACACCACAAACCGTCTGGACCATCGGGCGGGTCGATCTTCACCCCAATGCGTCGTCCATCGTGCCGGGTCGGGCGCGGTTCTCGATGCAGTGGCGCGATGGCGATCCGGATCGGCTGTCGCGGATGGAGGAGATCATCCGTACCACAGCGCAGGAAATAGCCAGCGAACAGGACATGGTGCTGACCTACGGCCCTTTGCTCGGGTTGGAACCCGTCACGATGGATCAGACGCTGCGCGCGGCGCTGGAACATGGGGCCGAACAGGTGGCCCCCGGCAAATGGCGCAGGATGCCGTCGGGCGCGTTGCACGATGCCACAAACGTGTCGCGCCTGATGCCCGTTGCGATGCTGTTCGTGCCCTCAATCAACGGTGTCAGCCACGATTTTACCGAAGATACCGCCGAAAGCGATCTTGTCGCCGGGCTGAGGGTGCTGAATCTCGCAGTGCAGTCATTTGATGGACAGGCGCGATAAGGTGCAGGCAAAATACCGTTTTTTCAGGCCATTGCAGTCGGCTTGCCTGGTGTTATCGTCGCGTTCAAAGCTTTGATCGGCAAACCCTTGCAGAGGCCAAATGACAAATGTTGCCTAACGGAAAAAAGTTTCCTATAGGAACGCAATGGATGCATGCGCCCGTATACAGACTTGCCCCACAGGCGGCGCGCCGGTTCGCAAGTTGACCGGA
Source organism: Ruegeria sp. AI2 (assembly GCF_056541275.1). Taxonomy (NCBI): domain Bacteria; kingdom Pseudomonadati; phylum Pseudomonadota; class Alphaproteobacteria; order Rhodobacterales; family Roseobacteraceae; genus Ruegeria; species Ruegeria sp. AI2. The sequence continues at coordinate 172,649 of NZ_JBQFYB010000007.1, forward strand.
ATCGTTGCAATATTGACTACTTGAGGCAGACTGACGGGAATGCGTTCCAAACCGAAAGATACGAAAAGGTATCCAAGATGACCGAGATTAGACGCACGCCGCTTTTTGGGCTTCACGTTGAGTTGGGCGGCAAGATGGTTGATTTTGCCGGGTGGGAGATGCCAGTTCAGTATCCGCTGGGGATCATGGGCGAGCATAAGCAGTGCCGCGAGAAGGCGGCGTTGTTTGATGTGTCGCATATGGGTCAGGTGATATTGCGGGGCGAGAATGTGGGCGAGAAGC
>NZ_JBQFYB010000008.1:0-161727 GCF_056541275.1 Ruegeria sp. AI2
CAATCTCTTCGGGCTTCGGTCGCTTGTTTGCCATTCTTGGTCCTCCGTTTCCTAAACATAGCGGTGGACCAGTTCAGTTGGGGAGGCTCACTCAGCCATACGCACGGCCTTCGCCACAATTCTTCTGTCAATTTCGCATGCTTCTGTCGGCATGTTGTTTGCCTCAAATTTTGTACCATTTCTGTACCATCCTCAAAAATGTTGACGCAGTCCCAGAAGGTCGTTTGTTTCTGCGGCGAACATCACAGAAAAGCGGAGCTCTGTTGTTAAAAACTCTTTAAAGAGCAGTGCGATAGCGGTTTGGGCGCCATATATCCAAGCGCCCAACAGGTTTCCCTGAAAGAAGTAGAGGAAAGCATGAAGCGGAATCATAATCCGCGTGTCGGGGGTTCAAGTCCCTCCTCCGCTACCAATATCCCCAAAGCATCAAACCGAAACACCACTTTTGGTTTTCCTTATGATTTCAGCGCTCATCGATCCGGCGGAAGATCGAGATATGGTGCCGCGCGTGTGATGTCGAACGCGCCCTGTGCCCCGCCCGTTTTCAACTGGATGTTCAGCTGGTCGGTCCCACTGAACTGCGTGAAATAGGTGAACTCGATTATGTTCAGCGCACTCATATCGTGACACTGAATGACATAGTCCGCCTGAAACTCCGAGTGACTCTCCGCCGTCGTGGAGCCTGTGACTGCGTTCGCCTCACCACTCTGCTGTGTGATGCCATATGTCAGAACCACATGGGCGGCCACCGTAGAGCACCCAGCTCCGGGCGGGGTTACGAACAGGTTTAGCGGGTCGGAAAGTTTTGACATTGCTATGGCCACACGTGTGCGGCTGTCATCGTTTTCAACCGGGGTTTCAAACCCGACGATGTCCATGCTTGGCACCCTCAGCGCCAAGGCGAACCCGGTGTCAGAAAACACGATATCGATCTGGGCCGAACCATGGTGATGAGGCGTGGAAACCTGCGTTGCTTGCGCCGCAAGTGCCGCAGGAAACAGGAACAAGGCCAGAACCACGCGCTTCATGAACAACAAACCACCTACAAAGAATCACTTGGCTGATTTTAGCCCGAAACATGTACCGCACAATGTGATCCGCCGGGCCGAACCCCCGCCAGATATGGGGATAGTGGCAACCGAGTCAGTGGTTTCATTATCCGACAAAAAAACTCAGATTGACAATGTTGACTTTTTAACTCAGTTATTTCAACGAAAGCCGCCGCAGGAACAAACCCGCCTGATCTGACAGTTCTGAAAAGAGAGTATCGACCCCTATGACCAAGTTGTTTGCAACAGCCAGCGCTTTGACATTTGCGACAGCCACTTTTGCTTTTGCCGGTGATGTGCCGACAAAAGCGGATATTCTGGAAACCTATGCCGATATTGCCGAAGCCAAGTATGACGACAGCCTGACTGCGGCAAAGGTTTTGCGGGACGCAGTCGGTGCGCTGATTGCCGAACCCTCGGACGCGACCCTGACTGCGGCACGGGCAGCATGGGTTGCAGCGCGTGTGCCTTATCAACAGACCGAAGTTTATCGTTTTGGCAACGCAATCGTTGATGACTGGGAGGGCAAAGTAAACGGTTGGCCACTGGATGAAGGTCTGATTGATTATGTCGACGCGGCCTATGGTGGCGCGACGGATGAGAACGAATTTGCGGTTCTGAATGTCATCGCCAACCCCAGCTTCGAACTGTCGGGCGAAACCATTGACGCCAGCGAGATTACTCCGGAACTGCTGAGTGAAACCCTGCACGAAGCTGATGGTATCGAAGCCAATGTCGCGACCGGCTACCACGCTATCGAGTTCCTGCTGTGGGGTCAGGACGTGAATGGCCACGGGGCCGGTGCAGGCAACCGTCCAGCCACTGATTATGCAAACGGCGATACCTGCACTGGTGGATATTGTGACCGTCGTGCCCAGTATCTGAGCGCCGCAACCGACCTGCTGGTCAGCGATCTGACCTGGATGGCCGATCAGTGGAAACAAGGCGGCGCGGCGCGCACGGCGCTGATGGAAAATGAAACGGCGGGTGTCAGTGCGATCCTGACCGGTATGGGTTCACTGTCTTACGGTGAACAAGCGGGTGAGCGGATGCGTCTGGGCCTGATGCTGAACGACCCGGAAGAAGAACATGATTGCTTTTCGGACAACACCCACAACAGCCATTACTACGATGGACTGGGCGTTCTGAACGTCTATCTGGGCAGCTATACCCGCATCGATGGCACACCTGTATCAGGCGCATCGCTGGCCGATCTGGTAATCGCAACTGATCCGGCACTGGACGCCGAGATGAAGGCGAAACTGGCCGTCACGATGCAAGCCCTTGGCAGGATCAAATCGACCGCGGAAGCAGGGTTTGCCTATGACCAAATGCTGGAACGCGGCAACGAAGGCGGTGAAACCCTAATCATGGCCGGCGTCAACGGCCTGATCGACCAGACCAAAACAATCGAGCGCATCGTGACCACACTGGAACTGGACCAGATTGAATTTGAAGGATCAGACAGTCTGGATAACCCCGACGCGGTATTCCACTAAACAAGAACGCGTGCCGGGGGCTTGCCTGCCCCCGGTACACTCAGCACGCTAACCCGCCAGCCCTTTGAACCACACAAACCCAAGCCAACATTCATGATTGTCTGCCACTGCACCAACATCTCGGACCACGACATCCGCGCCGCCATCGACTGGATGCGGACAGCCGATCCCCAAACCATCATCACCCCCGGCAAGGTTTACCGTGCTCTTGGAAAATCGGCGGATTGCGGCGGATGCATGCCTCTGTTTCTGGACACGATGCGGTCAAGCGATAATCTCGAAGTACCCATGCAACTCCGCGCCCTGCGCGCGGCAGTATCACAGGAGAGTGCAGATGAAGGGCGATCCAAAAGTCATCGAATATCTCAACAAATCTCTGCGGCATGAACTGACTGCAGTCAGCCAATACTGGCTGCACTACCGGTTGCAGGAAGACTGGGGGCTTGGCCACATGGCCAAGAAAAGCCGCGAGGAAAGCATCGAAGAGATGGGCCACGCGGACAAGCTGATCGAACGGATCATCTTTCTGGAAGGCCACCCCAACCTTCAGAAGCTGGACCCGCTTCGGATCGGTCAAACACCAAAGGAAACGCTGGAATGTGACCTTGCGGCCGAGATCGATGCACGGGCCTTGTACAAGGAAGCGCGCGAATATTGTCGGGATGCCGGCGACTATGTCTCGATGTCGCTGTTCGAGCAGTTGATGTCCGATGAAGAGGGCCATATCGACTTTCTCGAAACGCAGCTCGACCTCTATGAAAGGATCGGCGAAGCCAATTATGCGCAACTCAACGCATCGAAAATGGACGAAGGCGAATAGCCTTGTCGCCCTGTCGGTGGTCGCCTTTGCGGCCACCCCTTCCCTGTCAGCCGAGCTACAGGACCTGCATCTGAACTTCACCCCCCGCACTGACGATGAACGCGCCCGAATTGCCGTTGTCACAGCACCGCCCCAGGATTTCAGCGCACCGCAGCAGTTTGAAGAACTGCCCGCCGGGGCTGCGACTGTTCGGGTCCGTACTGACGCGGATGCGTTCTCGCAACCGTCAGACAACCTGAGCTTTGAACAGGAGCTGAATTTCAAAGTCGGAAACGGGCTGTTCAAGAAGGTCTGGGTTTCGTCGCCCTCATCGACGCTCGCCTCTGACGGGTTGGGGCCGCTCTATAACGCGCGGTCGTGCCAGCGCTGCCACATCAAGGATGGGCGCGGACACACGCCAAACGGGCCCGATGACAACGCGGTTTCGATGTTCCTGCGGGTCTCGATCCCCGGCACGTCGGAAGATGGCTATGCAGCGATAGAAGATTACATCGCCACTCTGCCCGAGCCTACCTATGGTGGGCAGATGCAGGATTTCGCACTGGCAGGTCATCCAGCGGAATACCGGCTGGACATCTCGTACGAAGAGATCCCGGTGGAGCTTTCTGACGGTGAAACCGCCTCACTGCGCCGCCCGACTTATCAGGCAGCCGATCTGGGTTATGGCCCGCTGCACCCCGACGCGATGCTAAGCCCCCGGGTCGCGCCGCAGATGATCGGGCTTGGCCTGTTGGAAGCGATCCCGGTCGAAGACCTGCTTGCCAAGGCCGACCCTAACGATTTGGATGGGGACGGCATATCAGGTCGCCCGAATGTCGTCTGGTCGGTCGAGTTTGACACGCCGATGATGGGCCGGTTCGGTCACAAGGCGGGGATGCCGACAGTTATGGAACAATCGGCAGCTGCTTTTGCCGGGGATATCGGCATTTCGAACCCACTCTACCCTGCTCCGCACGGGGATTGCACCAATGTGCAGGTGAACTGCATCAAAGCCCCGCACGGCGACAATGATGAGCGCGGCTTTGAGATCGATCATCAGGGTATGGACCTGGTCGCTTTCTACAGCCGCAATCTGGGCGTGCCGGGTCGCCGCGACATGGACAACCCCAGGGTCCTTCGCGGGAAAGAGGTGTTCCATGCAACCGGCTGCGCGTCATGCCACACACCGTCACATGTCACTCATCGGATGGAAGACCGGCCCGAGCACAGTTTTCAGCTGATATGGCCCTACACCGACCTGTTGCTTCATGACCTGGGCGAAGGTCTGGCCGACAATCGCCCCGAGGCCCGCGCAACGGTCCGGGAATGGCGCACGCCGCCTTTGTGGGGCATTGGCCTGACCGAACGCGTCTCGGGCCACACAGAGTTTCTGCATGACGGGCGGGCGCGCACCTTGCTAGAGGCGATCCTGTGGCATGGAGGTGAAGCGCAGGCTGCCCGTGATACCGTAGTCTCGATACCCAAAGCCGACCGTGACGCCCTGATCCAATTTCTGGAGAGCCTCTGACCCATGCGAGTTCTTACCCTTGTTGCAGCGTTGATCATGCCACTTGCCGCGCAGGCACAGGATCGCGGGCCGATCCTGATGGATGTAACAGAAACCCATATCCTGCCCCGGTTCGACACGCTCCCGGAAACGACGGGCGCGCTAGTCAGCGCATCACTGGTTGAGTGCGATCCGACCTCACCGGCGCTGCGCGCGGCCTACGATGCGGCTTTCGATAGCTGGATATCCGCCAGCCACCTGCGGTTTGGTCCGACCGAGGTCGATGACCGCGCTTTCGCCATGGCGTTCTGGCCGGACACGAAAGGGTTCACCACCAAAGCCCTGTCCCAGCATATCGCAACCGAGGATGACGCCGTGCAAAGCCCGGAGGCCTATGCCGAAACGTCCATAGCAGGGCGCGGGTTCTTCGCGCTCGAACGGATGTTGTTCGATCCCAATTACGCGGAACAGGGTAGTGCCGAATATCGCTGCGCGCTGATCAGGGCGATCACGGCGGATATCGATGCCAATGCCCGGGCGATGGCGCAGGACTGGCACAGCTATGCCCCTAGCCTTACCCAACCCCAAGAGAACAGACGCTACCGGACGCAGGACGAAGCAATGCAGGAGCTGTTCAAGGCCTTGGCTACCGGTCTTGAGTTCACGGCTGACACTCGGCTGGGTCGCCCCATGGGGACATTTGACCGCCCCCGTCCGAACCGGGCCGAAGCGTGGCGGTCCGGGCGGTCTTTACGCCATGTAGAACTGTCGCTGATATCCTTGCGAGATTTAGCCGCACGGCTGTCTTTTGATCACCCCGAAATCGCGTCGGAACTGGACGCTGCGTTTGCACGTGCCATCCAGAACGCTCAATCCATTGACGATCCCTCGCTTGCCGGGGTTTCATATCCCCAGGCCCGATTCCGGATCGAGGCGCTTCAACAGTCGATCCACGATATCCGCACCATCGCCGTGACCGAGCTGGGTCCGACATTGGGGATCAGCACAGGATTCAACTCGCTGGACGGAGACTAACCCATGACGTCACGCCGTCATTTTCTTGCCGGTCTTGCCGCAGCCGCGATTTCCCCGGTCCGCGGGTGGGCCTCGGCCGGTTCGCCTGATTTTCTGGCCGCAGGGCTGTTTCCCGACGGGTCCTTTCGACTTGCCGGGTTGAGCACATTGGGGAAAATCGTGTTCTCCGTGCCTCTTCCCGGACGCGGACATGCGGCCGCAGCCCATCCGCACAAGGCCTTTGCGGTCGCGTTTGCCAGACGTCCGGGCACCTTTGCCATCGTCATCGATTGCGCAACCGGCGCGCAGATTGCGCAGCTAAAGGCCCCTGAAAGCCGACACTTCTATGGCCACGGCACATTCTCGGCGGATGGCGCGTATTTTTATGCCACCGAGAACGACTACGAAGCCGGGACAGGTATTATCAGTGTCTGGGACGCTGAAAGCTTTTCGCGTCTGGGTGAGTTGTCATCTGGCGGAATAGGCCCGCATGACATGCGCCTGATGCCCGACGGGGAAACGCTGGTGATTGCCAATGGCGGGATCGAAACCCACCCCGAAACCGGGCGCACAAAGCTGAACCTGCCGACGATGGCACCCAACCTGAGCTATCTCACCCTGTCGGGTAGGATCCAAGAGCAGGTGTCGTTACCTGACGAGCTTCACAAGAACTCGATCCGCCATCTGGCGGTGCGGAGCGACGGTCTTGTTGGCTTTGCCATGCAATGGCAGGGCAGCAAGTCCGAACACCCGCCCCTGTTGGGCCTGCATCGTCAGGGTGAAGCCCCACGCCTGCTGGCGGCACCGGATCACGAACAAAGCATGTTGCAAGGATACGCTGGCAGCGTCGCGTTTTCAGCCGACGCCGATATGATCGCAATAACCTGTCCGCGCGGCAATGCGCTGCACCAGTTCGACACAACCAGCGGCACATTCAACGGCGCCTTCGCGCTTGAGGATGTCTGCGGGCTTGGGGCCGGGGCGACCGGGTTGGTCTTTACTACGGGAACAGGCGCCTTCGGGACATTGATGGGCGCGCGCCCAACTGTTCGAACCCGCGCCGAATGCCAATGGGACAATCATCTGATCCCGATCCACCCGTCCGCGTAACATTCGGAATCCCCAATCAGATAGTTTACACTTGGAAGAATCAAACTGCTGCCGTATTGGCGGGCGCGAAACTGGCACCCTACGTTAAGGACCGACTTGATTGAAACAGACGCCCGACGCACCGCATTCCATCTACGGAGTTGAGAAATGGGGCAAAGGCCTCATCGAGGTGACCGAACAGGGCGAGATCGGTCTGCGCAATCCCATGGCCCCCGAGGCAGCGGCGATCAGCCTGCCCGGTATCCTCAGCGATCTGGACGACCGTGGCATCAAAGCACCGATGGTCCTGCGCGTCGCGTCTTATCTGGAACACGAAATTGCCCATCTGAACGAGAGCTTTCGTGATGCGATAGCGCGCGTGGGCTACACAGGCAGCTATCGCGGCGTATTCCCGATCAAGGTGAACCAGCAGGCGCAGGTTGTTGACCGGATCGTCGAGTTTGGAAAGAAATACAACTATGGGCTCGAGGCCGGCTCCAAACCCGAACTGGTGATTGCGCTGGCGCATCGCCTGGCCCCCGAAGCGCTGATCGTGTGTAACGGTGTCAAAGATGCCGAATTCATCCAACTGGCTATTCTAAGCCGCAAGATCGGGTTCAACACGGTCATCGTTTTGGAAAGCCCGAAAGAGGCCGACACGGTAATCGAAGTTTACAACGAACTGGGCATCGAGCCCCTGATCGGTGTTCGGGTGAAACTGACCAACCAGATCAGCGGCAAATGGGAAGAAAGCTCGGGCGACCGCTCGGCCTTTGGGATGAACACCGATCAGCTTATCGCCACCGTAGACAAGCTGAAAGACGCAGGGTTGCTGCACTGCCTCAAGCTGCAGCATTCACATCTGGGCAGCCAGGTTCAGGATGTCAACGATGTGCGCCGTGCTGTGGGCGAAGCCTGTCGCTATTACACCGAGCTTACGCGCGAAGGCGTGCCATTGACCCACCTGGATCTGGGTGGCGGCATGGGGGTCGATTACACCGGCGAAAAGAAAGCCGCCGAAAACTCGATCAACTACACGGTCGAAGAATACTGTGCCAATGTCGTCGAAACCGTGGCCTACGCCATGGACGAAGCAGAGGTGGACCACCCGACACTGGTCACGGAAAGTGGGCGTGCCGTGGTGGCGACGTCCTCGATGCTGGTCTTCAACGTGCTCGAAAGCACGCTTTACGATGCGCCCAATGGCCCCGAGGTTGATCCAGATGACCACCACTTGGTCTCGGACCTCGCCGCGGTGCACGGATACCTCTCTCGCGACCGCCTGCAGGAATGCTGGAACGACGCCACCTTCTATCGTAACGAGCTGCGCGCCCTGTTTCGTCGCGGCTATGTCGACCTGCGTCAGATGGCCCGGGCCGAACGGATATACCTGTCGCTGATGGCGCGGCTCAAGGCATTGGCCGCGTCAGAGGATCTGGAAACGGACCTGAATGACCAGCTTGAAAAAGTTGCGGATATCTACCACTGCAACTTCTCGCTGTTCCAATCGCTGCCAGATGTCTGGGCCATCGACCAGCTGCACCCGATCGTGCCGCTGCAAAATCTGAACCAGACCCCCGACCGTCGCGCAGTACTGTCCGACATCACCTGCGACAGCGACGGCAAGATCGACCGGTTCATTCTGGCCGACGGTGTGTCCCCCAGCCTGCCGGTGCATTCCCTGCCCGAAGAAGACGAATATTTCATGGGCGTCTTCTTCGTTGGCGCCTATCAGGAAACGCTGGGAGATCTACACAATCTCTTTGGTGACACCAACGTGGTCACCATCGACCTGCGCCCGGATGGCGGCTTTGACCTGCTGCACGAACAAGAGGGCGACACGATCAGCCAGGTTCTGTCATATGTCGAGTTCGACCCGCAGGATTGCGTCGCCGCCTTCCGCAAAATGGTGGATGAGGCGATTTCGACCGGCACCCTGAAAGCCAAGGACCGCAAAACCCTGATGAGCGCTTACCGCGACTCGATCAACGGTTACACCTATTACGAATAACCCCTGAGAGGAGATCACCCCCATGGGCACTTTGAGTGGCAAAACACTGGTTGTCGGCGCGGGCGGCGTATCCCACGCTGCCGTGCACAAGATGGCAATGAATTCGGATATCTTCACCGAAATCACACTGGCCAGCCGCACGAAATCGAAATGCGACGCGATCGCCAAGTCGGTGAAAGACCGTGTGGGCGTTGATATCGCGACCGCCGAACTGGACGCCTACAAGGTCGAAGACACCGTAAAGCTGATCAAGGAAACTGGTGCTGAAATCCTCGTGAACCTTGCCCTGCCCTATCAGGATCTGGTGCTGATGGACGCATGCCTTGAGGCCGGTATTCATTATGTGGATACGGCAAACTATGAACCCGAGGATGAGGCCAAGTTCGAATACCACTGGCAATGGGCCTATCAGGAACGGTTCAAAGCGGCCGGTTTGACCGCCATCCTTGGTTCGGGCTTCGATCCCGGTGTTACGTCCGTCTTCGCCAAATGGCTCAAGAAACACAAGCTGGACACCATCCGCCAGATCGACGTGCTTGATGCCAATGGTGGTTCGAACGATCAGGAATTTGCCACCAACTTCAACCCCGAAATCAACCTGCGCGAAGTGCTAGCCGAAGTGCGACATTGGGAAAACGGCGAATGGAAGCATTCTCCCGCCATGACCCACAAGGTCGAGTTCGATTTCCCCGCCATCGGCCCCAAAAACATGTACCTGATGTATCACGAGGAACTGGAATCGCTCTCGACCCACTTCCCCGAGATCGAGCGCGCCCGTTTCTGGATGACCTTCGGTGACGCCTATATCATGCATGCCAAGGTCTTGGAAAACGTGGGCATGACCCGCATCGACCCTGTGATGCATGACGGCAAGGAAATCATTCCGATCCAGTTCCTGAAAACCCTTTTGCCCAATCCCGGTGATCTGGGCGCGGAAACCAAGGGCAAAGCCTGCATTGGCGACATCGCCACAGGTCAGGCCAAGGATGGCTCGGGAGAGAAAACCTATTACATCTACAACATCTGCGATCATCAGGAATGCTATGCGGAAGTCGGCAGTCAGGCCGTCAGCTACACCACCGGTGTCCCCGCCATGATCGGCGCGGCGCAGGTGCTGAAAGGCAACTGGTCTAATCCCGGCGTATGGAACATGGAACAGCTTGACCCGGACGACTTCATGGACATGCTGAACGAACATGGCCTGCCATGGCAGGTCCATGAACTCGACGGCCCGGTCACCTTCTGATCCGCTTTAGCTTCATCTGGCCCTAAATATCCCGGGGGTCCGGGGGCAGCGCCCCCGGCCTCTCCACCAAACGGAGACGCCGGTTATGTCCGACATGATGACCACACAGGCCGGTGACGCCGGCGCCTTCCGCAATTTCGACCTCTCCCGTGTACCCAGCCCCTGCTTTGTGGTCGACGAAAAGGCGGTTGAACGGAACCTGAAGATCCTCGCTGATGTCGGAACCCGCTCCGGCGCGCATGTTCTCAGCGCGCTCAAGGCGTTTTCGATGTTTTCGCTGGCCCCGTTGGTGCGCCGGCACCTTGTCGGAACCTGCGCCTCGGGTATCTATGAAGCCCGGTTGGGACGCGAGAAATATGGCGGTGAGGTCGCAACCTTCTGCGCCGGGTACAAAGACGCGGATATCGACGAAATCCTGTCGCTGTCCGATCACGTCATCTTCAACTCCGCTGCCCAAAAGGACCGGTTTCTCGCCAAAGCCCAAACCGCCAAAGTGCAGGTTGGCCTGCGCATCAATCCGGAACATTCCGAAGGCGAGGTTCCGAAATACGATCCCTGCGCCCCGTGCTCGCGCCTTGGCACACCAGTCAGCCAACTGACCGCCGACACGTTGCGCGGCGTTGACGGCTTGCATATGCACACTCTCTGCGAACAGGGGTTCGAACCGCTGCAACGCACGTGGACCGCCATCGAACCGAAGATCAAACCCTACCTTGATCAGCTCAAGTGGCTGAACTTCGGCGGTGGCCACCACATCACCCGCGACGATTATGACCGCGACGGGCTGGTGGCCTTCCTCAAGGACATTCGCGAAACCTATGGCATTGATGTTTACCTCGAACCCGGCGAAGCAGTGGCACTAGACGCAGGTATTCTGATCGGTGAAATCCTCGACCTGCCGACCAACGGCATGAACCTCGCGATCACTGATATCTCGGCCACATGTCACATGCCCGACGTGATCGAGGCCCCCTATCGCCCTGCCCTGATGGATGAGGTCGAAACAGGCCATACCTATCGCCTTGGCGGCCCGTCCTGTCTGGCGGGTGACGTTATTGGCGACTACACTTGGGACAAGCCGCTGGAGATCGGACAGCGTTTTGCCTTCCTCGATCAGGCACATTACTCGATGGTCAAGACAAACACCTTCAATGGCGTCCCCCTGCCCACAATCGCCCTGTGGAACAGCGAAACGGACGAGCTGAAGATCATCCGGCAGTTCGGATATGACGACTTCAAGGACAGACTCTCATGAGCATTTTTCTCGACAGCGAATTGACCGCATCCGAACGCACCGAAGATGCCCGCTTTCGCGTGATCCCGGTGCCTTTGGAGCGCACGGTCTCTTACGGGTCCGGCACGGCCAAAGGCCCCGAAGCAATTATCGCGGCCAGTAATGAACTGGAACGCATCACCGGTCACGCGGAGCCCTGTGTCGAAGGGATTTTCACCGAAGAACCGCTAAATTGTGACGGCCCGTTGCCCGAGGTAATGGAACGCCTTGCGCAACGCACCGAGGCTGCAATTCGGGCCGGAAAGGTACCGGTCACTTTGGGCGGCGAGCATTCCCTCAGCTACGGCGCAGTGATGGGTGTGGCCCGTGCGCTAAACCAACCCATCGGCATCGTCCAGATCGACGCCCATGCCGACCTGCGCAACGCTTATCAGGGCGAAAAACACTCTCACGCCTCAGTGATGCACCTGCTTGCCGAAGAAGGCGTTCGGCTCGCCCAGTTCGGTGTTCGCGCTTTTTCAACTGAAGAGGCCCAAAGCCGACTGAGAAACCACGTCTTTCACGTGGATGCCGAGGAACTGGTGACAGGTAACATCCATTCGGTCGACCTGCCTGCAGACTTCCCCGAGCTGGTCTATGTCAGTTTCGACGTCGACGGGCTGGATCCATCGCTGATGCCCGCCACCGGAACACCGGTGCCCGGAGGGTTGGGCTATTACCAGGCACTGCGGCTGGTCGAGCACGCGCTCAAGGGGCGCAGATGCGTGGGCTTCGATGTGGTTGAGCTGGCCCCAGACGGCAATTCCGCCTGGGACTTCACCACAGCTCAGATTGTCTATCGCCTGATGGCCGCCTGTTAATCCTCGGCTGTTTCGTTCAGCTCCATATGGCCTTCGACCTTGCTCAGGATGCGGCGCAGCATGGGTTCAAAAAACTCCAGCGGTTTCGTCGGATAGTCTGGGTCAAACGCCTTCTGATCGTATTCATGGCAGAAATAGCGGCAGTCCTCCCAATGGGGGCTGTCGCGATACTTGTCGCGAGCGTTGCGGTCTCCTCCAAGGTGGTGGTTGTAGTAGTAACCCTGAAACACGCAATGGTGTTTGAGTATCCAATAGGTTTTCTCGCTGACATAGGGCTTCATCATCGCCGCTGACAGCTCTCCATGGTTGTAGGGTGACAGAATATCGCCGGTATCGTGGATCAGGGCAGCGACCACCAACTCCTCTTCCGCGCCATCCTCATAAGCCCGGGTCGCGGCCTGAAGGCTGTGCTGATACCGGTTGACCGGATAGGGTGTCCATTCCTCGTCCAGTGACCGAATGGCGTCCAGAATGCGATCCGGCAAGGCAGCATTATACGCCTCTTCATAATCCATAACGGCGTCCCAGTCGGCCTTGGTGGCATTCTCAAAACTGGTCCAGGTCGGTTTGTGGCTTTTGTCCAGCATGGCTGATCCTTTGGCGTGTTTCCCGAAGCCGACAATATTACGAGTCGCAACTTCAAAAAAATGAATTGATTTTATCACAATGATCAAAAAATACTCTCAACATGCGGACCAAAGCCTTGGAAACTTTTCTATGTGTGGCTGAAACAGGTGGTTTTCATGCCGCTGCCCGTAAGCTGAATGTGACTCAAACGGCCGTCAGCGCGCGCATTCATCTGATCGAAGAAGAAACCGGCAGACCACTATTCACCCGCGGAGCCGGTGGCACTTCGCTGACCGAGTTTGGCCAACAATTCAAACCGTATGCAGAACAAATACTATCCCTTTGGGCCTTCGCGTCGCGCGATTTACCGTTGCAGACACAAAACCGCCCGGCACTTCGGTTGGGTGGTCAGCTTAGTATCTGGGACCCTCTGCTTGTGGATCTGGCTGTTCGGTTCGAACAGCGCTTTGACAAACTGCTGCTGACACTGAATTACGACCACGATCTGAACATGGTTGAAGCTGTGGCGACCCATGTGCTGGACGTGGCGATCACGCATGAAACGCCATCAGACCGACGTGTCACCTATCACGAGCTGGAACCGGAGCTTCTAACCCTCGTCAAAACCCCGCAAACAGCAACAGCAGAAAAAGATCTAGTCTTCGTCAACCTTGAACTTGGTGAGATCTACCAGGATCACGTCAGATCGGCTGTGCGACGCGCCTCGGGGCAGACCTTGTTTCTTGGCAATTGCATGATGGCACTACGTTATGTCCTGCAAAGAGGCGGGTGCGGCTACTTCCCCGATTACGTCATTTCCCAGCATCTGGCTTCGGGGGCACTCGAACCGGTCGAAGACAGTGTAAGCCTGCCGCTGCCGATGTATCTGGTCGCCCGCGGTGATCACAAGGAATTTGACGACATTCGGTGTTGTCTGGAAGAACTTCGAGCCTGAAATCAAGCGGGTGTTGGGATGACCTCGGACCCGCGCGCACGTTTCCGTAAAAGCGGGCGACCTGCGACAAGCAGAAAGCAACACGAAATCAGCACACCCATTATGGCGGGAAGGTAAAGCAGCGCCCAAAGCCTCGGGTCATCAATCACAACTGGGGACACAAACCCGCGAACGCCTTCGAGCAGTACAAGTATGGTAAATGCGCCCAAAATCTGAGGCCACAATCCAAACCGTGAAAAGCTGCCCAGCATCAGGGTCGAATACCCCGCCAGCGACACCGCAATGCAAATAGCTATCCAGGAAAAACGCTGGTGCAATTCTTCGATCAACTTACCCTGGCTGAACCCTTCGGTTTTTGAGATCGCATCGCGGTCGAAGATCAAATCAGAGGTCGGAATGGCTTCGAGGCTGCGATCCGCCATTGGGCTTGTGTTCGTCAGCTCAGAGATGTCGTATGATGCGTCCTGAAACAGGGTCGAGGACAGAACCCTGCCCGCTTTGTTCAGGCGCAGCGCTACCCCATCGACCATCACCAGATGAATTCCCGCGTCGTTATTGACCAGATAGGCTGTCACGCTGGAATAGCTGACTGCGTTTTCCGGGTCGCGGCGATCCGATACGAACACCTCGTGCAACGTACCGTCTAGATCGATGCCACCGATGTAAACCGTAACATCTTCGGCAGGGTGCAGAAATTCACCTTCATTCAACAACTGCGCTGTCACATCTCCTGCAACTTCGGCTTGCCGGAATTCCAGTTGTTGGACCGAGGCCGGGCGCAGGAACACGCTGATGGTGGCCATCATCAAACCGGTGATCACACCGAACAAAACTACCGCACGCGCCAGTCGCCACGGGCTTGACCCGGTTGCCAGCATCACTGTCATCTCGCTTTCGCGACTCAATCTGTTGGTCGCATAAACGGCAGCCGCAAATACCGCCATCGGCATAACTGTACGAACCAGCGTCGGCAGGGTAAGCGCGGTGAATTCAAGAAACACCATAGCGGACTGGCCACCGCTGATGACCTTGTCAAACAGGCTGACGGAACGGGTGATCCAGAACACACCCACCAGGACAAGGGTGAAGAAGCCGAATAAAACCAGCAATTGCCGCAGGAAATATCCATCAAAACGCGACATGTATCCTCATCCGGCTGATTGCGTCGTGGCCGGACAATAAGTCAATCGCTCTACCAAGGAAACCTCGATTACCGCCTCAGAACTGGCATCGGCGGTAACCTAGTTATTCGGACATGGGAAGGGCGCGCTCAACCACAAGCGCGCGCCAGCCACAGGTGGGAAAAACAAAACAGCGTCATGTACCGAACGTGAGCGCCAACTCGTAACAATTGTAAGTAAAGCGGAACTCAAGTGATTGGTCTGTGACTTAGTTCACCTTTGGACCGTTCGCATGAACACTCTTGTAGACATCTGCCCCAGCAAAAAGTTAATGACACGTTAACGTCTTGTTTCCAGCCCATTCACTGTTCTACCCACATAATGAAATCTGTTGGTTTTGGTGAGTGTCCGGGGCAGGACGATTGCGAGTAACAGTATCAGTTGGCACAAGGGGTCCGATGGCAATGCATAAACCTTCGACATCAGAAGCCGCTGCACTTAATGCGCAATTACTGAAAAAGAGCGACTCGGATTACGATGTCGCTATGTGGGCCGCGTGCGCATTGATGGCGCTCCACTCAAACAAGCCGGCGGTGTTTCAAGAATATCAGCATATGTGGGCTGAAAAGCTGGATGCCGTAGGTCCGCACGAAAATACAGGTGCCAACAAAAGATAATAACAGGGCACGATGGCCTCGCACCATTGTAGCAGTGTTGCCGAAGCCAATTCTGCGACCAGTAATGACCCAAGCGCGAAATGGCTGAAGACAGGCAAAGCGAACTCAAAGGATGAAACCCATTCACCCTTGGATATCACAACTTAGTATTCGGACGATTTCAATGGCAGGGGCAGCAGGGTTCGAACCCGCGACCTACGGTTTTGGAGACCGTCGCTCTACCAACTGAGCTATACCCCTGTAGTGAGCCCCAGATATGCCAGCCGCGCGGCGGACTCAAGAGGCTTTTTCAGATTCCGAGCCACGAAATGCCCGGACAAACAAGTTGCGCAAACCGCGTGGTGCGCTAAGACAAGGACCGGTTAGCAGAAGGAACCCGGCGTGAACCTCCGAAAGAAGATTGTAGACAGCGAAGCTGTGCTAAACTGGGTGGCGCGTCGGGTTGCAAACTATATTCGGCTGGTACACCGCAACACACGCTGGCAGCGCATCGGTTATGAAAAGCTGGACCAGTTGGCCGAACAGGGCGAGCCGGTCATCGTTGTTCTCTGGCATCAACGGCTGGCGCAGTCGCCCTATTTCTTCCCACTGGACAAGGGGCGCATCTGTTCGATTACATCGTCTGCGCGGGCTGGCAGCATGGTGGGTCGCGTGCAAAAGCTGTTCGGAATGGACACGATTGCCATGTCCAGTCATCAGCGCCACGTGGCGTTATCACGCGAAGTGCTTGGCAAAATGAAACAGGGAATATCCATTGGCATAGCGGCGGACGGACCCCGTGGACCAGAGCGGGTTTTGTCAACGGTTCCGCTGGTTTGGGCGCGCACATCAGGCAAACGTGTGTTTGGTATTACCTTTTCGGCGAAACATGGGCGCGAAGCGGGAACATGGGATCATCTTCTAATGCCCCGCCCATGGGGGAACGAGGGCGTGTTTCTGTGCCGGGAATGGACAGAAACAGTTCCGCGCAAAGCCAGTGAAGACGAAATCGAAACCCTGCGCCAGAGCCTTGAGCAGCATATGAACGATATCACGGCCGAGGCAGACCGATTGGTCGGGCGCGAACCTTGGTCGCCTGACGCTTAACCGCCCCTCAGCCTTTGCATCAGATAGACTTCACTGCCTTCGGGAATCGGTTCGGTCAGCCCGGTCGCAATCACGCGCCCGTCGACAGCGATAGACACGCCAGCGTCGATTGGCGCCTGAAGCTGCGGATGCGCACGCACGAGCGCGCGCAGCAACTCGCCAGTGGTTTTGGCCTCGACCTCAACCACCTGCTGGCCCCCGGTCAGTGACCGGAGGCCGGACCAGAGGTGAACCTCAACCATTGTCCTTGAGAGCGGCCAAAATGCGTGGCGGCGACATCGGCAACCGCTTCATGCGCACGCCAGCCGCGTTGGACACAGCGTTGGCAATGGCGGCCAGTGGCGGCACGATACCCGTTTCGCCCACACCGCGAACGCCAAACGGATGGCCCGGATTCGGAACCTCGACGATTACGGTGTCGATCATCGGCAGGTCACTGGCAACCGGGATGCGGTAGTCGAGAAAGATCGAATTCTGCAAGCGACCGTCTTCGCCGTAGATATATTCCTCGTTCAGGGCCCAGCCGATACCTTGCGCGGCACCGCCCTGATACTGGCCTTCGACATAGGTCGGATGGATCGCCTTGCCCGCGTCCTGAATGACCGTGTAGCGGGTCACACTGGTCTTACCGGTTTCCGGGTCAACCTCGGCATCGACGATATGGGTGCCAAAAGACACGCCGGCACCTTCGGGGGTTGCCTCGAAATGGCCCGAGATCGGACCACCGGTGCGGCCCATATCAGCGGTGATATCGGCCAGCGGCATCGGATCGAAATCACCTGCATTCGGGCCTGAGGGCACCGCACAGCCGTTTTCCCATTTCACCGCATCAACCGGAATGCCCCATTTGGCCGCGGCCCGTTCGCACAGTTTCTCAACCGCATGTCTCGCAGCTTTGATCGTCGCCAGCCCTGACGCGTAGGTCACGCGAGAGCCATGGCTTACGTCATTGTAGCCCAGCGTGGCCGTATCGGCGATGGTCACCCGGATGTTTTCATACGGAATGCCCAGAACCTCGGCCGCCATCAGGGCCATTGACGCGCGCGAGCCACCGATATCAGGCGTTCCGACCATCACCTGAGCCGAGCCATCCTCGGACAAGGCAAGCGAAACGCTGGTCTCGCCACCATGGTTAAACCAGAAGCCACAGGAAATACCGCGCCCCTGCCCCGGCTTCAGCGGAGCCGAATAATGAGGATGTGCCTTGGCTGCTTCCAACGTTTCGACAAGACCGATGCGCTCGTAGGTAGGTCCATAGCTGGCTTTCGTGCCCTCATGCGCGGCGTTCTTCAGACGTACCTCAACGGGGTCGAGTCCCAGCTTGTTGCACAACTCATCGATCACCGACTCGACCGCAAAGGCACCCATTGGTGCACCCGGCGCGCGATACGCTGCCTGCTTTGGGCGGTTGGACATAACGTCATAGCCGATCTGCTTGACGTTGGTCAGGTTGTACGGCGCAAAGGCACACATGGCTGTCATGTCGCCCGGCGCACCGGGAAAGGCCCCGCCCTGCAAGCGGAAAACACCCTGGGCCGCCGAGATCGTGCCGTCTTTCTTCATGCCGATCTTGACGTCCATCGAGGCAGACGAAGTCGGACCAGTGGCCCGGAACACCTCGGACCGGGTCATCACAAGCTTGACCGGGCGATTAGCCTTACGGCTGAGCGCTAGTGCGACGGGTTCGATGAAAACGGTTGTCTTACCGCCAAACCCTCCGCCAATCTCAGACGCAGTGACGCGCAACTGCGAAGTTTCAATTCCCAGAAGCGCGGCACAGGTTTTCTGCGCAATCCAATGCCCTTGTGTCGTGCACCATAACTCACCCTTGCCGTCATTACCCAATATGGCCAGACAGGCGTGTGGTTCGATATAACCCTGATGCGTCGCTTCGGTGACGAAACTGTCTTCAATGACCAGATCCGCTTCGGCAAATCCGGCCTCGACATCGCCGTGACCACTTTCATGATAGCGGACAACATTCGGGTGCATTCCTTCCGGCACGGAATAATCCGCTGCCCCTTCGCGGATCACAGGCGCATCCGGTGCCATCGCCTTATCCACATCGGTGACGTGGGGCAGAACTTCGTACTCGACCTCGATCAGCTTGAGCGCGTCACGCGCCGCCAATGCCGAAGTCGCAGCGACCGCTGCAACCGCGTGCCCGTCATATAGCGCTTTCTCACCGGCCATAACGTTTTCCAGAACGTTGTAGAATTCACCTTCCAGACCGGGCTTGAACGGCACTTCAGCAAAGTCGGCGCGCGTCACAACAGCTTTGACATCCTTGTGCGCCTCGGCTTTCGACGCGTCGATCTTCACGATCCGCGCATGCGCATGAGGTGAGCGCAGGATCGCGCCATGCAGCATTCCCGGGGCGTAGGCATCCGCTCCGAATTTGGCGCGGCCGGTCACCTTGTCCAGACCGTCGGGACGGTTGGGGCGGGTGCCGACAAAAGTGAAGTCTGGTTTACGATCGTCCAGAGCCATTACGACGCCTCCCGCATCTCAGCCGCCGTATCCATCACGGCGCGAATGATCTTGTCATATCCAGTACAACGGCAGAGGTTGCCTGCCAGCCAATACCGCGTCTCTTCCTCGGTCGGGTTCGGGTTTTTCTCCAGCAACGACTTGGCCGCCACCAGAATGCCCGGCGTGCAGATGCCGCATTGCAGGGCGGCGTATTCGATCATCTTCTTTTGCAGCGGGTGCAGAATATCACCGTCGGCGATGCCTTCGACGGTTTCGATCTGCTTACCTTCAGCCTCGACACCCAGCATCAGACATGAACAGACCAGACGGCCATCAACGGTGACCGAGCACGCGCCGCAATCGCCGGTGCCACAGCCCTCTTTCGCGCCTGTCAGGTTCAGCTTGTCGCGCAGACAATCCAGCAGAGTTTCACGCGGATCACACAGGTATTCGACCGCATCGCCATTCACGGTGGTGGTTACGTGGAGCTTTTTCATGCGTTTTCTCCCTTCGCGCGGGCATAGGCAATTTTTGCAGCGCGCTTTGCCAGAACGCCTGCGACCTCGGTACGGAACGCGATCGTGCCGCGCTTGTCGTCAATCGGGTTACAAGCGGCAGAGGCGGCGGCGGCCAGCGCACCCAGGGCCGCATCATCCAGCGCGCTCCCGATAATGGCCTTGGCACAGTCTTCGACCAGCAGAACGGTCGGGGCCACGGCGCCCAGTGATACACGGGCCTCAGTGATGGTGTCGCCGTCAAGACGCAGGTTCACACCAACGCCAACCACAGCGATGTCCATTTCGGTGCGGGGGATGAACCGCAGATAGGCATCGCCGCCGTTTTCGCCACGTGCCGGGATATTGACCGCCGAGATCAGCTCGCCTTTGGCCAGCGAGGTTTTACCGGGGCCGGTCGGAATATCCTCGACCGCGACTTCGCGAGTGCCGTCCGGGCCGGTCACGGTAACAGTCACACCAGCTGCGACCATGGCGGGCACGGAATCAGCCGCAGGTGAGCCGTTACACAGGTTACCGGTCGGTGTTGCGCGCCCCTGCACCTGGGTTGATCCGATCAGGTCCATCGCCTCGACCACACCGGGCCAGTCACGACCCAACTCGGGATGCTCGCTCATTTCGGCACCGGTTGCGGCAATTCCCAATGTCCAGCTTCCATCAGCATTACGGGTAATGTCGTGTACACCGTTGATTTTCTTGATGTCGATCAGCGTATCGGGCGTCACCAACTCCGAGCGCAGCTGCACCAAAACGTCGGTGCCGCCCGCCAGAAAGCGCGTGATGCCCGTCGCATTTGCGGCCAGAGCCGAAGCCTCGGCAAAGCTGGCGGGGCTGTGATAATCCATAATGCTACCTCGCACCTGTTGGTCAGGGATATCTGGGTTCGGGGCGACGTTAATTCACCACCCACCTGACGTCCATGGGCCGAGCGACCAAATTTAACCGTCCAAAGGTCGCTTTCTGACCATGCTTACAGATCGAGCTCGATCACACCATCCGGCTCCGCAGCGCGGCTTTGGCACAGAATCATCGCCCCTTGGCGCTGCTTTTTGGACAGTACGAAATCCCGATGCTCGACCTCGCCCGAAAGGACACCGCATTTGCACACACCACAGATACCATCGGCGCATTTCACATCCACGCGAAAACCCGCCTCGTTCAGAACCTGAGCGGCATCCTTGTCTGCGGGCACAGGCAACGTTTTACCTGAACGCGCGAGTTTCAGGGTAAATGGGTGGTTTTCGTTGTCCGGGGTTTCCGGGACCGAGAAATATTCAAGATGTCGGGCCTCTTCGGGGAAACCCTGATGTTCCGCGGCCTGCATGACCCCTTCCATGTACCGATCAGGCCCGCATGTATAGACGTGCCATCCCTGCTGATACCCCGACAGGATCGCATCCAGATCAGCGCGCGTGCCTTCATCCGAGAAATGGTAGTGAACGCGGTTCGCCCAGGGCATCCCCGCCAGATCATCCAGATACCCCGCACCGCCCCGCGTGCTGGCCGAGTAGTGCAACTCGAAATCCATGCCCGTTGCGTGCAGGCGATGAGCAAATGCGATCATCGGAGTGATTCCGATACCTCCCCCCATCAAAAAGGTTTTGGACGCCCCTTCGTTCAGTTCGAAATGGTTGATGGGTTTCGAGATGAAAACCTTGCGCCCTTCGTTGAAAATTCGGTGCAGCAAGGCCGAGCCACCCCGCCCTTCATCCTCGCGCAGAACACCGATCTGATAAGACCCCCGTTCCGACGGGTCGCCAGACATGGAGTATTGGCGCAGGAACTCTGGCGCGACAAGCACATCCAGATGCGCACCTGCGGACCATTCAGGAAGCGGCGCACCGTCTAGGGAGGAAAACTCATACTTGGTGACATCCGAGGTCATCTTGTCGACCTTGGTCACAGCGACCCGCATCACCGGCGCGTCACCTGCGACCTGATAACGATGAATGATCGACATATCCCCCGCAGCTTTACGCGCCTTGTACTCTTCGGCTGTCACCAAGGCCTCATAGGCGGCAATTCCTGCCTCGCGATCCATTGCAAACGGATAGGGCCAGGGGTGCGGGGCCAGATAGGCCGGGTAGACCGCCAATGTCTGATCTTCGTATCTAAGGTACAGATCCTTTTGCAGATCGCGCCGGTTCAAAGGGTGTGTTGTTGGCCGATACGCCCCGTCGGGCTGCAACTCGATATCCCACCACCATTTCTTGGTGTCGTTCAAACCGCCATTGCCAACCGCATCATCCAGCTTGGCCAATGCAGGCGCCGCCGAGGGGATGTTCATCGCGGCCCAGCGGAACGGGCGCTCCTTGAAGATACCCTCAAGGTTCCAGGGGCAGGTCTTCATGCACCGCCCGCACATCGCGCCTCCCAGAGTGGTCACGCGGTAGGTCGCGCATTTCTGGCTGTCGGATTTCCAGATTTCATAGCCGTTGAACATCAGCTTTGGCCCAGCCGTGATCGCGCCCGATGGGCATTCGCGCGCGCATTTGTTGCAAGACTCGCAAAAGCTTTGCAGACCGAAATCGATGGGCCTGTCATGCACGATCGGCATATCCGTGGTCACCACGCCTGATTTCAGTCGCGGCCCAAGATAGGGGTTCAGGATCACTTCGCCGATCCGGCTGACTTCGCCCAGACCGGACAGCAACAAAAGCGGAGGTTGCAGAACTTCGCCATCCATCACCGTATGCGCCTTGGCCTTGTAGCCAAGATTGCGGATCTGCTGTGCAATCACGCCACCCAGCAGGGAAAATCGCAGATAGGCGCGCATCGATTGGGCGACGCTGATCCAGTCGTCGCCGCTGGCACCCTCCATCGTTTCATAACCCTGATCGATAATCATGCTGACGGCCTGATCATGGGGCGGCACGATTTCTTCGCCCGTCGCGTCATGGGAATACCAGGCCCATTCCGGGCAGCGGCTGAGACCCACCGCATCGACCCCCAGAAAATAGGTCGCAGCCTTGATGTTTGCTGCGTTGCGTTGTGCGTCAGACGGCTTGGGCGCGTCAGCGCTTTCACCGTCCTGCAACAGTACAAACGCACCCAAAGCACGGCGTTGGGCAAAACTCGGCGCTGCCTTGCGGACATAATACCCGCCTTTGGCCGCATCCTGTAGCGACTTGCCCATATCTCCGAACTGCGCCCGGGCAAACATATCTGCACGCTTGGGCACACGAGCGACATTCTCGTCGTCAATAAAGGTCGTTGGTGTCTCGACCCGTTTGAGTTTCTCAAACGGATGTGCCCCGTCCACATAGCGCCGTTTGGCATATGGGTCACGGTTGAGGGCGTTCTTGGCAAAGCCCGTTCCCAACCACCATGCCGGCCCCTGCGTCCGGAACCAGGGCTGATCGGCCATAGGCTTCAGCGGTTTGTCATGGGCGATCGGCATGTCAGTCGTCACAGCGGCCAAACTAAAGCGCTTGCCCAGCCAGGGCACGACAACCTCTCCATCCTCGACCGAAGCCAACCCGGCGGCGACCGCCAGCTTGCCCAAATCAACGTCGGTCGACATCATGCTGTGCGCCCGTGCGTCAAAGCCCAAAAGGCGAATGTAATTGGCAATGACCACCGCATTCTCGGTCGCCAGCAGACAGGCGCGATGGTCCTGCGCGTCGACTATCCAATCAGCGCCGGGTTCGGACGGGTCGGGATCGCGGTTGTGTTCATAAAGAAAGACAATGCTGTGCCGATGGCTGTCGATCGGCTTGGGCGCGGCCTCCATACTGTCTTTCAGATCAGCCATGATGACGTCGATCCCGGATGCCAGCGTTTTGGTCTGACGGGTGCGCAACGCGTGGGCAAGCCGGTCAATATCGGGATTGCGGCGGGCCTCAAGCAACAGGGCGTCAGATGGCAGTGGACCGCACCCCATCATCGACGCATCGTTGAAGTAGCCGAACGCTTTTATGTGGTTGGCCCGTTCCTGCGGGTCCGATGGAATCTCGGACGCAACCGGGTTCACCATTCCGTCGCGGATGGCGTCCATCATCGCCTGAAACTCACCCATCGCATTGACGATGCTGTCAGGGTGTTCCGGTCGGTGGAAATTCAGCTCGGCCAAAGCGGGCACAAGCGACAGATCCGGCATGTCATCTTGCCGGGCCAAACGCTCCAGCGGGTAGCCGCCCATATGAACGGGCCGGTTTCTGTCCGAGAATAAACGGATCCCCATCGAATATCTCCTGTTGATGCCCGTCCCGTACCCCGCCATGGACAGCAAAACCATTCATGATTAATCATAAATGGTATGAGCAAATTCGATTTCATTGACCTCGACGGCAAGGTTCTACGCACTTTTTTGACGATACTCGAGGAAAACTCGGTCTCGAAAGCCGCAGATCGGCTGGGGGTTACGCAATCTGCGATCAGTCATACTCTGGCCAAACTGCGGCAGGTCCTGGGCGACCCGCTGTTTGTTCGCTCAGGTCAGGGTCTGACGCCAACCGAACGCGCCCTGTCCCTGAAAGAGCCTGCGCAAAAGGTACTGGACGGGATGCGCACGCTGACCGACGGCCGGCCGTTCGATCCTTTGTCGGAACAGATCAACATCCGCATCGCCACCAATGACATGCCACGAGAGCTGATCTTTCCACGGTTGCTGCGTGACACACGCGCCGAAGGCGCGCGCCTGCGGTTGGAATTCATCCCCTCGGGCGTGCCCGACCCCGAATTGTTGCGCAGCGACCGGTGCCAGTTGATGCTGACCCCGCTGCCGCCCGACGGACCGGATATTTTCCAGAAAAGACTGATCGAAAGCCCGATGATGGTGTTCTACGACGCAGCGCAACGCCGACCACCGGGCAACTGGCAGGACTATTGCAACAGCGACCATGTCGAAGTGCGGTTTGCCGATGGCCGAAACGCCCGTGCCGTCATGCGCGGCGTTGATCAAAGCCAGATCAATCCTGCGGTTGTGACCCTGCCGCATTTCAACGCGATCCCGGCCTTTGTGCAGGGCAGCGACCTGATCTCGACAGATACGGCACTGATGAAACAGGGTCCGTTGGCCGCGCTGGATTGCGCACCTTTACCCTTCGCCTGTCCCCCTGTGTCCATCTATATGGTCTGGCATCAAAGATCGGCCAATGACCCCGCCCACCGCTGGTTACGCGGCCGGATAGAAGCCATCGCAGCGTCCCTTCAGACCTGAGACAGCCGTCAGCTGCGCATAACAAAGGCCAGGTTCGGCTGCGGGACACGGTCACGAGTACTCAACAAAACTGATTGGTCAAACCGCAATTCATTCGCCATCCTGAAACCAAATCAAAACGGAGATCTCAGATGGAGAAAGTAGCACTTATCACAGCAGGCGGCAGCGGCATGGGCGCGGATTCCGCGAGGCGGCTGGCCGCGGACGGTTTCAAGGTCGGGATTCTGTCATCCTCGGGCAAAGGCGAAGCGCTGGCGCATGAGTTGGGAGGCGTCGGTGTAACCGGCTCGAACCAGTCCACGGAGGATCTGCAAAAGCTTGTTGATGCGGCCATGGCCCATTGGGGGCGTATTGACGTTCTGGTCAATTCCGCTGGTCACGGCCCCCGTGCCCCGATCCTTGAGTTGACGGACGAAGATTGGCACACCGGTATGGATGTCTATTTCATGAATGCCGTCCGCCCTTCGCGGCTTGTGACGCCGATCATGCAAGCGCAGGGCGGTGGATCGATCATCAATATCTCAACCTTCGCCGCGTTCGAACCTGACCCGGTTTTCCCGACCTCGGGCGTGTTTCGCGCCGGGCTGGCCGCCTTCACCAAACTGTTCTCGGACAAATACGCTGCCGAAAACATCCGCATGAACAACATCCTGCCCGGTTTCATCGACAGCCTGCCCGAAAAAGAAGAATTCCGCGCACGCATTCCCATGGGGCGCTATGGGCGCAGTTATGACGAGGTCGCTTCGGTCGTGGCCCTGCTGGCATCCGAAGGAGGTGGCTACATCACCGGGCAGAATATCCGGGTTGATGGTGGCATCACCCGCTCGGTCTGAATTTCAGAACCGCGCCTTTATCAGATGCGTCAGTGCCGCACCGGATTCAAAAAAGGCGCGGCGCACGCGCGTCCAGCTTTCGCGATGCTCACGCACCGCAGGAACGGGCAAAAGCGAGGGGTCACCTGCAAGAAGACTTTCGGCCATCATTCGACCGAACACCGTGCCGGGGCCGATACCACGGCCGGAATATCCGTGCGCGGCCAGAGCGTTGGGGCCAATCTGCGTGATTTTCGGGATATGGTCCGAGGTCATGGCAATCCGCCCGTGCCAACCCTGTTCAAACGGCTGATCTGCAAGCTGAGGATAAAGGTTGGCCAGTTTGCGTCGGACCCAGCTGACATGCACACTGCGACCTGCATTCCCCAGATCGCCCATGCCGCCAATGATCATCCGCCCCGCCTGATCCAGCCGGAACGACGTCATGATCAGCCCGGTATCCCAACACCCTTCTGCCTGCGGCAGGATGCTGGCGCGCAGATTATGCGACAGCGGGGTCGTTGCGTATTGAAAATAATAAACGGGAACATAGGCGGGCGCAGTATCTGGCAAGCCAAGGTGATAGGCGTTGGTTGCCTGAATGACGGACCTCGCCCTCACGTTCCCGCCCGGTGTCGTCAAAACCCATTGCCCACCTTCGTGCCGAAGGGTCTGCACCGGGCTTTGTTCATGGATCTGCGCCCCGGCCTGAGACGCGGCACGCGCCAATCCCATGACATAAGCCAAGGGTTGTATGGTTCCTGCGCGAGGATCGAACAACGCCCCATGGAAAGCATCGCTGCCGGTCCGGTCACGGGCCTGATCCGCCGACAGCAGATCTACCGGCGCGCCGGACCCGCTTAGCTGCGCGTGGCGCGTTTGCAGGTTCTTCAGCCCCGAGGCGGAATGCGCGCAATGCAGGGTTCCATTGCGAAGGGGTTCGCATGTGATGCCGTGTTCGTCAATCAGGGAAAAAACGTCTGATGGTGCTTTGCCCAGCAGATCGATCAGGCGATCGCCAGCCTCTGCACCGATATGCGCGCGGATGTCATCCGGTGGCAACCACAGCCCGGCATTGACCAGACCGACATTGCGCCCCGACCCGCCAAATCCGATCTTCTGCGCTTCCAGCAAACAGACCGAAGCGCCGGAACGGGCTGCCGTCAAGGCAGCTGAACACCCGGTATATCCGCCACCTATGATGGCCAGATCAACGGTTGTGTCACTGTTCAGCGGCAGAGCTGTGACTGCTTCGGTACATGTAGTCCGCCACAGGGCTTGTTCGGGATCGTTCACGTCAGACCTCTGAGTCTTTTCGGCGGATCATCATACCGCTGCACGTCCTTTGCAAGTGGGCAACTGCGGTCGGGTCAGCAACGAAAAAACCCCGCAAGCACGGGCCTGCGAGGTCCAACAGAAGCGAACATTCCGTCAGGAATGATGACATCCGGCAAGAGGCTGCCTGGATACCTTCAGACGTCGAGCGACCTTGCAATCACCTCTTTCATGACCTCGTTCGTGCCGCCGTAAATCATCTGCACGCGCGCGTCTGCGTAGAGGCGGGCAATCGGATACTCCATCATAAAACCGTAACCGCCGAACAGCTGCAGGCATTCGTGCATGATTTCGTTCTGCACCTCCGAGCCCCAGTATTTGGCCATCGAGGCGGTTGCCGCGTCCAGTTCGCCTGCCTCGAGCTTGCCGATACAGTCATTGACGAAACTGCGCAGCACCTCGGCCTTGGTCTTGCATTCTGCAAGCTTGAAACGCGTGTTCTGGAAATCCATCACCCGCTGACCGAACGCTTTGCGCTCCTGCACGTACTTTACCGTTTCGGCAATGGCAAAATCGATCGAACCCAGCGCCATGATCGCGATGTTCAGCCGTTCCCACGGCAGTTGCTTCATCAGCTGGTAAAACCCCTGCCCTTCCTCGGGGCCCAACAGGTTTGTCATCGGCACTTTGACATCTTCGAAGAACAGCTCGGCCGTGTCGTTGCCCTTCATCCCCAGTTTCTTGAGGTTGCGCCCCCTGCGAAACCTCTCGGCCCCTTCGGTTTCGACCACGATCAATGACACACCCCGCGCGCCCTCGGACTTGTCAGTCTTGGCGGCCACGATGATCAGATCCGCCGTCTGGCCATTCGTGATGAAGATTTTCGAGCCATTCAGCCGGTAGGAGTTTCCGTCCTTCTCGGCCGTTGTGCGCACAGCCTGAACATCCGAGCCGGTGCTGGGTTCCGTCATGGCAAGTGCGCCGACCATCTCACCCGAAGCCAGTTTGGGCAGCCATTTCCGTTTCTGATCTTCGCTGCCATAGGCGATAAGATAATGGGTCACGATCGACTGAATACCATAGCCCCAGCCAGCGTCGCCCCGTGCGCCCTGTTCGTACGCGGTGATTGCGTCAAAGCCCATACCGCCGCCGACGCCGCCATATTCTTCGGGGATTGCACCAGCCATCAGGCCGGTTTCACCAGCCTTGCGCCAGAAGTCGCGATCAACGGCCCCGTTTTCAACCCAGGTTTCAATATTCGGTGACAGTTCATCATCCATGAATCGGCCAGCCATATCCGCAAACATGCGGTGTTCGTCAGTGATCCATGCCGCGGTCGAAGTGAAAAGTGACATCAAAGGCTCTCCAATCTGTCTTTCGCGAAAGCCTAGCGTTCAGCCCGATTCCCGCCAATCCACGTGACGTGGCGTTCCGACTTCGAACAACGCAACGTTTCTTTGCTAGGTAACTTTGAGAACCTGCTTGTTTTAAAGGAAATTAACTCAGCGCCAATGCCAGCAATTGCTGTGCCGCATCTCTGGCGTCTTCCGCAGGATCACAATTCTTGAGCAAAACCGCAGACACGATTGCCCCTTCCTGCAACAACACGATCTGGCTGGCGAGTTTCTGAGGATCACGCGCACCAGCCTGTTCGGCGACGGACGTGAAATGCTCCAGCAACAGCTGTTTATGTTCGGCTGCCTGCACATGGATCGGATGGTCTGTTTCCTGATATTCAGCCCCGGCCTTGATGAACATGCAGCCCCGGAACCCATCTTCCTCGAACCATTCCTTCAAGGCATCAAAACTGACGATGAGTTGCTCGGCCGGTGTATCCGACATCTCATCAATGCGCTGATAGAACCACTCGCGAAAATTCTCATCCCGCAGGCGCAGAGCGGCTACAATCAGGTCTTCTTTAGTACGGAAATGTTTGTACATCGACGTTTTCGACACGCCCGTTTCCGCCACCAGCTTATCCATGCCGGTCGCGTGAAACCCGTCGCGGTAAAAAACCTTCAGGGCTTTGCGGACAAGTTCATCCCGTTTGTTTGGACGCATGATTCGGCTCCATGGTGTACCGCTCTGTACATATTACCCCGAAACATGAAGTACAACCGGCCCCGCCCAAAGCATTGTTTTCATTATAATTCATGACTCACCTTAAACTGCGAGGAAAATTTTCAGCTTTTCCTCTTGCAAAAGTTAACAGATCGGTACACTTTATTGCTAAGTTTACCGATCAGTACACCAGAGGATTTGACCGATGAAACGTCGCGCCAGCATTTTCCCCCCTCAGTACGTTCCATTTCTTCTGACACTGGCCATTCTTGCCGCTTCTCTGACCTGAAAGCCCCCTGCACCATGTCTCGACCCCCTCTTCCCCCGTTCACATTGGAAACTGCCACGCAAAAAGTGCGCATGGCAGAGAATGCCTGGAACAGCCGCGATCCCGACCGCGTCACCCCCGCATACACAGATGACAGTCAGTGGCGAAACCGGGCGGAATTTCTGTCAGGGCATGACGAAATTCACGCCTTCCTAAGCCGTAAATGGCACAAGGAGCTGGACTATCGGCTGATCAAGGAACTCTGGGCCTTTACCGGTAATCGCATCGCAGTGCGTTACGCTTACGAGTGGCACGACGATAGCGGTCAGTGGTTCCGGTCATATGGCAACGAGAATTGGGAATTTGCCGAAGACGGACGCATGTCGCATCGGCATGCCTCACTGAATGATCACCCCATAGCCGAAAGGGACCGCTTGTTTCATTGGCCATTGGGTGAACGCCCCGATGACCATCCCGAGCTGTCTGATCTGGGTCTTTGAAAGGACATACTGTGCCGCGTGCGTTTTCAGAACTGACCTTCACCCCAACCGTCCGCGCCCATCAGGAGCGGATGGGATCGGCAAAAACCTATGCCAAATTCATTGAAGGTGGCCCGCAACAGGGCCATCTGATCGGCGAACCCGAAAAACAGTTCATTCAGGCACGCGACGGGTTTTATCAATCCTCGGTGTCTGAAACAGGCTGGCCTTATGTGCAGTATCGCGGCGGGCCGGTCGGGTTTCTGAAAGTACTGGGTCCGCAAACTATCGGATATGCCGATTTTTCAGGCAACAAACAGTATATCTCGCGTGGGAATCTGGATGGCAACGATCGGGTCGCGATGATCCTGATGGATTATGCCAATCAACACCGTTTGAAGATCCTGGGGCGTGTCGAATTCACGGAAGGTCAAGCAGCGGCAGCCAGCTTGTATCCGGAAGGGGCCGAAGCCCCCGCAGAGCGGGCCGCGATCATTCGAGTTGAGGCGCTTGACTGGAACTGCCCGCGCCACATCACGCCGCGTTTCACCGAAGCCGAACTGCGCCCGCATCTAAACAGTTTAGGCCAGCAACTGGCCCAGTTGCAGGCCGAAAATGAAAGGCTGAGACAAGAGCTGTCAAAGCTCTCGTGATGCGCAAGACACCGCAAATTTTGTTGAGTTTTTACAGGGAATAATCCAATGGTTCGTTCGGTCTTTCAGCTTTCTGCGGCGTGCCTTGCCGGAGCAGCCCTGATCCTTATGATCATGATGTTTGGTTTTTTTGTCTCACCCAGCGCCGTCCGGACATCACCACCTTCTGTGTTCAGCACCATCCTGTTCAACCATTTGCAGCAATAGCAATGCTGCGCGTTCAACCGCGACAGGCCTGAACCATCGCTTCGATACCGGCTGCACAAAAAGCGATCAGGCGTTCCACCTCTGACACTCCGCCGCCTTGCGACAAAGCCCCGACCCGCCAGCCACTGTTGAGATGCGCCAGCATTGCCGACACGGAATAGATCTGGCCGCTGGCCAGCAGCGCAGGGTCAACATCCGGATAAAGCGCAGCGATTTCGTCGATAAAATGCCGGGCGGTCGGGTCGAAACACTCAGCCGCGATATCGCGCCAGCGGGGATCGACCGAGACATGCGCCACAAGGCGCCCATACGCCATCCATCCCGAACCGCCTGTTTCTGCCAGTTCCACATAAGGCCGGATAAAACTGTCCAGAATGCTGCGCAATGTTAGCGGGCCTGCTTTTCTTGCCTTGGCCAGCGCATCGGTTCTGATTTGTGCCAGCTTGCCCGCACGGCGTTCGATCGCTCGAAAAAACAGCTCCTCCTTGCCGCCACCATGGTGATGAACAAGGCCAACCTGAACGCCTGCAAGCGCAGCGATATCGCGGATCGACGCGCCTTCGAATCCGCGTTCGGCAAAGACTGTTTCGGCCGCATCCATGATCCGCGCTTTGGTTTTCAAAGACCGCTTGGACGGTGCCCTTTGTCTTGGTTTTTCTACGTTTTTCAGCGCCATGAAATTCATCTTGCCTTATTTTGGTCGTTCGTTCAATTTAAACCTCACGAACTTTGGGAGGGTTCATGACAGAAACGCGCGACACATTCGCCCTGATTGGGGCGGGGCCAATGGGTTTGGCCGCGGCCAAGGTGCTGAAAGAACAGGGAATCGCATTTCAGGGGTTTGAGTTGCATTCGGATGTGGGCGGTCTATGGGACATCGATGCCCCACGATCAACCATGTACGAGTCGGCGCACCTGATCTCATCCAAGCGTATGACCGAATTTGCGGATTTCCCCATGGATGACGCGGTTGCCGAGTACCCCTCGCACCGGGCGATGCGCGACTATTTCCGCGCATTTGCGGACCGTTTCGGGTTGCGAGAGGGTTACAAATTCAATGCGGAAGTCACTCAGGTCGCTCCGCTGGGCAATCCGGGTGACGGTTGGCGCGTGTGCTGGCGGGATCAGGATGGCGCCCATCGGGCCGAATTCGCCGGCGTACTCATTGCGAACGGCACCCTGTCGGAACCGAATGTACCCAGCTTTCCGGGTACATTTGACGGCGAGTTGGTCCATGCCTCGCAATATCGGTACCCAAGCCAATTCGACGGCAAGCGTGTGCTGGTCGTGGGCGCAGGCAACTCCGGCTGTGACATCGCAGTCGACGCCATCCACCACGCGAAACGCTGCGATCTGTCGATGCGGCGCGGGTATTATTTCGTCCCGAAATACGTCTTTGGCAAACCCGCTGACACAATGGGCGGAAAGATCCGTCTGCCGATGTGGCTAAAGCGTAAGGTCGACAGCCTGATCCTTGGCTGGTTTGTCGGTGATCCGCAGAAATACGGCTTTCCCAAACCGGATTACAAGCTGTACGAAAGCCACCCCGTGGTGAATTCGCTGGTTCTGTATCACGCAGGCCATGGCGATCTGAGCATCCGCCCGGATATTAAACGGCTGGAAGGTCACACCGTGCATTTCAAGGACGGCTCCTGCGACGACTATGACATGATCCTCGCCGCGACCGGATACAAACTGCATTACCCGTTCATCGACAAAGGCCTGCTGAACTGGCAGGGCGACGCCCCGCATCTGTATCTGAACACGATACATCCCGAACGGGACGATCTGTTCGTGCTGGGCATGGTCGAAGCCACGGGCCTGGGCTGGCAGGGCAGGCACGAGCAGGCCGAGATGGTGGCGCGCTACATCAAGGGGCTTCGACACGGCTGCCACGTGGCGGCCGATCTGCACGCAGAAAAGCAAAAAGGTTATGCGCGCGCCACCGGAGGCATGAACTACATCGACCTGCCCCGCATGGCCTATTACGTGGACAAGAATACCTACAGAAAGGCTGTCACCGGCTGGATCGACCGGCTGCGGAAGGCCGCCGCGTGAGTGGTATTGACCAGATCACACTGAATTTCAGTCCGGCGTCTCTGACGCTGTTGAATGCTATTCTGGCAATCGTGATGTTCTCGATTGCCATCGACCTTACGCCTCGGGATTTTGACCGTTTAAGGCGCGCACCCAAACCAGTGGTTGTCGGATTGTTTTCACAACTCGTCGTCCTACCTGCGCTGACCTTTGTGATGGTGTGGATTGCAGCACCGCAACCGTCAATTGCGCTTGGCCTGATCCTTGTCGCGGCCTGCCCAGGGGGCAATATCTCGAACTTCATCACCCACCGCGCGGGCGGGAATGCAGCGCTTTCGGTGTCGATGACAGCCTTCGCCACCATCTGTGCGATCTTCATGACACCTTTCAATATTGCGCTTTGGGGTGGGCTTTACCCTCCGACCCGCGCAATCCTGCAACAGACCCAGATCGACCCAATGCTGATCGCAATCCTGGTCGGTTTGATGCTGATCCTGCCGCTGGTTTTGGGAATTACGCTGAATCAACGCCTCCCCGCCTTGACGGCACGGTTGCGCGCACCGCTGCAACTTCTGTCGATGGGTATCTTTGCTGGGTTTATCGTACTTGCTCTGGCTGCCAACTGGGGGTTTTTCCTTGGGTTTGCCTGGGCTGTTGCCGGGCTTGTAATCCTTCACAATGCCCTGGCGCTGGGGGGGGGTTGGGTTGTGGCCACTCTGACCGGGCTGTCCCCCTTCGATCGCCGCGCCATCACCATTGAGACCGGCATTCAAAACTCCGGACTTGGGCTCGTCCTGATCTTTGCGTTCTTCAACGGTCTTGGCGGCATGGCCGTAGTCGCTGCATTCTGGGGAGTATGGCACGCTATCTCGGGCCTGGCTTTGGCTTCGTTCATGGCACGAACCGAGGCCGCGCGATGACCCGCATCCTGATTACCGGCGCTGCCGGGATGGTCGGGCAAGCGCTGTTGCCCGAACTTGTTGGGCACGAGGTCTTTGCAACCGATCTGAAACGCCCGGTTAACCTGCCGGAAGACGCCTCATTTTTGTCCATGGATGTTACAACCGACGCTCCTGCACGTGTGATTGCCAAGGTGAATCCGGATGTGATTGTGCATTTGGCTTCAGTCGTGACGCCGCCGCCAAAGATGGGGCGCGCCGCAGCCTATGCTGTCGATGTCGAAGGCACGCGAAATGTGGTGAATGCCGCCATCGCAAACGGGGTGCGCAGATTGGTCGTTACGTCTTCCGGTGCCGCTTATGGCTATCATTCAGACAATCCTGTGCCGTTGCGCGAAGGCGATCCATTGCGCGGCAACCCCGAGTTTCCTTATTCAGATCACAAGCGTCAGGTCGAAGAGATTTTGGCCGAAGCCCGCAGAACCGCCCCCGATCTTGAGCAGGTTGTTCTGCGTGTGGGTACGGTTCTGGGGGCTGGAACCGAGAACCAGATCACCGCCCTGTTTCGAAAGCCCCGGTTGCTGGCGGTGTCCGGCAGCGAAAGCCCGTTTGTCTTTATCTGGACCCGGGACCTGGTACGCATCCTTCAGCGCGCAGCAACCGACGGGCCAGCCGGGATTTACAACGTCGCCGGTGACGGCACGATGGGTGTGAACGACTTGGCGCGCGCCATGGGAAAACCGGTTCTGCGTCTGCCCGCATGGGTGCTGAAAGCGGCCTTGGTCGTGGCGCGCCCACTGGGATTATCTCGCTATGGGCCGGAACAGGTAAGGTTCCTTCAATATCGGCCAGTTCTGGATAATTCTGCCCTGAAATCTGAATTCGGCTATGTGCCCGAAAAGTCCAGCGCCGAGGTTTTTGCGCTCTGGCAACGGCAGGCCGGATTATGAAGACCGCGGTCATCTCTGGCGGTGCGGGCGGTTTGGGACTGGCTTTAAGCCGTGCATTGCAAGCCCGTGGGTGGCGGGTGGTGCTGTTGGATCTTGATGTGTCCGGCCTGCAAACAGAACAGAACCAACTGCCAATTGCCTGTGATCTGACTGACCCCGAACAGCTTGCCAACGCAGCTCAAAGGGCGATCACGTCAAGCGGCAGCATTGATCTGGTCATCTACAACGCCGGGGTTACGCAAATTCGGGGGTTTGACCGGTCTGACACGGCCAGTCACCGTGCACTGTTTGATATCAACTATTTTGCAGCCGTTGAAATGGCCCGCGTATTCTTGCAGCCTCTCCGCGCGTCAAAGGGAACACATCTGGCGATCTCGTCGGTGGCTGGTTTCGCTCCGCTCTGCCATCGCACGGCTTATGCAGCCTCAAAACACGCGCTTGAGGGTTTTTTCAAATCGCTTCGATCCGAAGAAAAGCCACATGGCGTTCAGGTTCAGATTGCAGCGCCGTCTTTTGTGGCCACCAACCCCGGCAACGCAATGGAGCAACCCGATGGAACCGCGCGCCCCGGATCGGCCAAGGACGGAATGGACGAAATGAGCCCCGAGAGTGCTGCCATGGCAATCCTGCGCGGACTGGACAAATCGCAGCCCATGATCCCGGTCGGACGCGTTGCACACCTATCGTGGTGGCTCAACCGTCTGTCCCCACGCCTGTATCAGTGCTTAATGGAGCACAACATGCGCGGGCCGGGATCGTAGAATTTTGCCGTGACCCCCTTGACCTTCCTGTCACTGGAACCCCCATCTGGAGGGCAGACAACCACGTGGGATGAGTCGCATGGCGCAAAAAGCACTGACAGAACTGAAAATCACCGGCATGGGATGCGCATCCTGTGTGGGCCGTGTCGAGGCTGCACTGCGTGATGTGTCTGGTGTTGATGCGGCCTCGGTCAATTTCGCGACCAAAACGGCGCAGGTGGCATTTGACGGGCCGGTTTCGGCCCTGACAGCGGCGCTGGATGCAGCTGGCTATCCGGCTGAAACAAGCCATTCAGATCTGAGCATCGAGGGCATGAACTGCGCATCCTGCGTTGGCAAGATCGAGCGCGCGTTGGCTTCCACCGCTGGCGTGATCGAAGCGCAGGTCAATCTGGCAACTCGGACAGCTACGGTGACTTACGCCACAGCTGCAACTACGCCCGAGGCGCTGGCTCAGGTTGTTACCGGAATTGGATACCCCGCGCGTATCCAAGGCGTTGCGGAACCAGAAAGCCGGGAAGACGATGAAATTCAGCGGCTGGTCCGTTCCACAATACTGGCAGCGGCACTAGCCCTGCCCGTATTCATTCTTGAGATGGGCGGGCACATGATCCCCGCCTTCCACC
Organism: Ruegeria sp. AI2; assembly: GCF_056541275.1. Lineage (NCBI taxonomy): Bacteria > Pseudomonadati > Pseudomonadota > Alphaproteobacteria > Rhodobacterales > Roseobacteraceae > Ruegeria > Ruegeria sp. AI2. The sequence continues at coordinate 35,891 of NZ_JBQFYB010000008.1, forward strand.
ATTGGATACAGGCGACCATTGGAACGCAGACGAGCCATTTGATTCAATTTGCCCTGACCTCGGCTTTGCTTATCGGACCGGGCCGTGTGTTTTACCGCAAAGGTATCCCGTCGCTGTTGCAGGGCACGCCGGACATGAACGCGTTGGTAGCGCTTGGGACCGGCGCGGCTTATCTGTATTCGGTCACGGCCACATTCGCGCCCGGCCTGCTGCCGCAAGGTACCGCCAATGTCTATTTCGAAGCGGCCGCGGTGATCGTGGTTCTGATCCTTCTCGGCCGGTTGATGGAGGCGCGTGCCAAAGGCAAAACAGGTGCTGCGATCCGAAAACTGGTGGGTTTGCAACCAAAAACCGCGCGGGTCGAACTGGATGGACAGATACAGGACCGGCCAATCGCCGAAATTGTTGTCGGAGATATCCTGCACATCCGCCCCGGCGAGCGTGTACCGGTGGATGCCGAAGTGCTTGAAGGCACCTCTTACGTCGATGAAAGCATGATCACGGGCGAACCAGTGCCTGTTGGCAAGTCGGCAGGCGCGCCTGTTGTCGGCGGCACCGTGAATGGCACCGGCGCTTTACGGGTAAGCGCTACCCGCGTCGGCGGCGACACGGCTCTGGCACAGATCATTCGTATGGTGCAGCAGGCGCAGGGCGCGAAGCTGCCGATCCAGGGGTTGGTGGATCGGATCACCTATCGCTTTGTTCCTGCGGTCATCGCTGTTGCGGTGATCACTGTCGCGCTCTGGCTGATCTTCGGCCCCAGCCCGGCCCTTCCCCTGGCGCTTGTCGCAGGTGTTTCAGTTCTGATCATCGCCTGCCCCTGCGCTATGGGGTTGGCGACCCCAACCTCGATCATGGTGGGCACCGGGCGTGCGGCAGAACTCGGGGTTTTGTTCCGCAAGGGGGATGCGTTGCAACAGCTTCAGCAGGCGCGCGTCATTGCGTTGGACAAGACCGGAACCCTGACGCTGGGGCGCCCCGAACTGGACAGCGTGACAACGGCGAAAGGATTTGACCGGGAGGAGGTTCTGCGGCTGACTGCAGCCCTTGAGGCACGGTCGGAACACCCTATCGCATCCGCCATCACCCGCGCGGGGCCCGCGACACTGCCAGAGGTATCGGATGTCCGTTCGCTTACCGGGCTTGGCCTGCAAGGGTTGGTTGAAGGCCGCGACGTGTTGATCGGGTCGCACCGGTTGATGCAGCAGCGTGGGATCACCCTTGGAGCCCTAGCGGATGAGGCAGAAGCCCGTGCCGCACAGGGGGCAACCCCTCTGTTCGTCGCTCTGGATGGGCAGGCAGCGGCCACTTTGTCCGTTTCCGACCCGATCAAGCCCGGCACAGTGGAAGCGCTGGAACGGTTGCACCAGATGGGTTTGACCGTGGCCATGATCACGGGTGACAACGCACGCACGGCGCGGGCTCTGGCCGACCGGCTGGGGATTGATCATGTCACTGCCGAGGTACTGCCTGATGGCAAGGTAGACGCAATCACGGCCTTACGGGACCGGTTCGGAGTGCTGGCCTTTGTCGGTGACGGGATCAACGACGCCCCCGCTCTGGCGGCGGCTGATATCGGCATCGCCATCGGAACCGGCACGGATGTGGCCATCGAAACAGCCGACGTTGTCCTCATGTCCGGTGATTTGCGGGGCGTCGCGAATGCGACCGAGATCAGCCGCCGGACAATGAGGAATATTCGCCAGAATTTGGGCTGGGCCTTCGGATACAATGTCCTTCTGATACCGGTGGCTGCCGGTGCGCTGTACCCGTTTGGCGGCTATCTGCTGTCCCCAGCGCTGGCAGCTGGTGCAATGGCACTGTCGAGCGTTTTTGTGGTCTCGAATGCGCTGCGCCTGCGCCGTATTCGCGCTAGCGTGCCGGAAGCCTCAGGTACGGCCACCAAAGAGGTGCGCGCATGAATATCGGAGATGTTTCCACGCGCACCGGCCTGCCCGCCAAGACGATCCGGTATTATGAGGACATCAACCTGATCAAACCAATGCGCGACGACAATGGCTACCGCCGGTTTCGCGACCAGGACGTGCACAAGCTGAACTTTCTGGGCCGCGCCCGGGCGCTTGGGTTCACCATCGAGGATTGCCGGACCCTGCTGGCACTCTACGAAGATGAAACCCGTGCCAGTGCCGACGTTAAACAGGTTGCACGCGATCATCTTGTTCAGATCGAAACCAAGATCGCTGACCTGAACGCCATGCGCGATACGCTGAGCCATCTGATCGAGGCCTGCGCTGGGGACGACCGGCCCGATTGCCCAATCCTGCGAGATCTGGGCGGGAAAGGCTGACTTGGGGTTGCCCTTTGGGCGCAGCTTTGATTTGTCTTCGCCAGAGATTTCGGTCAGGCCTGTTTCGCTAAAGCCGACCGAACAGCGGAGAGGATCACAAAATGGCAAAAGTCGCGTTCCTTGGCCTTGGTGTCATGGGCTATCCCATGGCCGGACATCTGCAAGCCGCAGGCCATGACGTCACCGTTTACAACCGTACGACCACCAAGGCCGAAGCCTGGGTCGCGCAGCATGGCGGCGCGACGGCCGCCACTCCGAAAGACGCCGTCAAGGGTGCTGAGTTTGTCATGGCCTGCGTCGGCAATGACGACGACCTTCGCGCGGTTTGCACCGGAGAGGATGGCGCGTTTCAGGGCATGTCCGACGGGGCCATTTTTGTCGACCACACGACAGTTTCAGCAAAGGTCACACGCGAGCTCTACGCTGCTGGCCAATCTCAGGGTATCGCTTTTGTAGACGCCCCTGTTTCGGGTGGTCAGGCAGGTGCTGAAAACGGCGTTCTCTCGATAATGTGTGGCGGTGATCAGGCAGCTTATGATGCGGCTGAGCCGGTGATGAATGTCTATTCCAAAATCTGCCGTCGACTCGGAGCCAGCGGCGCGGGCCAGATGACCAAGATGTGCAACCAGATCGCGATTGCCGGTCTGGTTCAGGGTCTCAGCGAAGCCTTGCACTTTGCCGAAAAAGCGGGCCTGGACGGGAAGGCCGTTGTTGAGGTGATCAGCCAGGGTGCGGCTGGCAGCTGGCAGATGTCAAACCGGTATGAAACCATGCTGAATGATCAGTTCGAACATGGCTTTGCTGTGGACTGGATGCGCAAGGATCTGGGGATTTGTCTGGATACGGCCAATGAAACCGGTGCGTCTCTGCCGGTGACCGCTCTGGTCGATCAGTTCTACAAGGACGTGCAGAAACTGGGCGGCGGGCGATGGGACACGTCATCGCTGTTCAAACGTTTGCGTGCCTTGGATTAAGGGGTCGGGGGGCTGTCTGCCCCCTCTTGTCCCTTTGGGCCAATTCACCCCCGAGGATATTTTCGGCCAGATGAAGAGGATCCCGGATGAGCGGGACGGAGAAAGGCATGAACGATTTGGTGAACTTCTGGGCGGACGCGCTGCGCCAAAACTGGGGGCTGGACGCACGGTTGACCCGGCTGGATGGCGAATATGATCTGAACTTTCTGGCGCAAGCCACAAATGGTCAGGACTATGTGCTGAAAGTCATGCGCGCGGGGTGCGATGCGGGTCTGGTAGATCTTCAGATCGAAGCACTCGCGCATATCGCCTCGGAAGCTCCCGGGTTGCCGTTTCCAAAGGTGTTCCCGGCGTTGAACGGCGCAATGTTGCCGGAAATTTCCGATTCCGAAGGGAAGTCGCGGCTGGTGTGGTTACAGGAACGCCTGCCCGGGCTTTGCTATGCAAAAGCGAACCCGAAATCCGAAGAACTGATCCTGAAATTGGGTCGTGTTCTGGGCGCAACGGATCGCGCTCTGGAGGGGTTTCAGCATGAAGCTTTGCACCGCCCGGATTTCAAATGGGACCTGGCGCAAGCGGGTTGGATCAGTGACAAGCTGGGCGCTATCAGCGATCCCGCGCGTCGGGCGTTGCTTCGGGATATCTGCAACGATTTCACGGCGATCACGGATAGGCTCGAAGGCCTGCCGAAACAGGCCATTCACAACGACGCCAATGACTATAACATTCTGGTTGAAGGTGAATTGGGTGAGCGGAGGCAGGTTTCCGGCCTGATTGATCTGGGTGACATGTGTGCGGCACCGCGCGTCTGTGATCTTGCGATCGCCGGGGCCTATGTGGTGCTAGATCATGCCAGACCCGAGCGGGCATTGACTGCCCTTGTGCGGGGATACCATGCCGCAAACCGGCTGCAAGCCGAGGAGATCGACCTGATCTGGCCGCTGCTGCGGATGCGATTGGCAGTGTCTGTCCTCAACTCGACCCTGATGGCAGTCGAAAACCCGGACGACCCATATGTGACAATCTCTCAGGCACCTGCGTGGCGGTTTCTTGAGAATGCATCCGTCAATGGCGGGCTGATGTCTGCGCGTCTTCGGGCAGCGTGCGGGCTGCCGGTCGTGGACGGCGCAGAACGCATCCATGCGTATCTGCAAGGACATCGCGGCCGGTTTTCCCAGATGTTCGGTCAGGACCTAAGCGATACTCCGATGGGGTCGTTGTCAGTCGAGAATTGCGTGTGGCCCCAGAACCCTTTCCACATGCCATTGGCCGAGGCCGCACGTGTTGGCGAGGAATACGGCGAAGGGCTGTGGCTGGGCTATTACAACGAACCCCGCCTGATTTATGCCGAGCCAGGATTTCGCAAAGGGCCATGGAAAGCCTCGGACCGGCGAACAGTGCATCTGGCGGTGGATGTGTTTGCACCCGCAGGGACGGTGCTGCACGCGCCAATGAGCGGTCGGGTCGAGGTGGTCGAGAACCGAGATCAGCACCTCGATTACGGTGGGGTAATTATCCTGCACCATGAAACGCCCGAGGGCGATCCGTTCTACACACTCTATGGTCATCTTGACCCGGAATGCTGTGACCGGTTGAAACCCGGTGATCCGGTGGCACAGGGGTCGGCGTTTGCCCGATTGGGCGACGCCAGCCAGAATGGCGGATGGGCCCCACATGTGCATTTCCAGCTGGCGTTGACAACCAATGGCATGGAAGCGGATTGGCCCGGTGTCGGCGACCCGGATGAGATGGAGCTATGGCACGCAGTTTGCCCGAACCCGGCGGCCTTGCTGAACCTGCCGGATGACAAGGTGTTCTACCAACCCACCGACAAGCAGGCGATCCTGCAAGGCCGCCGCGATCACTTTGGTGGCAACCTGTCGCTGACTTATGATGACCCTGTCATGCTGGTACGCGGGTGGAAACATCACCTGTTTGACGAATGGGGCCGCCCCTATCTGGACGCCTATAACAACGTCCCTCATGTGGGTCATGCGCATCCCCGTATTCAGGCAGTGGCGGCGGATCAGTTGAAGCGGATGAACTCAAATACCCGCTACCTGCATCCGGCACAGACAGCTTTTGCTGACAAGATCCTGTCCAAACTGCCCGATCACTTCGAGGTCTGCTTCTTCGTCAATTCCGGAACTGAAGCCAACGAACTGGCCCTGCGGCTTGCCCGTGCCCATACCGGGGCCAAGGGGATCGTGACACCAGACCATGGCTATCACGGCAATACGAATGCGGCTGTGGCGATATCGGCTTACAAGTTCAACAAACCGGGCGGCATCGGGAAAGCCGACTGGGTTGAACTGGTTGAAGTTGCAGACGACTATCGCGGTTCGTTCAAGCGTGACGATGCGGATCGGGCGCAGAAATTTGCTGATCTTGTGGACCCGGCCATTGCTGCCTTGCAGGACCGGGGTCAGGGTCTGGCCGGGTTCATCGCCGAAACTTTCCCGTCTGTCGGTGGACAAATCATTCCGCCCAAAGGTTACCTGCCTGCGGTTTATGAAAAAATCCGTGCCGCCGGGGGTGTCTGCATAGCAGATGAGGTACAGACCGGTCTGGGTCGCCTGGGTGAGTATTACTTTGGATTTGAACATCAGGGCGCGCTTCCTGATATCGTGGTGATGGGTAAACCCATTGGTAACGGGCACCCTCTGGGTGTGCTGGTGACGACGCGGGCGATTGCCGACAGCTTCAATAACGGGATCGAATTCTTCTCGACCTTTGGCGGATCGACGCTGTCTTGCCGGATCGGCAAGGAAGTATTGGACATCGTCGATGACGAAGGCCTGCAGGACAATGCGCGTCAGATGGGTGACCGCCTGAAAATCGGGCTGCGCCAGATCGAAGCCGACTTTGGTTGCGTTGGCGATGTACGGGGCATGGGACTGTTTCTGGGTGTTGAGCTGATCAATCCCGACGGAACCGAAGGAACCGAGATTTGCAGCTATGTCAAAAATCGGATGCGTGATCACCGAATTCTGATCGGCAGTGAGGGACCAAAGGACAACATCCTGAAAATCCGCCCACCGCTGACGATTGAGGCCGAGGATGTGGACATGATCCTGTGGGCGCTAAGGGACGTGCTGTCCGAGGTCGGTGACTTCTCTCCTGCTCCGGTTTGCGGTCACGACCATCACCACGCGGGATGCGGGTGCTGCTGAAGGATTGACCCCGGCGCTTTGCCGGGGTTTGACCGTCCTGCAAGCACAGTCAATGCAAAACGGCAGTGCGGGTATCGTGGCCTGTCGTCGGAATCGCATTTCCCGTTGTCATACGCCGGAGCGTCAGGCCCAGTTCCTCCGACAGGGATGCCAGAGCAGGCGCAAAATCCGGGCGCACGATCAGTGACGCCATCATCATCGCGTCTTCGCGTGCCCCTTCGGATGCGGCGGCAACCATTTGGGCAAAACAACTCTCATCCGCGCCCAGACATGCACACCCCATACCGTGCCTGATTAGCGGACGTCGACAATGCGTTGCGCAAAGCGAACACAGACGATCCAGCGTCAGCATGGCGGCACGCCCATAATCTGATCCGAGCGCTATGCAAAAATCGCTCGCGACATCGGCGCGACCACTTTCACCCTGGCTCCACATCCGCAGATACATCACCGCACCTGCTTCGACAGGATCAAGGTCCGCCAGACGGCCGACCGCAGCACCGCCGCGCATTGAATGCGCGCTCATTTCGTCAGGATCAGTTTACCTGCACGGGTGATGCGCAGGGTATACAATTGGTCGCCCAACTCGATATGGGCCAAGTGGCCACCTTTGGTCAAATCCTCGGCCTTGTGCGCAGGCAGCATCGAGACAGCATAACCTTGGGTTGGGGTCGGGTTCTGTACGTTCATCGGGGCATCTCCAGAGCGAGTCGGCATGGTGCCATACCTGTTGCGTTTCGTTTTATCTGGCTGACCCGAGAGGGTTGGCTTTCCGTTCCTGTCATTAAATCTGATTATTTTAGTAAGGAATGTCAAGCGCTGTTTCAAATCAGGCGTCATTGAGCCGATTGCGCCCCTGAAAACGACGGGTTAAAACTTGGGGCGAGTATTGAAAGGCAAGCAAAACGTGACCGCAGCAGTTGTTTTTGATCTGGATGGAACGTTGGTCGACAGCGTCGGGGACCTGGCAGCAGCGGCCAATAAAACGCTGAACGGTTTGGGTCACGATCCTGTGCCCGTTGATGTGATTAGAGGGTTTGTTGGCAATGGCCTTCCCAAACTGGTCGAGCGTCTGATCCGACACTGTGATTTGCCCATGGATCGCCACGCGGAACTGACCCAACAGACACTGAATCATTACAATGCGGCGGTCAGTGCAACGACAGTGCCTTATCCCGGGGTTCTGGAGGCCCTGGAAACACTGAAACAGATGGGTTGCGTTCTTGGTATCTGCACCAACAAACCCGAAGCACCCGCACGTCACGTGCTGGAGGCGCTCAACTTATCCCGGTTCTTCGACGTTGTTTTCGGCGGTGATACATTGCCAATTCGCAAACCGGATCCGGGCCACCTGCTGGAAAGCTTCAAAGCACTTGGGACCTCGGGCACACGCTTGTATGTGGGCGACAGCGAGGTCGACGCAGAAACAGCTGTAAACGCCAAGATACCGTTTCTGCTGTTCACGGAAGGGTACCGCAAAACCCCGGTGGCCAGCATACCGCACACCGTTGCTTACAGTGCGTCGGAAACACTGCCGACACTCGTGACCAAATTGATCCAAAACTAAGTAAGTTCACTCGACACGAGTCATAAAACGAATGACTTGGGTCTTCGCGAACCCCTAAAAGTTAAGAGGGGCCGGCCGAGGGGGTGTGACCAGCCCCTCATCGGGGAAAGTAAATACCGTGTTTGTGTGTGGTAAGTACGGTAAGTCATGTTTACCCCTGATCGGCAGTTTGCGAAATTGGGGGATTCCCGTAGTTCGGCGAAAATAACTGAAAAACTGGAAAAAGCAGCACGTCAGACCACCCAATTTACCTGTGATAATTTGCCTGTAAGATAGCCCGACGGTTCGAACACTCGGTTCGCTGGTTGAATGGGTATAGGGTAACCCATGGAAAAACAGGACAGAAATCAGAGGGCGGCGCGTCTGCAAATCCTGCAGGGCATCCTGCCTATTGACCGCGCGCGCCTTCCGGCGGAAATGCTGGCTGGTCTGAGTTTTGCATGTCTCGCGATCCCCGAAGTCATGGGTTACACCAAAATCGCCGGCACTCCGGTCATGTCCGGGCTGTATACGATCCTGATTCCCATGGCTCTGTTTGCGCTGTTCGGATCGTCCCGACACCTTGTTGTCGGCGCCGACTCGGCGACAGCAGCCATCACCGCCTCGGGACTGGCGGGCTTGGCGATGTCCGGAACGTCTGAGTATCTGGCACTGGCGTCCTTGCTGGCGCTTATGGCTGGCATGCTTTTGATTGCCGCGCGTGTCATCGGGCTGGGGTTTCTGGCCGATTTTCTGTCCAGAACAGTATTGGTCGGCTTTCTGACCGGCGTGGGCATTCAGGTTGCAACGGGTCAAATCCCCGGATTGTTGGGCATCGAATCCGCTGGGCACGGAACACTTGCAAGGTTGAAGGACGTTTACTTCAACATATCCAACGTCAACTGGCCAACCGTGATCGTCTCATCAGCCGTGTTGGGCATTGTCCTGGGATGCACAAGACTGTCGCGCAAAATCCCGGGGCCATTGGTTGCCATTGTCGGGGTGATCCTGTGCAGTTGGGCCTTTTCATTCAACATTTCCGGAATCTCGGTGTTGGGAGAGGTTGCCGGCGGTTTGCCCTCGTTCTCGATCCCGGACGTGCAGTGGAGCTGGACCTTGTTCAAACAACTGCTCCCCACGGCCTTGTCCATCTTCGTTGTTATTCTGGCACAAAGCGCCGCAACATCACGGGCATACGCCTCGAGATATGATGAGACTTTCAACGAAAACACGGACCTGATCGGACTGGGTCTTGCGAATTTCGGAGCCGCATTCACGGGGACATTCGTGGTCAATGGCAGCCCCACAAAGACCGAGATGGTCGCCAGCGCCGGAGGTCGCAGCCAGGTGGCGCAACTGACAACAGTGGTAATAGTCCTGTTGGTTATCCTGTTTCTGACCAAGCCTTTAGCCTATCTTCCCACAGCAGCACTGTCGGCCATCGTTTTCCTGATCGGTCTCAAGCTGATCGACCTGCACGGAATGGCAACAATTTACAGGCAGGCCCGGTCCGAGTTCTGGGTTGCCACGGCAACCGCCACCGTGGTTGTTCTGGTTGGTGTCGAGCAAGGCGTCATTTTTGCCATGGTCCTGTCTCTGGTCGACCACACGCGCCGGGGATACCACCCGAAGAACTCGGTAATTTTGCGTACCGAGTCCGGTGGCTGGCGTTCAAGGGGATTGGAAGCACCAAACCAATTCGAGCCCGGTCTGGTAATCTACCGGTTTTCCCACGGCATGTACTACGCGAACATGCAGATATTCACCGAGGAAGTCACAACAATCGTTCAGAACGCAGACGGAAAACTGACATGGTTCTGCATCGACGCCTCGGCAATTGACGTTGTCGATTTCACAGCCGGGTTCACGTTGCGCAGTATCGCCAATTTCCTGCGATCCAAGGGGATACGGCTGGTTTTCACGCTGGTCGAGCCAGACGTGAAAGCCGAGTTGGATCGCTACGGTGTAACAGAACTGGTTGGCGAAACTGCGTTCTATGCGAACGGCAAAGCTCTGCTGGATGCCTATCACACGCGCCCAAATCCCATCTGACATAGTCACCGGTAGGTTCGCGCCTTGGACATCTTCCCGACCCCCGGATTGAAAGAGTTGGTCGGATCACAGGATTTGTAATGCGCCGCCAAATCGGGTTTGGCTTTGTACAATTGGCCCACATTGTGTTCGGCAGGATATTCAACATTGCCGCCTTCAGCGCCTTCGGCGGCGTGCCCCTATCGGGTGGTCCGGTTTGTTTGTTACTGCACCGTGGGCCTCTGGTCTATCGGGACGATTATTTCGGGCGCAGGCCGGCGGTAGCCCAACGCGCTGTGCGGCCTGACGGTGTGATAGTGGACACGACATTGCTCAATCAGGATTTGCGCCTTTCTTAGGCTGTAGAAGATTTCACCGTTGAGCAGCTCATCCCGGAACCGGGCGTTGAAGCTTATGCAATGGCCGTTCTCCTAGGGTGATCCCGGCTCGATCTAAGCCGTCTTCGCCCCGACAGCTGTGATCCACCCTCGCAGCTTCTGGGCGATAAATCCCGGCCCATTGTCGGATCTTATGTATTCCGGCGGGCCGCGGAGGATGAACAGGTCAGCCAATGCATTCAGCGCATCGGTTGAGTTGAACTTGCGATCGACACGGATCATCAGCGCCTCACTGGTGTATTCGCCAATGATGCTCAGCGTTCGATAGACGCGCCCATCAGCCAGAAGTCATGCCATGTGACAGCCAGTAAACAACTCCGAAGGGGTCCAACACGACCAGTTTGCTTGCAAATAGGTTCGGTTTCCCATTGCGGTTCTTTCGAAAACCCGGCGTCAGATATCTTGACCGGGCGGTTCCAAAAGACCGCCGGGTTCTAATAATGCCCGCTCTGACAGCCATGGGTTAAGTTCTAGCGCTTCGGCAAGGGCAGCACGCGCGTCGTCAAGGCGCTTCAGACCCAACAGTGACAAGGCGCGCCCGCTCAGCGCACCTATATGGTTCGGCGACAACTCGATCGTGACATTCAGATCCTGCAAGGCAGCAGCGAAGTCTTGTCGGAGATAGTTCACAAACGCACGCTGATTGTAGCCTTCGGCGTAGTTCGGGCAGTATTCGACAAGCTGGTCAAGCTCGTCCAACGCGCCCGGTAAATCCCAGGCCTCCCGCCGCGCCATTCCTCGGTCCAGCAAGCCTTGTGCACGCGCATCTGGCGCGTCGGTCCAAAGCTCCCACATCTGGTTGGAAATAGCGCGCGCATCACTTTGCGATTCTGCCTTCTGAACCTGATTGATTAGCGCATCCACACCTTCTGAATGATCCGGAGCATCAGGGCAGGACTGGGCGTGCGCCGCGCAGGACAAGGCAACAACAGCAAGAGCAGCGAGGAAAGCGTGTGTCATGTACCAAGGATGGCTCGTAATCCCGATCCGTCAAGCCTGATGCTCGAACCCACCCAAACTGCCAGTTTCCTTAACCGCCTCCATCGCCACAAAGGTCGAGGTGCTGGCGACATGCGGCAAGGATGAGATCTTTTCGGCCAGAACACGACGATACTCTGACATCGTGGCTGTGCGGACCTTCAGCAAATAGTCGAAATTCGAAGCGATCATATGGGCTTGCTCGACCTCGGCAGTTTTTCGGACAGCCGCGTTGAACTCGGCCAGTGCCTTTTCGCGGGTATCGGTCAAACGCACCTCGACAAAGGCAACGTGGTCCAGCCCCAGTCTGATCGGATCCAGCATCGCCCGGTATCCCTTGATCACCCCGCTTGCTTCAAGCCGTTTCAGGCGCGCCTGTGTCGGTGATTTCGACAGACCGATTACGCGCGCAAGATCGGCGACCGAAATGCGCCCATCCTCGGCCAGAATTCTCAGAATCGACCGGTCAAACCGGTCCAGGTCGGGAAAGTTCATTTGCGCTGCCTTCTGGCGAAAATTCAGGTGTTCCGCCTTCAGTTATCGCAAACTCAGGCGATTGTCCTGAGTTTTCCCAAGTATATTGGCACAAAGACCGGAGGACCCATGTCTCATACCCTGCGTACATTAATCGACACCTCAACCTATGCTGACCAGTCGGCGATCCTTGAAACCCTGATCTCTCAGGCCAGCCTGAGCGCCACGGACCGCGGCGCCATCAGCGCCGCTGCCGCGCAGCTTGTGCGCGACATCCGATCCAGCACGTCTCCGGGGTTGATGGAGGTGTTTTTGGCCGAATACGGCCTGTCCACCGACGAAGGCGTCGCCCTGATGTGCCTGGCCGAGGCGCTGTTGCGCGTGCCGGATGCCGACACGATTGACGCGTTGATTGAAGACAAAATCGCCCCTTCGGATTGGGGTAAGCATCTTGGGCACTCGTCTTCATCCTTGGTGAACGCCTCAACCTGGGCGCTGATGCTGACGGGCAAGGTTCTGGACGAAGGCAAGACCTCGCCTGTTGGCGCCCTGCGCGGGGCCATCAAGCGATTGGGGGAACCCGTGATCCGTACCGCCGTGTCGCGGGCGATGAAGGAAATGGGGCGGCAATTCGTGTTGGGTGAATCCATTCACGCTGCGATGGAACGCGCGCGCGGAATGGAAAGCAAGGGATATACCTACTCTTACGACATGCTGGGAGAGGCCGCGCGAACCGAGGCGGACGCCGCGCGTTATCACCTGTCGTATTCACGCGCCATCTCGGCCATCGCCGAAGCCTGCACCCATGATGATATCCGCGCAAACCCCGGCATTTCGGTCAAGTTGTCGGCCCTGCACCCCCGCTATGAACTGGCACAGGAAAAGCGGGTGATGGATGAACTGGTCCCGCGCCTGCGGGCGCTGGCCCTTTTGGCCAAGGCCGCTGGCATGGGGCTAAACGTCGACGCCGAAGAGGCGGATCGCCTGTCTTTGTCATTGCAGGTGATTGAGGCGGTGATGTCCGATCCGGCTCTGGCCGGCTGGGAGGGGTTCGGCATCGTGGTTCAGGCCTATGGGCCACGCGCTTCGCTGGTTCTGGACACGCTTTATGACATGGCTGAACGCCACGATCGCAAGCTGATGGTGCGTCTGGTCAAAGGCGCCTATTGGGACACCGAGATCAAACGCGCGCAGGTCGAAGGCGTGGATGGCTTTCCCGTCTTCACGCACAAGGCGGTCACGGACGTGTCCTATATCGCCAATGCGCGCAAATTGCTGGGCCTGACAAACCGGATCTATCCGCAATTCGCCACCCACAACGCCCATACAGTCAGCGCCATCCTGCACATGGCCGAAGGTCAGCCTTTTGAGTTCCAGCGCCTGCATGGCATGGGCGAGACATTGCATCAGCTTGTGATGAACAGGCAGAAAACGCGCTGTCGCATCTACGCACCGGTTGGTGCGCATCGTGACTTGCTGGCCTACCTTGTGCGGCGTCTGCTGGAAAACGGGGCAAACTCATCCTTCGTCAACCAGATTGTCGACGAAAACGTCCCGCCGGAAGTGGTTGCCGCAGATCCGTTTGTTACTGTTCAAACGCCCCCACCCCCTTTGCCCACCGGCCCCGAACTGTTCCAGCCGGATCGTCCCAATTCCATGGGATTCGATCTTCACCACACTCCGACGCTGGACAAGGTTGATGCAGCGCGGGACCAGTTCCGTGCGTATCACTGGTATGCACAGCCCTTGCTGGCTGACGCTGCAAAACCCCGGACGGATGAGCCGGTAGTCAACCCGGCAAATCCTGCCGACAAACCAGGTGCGGTCGCCTCGGCAAGTGACGCAGATGTGGAACTGGCGCTGGCTTCGGCAAAGCCATGGCAGGCCCCGGCAGCCGAACGTGCCCGCATCCTGAACTCCGCAGCCGATCTTTATGAAACACACTACGGCGAATTGTTCGCCCTGCTGGCGCGCGAGGCTGGCAAATCGCTGCCTGACGCCGTGGCGGAACTGCGTGAGGCGGTGGATTTCCTGCGCTACTACGCCGCCAACATACCTGATGCCGAGCCCGCGGGCGTATTCACCTGCATCAGCCCTTGGAACTTCCCGCTCGCGATTTTCTCTGGTCAGATATCAGCTGCTTTGGCGACCGGGAACGCCGTTTTGGCCAAGCCTGCGCCGCAAACACCCCTGATTGCGCACCGCGCCATTCAATTGCTGCATGAGGCTGGTGTGCCGCGCGACGCGCTGCAATTGCTGCCGGGTGGCCCTGCCGTAGGTGCGGCGCTGACATCGGATGCGCGCGTCTCGGGCGTGGCCTTCACCGGCTCGACAACGACCGCTCTCAGAATCCGGTCGGCAATGGCTGCGTCCATGCGCCCCGGCACGCCGCTGATCGCAGAAACTGGCGGCCTGAACGCCATGATCGTTGACAGCACCGCACTTCCCGAACAGGCCGTGCAATCGATCATTGAAAGCGCTTTTCAGTCCGCGGGTCAGCGGTGTTCGGCACTGCGATGCCTGTACCTGCAACAGGATATCGCAGATGACGTGCTGACCATGCTCAAAGGGGCAATGGATGCCCTGCGCATCGGTGATCCCTGGCAGATCTCTACCGATTGCGGCCCGGTGATTGACGCGCAGGCCCGGCAGGTCATCGCCGATCACGTCGCTATTGCACGGGCCGAAGGGCGCGTTCTGAAAGAGCTGTCGCTGCCGCCAGAAGGCATCTTTGTTGCCCCCACGCTGATCGAAATCTCGGGCATTGCCGCGCTGGAGCGCGAGATTTTTGGCCCCGTGTTGCACGTGGCACGGTTCAAAGCGCAGGAAATCGACAAGGTCATCGCGGATATCAACGCAACCGGATACGGGCTGACCTTTGGCCTGCAAACCCGGATCGACGACCGGGTGCAGCATGTGACCGAAGCAATCCATGCCGGAAACATCTATGTAAACCGCAATCAGATCGGTGCCATCGTTGGCTCCCAACCTTTTGGCGGTGAAGGGCTGTCAGGCACCGGCCCGAAGGCGGGCGGCCCGAATTACATGGCCCGGTTTTGTGCACCGGATCGGCAAATCACGACAGAATCCTGGGAGCATTTGGCAGACTTACCTGCCCCTCAAGGCCAACCTGCCCCAATCCGGACCCGTTCTCTGCCCGGCCCAACCGGAGAATCGAACCGGCTAAGCGAATATCCCCGCCCGCCTCTTCTGTGCATGGGGCCGGGGGAAGCAGCAGCGCGCGCGCAGGCTGAAGCTGTACAGGCGCTGGGTGGAACGGCTATTCAGGCAACCGGAATGCTTGACCTTCATCGGTTGGAAAACCTGACCGGCATCTCTGGTGTCCTTTGGTGGGGGGATGCTGAAACCGCGCAGCAGATCGAACAGCATCTGGCCCGCCGAGACGGCCCCATTCTGCCCCTGATTCCCGGCAGACCCGACCGCGCGCGTGTGCTGGGTGAACGCCATGTGTGTGTCGATACGACCGCAGCTGGCGGAAACGCTGCGTTGTTGGGAGGTGCGGCGTAAGCTTGCCTTGACGCTGGGCGCGCAAAAGCCCAGCGTCACCTCATGTTTCCGATCCGCGACCATAACCCCTCGGGGCGTACGCCTTATGTTGTCTACGCCTTACTGGCGACCAACATCCTGATCTTCCTCAGCTATGTGGGGATCATGAATGATGCGCCACTTATCAACCGGCTGTTCTTCGATTATGCCATCATCCCGGCGCGGGTCAGCGACGGGGATGGTCTGGAAACCCTTGTGACATCCATGTTCCTGCATGGGGGCTGGATGCATCTGGCCGGGAACATGCTGTTCTTATGGATATTCGGCGACAATCTGGAAGACGAAATGGGCCATCTGCCCTTTTTGCTGTTCTACCTGGTCGCAGGTATCGGCGCAGGTCTGATCCATGTGGTTACAGGGCCGGAGTCTCAGGTGCCTACCGTCGGCGCCTCGGGCGCGATTGCGGGTGTCATGGGGGGATACCTGCTGCTGTTTCCCAAGGCGCGTGTGGATATTCTGCTGATCCTGGTTGTCTATTTCAGGGTATTTACCATCCCCGCATTCATCATGCTGGGCGTATGGTTAGCGATACAGTTCTTTGGCAGCGTCACCAGCAACCCGGACGAAGGCGGTATCGCCTACTGGGCCCATACCGGCGGATTTGCAGTAGGGCTGATCCTATGCGTGCCGCTATGGCTGCGACGCGGTGGCGTGCAATTCTGGAACCGCACGCACGGACACCCGCCCCACCCTGAGGCAAAGTACAAGCTGTCGCAGTCACGTATACCGCGCGTTCCGCGTCGATAAAGCTGAACTGAGGGGCGATCAGCCCCGGATCACTTTGGCGAATTGATCAAAGATTGGTTCATTCGAACAGATCACTTCACCATCTTCCAGCGCGTTACCCTCGGGGTTCAGGGCCTGCACAAAGCCGCCAGCCTCTTTCACGATGATGACACCGGCGGCGACATCCCACGCGTTCAGGCGGCGTTCCCAGAAGCCTTCGTACCGGCCCGCAGCCACATATGCCATGTCAAGCGCCGCAGCACCCCAACGGCGCACACCGGCGCAAGCGGGCATCAGACGCGCCAGATCCTGCAGGGTTGCAGGCAGGTCAGAACGACCCCCAAAGGGCAGGCCGGTTGCAAAGATCGATTCTATCATGCGGTGACGCCCCGACACTCGAATTCGGGTGTCGTTCATCCACGCGCCCTCGCCTTTTTCGGCAAAGAACATCTCATCCTTGGCGGCGTCATAGATCACGCCGGCTACGATCTTGCCTTTGTGCTCCAGCGCGATGGAAATCGCCCAGTGCGGCAGGCCATGCAGAAAATTGGTGGTGCCGTCCAACGGGTCAACGATCCAGCGGCGGGTCGGGTCTTCTCCGTCGATGGAGCCACCCTCTTCAGCCAGCCAGCCATAGGTCGGGCGCGCACCCAGCAACTCGTCCTTCAGGATGGCTTCGGCCGCGATATCGGCCTTGGAGACAAAATCGCCCGCGCCCTTCATCGACACCTGCAGATTCTCGACTTCACGAAAGTCCTTGACCAAAGACCGCCCCGCCTTGCGCGCGGCCTTGATCATGATGTTGAGATTTGCACTGCCAACCATTGTAAAAAGGCTCCTGTCCGGTCAAACCGCGCGTATACTGCTGCAAGGCTTCCTTGCCAAGAGGAATGATGTGCATAACAGACCCGCAGAAAACGCCTCTACCGGGATTGCAGCTTGCGCGCCTCTTCACGGGCCAGTTTTACCAGTTCCTGCACATAGGGCTTGTCCAGATCTTCTGATCGGACTGCTGCATAAAGGCGACGCGTGATCCCCTCTTTGGTCAGGGGGCGGGTCACATAGTCCGAGTTGTATTTGACCTCGCGCACGACCCAATCCGGCAGAACGGAGATGCCTCGGTTTGATGCCACCAGAAGCAGGATGACAGCTGTCAGTTCCACCTGCCTGATCGAGGCGGGTTCGACCCGTGCAGGGATCAACAATTGGCTGAACACATCCAGACGTGTGCGTTCCACCGGGTAGGTGATCAGGGTCTGGCCTCGGAAATCCTCAGCCTCGACATAGGCTTTTTCCGCCAGTGGATGGGCTGATGCAGCGACAAAGACGGGGTTGTAGTCAAACAGCTCCACAAACTCGACACCCGGCAGGTCTTCGGGATCGGATGAGACCACCAGATCAACCTCTTCCTTCTGCAAGGCTGGTAGGGCGTCGAAGGCCAGACCGGGTCGGATATCGACATCCACGTCGCCCCAGGATTTCCTGAAGGATTCAAGAACCGGAAACAGCCATTCGAAACACGCGTGGCATTCGATGGCGATATGCATCCGCCCGGTACGCCCGTCCCGCAGCGATGAAAACTCATTCTGTGCCGCCTCGACCTGCGGCAGGATCTGCTCAGCCAACCGCAGCAGACGCAAACCGGCGGCTGACAGCTTCATCGGCTTTGAACGTCGCAGAAACAGCTCGACGCCGGCCTGATCCTCCAACCCTTTGATCTGATGACTCAATGCGGATTGAGTGATGTTCAACTGGTCGGCAGCGCGCGCCAACCCACCGCATTCATGGATCGCCTTGATGGTACGCAGGTGGCGGAATTCAATGTGCATCTCAAGTATCGTTCATGTTGTTGTTGAATAATATGAGTTTGTCTCACAATGCCCGTCATGGCACAAGATAGTCAGTTGATCCAGTGAGGCAGCCATGTCCAAACCCGAAATTTCATTCGAGTTCTTTCCGCCCAAAACTCTGGAGGCTTCTTTCCGCCTTTGGGATACGGTCCAGACATTGGCACCGCTGGAGCCCCGTTTTGTATCCGTCACCTACGGTGCAGGCGGTACGACCCGGGAACTGACGCGCGACGCGGTCGCAACCCTGCATAAATCCTCTGGTTTGAACGTCGCTGCACACCTGACCTGTGTTGACGCTTCGCGGCAGGAAACGCTGGAAATCGCCGACACATTCGCACGTGCGGGCGTGCAGGACATCGTGGCCCTGCGGGGCGACCCGCCAAAAGGGCATGATCGGTTCGTACCGCACCCCGAAGGCTTTAACAGTTCGATTGAGTTGATTGAGGCGCTGGCTGAAACCGAAATGTTCAGCATCCGTGTCGGGGCTTATCCTGACAAGCACCCTGAAGCTGCCGACATGTCAGCAGACGTGGACTGGCTGAAGGCCAAACTTGACGCGGGCGCTGACGAAGCGCTGACGCAATTCTTTTTCGAGGCCGAAACCTTCTTCCGTTTCCGTGATGCCTGCGCCAAGGCAGGTATCGACAAACCGATCGTTCCGGGCATTCTGCCGATAGAAAACTGGGCAGGTGCGCGCAAGTTCGCCAGAAGTTGCGGCACGCATATTCCTGATTGGGTCGAACAAGCCTTTGAAAAGGCCGTGCGCGACGGGCGTGAGGATCTGCTGGCAACTGCGATCTGCACCGAGTTGTGCTCGGACCTGATCGAAGGTGGCGTGGACAAGCTGCATTTCTATACCCTCAACCGCCCGGAATTGACGCGCGATGTGTGCTTTGCCCTTGGGATTACGCCACAAGTCGATCTTCAAAACGTCGCCTGACAACTGAAAAATCCAATGATTCGCCCGGGTTACGAATTTTCCCGGGCGGTTTCCTTTTCTTATGCGTGACCTGTTTCACAGTCGTATCCGCGAATTCACACCTTTGCGGAACAATGGAATCTTCGCATCGCGATTGTTGTCAGCTTCCCTCTCAATCAGCCATGAAATTTGACAAAACCATGCCCTCGGTAACACTAGGGGTGTGTAGTTTTTAATGAGTGTTTTGAGTATGGAACCTTTCGATAAGGTCAGGGCACGCACGGATGCCCTGGCAGACCTGGGCCTGAACCCGTCTGCCAATTCCAGTGAAATACGAGAGGCCTGGCGTCACATCGCCTTTCACACGCATCCTGATCACAAGGAAGGCGACAGTTCCGGGTTTTCGCGCGCCAAGGCAGCCTATGATTTTCTGCGCAAAGAAGGGCTGGCGACAAAGGGCGGTGCCGCTGCTGGCCCGCCACAACCACGTCGGGCACGGTTGAAGAAACGTATCATCGAGCTTCCGCAGGAAGATATTGCCGCCTGTGAGGCAATACTGAATCCGGGGCAAGTGCTGTCGCATATGAACAGTCAGCCTGGTATTCAACCCAAATGTGGCAGCGGTGTTGCTGACCATGTTCCCGACGCGGTCGGATGCTTTGGGCGACACCTGACCTACTTCGTCACGACACCGGTTAATCAGGGCGCAAATCGTGTGGCTTTGCCAACGACCGTTCTGACCAGTGCGCGGCACACCACAGCGGAAATCCTGAGCTTTCAATCCAGCGACACGGGCGCTGGGGAAGTCGTCATTCCCGATACGATCCGAGAACGCAAATTTCCGGGTGCCAAGAGCGTCAGGATCCGGTTTGACGCCGACCAGACGATACGGGATCAGTTCTGGCTTGCTGGCTAAACGAAAAAGCCCGGCTGGGTAAGCCGGGCCCTGTGCAATTTTGGCCGGGTCAGTTTTTCACCGGACCTTCCGAGGTAAATTTCGGGATCACGCTGGTCGAGGCGTCAGACGGCTCGATACCCGGCCAGTTGCCTTCAGCAAGGTTGATGTTGCCCGGAATGTCTTCTTCGAAGAACCCGACGACCACATCCGTGATGTTGAGATACAGCTTGTCGTCAACGATCCGCCACAAGTTCGGGTTTGCCGGAACCTTGCCACCGCGCGACACGCCATAGGCGCAGTGCCCATCATATTGCGGCGCATAATAGGCCGGGTTTTCCAGAAATTTGTCGCGGTTTTCCTCGGACGAGAATGCCCAGGTTGCACCATTGTATTCGGCAGTAATGCTGGCATTGCCACGCACGCCTTCGTGCTGTGGCTGACCTACCGGTACCTGATCCAGGTTGCGATAGGCGACAACATCATACCCCGAGACGGCAAACCCTGTGCCGTCAATATATTGCGGCCCGGCAAATGCCGGAACGGCCAGGGCCATGGCCGCAGCAAAGGTCAAAGCAAAGCGTTTCATGTAGTTTATCCTTTTCGTTCCAGCGGTATCGGTGACGCCGTGATGGCAGGTCTGGCAAAACAATATGCGATTCCCATTCTGTTCGTAGCCCTCCTCGCGCCGCTGTGACCCCTCTCGAGCAAACGTGAGAGTTTGGTCGCGGATTATTACAAATTATGCCGGAAAAGCTGGGTTGGACTCGGCGGATTGCAACACTACCTGTAAGACTGCATCGAACGCGGCCCGGACAAAGGCATGAAAGGCAAGACATGAGCGACCAATCTTCGTATACCCCACCAGCAGTCTGGACATGGGACAGTGAAAGTGGCGGACAGTTCGCCAACATTAACCGACCTATTGCCGGCGCAACCCATGACAAGGACTTGCCGGTTGGACGCCACCCATTGCAGTTGTATTCCCTTGCCACGCCCAACGGTGTCAAAGTCACCGTTATGCTGGAAGAGTTGCTGGCATTGGGTCACGAAGGCGCTGAATACAACGCCTGGCTGATCAACATCGGCGAGGGCGACCAGTTCGGTTCAGGGTTTGTCGAGGTCAACCCAAACTCGAAAATCCCCGCCCTTTGGGATCGCTCTGGCGACAAGCCGGCTCGGGTGTTTGAAAGTGCCTCGATCCTGTTTCATCTGGCTGAGAAGTTCGGAGAGTTTCTGCCCGCGTCCGGGCCGGAACGGACCGAAGTCATGAACTGGCTATTCTGGCAAATGGGCAGCGCCCCTTATCTGGGCGGCGGGTTTGGCCATTTCTACGCCTACGCGCCCGAAAAGTGGGAATACCCGATCAACCGCTTTGCGATGGAGGCAAAACGCCAGCTGGACGTTCTGGACAGGGAACTGGCGAACAAGACCTATATCGCGGGCGAGGAATATACGATTGCCGACATGGCGATCTGGCCGTGGTACGGTCAACTGGTTCTGGGCCGTCTGTATAGCGCGGCAGAGTTCCTTGACGCGGAATCCTACAAGAACGTGGTGCGCTGGGCCAAGGCGATTGACGCACGGCCTGCGGTTCAGCGTGGCCGTATGGTCAACCGCGCCTTTGGCGAGCCGCACACGCAGCTTCACGAGCGTCACGACGCCCGTGATTTCGAAACACGTACGCAGGACAAACTGGAAGCTGCTGCGGAATAGCAGAGTCCCATCCTAGTGACACGCGGTGCATTGTGCGCCGCGTGTTTGCGTTTTGGCCGTTACTTCAGAATTGGCGGTTTCGCGGGATTGCTGCCCGGAACCTCGCGCACCAGATCTGCAACCTGCGGTTCGGGCAGGTCAAAGCGAAGTCCCGTCTTCGCCAGCAGCGCGGCAGCGGCGTCATCTGTGGAAAAGAACCCGACATCCATCGCCCCCGCTTCGATCCCCGAAAACGTCAACGCTTCCGAAGCTGCCTTGGCCAGCGCTGTCTCGGCCCCTTCGACCACACCGACAAACCCCAGCAAATGACCCTGAGCGCCCGCCTCGGATTTCGTGGCGACCAGATAGGCCGCACTGGCAAGTCCGCCAGCAGTTGCCAGCTTTGCATCAAGGGCGGTCAACAGGCTGTCCGGCAGACCGGAGGGCGGCATGAACTCGGCAAGCTTTTCCTCGACCTCTTTGGGGCCATGCTGCAACGTTTCGGCCAGCCAGCCCAGGGCCTCGGCAGGCACCAGCATGGATGATGGCGCAGTTTCCAGGTTCAGGCCCAGCCCGATACCCTGCCCTGCCAGCATCCCCGACAACACACGCCCCGACAGCGCAACATAAGGCACTGGCCTCCCGGCAAACCGCGCCAATCGTTCCTCGCGGTCGAACGCCAACACAAAGCGCCCGTCGGCCACATCGAACACCTCGGGCGAGATGTTTTCGCCCATCGCTTCCTCGGTCAGCATCAAAAACAGCTCACTATCAGCAAGCCGTTCAAAAAACCGCAGACGGGCAGCATCGTTCTGCGGATCTGCCAGCATCGCGGCATGCGCCGTGTCCAACGCTGTGGCTTCAGTCATTCAGCACCTCTTGGACCCGCGCGCGCAGAACCGGCAGCAGTTCTGCCTCGAACCACGGGTTTTTCTTTACCCATGCCGTATTCCGCCAGGACGGATGAGGCAAGGCAAAGACCCGCGGCGCATGGTCCTGCCAGTTCCGAACGGTATCCGTCACCGACCCTCGCGCGCCCAGATGATATTTATGCGCATGACCACCGACCAACACCGTCAACGGCACCTGCCCCAGTTCCTGCATCACCCTGTCATGCCAGGTTTTGCCGCATATCGCGGGCGGAGGAAGGTCCGCGCCGCGGGTATCATAGCCGGGGAAACAGAACGCCATGGGCACAATCGACACAAGGTCACGATCATAAAAAACAGGTTCATCGACCCCAAGCCAGTGGCGCAGCCTGTCGCCTGACGGGTCAGTAAAGGGCTGCCCCGACTCGTGCACGCGCGCACCCGGTGCCTGCCCTGCGATCAGGATGGGTGTTCCGCGCCGAAACCAGACCACCGGGCGGGGTTCATGGGCAGTTTTGGTTTGCGCAAAGGACGCGGCGCACAGGCGGCACGCGCGGATTTCGCCATCTAAATCTTTCATCTTGTTGCAAAACCTCCCAAAGCTGTTTTGCAAGGATCAGGTGTGAAACCACATAATAAAGGTGCGGCAGATTACCAGAAGTGCAGCGGAATTGCCGACAACCGATCAGTTGTTTGAGGGGTCGGCAGCAACGCATTGAACATTTGTTTCATAATTCGACATAATGTAGCCAACATGAAACGGTAAAAACCATCCTTTCTGACCGCCTGAAAGCGCGGCGACACAACGGAAACGAGCAGCAGGCCCCGAATGCTAGAGTTCGACAATGTCAGCAAGTCCTTCTGGACCGGGACGCGCCGCAAGGTGATCCTGGACAGGGTCTCGTTCCGTGTCGAACTGGGCACGTCGCTGGGCGTTCTGGCCCCGAATGGTACTGGCAAAACCACGCTGATCAACATGATGGCCGGCCTGGAAAAACCCGACGAGGGCGTGATCCGCCGCGAATGCCGGGTCTCGTTCCCCATGGGTTTCACCGGGGGTGTAACCGGCAAGTTGTCGGCGCTTGAGAACGCGCGATACATCGCCAAGATTTACGGCATGGACCCGGACTATGTTGAGGCGTATTGCAAATGGCTCTGCGGTTTGGGTGAATATTTCGAACAGCCGCTGTCCACCTATTCTTCGGGGATGCGGTCTCGATTCACGTTTTCTTTGATGCTGGCGCTGGATTTCGACATGTATCTTGTCGATGAAGGGATGCCAGCGTCTACAGATGTTGAATTCAACGAAAAAGCAGGGGCGATCCTGAAGGAAAGGTTGCGCACCACGACATTGGTGATCGTGTCGCACAGCCCGACTGTTTTGGAAAAATTCGCTCAGCAGGCCGCCGTTCTGCTGGACGGGCAATTGTACATGTTTGACTCCTTGGAAGAGGCAAAGCAGCTATATGACTACGAAACCCAAGGTTAGAAAGTACAACTGGCGCAGCAATCGACAGGTGGACGATTCGGCCGAGGCGCGAGCGGATGCAATCTCGCGCATACGGGGCGCGACGCAAGGTCAGGCACCGGCGGCCGAGGTCCAGCCAGGCACGCAAATTGACGACATCAAGCGCGAAGGCCTGACAGGCCGCCAGTTGCGTATTGCGCGTAAACTCGCGCAGAAACACGGACTGGCAGCAACATCGGACTATGATGCGGTGCGCTTGCTGCGCAAGAAAGGCATTGATCCGTTTCAGCGCACGAACCTTCTTGATCTTGCCGCGGCAAAGCCCTCGGGACAGGGCGACAGTTCGAAGGTCAAAGACAAGATCAGCATTCAGTTGCCGCAATCTGTAGGCACAAGCACACCGAACCTTCCGGGACCCGAGCTCAGCCCGGCTGAGCGGCGCAACCTTGAAGTCGGTCAGATTCAGAAGGACATCGCGCGTCGACGCAGGCGTAAGCTGTTTGGCCTTTTCGCGCGTCTGGCCGCCTTTGTGTTCCTTCCGACCTTTGTTGTGGGGTTCTATTTCTATCGCATCGCCACCCCGATGTATGCCAGCGATTCCGAGTTTCTGATCCTGCAAGCCGATGGCGGGCCGGGTTCCATCGGCGGGCTGCTCGCCGGGACGCAATTCGCCACCACGCAGGATTCAATCTCGGTTCAATCTTTCCTGGAATCGAAAGAGGCTTTGTTGCTGCTGGATCGGGACGCCGGTTTTTCTGATGTCTTCAAGCAGGAAGTGATTGATCCGATTCAAAGGCTATCACCCGACGCCACGCTGGAAGACGCATACAAGCTGTTCAAACGCATGATCACAATCGGGTATGATCCAACCGAAGGGGTCATTCGGATGGAGGTTGTTGCACCAGACGCACAGACCTCAACCGAGTTCTCGGAGCGTTTGATCTCTTACGCCGAAGCCCGGGTGAATGCCCTGTCCGGCAAGAAGCGTGAAGACCAGATGCGCGACGCATTGGAAAGCTTTGAAGCGGCGCAGGAGGCGCGGCGGCAGGCGCAGGAGGAATTGATCGAGCTTCAGCTTCAAGGGGCGGTGCTGGACCCCGAGAATGTCATTGCCAGCCTGCGCGCCCGCATCAACGAGATCGAGATATTGGTGCAGGACAAAGAGCTTGAACTTGCCGCCCTGCAAGACAACCTGCGTCCGAACAAAGCCAAGGTCGACGGCGTCAAGGCTGATATTGCCCGGCTTGAAAGGGTGCTGGAACAACTAAATGCCGAGATGCAGGATGCTTCCGATGGCGAAAATTCGCTGGCGCGGTTGAGCGTGCGCATCCAGATCGCTCAGGCGGATCTGGCGGCACGGGACATGATGCTGCAAACGGCAATGCAGCAAATGGAATCGACCCGATCCGAAGCTAACCGGCAGGTGCGTTACCTGACCGTCTCGGTGAACCCGATCCCAAGTCAGGAACCCAGCTATCCGCGCACGTTCGAAAATACGATTTTGGCATTCCTGTTGTTTGCTGGTATCTACCTCATGATCTCGCTTACCGCGTCGGTCCTTCGTGAACAGGTATCCTCATAAGACTCATGAAACATGTAAAAATCTCCGACCTGACAGTCGGCAACGACCTTCCGCTGACCATTATTGCAGGCCCTTGCCAGCTTGAAACGGCAGACCACGCACAGATGATTGCTGGCAAGATGAAAGAGGCCTGCGATGCAGCCGGCGCGCAATATGTCTTCAAGGCATCTTATGACAAGGCGAACCGGACCTCGCTGTCCGGCAAGCGTGGCATGGGCATTGATGCGGGGTTGCAGGTTCTGGATAGCATCCGCAAATCGATGGGCATTCCGGTCCTGACCGATGTTCATACCGAAGCGCAGTGCGCCATCGCTGCCGAGGCGGTAGATGTCCTGCAAATCCCGGCGTTTTTGTGCCGCCAGACGGATATGCTGCTGGCTGCGGGCAATACGGGAGCAGTGGTCAATGTGAAAAAGGGTCAGTTTCTTGCGCCGTGGGAGATGCCCAATATCGTGTCCAAGATCGAAAGCACAGGCAACACGAATATCCTGCTGACCGAACGTGGCACTTCGTTCGGCTATAACACGCTGGTGGCTGATATGCGGTCCCTGCCGCAAATGGCCCAAACCGGATACCCGGTGGTGATGGATGCGACCCATTCCGTGCAGCAACCGGGAGGAAAAGGTGGCTCCTCGGGCGGGCAACGCGAATTTGCACCGGTCATGGCGCGCGCCGCCGTGTCGCTGGGTATTGGCGCGGTGTTCATTGAAACACACCAGGATCCGGACAATGCCCCTTCGGATGGGCCCAACATGATTCCGTTGGATCAGATGCCCCAACTCATTGACACTTTGATGCGCTTCGATGCGCTGGCCAAAGCTGATCCTATTCAGATTTAACGACTGAGACTTGTTATGACCAAACCAATTCCCGAGGTAACACCGAACACCTGGAGTTTTCTGCGCGACGCGATGATCAAACCCACCGGGTTTCGCGAATATGACGCCCGCTGGAAATATCCGGAAGAGATCAACCTTCCAGGCATGACAGCGCTGGGCCTTGGGCTGGGTACCCAAATGCGCAGGCGCGGGATCGAACCCGTGATCGCCGTAGGAAACGATTATCGTGACTATTCACTGGCGATCAAAAACGCCCTGATCCTGGGATTGATGCAGGCCGGTATCCGCGTGAAAGACATTGGCCCTGCGCTTAGCCCAATGGCCTATTTCGCGCAGTTTCATCTGGATGTACCGGCCGTGGCGATGGTTACGGCCAGCCACAATCCAAACGGCTGGACTGGGGTCAAAATGGGCTTTGACCGCCCTTTGACACACGGCCCCGACGAGATGTCTGAATTGCGCGACATCGTTCTGAACGGCGAAGGTCAGGCGCATGAGGGTGGATCTTGGGAATTCGTCGAGGGCGTGAAGGAAGCGTATATCGACGACCTCGTCGGTGATTTCAAAGTGTCCCGCCCGCTAAAGATTGTCTGCGCAACCGGAAACGGCACCGCTTCGGCCTTTGCGCCCGAAATCTTCGAACGGATGGGGGTTGAGGTCGTCCCCAGCCATAACCGGCTGGATTACACTTTCCCGAATTACAACCCGAACCCCGAAGCGATGGAAATGCTGCATGACATGGCGGCAACGGTAAAATCCAGCGGTGCCGATCTGGCGCTTGGGTTTGACGGTGACGGTGATCGTTGTGGCGTCGTAGATGATGAAGGCGAAGAAATCTTTGCCGACAAGGTGGGTGTGATCATGGCCCGCGATCTTGCCAAGCTGCACCCCGGATCGACCTTTGTCGCAGATGTGAAATCTACCGGCCTGTTTGCCAGCGATCCCGAGTTGCAGTCCCTTGGCGTCAAGGCGGATTACTGGAAAACCGGCCACAGCCACATGAAACGGCGCGTCAAGGAAATCGGCGCGCTGGCTGGGTTCGAAAAGTCGGGCCATTACTTTCTGGCCGAACCGGTCGGGCGCGGTTACGACTGCGGAATGCGCGTCGCGGTCGAGATCTGCAAGCTGATGGACCGCAACCCGGATCAAAGCATGTCCGACCTGCGCAAGGCGCTGCCCAAAACATGGTCAACGCCCACCATGTCACCTTATGCAGCAGATACCGAAAAATACGATATCCTGCAGCGTCTGGTCGACAAGCTCGTTGCCAAAAGCGAAGCTAGTGAGACATTTGCTGGCCGTGCGATCAAAGAGGTCGTTACGGTGAACGGCGCACGTGTCATTCTGGACAATGGCAGCTGGGGGCTGGTGCGGGCTTCATCCAACACACCCAATCTGGTGGTCGTCTGTGAAAGCAGCGAAAGCGAGGCTGAGATGCGGGCGATCTTTGCCGATATCGATGCGGTGATCCGAACCGAACCCGGTGTTGGCGATTACGACCAGACCATCTGAAGAAAACTGCTTGGGGCATATCTGATCGCCCCAAGCGCAACACTTGCTCAGTTGCCGCCAAACAGTTTGAGCAGCCCTTTCTTCGCCTCTTCTTCAAGCTTGTTCTTAAGCGCATCTTCGATCTGATCGCTGTCCGTGATGGTAGTATCCAGCTCGTTTCCAACCTTTTCAAAAACTTTCTGTTTCGCGTCGTTTTCCAGCTCTTTGACCTTCACATCTGCCGCTGCTTCGATGACCTTGGTCAGATCCGGCTTGATTGACGGGTTGCTCCACGGGCCAACGATACGCACAGGCACCGATATGCCCTGCCCCGAATTGGCCCGCAAAGCTACGGGCGTGAACAGATAATCGATATTGCGCGCACCCAGCCCCACGACCCCCTGACCATCGGCGCGGAAATTCTTGAGCGACATAAGCAGATCGTTATTCGTCAACACACCCTGATCGATGGCGAAGCTGGCCGACAGGCTGTTGAACACAGTTGTCCCGCCTGATCCGGTCCCCTGCCCCATAAGTCGATCCAGATCGAAACCGGATATTACCCCCGTCCCGACATCCAGATTTCCCTTACCGCTGAGAGAATGCATAATCTGATCCTCAGACTGACCTACACCCAGAAACTCAACGGTTCCTGCCGCGCTTCCCGACAGGCGTTCGACCCCGGCCAGTGTCGACAACGCCTGTTTCAGATCAATCTCACTTGCTGTCACCTTGCCACCCACGGACAGGCCATTGCGATTGTTGGCAACCACCTGTCCGTTCAACTGACCCGAAAACAACGTTGCCGGATGCATGGCAAAAACCGCCCGCGCACGGTCCAGTGTCAGCGTCAGGTCACTTTTCCCAAAGGTCATGCCGGGAACCGCGATTGAGTTGGCCGTCAGGCGAATATTTCCATTCGCCAAAGCCAATGCGGATGCGTCGATTGGGTCTTTTGACCAACCTTCCTGAACTGGTGACGCAGGTTGAGACGCGCCACCCGACCCGGTGCCGGTTTCGGATATCTTTGACAGGTCAAGATCGCCCGCATCCAACCGTGCGACGATCTGAGGGGGATCGGAAATGGTGATATCCGCCTCTCCGACGAACCGGTTGCCATCCAACTGCGCTGTCATGCTTCGCAGGGAAATCCGACCGTCCCGCGTATAGGTCATTTGTGCAGAGATATCAGCAACGTTACCCAATCCCCACGGCACAGCCACACCCGCCTGACCGAAGGCCGCCAGCATCTTTTCCGTATCTCGGGTGGTGATCTTTGTGGTCCCGTCCATCTCTCCGGCCAGATTGACGTGGCCGTCAAAGCCTATCTCACCACCCGGTGCAGTCAGGGCCAGTTCAAGCGCGGTTACGGACCCTGCGGCAAAAGCTGGCAAGTCCGGGATCTTCAAATCAACCTGAACAGCACCTCCGGGTACAGGCATTGATGCTTCCATTACCATCGGCGCAGTGACCAGAGGCCAACTGGCCGACAAGGTGACATCAGGAAAATCCATCTGCGCGGCACCTTCTTCCACATAGATCAGTCGCGCATTATTTAGCTGCAACTCTTCCAAAGTTACGGCCGACGATGCGCCTGCCGGAACCGTCCCCGCAGACGGTGTGGCAGTCGCGGTGGTCACAGGCGCGCTCAGCTCCCAGTTTCCGCGCCCTTGCGAACGCTCCAGCCGCAGCACAGGGTTTTCCGCGAAAACACGTTTGATCCGCAGATCCCCATTCAAAAGCGCAGCAGCATCCACGCCCACGGCAAGGCTATCAGCGCTCAGCATCGGCTCTGGCCCGGCCCAGCTGGCGTTCCCAAAACGCACCGGCCCGGTTTCCATACCCAGCACGGGCCAGAACGACAGGCGCACATCGCCGCTCAATGTCAGTTCGCGCCCTGTCTGGGCTTTGACCTGCTCGGCCAGAATCGCGCCAAGCTTGTCGCCTGGCATCAGCAATAGCGCGCCAATGACCAGCCCAACTACCGCCACAACAATAAACAGGATGCGTATCAGCCATTTCATGATCTGCTCTCCGCCTTTTGGCTTGTCTTTGCCGCGATCATTCAAATCGCACGTCACATTTGCAAGGGGAAGCTTTCCCCACTATATGCCGCGCCATGACGACGAACCCGCCAAACCTCCGCCCTGACCTGGCTCCGGCCGCCCGGATCACCGAGACACCCCGTTCAAACCAGCCGACGATCGGCATGGTGTCGCTGGGCTGTCCAAAAGCTTTGGTCGACAGCGAACGCATTCTGACCCGGCTTCGTGCTGAAGGATACGGCATTTCGCCCGATTATGCCGGGGCCGATGCCGTCATTGTGAACACCTGCGGGTTCCTCGACAGCGCCAAGGCGGAATCGCTGGACGCAATCGGAGAGGCACTGGTTGAAAACGGCAAGGTCATCGTCACCGGCTGTCTGGGGGCCGAACCGGATTACATCCGCGAACACCACCCCCGCATCATGGCGGTCACCGGTCCGCATCAGTATGAACAGGTACTGGATGCGGTTCACGCCGCCGTTCCCCCTGACCCTGACCCGTTCGTCGATCTGCTGCCCGCCAGCAGCGTTCGACTGACCCCCCGCCACTACAGTTATCTGAAAATCTCCGAGGGCTGTAACCACAAATGCAAGTTCTGCATCATCCCCGATATGCGGGGAAAACTGGCCAGCCGTCCGGCCTATGCGGTTCTACGCGAGGCGGAAAAGCTGGTCGAAAATGGCGTGCGCGAACTGCTGGTGATCTCGCAGGATACTTCGGCCTATGGGCTGGACCGGAAATACGATGTGAACCCGTGGAAAGACCGCGAGGTACGCAGCCACATCACCGATCTGGCCCGAGAACTGGGTCAGATGGATGCCTGGGTGCGGCTGCACTATGTCTATCCCTATCCACATGTGCGCGAGTTGATCCCGCTGATGGCGGACGCCGGGTCCAACATACTGCCCTATCTGGATATCCCGTTCCAGCACGCCCACCCGGATGTTCTGAAACGGATGGCCCGCCCCGCGGCAGCGGCCAAAACTCTGGACGAAATTCAGACCTGGCGCGCAATCTGCCCGGATATCACCCTGCGTTCGACCTTTATCGTTGGCTATCCCGGTGAGTCTGAGGCCGAATTCCAAACCCTGCTGGACTGGATGGATGAGGCGCAACTGGATCGTGTCGGCTGTTTTCAATACGAAAACGTGGATGGTGCGCGCTCAAACGACCTGCCCGATCACGTCCCGGCAGAAGTCAAACAAGAACGTTGGGATCGCTTCATGGAAAAGGCGCAGGCCATTTCAGAAGCCAAGTTGCAGGCTAAAGTCGGACAAAAGCTTCAAGTAATCGTCGACGAAGTGGATGACGAAGCCGCCACCTGCCGCACAAAATCGGACGCGCCTGAGATCGACGGCAACCTGTTTATTGACGAGGGCTTCGAAGGCTTCACTCCCGGCGATATCGTCACGGTCGAAGTGGACGAGGCGGGGGAATACGATCTGTGGGGAAAACCCGTTTGACGCCAGTAACCTGCCCATAATGCCCTGGGGTGAATAGTTACCCCGTACAGCGCAGGTAGAAAAAAACCGCCATGAATGGCGGTGATAATTCCTGAAAATGGTGCAGGCGGTCCGTAGTCAGACCGCCTGCGATAAGCTTACTGAGAAACCGGGTTGCAGACGGTTTGACCTGCTTCGGTTGTTGCCAGTTCATAGCCTGCCGAGCAGCTGGCCGAGCCATACTTGTCATAGTCGGGTTGTACGTAAACAGGGGTCGGTTCTTCCTGCTGCGCACAAGCGGTCAGGACCAGGGCAAATGCGCCAACGGCTGCAAGTTTCAGTTTCATGTCCGTCAATCCTCTATTACTTTTCTGATATTGCCCAGCTTTTCGGGGCCGCAATCAGAATACGGTCTGAACGGCAATCTGGCAACCAATTCGATCACAACCTTGTGAGTCAGAGCGATTCCATGCCAGTTCGAAGCCCAAACGATGATCCTTGAGGCATTACATCTACCCTTTTGTCTGTACTGCCCTAAATTGTGCGACGTTTTCAGCCAAAGACGGAGAAACCACATGTCAGACACACCCGTTATTGCCCAGAAAACCCCTTTTTCAGTCGAGGTTGTCGAAGGGAAAACCTATTTCTGGTGCGCGTGTGGAAAATCGAACCGGCAGCCCTTTTGCGATGGATCACATAAGGACAGCGGGTTCGAACCGGTGAAATACACGGCCGAGACCAGCAAAAAGGTCTTCTTTTGCGGGTGCAAACACAGTGCAAACGCGCCGCTATGCGATGGAACGCATAAAGACCTTTGATCAACCTTTTAATCTGTTCAGTGTCTCTGAATTTGCACAGAAATCCGGGGCCGTGTCCGCTGGATGCTGCCGCTGAGCCAGCCAGCTGGTGCATTGCGCATCACAACCCGATGCGCGACAGCGCGTGACCAGTTCGGCGTATTCTTCGGGCGACAGCCGCCCTTCGGCCATGGCTTCGCTCAGTGAAATTCCCATGCTTCGCGAGACAGAGCGCGTCAACCAAAAGTGCTTTTCGACCTCACCCAGAATATCCCGAGGCATCACGCGTCCTCCGCTTGCAAAACTTTGATGGCCTTGAAACGCTCACGGTTCGGGCATGTGCATGGGGCATGATCAATCTGTTCGCGCCGTTCCAGCCACTCTGGGCAGGTTCTGGCCCAGGCACAGCCTCGGCATTGCTGCACGATCTCGGCCCAATCCTCATGTTTCAGGTGACCGTCCCGATAGGCTGCGGCCAGGTCGGTTCCTGTGACCTCGCCCATCCGCAGTACCAGGCGCAGGTGGGCCATGATTTCACCGAGACGTGGCATGGCGAACCTGACAGTTAAGGCATCAATTTGTGCAGTAACTCCTGGTTACGGCAATATTCAGGTGTCCGCCCAGCGGTCGCCATTTTCTTAAGCAGATCCTGACAATGATCCGGGTTCGGACAATCGGTACATCGCAGAACTGCGTCAGAAATCTGGTCGACAGATAGCTTGCCGCCAATGGCTGCTTCCTCAAGATCGATGTCCAGCATTCTGGCCATATCGTCCACCAATCCGGCATGAAGCCGCAAGGACTCTCGGGTGGGCATGCTATATCCTTTCCCTTTCGCGCTTTACGAAATCCTAGCGCATCCGGAAGGTCAGACTTTGATACAGGTCAAGATTGGACGCCGATGTGGTCCAGATAGGCCCGGGTTGCATCCTGAACGCGGCGAAAGCGGTCCCCACCCAGCTTTTTGCCTCCGTACCAGCGGGTGACGATGATCACGTGATTGTCCAGCCCTGCACGCTCGATCATCCGCAGGATTACCATACCGGCCCCGCTTTCCCCATCATCGGCCTTCAGCGCGCCGGTCGGCAAGGAGGCGGCCCACGTGTTATGTGTGGCCTTGGCATAAGATTTATCGGACTTCAGTTGGTCCAAAACCGCGTCAACTTCCGCGCGTGATACCACGCGCGCCCCGGAAACCGCATATTTCGACCCGCGATCCGTCAAAATCACGCCAAGGCGCACAAGATCGGTCATTGCGTCAGTCCCAGTTGCGTCGCGGTTTCAAGCACGATGTGAACGCGCTGCGCATTTGGCGGGTGGGTGCCCAGAAACCTGTCGCCGGGATCCGGAATCCGGTCAAAGAACTTCGCCCCAACCAGCGGGTTGTAGCCCGCATTATGTGTAATGATCGTGCCCATCTGGTCAGCCTCAAGCTCAAAATCCTTCACATAAGCCTGAACACCAACCTGCGCCCCAACTTTCTGGGCCTCTTCTATGTCGGCGGCGTCGCCCCCGCGCAGCTTTTCCGCCTTTCCGAACTCAGTTGCGCTTGCGCTGGCATTTTCGCTTTGCCGTGCGATGTGGCCCAAAACGTGATGGGCCGCCTCGTGCCCCATGACAAAAGCCAGTTCATCTGCATTTTGTGTGGAGCGGATCATCGCAAGTGTAAAGATTATGGTGGGTTGCTTCTGGTCGTCCAATGTCTGAAACGCATTGGCCGGCGCACGTGGGTTCAGATCAACGAGAATCCGGAAATCGCATTTCTGAAGCCTTGATTGTTTCAAACACTGGCTGCGAGCCTGGGCCCCAATGTTCTGGCTGACTTCGCGAAAGGTCTGGGCCATGGTTTCGGACTCCGGCCCTTCACCCAGCCAATCCTCGGCGGGTTGCACGCGCAGTGCACCTTCCGCACAGGCCGCAAGCAGCAGGGGAAGCACCAAAACAAAGCGTCTGCGCATGTTACATCCTTCGGCTCGGTCTGACCGTGATTTCAACATAGTACGTGCTGTTCAGAGTGACCACACAATGCTTTGAAACGAACGTCTTGCATTGCGCGTCGACGGCTTGCACTCTGTCCTTATGTTTTCGATTGAGCATGAATTCGACTCGACGGTCATAACGCTTGTGGACGAAGGTGAAAAACCTTTGCAAGAGGATGTTGTGATCAACAATTTCGCCGAATGCGTCACGCTGGAACAGTTTGATCCGCGAACCGACCAGGTGCAAAAGATCACCTTGTCGCCCGAACAGGTCCGCGATCTGGCCGCGGCGCTGGACCTGCCCGAGGGGGTTTACCAGATCCGTGAAACGGGGCCTTAGGGCACATAGACAAACACCTTGTTGCGCGCGGTTTGCCCCTGCTTGAGTGTCAGTGTCGAAGGGGCAACGCCAAGACATTTCGCAAGGATCACCTGAACCGCATGGTTGGCTTTGCCACTGTCAGGCGGTGCCGTGACAAATACCCTGATCTGCCCGTCTTTTACGACCATCCGGTCGCGCGCGGCCTTGGGTGTAACTTTCAGATGAAACGTTGCCCCGGCGTGCGCCTGCGCGCTGAGATCCGGCAGATCTCGTAGTTTGAATTTCGCCATTGTCGCCCCTTCCCTCAATAGTCTTGCATGATGGGCGGTGGAATGAAATTGATCCACGCGATCCGTCGCCGCGCCCTTGAAACCCTCGGCATGCCGACCAAGATACAGAGACGTGATGTAAAGGAAGTTAACATATGTCCATGAAAAACCCCGCTGCTCTGGAGTTTTTGCAGTCGCGCCGGTCCCGACCCGCCAAGACACTGGTTGCCCCGGCTCCGACACGGGACGAATTGCGCCCCCTGCTGACCGCAGCCGCACGCAGCCCCGATCACGGAAAACTGGAACCCTGGCGATTTATCGTTCTGGAACAGGGGGCCATGGCACGGTTGGCAACCCTGACCGAGGCCTGCGGGCAACGGCTGAACAAAAGTCCGGAAGACATTGCAAAAGCGCGCAGCCAGTTCGACATGGGGCATCTGGCCGTAGCCGTGATCGAAGTACAAAAACCGTCCGAGAAAATACCCGCGATCGAACAAACCTATTCTGCGGGCGCGGTCTGTCTGGCCCTGCTGAATGCCGCGCTGGCCGCAGGCTGGGGCGCAAACTGGCTATCGGGTTGGCAAACCCATGACCACGACTTCTGCGTTGACGCCTTTGGGCTTGCCGACAACGAACGTGTCGCCGGGCTGATACATATCGCCACCGAGGGAACAGCACCACCCGAACGCCCGCGGCCCGATGTGGCAGCCTTGACGGAATGGATCACAGAATGATCATCCTGAACGCCTTTTTCAGCGCGCTCGGCCAGATCGGAGACCCCAAATTCCGCGCCGTTCTGCTGCGCGGTGTAGGTTTGACCATCCTGTTGCTGGGTCTCGCCTGTGCGGGTGCGATCAGCTTGATCAACTGGTTGTCGGGCAGTGAAATCTCGCTGCCATTTGTCGGAGCTGTCCCGTGGCTGAACGACGTTCTGAACTATTCAGGTATCGTTCTCGTCCTGATCCTGCCTGTTTTCCTGATGGTGCCGGTGGCGTCAGCCATCACATCGATCTTTCTGGACGAGGTGGCACAGGCGGTCGAGGACAAGCACTTTCCAGACTTGCCACCTGCACGACGCATCCCGGTGTCAGAAGCCCTGTTGGACGGCCTCAGCTTTCTTGGCGTGCTGATTGTCGCGAACCTGCTGGCGCTGATCCTCTATGCGATCTTCACCCCGTTTGCGCCCTTCATCTTCTGGGCCATGAACGGGTTCCTGTTGGGGCGGGAATACTTCACGCTGGCTGCAATGCGCCGGATCGGGCGGGATGGCGCGCGCCAACTGCGGGCCAGGCATTCGACCACGATCTGGGTCGCTGGAACGCTGATGGCCATCCCGCTGTCGATACCGCTGTTGAATCTGGTGATCCCGATCCTTGGCGCGGCGACATTCACCCATATTTTTCATGCTGTGTCAGGCCAAAAGGTCTGACACAGATTAGCGCGGCTCCAGTTGGTTCAACCAGTCGAAGTCCCGCACTGAAATTGCACCAGATATGATGATCCCGGCAATGATAACCCACAAAACCACTGCAATGGCGGTGGTGATCCACATCTTGGCCTTCAGATGATGGACTTCCGGCGCGCCCGCATGGGTGCCCGGAACGATATCGTTCAGGTCACCCTGAGTTTTGATGCGAATGGGCAGAACCACAAGCAACGTCATGAACCAGATGACGGCGAACAGCACCAGTGCAGCGGTAATGGTCACTTCAGGCCCTCCCGGTTTTGCGGATCATACCTGTTCCAGCTCGACAAGGCAGCCGTTGAAGTCTTTAGGATGCAGGAACAGCACCGGTTTGCCATGCGCGCCGATCTTGGGTTCACCCGACCCCAGAACACGGGCACCGGTCGCTTTTAAATGATCACGGGCGGCGATGATGTCTTCGACCTCATAGCATACGTGATGAATACCACCTGCCGGGTTCTTTTCCAGAAACCCGTTGATAGGGCTGTCGTCGCCCAGCGGGTACAAAAGTTCGATCTTGGTGTTGGGCAGTTCGATGAACACAACCGTGACGCCATGATCCGGTTCGTCCTGCGGCGCGCCAACCTTGGCGCCCAGCGCATTGCGGTATTGCTCGGATGCCGCCTCAAGGTCGGGTACGGCGATGGCAACGTGGTTCAGACGTCCAATCATGTCTCACTCCTGATGTCCTGCGTTGCGTGGGTTATGGGGGCTGCTCTGCGAAAGAACAAGTGCGCCAAATCGCGCGTTAACGTCGTGTTAGCCAGAAGTTCCTAGCGTGAAGCATCTGCTGGATAGGAGAGCTGCCATGGACGATTCGGGCCTCATTGCCACCACCGCCGCCACGCCCACCGCAACGCGGCCTTTGCTGGGGCAGACAATTCTGGTTGTTGAAGACAGCCGATATGCCTGCGATGCGATCCGCCTGATGTGCCTGCATAGCGGCGCACGTATCCGACGCGCTGACTGCCTGAAATCGGCACGGCGACACCTGCAGATCTATCGCCCCTCGGTCATTCTGGTCGATATGGGCCTGCCCGACGGGTCCGGAGCTGACCTGATCGCCGAACTGGCCGAAGCTTCACCACGGATCAGCGTGATCATGGGCCTGTCGGGCGATGACGCCACCGAAGGTCTGGCCCACGCTGCCGGGGCGGATGGCTTTCTGTCCAAGCCGATAAAATCATTGTCTTATTTTCAGAAGTCCATTCTGGAGCGCCTGCCCGAGGATCGACGCCCAAGCGGGCTCCACTCGGTTCGCGACGAAGTCATCCAACCCGACCCGATGGCTTATCAGGACGACATGGCCCATATCGCCGATGTCCTTACCGGGCCCAACGATCATCGCACATGGGATTACGCTGCCCAGTTCCTGCAAGGGGTCGCACGAGAAGCCGATGACAGACCGTTGGCAGAAGCCGCCCGAAAGCTGGCGCTTTCACGGGCGAACGGCGCACCGATCACCGCGCAGGCAGCGCAGGTCGCCGGCATGGTGCAGAACCGCCTGGAACAGAGAAAGGCGATTTGACGTGATTGCAGCTTATTTCATCACTGCAACGCTTCTGTGCATCTGGGCCTATCGCCAAACACGGCAGACTGCACGCTCAATTCGTGTCAACCGAGGCGATTTGAACAACCCACTGGACTGACCCGCGAATGCTAATCGGCTTCAAAACGAAACCACCCGCTTGATGCGGGCGGCTCTCGTTCAGTCCTGCGGGATTAGGCGCAAGCCCAGTTCCATCAGTTGATCCGAGGTCGGGTCTGAAGGCGCGTCCATCATCAGATCTTCGGCCCGCTGGTTCATAGGGAACATCATGACCTCGCGGATATTGGCCTCATCCGCCAACAGCATCACGATCCGGTCGATCCCAGCGGCGCAGCCACCGTGCGGCGGCGCACCGTAGTGGAAGGCGTTGAACAGAGCGCCAAAGCGGGATTTCACTTCATCCTCGCCATAGCCTGCCAGTTCAAAGGCCTTCAGCATGATTTCCGGCTTGTGGTTCCGGATCGCACCCGACACCAGCTCATATCCATTGCACGCGAGGTCATACTGATACCCGCGCACATCCAGCGGATTGCCCTGTAGCGCTTCCATGCCGCCCTGCGGCATCGAAAACGGGTTGTGCTCAAAGTCGATCGCGCCGGTTTCTTCGTCTTGCTCGTAGATCGGGAAATCAACAATCCAGGCAAAGGCAAAGCGGTCTTTCTCGGTCAGGCCAAGCTCGTCGCCGATCACATCGCGCGCCTTGCCTGCAACCTTTTCAAAGGCTTTCGGCTTGCCGCCCAGGAAAAACGCCGCATCGCCGACACCCAGACCCAATTGCTGACGGATAGCCTCGGTCCGCTCGGGGCCGATGTTCTTGGCCAGCGGGCCCGCAGCCTCCATCCCTTCGCCCTGATCGCGCCAGAAGATGTAGCCCATACCAGGCAGACCCTCTTTCTGGGCAAATGTGTTCATGCGGTCACAGAACTTGCGGCTGCCACCGGTTGGCGCGGGGATAGCGCGAATTTCGGTGCCTTCCTGTTCGAGCAGCTTTGCAAAAATCGCGAAGCCAGACCCCCGGAAGTGGTCAGAGACCACTTGCATTTTGATAGGGTTCCGAAGGTCGGGCTTGTCCGTGCCGTACCACAGCGCCGAATCCTTGTAGGAAATCTGCGGCCAGTCCTGATCGACCTTGCGGCCACCGCCGAACTCTTCGAACACACCGGTCAAAACGGGCTGGATCGTGTCGAACACGTCCTGCTGCTCGACAAAGGACATCTCGAGATCGAGCTGGTAGAAATCGGTGGGTGAGCGGTCGGCGCGCGGGTCTTCGTCGCGGAAGCAGGGCGCAATCTGGAAATACTTGTCGAAACCCGACACCATAATCAGCTGCTTGAACTGCTGTGGGGCTTGCGGCAACGCGTAGAACTTGCCCGGATGCAGGCGCGACGGCACAAGGAAGTCACGCGCGCCTTCGGGCGAGGACGCGGTGATGATCGGCGTCTGGTACTCGCGGAACCCCTGATCCCACATACGCTTGCGCATGGAGGCCACCACGTCCGAGCGCAGGGTCATGTTGCGCTGCATCGCCTCGCGTCGCAGGTCGAGGTAACGATAACGCAGGCGTGTTTCCTCGGGGTATTCCTGATCGCCGAACACCATCAGCGGCAGTTCCTCGGCGGCCCCCAGAACTTCCAGTTCGCGCACGTAAACCTCGATCTCACCGGTGGGCAGTTTCGGGTTAACCAGTTCGGCGGCACGCGCCTTGACGGTTCCGTCGATGCGGATGCACCATTCGGAACGCACCTTTTCAAGCGCAGCAAAAGCGGCGCTGTCGCCATCGCACAAAACCTGTGTCACACCAAAATGGTCGCGCAGGTCGATGAACAGGACGCCCCCGTGATCTCGGACCCGATGCACCCAACCGGACAGGCGAACGGTTTCACCGACATTAGCGGCGGTCAGTGCGGCGCAGGTGTGGCTGCGATAGGCGTGCATGGATCATATCCCTTCGGGCGCAGAATTCGTCGCGCCGATACACCCTGTCAGGCCCGGAAAGTCAAGGCGGGTCGCCCTGTCAAAACGGCCTTTGCACGTTGCCTGAGTAGAAATAGACACCCAGCCCGACCGCAAAGATGATATTGCCCGCAATCGCGTGCAGCAGCACCGCATAGAAGAACGAGCCGCGCTGCCTGTAGGCCCATGCAAACAGCAGCCCGCCCGCAAATGTCATGAGGACGACAATCCAGCTCCAATACATCAGATGCGCGAACGAGAAGATGGCAGCATTCAGCACATAAGCCGCGCGCCCTTCTGGCAGGATCGCGTGATAGCGACGGAAGAACAGTGGGCGGAACAGAAGTTCCTGTGGCAGTGCAGACAAAACAGGATAACCGATCCAGATAAACGCCAGCATCTCAGGGCGGTGTACTAGCAGAAAAAACGCGGCGTCGGGGCGTGTCACCTGAATCAGCCCAACGCAAAACACGGACATGAAAGCGGTAAACAGCACAACTTCGCGAAGCGACCAGTTGGCCCAATCATAGCGCAACTCGGCCCATTGAAAGCCCGGTGTCCAATGCAGCAGCATGATCCCCAGCCCGGTCAGGGCAAACAGAGCCGGAAACATCCAGTTCGGTGGAAACAAAACCGCGATGATCAGCGGCAGGACAACATAGAACAGGCCGAACTCAACTCTTAACCGCGGCAATGCAACCGGCGGTCCGACCATCGCGCTGTCTTTGGTCACGTGTCTATCAGCTCCACCCGGATCAGCCCGCGCAATGAATTGCCCATGTAGGCAGTTTGTGCATTTTTCAGGTCGCTCAAGGTCAGCACGGCCTCAGACACCGTTCCTTTATCCAGTAATTCTTCGCGCAATATGCCAGGCAACAGACCGCTGGAGAGCGCAGGTGTCAGAATACGACCGTCCTGTTTTTCGACGAAAAGGTTGCTGATGGTGCCCTCACACAGCTCATCAAGCTCATTCAGGAATAACACCTCGTCTATGCCATCCGTCAGCGCGGCGCGAGTATTGTCATAAAGGGCGCGGCGGCTTGTCTTGTGACGCAGCCAAAGATCATTGGAAGCCAGTCGCTGATCAGACAGGGCGATGCGCCAGACCGGAGGGTTGCTGGCCAGAACCCCGGTGGTCAATTCGAATGCGCCCGATGCGTCCAGTGTAAGGCGGCACCGCAAGGGGGTGTCGCCCAACGCGCCATCCAGCGCGGCGGTCGCTGAATCCGGGTTGAAGGGAAGGCCAAAGGCCGCAGCGGTTCGGGCCATGCGCGCAAGGTGACGGTCTTTTCGGACAAAGCCCTGACCTGGCCGAAACGCCAGTGTTTCGATCAGGCGGAAATCAGGCTCAGCTGGCGGGCGAAGCGGGCTTTCCATAGCGCCTCCTCATATTCTGCCGGGGCGGTGCTGTCCCAGACAAGGCCCCCGCCCACGTTCAGGGTGGCCTGATCGTCTTCCAGCATCAGCGTACGGATGGCCACGTTGAACTCGGACCGGCCATCAGGCGCGGCCCAGCCGATGGTGCCACAATAGATGTCGCGTGGCCAGGGTTCCAGCCCGGCCAGAATTTCCATGGCGCGAATTTTGGGGGCGCCCGTGATCGAGCCGCAGGGAAACAACGCCGTCAGTATATCGCTGAGCCCTGCGCATTTGAGCAACTGGGCACGGACAAGTGAAACCATCTGATGCACTGTCGCATAAGTTTCCACCTTGAACAGTTCAGGGACATGAACGGAACCGGGCAATGCGACACGGCTGATATCGTTGCGCAGAAGATCGACGATCATCAGGTTTTCCGCCCGGTTCTTTTCGTCCGTGGTCAGAAACGCCCGGCGCCGCATATCCTCGTCCGGGTCTTCGCTGCGCGGCTGGGTGCCCTTCATCGGTCGAGTCTCGATCTTTCCATCCGCGTCTGTGCGGAAGAACAACTCTGGCGAGCGGCTGAGCAAATCCGGCAACCCGACCTGCTGCACCAGCGCACCATGCCCAACGGGCTGCCCCGCTGCCAGTGCCGCATAAAGGGTTTCACTGCTGCCCGAGACGGTCAGGTCAATCGGAAAGGTCAGGTTCGCCTGATAGATATCACCGGCACCGATGGCATCATGCACCACTTGAAAGGCTTCGCCATAGCGCGCCTCGTCCCAGCGCGGCTGAAACGCGCGCACCTCGCCCGCGGGCGTCGGTAAAGCAACCCGATCCGGCGCGCCGTAGACCCCAAAGCACAGCAAGGGCAGCCGACGCGATTCCGGCAAAAGATTGATCAGCCGGGGTTCAAGCACATATCCCAGTTCATAACTGGCATAGCCAGCCAGCCAGGCCCCGCCCGCGCGCGCCTCATCCAGCGCCGCCAGAGCCTGGGGCACGTCCTCCGCCGTATCCGCGCGGATAATCCGAGTCGGGCGCTGAAACCGGGTTCCGCGACCGGCTGGTCCCTGATCAAAACGAATACGCAACTGCATCCTCTTTTGCCGTGAAGGGCGATATAGAGAATACTCTGGCAGGGGAAAGGGGGGAAAGCGGCAATTTCGCTTCTGTTTCCGATACCCCTTGAACCTTTCTGCGTGGTCCCTATAACGCACGACAATTTGGGCGCTTGGGCGGCGCCAGCGACTCGTGCAAAATCGAAGGGGCCAGGCCATGCCGAAGAGAACCGACATCAAGTCGATCAT
Source organism: Ruegeria sp. AI2 (assembly GCF_056541275.1). Lineage (NCBI taxonomy): Bacteria > Pseudomonadati > Pseudomonadota > Alphaproteobacteria > Rhodobacterales > Roseobacteraceae > Ruegeria > Ruegeria sp. AI2. Next base: position 78,164 of record NZ_JBQFYB010000008.1, read on the forward strand.
GATCATCGGGGCGGGTCCCATTGTTATCGGTCAGGCCTGCGAGTTCGACTATTCCGGCGCTCAGGCCTGCAAGGCCCTGCGCGAAGAAGGTTACCGGGTTATTCTGGTCAACTCGAACCCGGCGACAATCATGACTGACCCCGGACTTGCCGATGCCACCTATATCGAGCCGATCACGCCCGAGGTCGTCGCCAAGATCATCGAAAAGGAACGCCCTGACGCCCTGCTGCCAACAATGGGCGGGCAAACCGGTCTGAACACCTCGCTCGCGCTGGAAGAGATGGGGGTGTTGGACAAGTTCGGTGTCGAGATGATCGGTGCCAAACGCGACGCCATCGAGATGGCCGAGGATCGCAAATTGTTCCGCGAGGCGATGGATCGGCTGGGGCTGGAAAACCCCAAAGCCACCATCGTGACCGCCCCCAAGAAGGCCGACGGCTCTGCCGATCTGGAAGCAGGTGTGCAGATCGCTCTGGACGAGTTGGAGGAAATCGGCCTGCCCGCCATCATCCGCCCGGCCTTTACCTTGGGCGGCACAGGCGGCGGCGTGGCCTATAACCGCGAGGATTATATCCATTTCTGCCGCTCGGGCATGGATGCCTCGCCTGTCAACCAGATCCTCGTCGATGAAAGCCTGCTGGGCTGGAAAGAATACGAGATGGAAGTGGTGCGCGACACTGCCGACAACGCCATCATCGTCTGTTCCATCGAAAACGTCGACCCGATGGGCGTGCACACGGGTGACTCGATCACCGTGGCCCCTGCCCTGACGCTGACCGACAAGGAATACCAGATCATGCGCAACGGCTCGATTGCCGTGCTGCGCGAGATCGGGGTGGAAACCGGCGGCTCGAACGTGCAATGGGCGATCAACCCCGATGATGGCCGCATGGTTGTGATCGAAATGAACCCGCGCGTGTCGCGTTCATCGGCGCTGGCCTCCAAGGCGACGGGTTTCCCGATTGCCAAGATCGCCGCGAAACTGGCCGTGGGCTACACGCTGGACGAGTTGGACAATGACATCACCAAGGTCACGCCTGCGTCGTTCGAACCTACCATCGACTATGTCGTCACCAAGATCCCGAAATTCGCGTTTGAAAAATTCCCCGGCTCTGAACCCTACCTGACCACTGCAATGAAGTCAGTGGGTGAGGCGATGTCCATCGGGCGCACCATCCACGAATCCATGCAGAAGGCGCTGGCATCGATGGAATCCGGCCTGACCGGGTTTGATGAGATCGAAATTCCGGGGTTGAGCATCGGCCTGTGGGATGAGGTCGAAAGCAGCGATGACAAGGCGCATGTCATCAAGGCGATCAGCAAGCAGACCCCCGACCGTCTGCGCACTATCGCACAAGCCATGCGTCATGGCCTGGCCGACGATGAAATCTTTGGCGTCACCAAGTTTGACCCTTGGTTCCTGGCCCGCATTCGCGAGATCATCGAAGCAGAACGCACCGTGCGCAAGGACGGTCTGCCAGTGACCGAAGAAGGCATCCGCAAGCTCAAGATGCTGGGCTTTACCGATGCGCGTCTGGGCAATCTGTCAGGCCGCAGCGAAGATAACGTGCGCCGCGCCCGCCACAATCTGGGCGTTACCGCGGTCTTCAAACGCATCGATACCTGCGCTGCTGAGTTCGAAGCGCAAACCCCCTATATGTACTCGACCTACGAAGCCCCGATGATGGGCGATGTCGAATGCGAGGCACGCCCAAGCGACCGCAAGAAGGTCGTTATTCTTGGTGGTGGTCCGAACCGGATCGGTCAGGGGATCGAGTTCGATTATTGCTGCTGCCACGCCTGTTATGCGCTGACCGAGGCCGGGTACGAGACCATCATGGTCAATTGCAACCCCGAGACGGTTTCGACCGACTACGACACCTCGGACCGTCTGTATTTTGAGCCGCTGACCTTTGAACACGTCATGGAAATCCTGACGAAAGAACAGGAAAATGGCACGCTGCACGGCGTGATCGTTCAGTTCGGTGGTCAAACACCGTTGAAGCTGGCCAACGCGCTTGAGGCCGAGGGTATTCCGATTCTGGGTACCACGCCGGACGCAATCGACCTGGCCGAAGACCGCGAACGGTTCCAGGCGCTGGTCAATGAACTGGGCCTGAAACAGCCCAGAAACGGCATTGCCTCGACCGACGAAAAGGCGCTGGAGATTGCGGAAGAGATCGGTTTCCCGCTGGTCATCCGCCCCTCTTACGTTCTGGGCGGTCGCGCGATGGAAATCGTGCGCGATATGGATCAGCTGCGACGCTATATCAACGAGGCCGTTGTGGTCTCCGGCGACAGCCCCGTACTGCTGGACAGCTATCTGGCCGGCGCAGTCGAACTGGACGTAGACGCCCTGTGTGACGGCACCGACGTTCACGTCGCGGGTATCATGCAGCACATCGAAGAAGCGGGCGTTCACTCGGGCGATTCCGCCTGTTCGCTGCCGCCCTATTCGCTGTCGAAAGAGATCATCGGGCAGATCAAGGATCAGGCGTTCAAGCTGGCCAAGGCGCTGAATGTTGTTGGCCTGATGAATGTGCAATTCGCGATCAAGGATGATGAGATCTATCTGATCGAAGTGAACCCGCGCGCCTCGCGCACCGTGCCGTTTGTTGCCAAGGCCACCGACAGTGCGATTGCGTCGATTGCGGCGCGCATCATGGCGGGCGAGAAGTTGGCCGATTTCCCGATGCGCCCGCCCTATCAGGAAGGCAAGGACACCAAGATCGCGGACCAGATGACGCTGGCCGATCCGGATATGCCCTGGTTCTCGGTGAAAGAGGCCGTCATGCCCTTCGCCCGTTTCCCCGGCGTCGACACCATCCTTGGCCCGGAAATGCGCTCGACCGGCGAGGTGATGGGCTGGGACCGTGACTTCCCACGCGCGTTCCTCAAGGCGCAGATGGGCGCGGGCATGGTGCTGCCGTCCTCTGGCCGTGCGTTCATTTCGATCAAGGATGCCGACAAGGGCAAAGCCATGCTGGAAGCGGCACAAGTTCTGGTTGATCAGGGTTTCACGCTTGTGGCCACACGCGGTACCCAAAGCTGGCTGGACAAACAGGGTGTTGCCTGTGACGTGGTGAACAAGGTGTACGAAGGCCGCCCGGATGTTGTGGACATGCTGAAAGACGGTCAGGTGCAGCTGGTGATGAACACCACCGAAGGTGCGCAGGCGGTTGAGGACAGCAAGGCCATCCGCTCGATCGCGCTGTATGACAAGATCCCGTATTTCACCACCGCTGCAGGGGCCAACGCCGCAGCACTGGCGATCAAGGCACAAGCTGAGGGCGACGTTGAGGTGAAATCGCTACAGGGGTAAAGACCCCTGACCCAAACGAAAAAGCCCCAGAGGAAACTCTGGGGCTTTTCTTTATTTCCAATGCCTTACGCAGGCGTTTCCATCGTTTTCTTTGGTTCGTCACGGGCGAAGAACAGCAGGTAAAACACCGGTGCCGCAACCATTGTCAGCACGGTGGCAAATGCCAGACCGCCCATGATCGTCACTGCCATCGAGACGAAGAAAGCATCCGTCAGCAGTGGCGCCATGCCCAGAATGGTCGTGACAGCCGCCAGCATGACGGGCCGCAAACGCGACACGGATGCTTCGATGATTGCCTCGCGCAGGGGCTTGCCGGTGGCGCGGACCAGATCGATTTCTTCAACCAGAACAATGCCGTTCTTGATCAGCATACCCGACAGGCTGAGCAGGCCCAGAAGTGCCGTAAAGGTGAAGGGCAGCCCTGTTCCTAGCAGGCCGATCACCACGCCGTTCACGGACATCGGCACCAGCAGCCAGATGATGATCGGCTGACGGATCGCGTTGAACAACAGGACCGAAATCAACACCATGATCAGCAGGCTCAGCGGCAATTGTCTGCCTAGGCTTGCCTGCGCGTCGCGCGAATTTTCGAACTCACCGCCCCACTCCATCTTGTACCCGGGCGGCAATTCGATGGCCTCGATGGCGTCCCGAACTTCGGCGTGAACCTGTGCCGCAGTCAGGTCGGGCGGGATGTCCGCGCCGACGGTGATAGTCAGAACCCGATCACGACGGTGAACCAGCGTATTGAGCGTTTTGTACTCGAATCCATCCACCATTTGTTCAATTGGTACAAATTTTTCCGACTGGTCCGAGTACACGACCTGATCGACGATCGAGTAATCTCCGTCCGCAGGTCGGCGCAGGATGATCGGGATCAGGCGGTCGCGCTCGCGGAACACACCACCCGTAATGCCGTCGGTCGAGAATTGCAGGGTGGCGGCGATGTCTTCGCGTGTGACACCTGCTGTCTGCGCCCGTTCGGTGGCATAGATCGGTTGCAGCGCCAGTTCCTGTTCGCGCCAGTCGTGATGAACCAGCAGCGCGTTCGGGGATGCGGCTGCCATGCGCTGCACTGCCACGTCCGCGAGCTGGCGCAGCACGACCGGATCGCTGCCCGAGAAGCGGGCCTGAATCGGATCACCACCGCCGGGGCCAAAAACCAGGCGCTTGGTGCCAAACTCACCTTCGGGGAACTGGACTGACCCAAACGCCTCAAGGTCCGCTTGCAGCGCCGGGATGTCGTCCAGGCTTGCTGTGCGGATGACCATGTGCCCATAGCTGGGATTCGGCTTTTCGGCGGAGTAGGTCAGCATGAAACGGGTAGCCCCCTGACCGACAAAGGTCGTGACCGAGACGACGTCGTCGCGTGCTGCCAGCCACTCTTCGAACACCGCCATGTCTTCGGCGGTTCGTGCAATCGGTGTGCCCTGCGGCAGTTTGTAGTGCACGAAGAACAAAGGCGTGTTGGAGTTGGGGAAGAACTGCTGTTTCATCAGCCCAAACCCGGCATAGCACACCACGGTTACGCCGACGAGACCAGCAACAACCAGCCATCGGAAGCGCAGCGCAAAGCGCAGGATCGCACCATAGGTGCGGAACAGGAGGCCGCCGTAAGCGTCGATCTCGCCTGCTTTGCCCTGTTTGAAGAAGTAATGCCCCAATAGCGGCGTGACGGTGATCGCCAAAACCCAGCTGAGCAACAGTGAAATGCCGATCACGGCGAACAGAGAGAACAGGAATTCTCCGGTTGCGTCAGGGCTGAGGCCAATGCCCGCAAAGGCCATGATGCCAATCACGGTCGCACCCAGCAACGGGATCTGGGTTTTTGACGCCACATCCTCGGCCGCATTGCGCGAGGACTGGCCGCGCAGCATGGAGATCTGCATCCCTTCGGCCACGACGATGGCGTTGTCCACCAGCATCCCCATGGCGATGATCAGGGCACCCAATGAGATTCTTTCCATCTCGATTGAGAAGAGCGACATGAACAGAAGCGTGCCGACAACAGTCAGCAACAGGGTCGAGCCGACAACAATGGCCGCGCGCCAGCCCATGAAGATGCCCAGAACGGCGACCACGATGGCCACCGACATGGCAAGGTTCACGAGAAAGTCGTTCGAGGCCTGTTCGACCACCACATGTTGCTGATAGATCGGCAGGATTTCGACACCGAAGGGAATGCTTGTGTTCAATTCCGCGAACTTTGCATCAGCACGTTTACCAACCTCGACAATGTTTTCCGTGGCCAGACCCGCGATACCCAAGGTGAAGGCCTCGGTCCCGTTGTAGCGGATGATGATGTCGGGGTCGTTCTGACGGGCGCGATAGACATCGGACATGTCAAAGAGGTTGATCACCTGCCCTTGTGAACCAACAGACAGGCCCGCAATGGCCGACACGCTGTCTGACCCTTCGGCCGTCAGGATGGAGGTCCGGTCGTTATCAGAGCGTAAGGACCCTGAGGAATTGACCGAATCCGCATTGGCGATGGCCTGGTTGATTGCTTGCAGCGGGACATTCTGGTTCACCGAAATCGCCAGATCGGGTTCGACAAAGATCGCCTCGTCCGGCAGGCCCTGAACCTCGACATCGGCGACGCCGTCCACGGTGAGCAGTTCCCGCCGCAGGAACGTTGCCAGTTCGTGTTTTTCAGCGTCCGAGAACCCTTGGGCGGTCACCGCATAGAACAGGCCGAAAACATCGCCGAACCCGTCATTCACAAACGGCTGGCCGACGCCCGAAGGTAGGCCGCGCGCGGCGTCGCGCACCTTGGCCCTGAGCCGGGTCCAGATGGCTGGCAGTTCGGTGCCGTCGTATGTCGACTTGATCTCGACCTCGATCAGGGACCGTCCGGGTTGGTTGACCGAGGTGATGACATCCACCTCGCCCATCTGCTGTATAGCGGATTCTAGCGGTTCCGATACTTCCAGCGCCACCTGTTCTGCCGTGGCACCGGGGTATTGCGTGGCGATGACCGCGTTTTTGATTGTAAAGGCCGGGTCTTCCAGACGGCCAAGCGATGTGAACCCCCAGATGCCCCCAATGAGGGCAATGAGGATGACCAGCCATGTGTAAAGCGGCCGGTCGATTGAGGCGCGGGCGATATTCATCTGTCAGCCCCTCAGTTCGCGAAACCGGCAAACCGGCGCACCGTCTGACCATCCGTCAGCACAGCGCCCCCGGCCACGACGACCTCATCCCCGTCAGAGAGGCCCGTCAGCACCCGGACATCGCCGGTTTGCGTGGGCTCGATGGTCACCGGGACGCGGCGCACGGTGCCCTCATCCGCCCCGACCGGGGAAAACACCATGACGTTCAGCGCGCCGTTTGCGTCGGCGACAACAGCGGTCGCCGGTACGATGATGCCTGTGCGGTTGTCCTGCACCTGAACGTTGACGGTAACGGAAGAACCGGGAAAGATTTGCAGCCCCTTTGGCGGGGTCAGGCCGAACTGGATGCGGAAGGTTTGACCGACGCTGGAGGTTTCAGCGTCGAATTCACGGATTTCCAGCGGGAAGACTTCGTCACTGACCGGGAATTTCGCGGTGATGAAGATGTCGTCATTCTGACCAGAGCGTTGAAACAGGATCTCGGGCACGTCGACCACGATGCGCAATTCGGACATGTCGTGAATGCGGACGATGGGCGTGCCTGCCGAGACGGTCGTAAACGCCTCGACCGAGCGGCTTGAGACCAGCGCGTCAAAGGGCGCGGTCAGCGTGGCGTGTTCCAGTTCATACTCCGCGTCGCGCAGGGCGATCGCGGCCAGTTGCGCCTCGGTCTCGGCATCGTCCACGGCCACCTGGCTGGCGGTTGTACCGCGCAGGCGCGACAGGCGCGCAACGGTGCGGTCGGCCTGCTCCTTTTGCAACCGCGCCCGATCAAGGCGCAGCTCGAACGGTTCCTGATCCAGACGGGCAATCAGGCCATCCTTGGGAATCACGAAGCCTTCGTTGATGGGCATTTCGACAATCTGCCCCGCAACCTGAAAGGCCAGATCAACGGTCTGGCGCGCGGCGACGCGGCCGAAAAACTGCCGCGTGAAACCGGGCGCGGTTTCGCGCACCTGCATGAGTTTCACCGGTTTCGGGGTCTCTTGAGCGGCAATCGGGGTTGCCAGAATGGCCAGTGCAAGGCCCAGAGAGGTCAGGAGCTTCATTTCTTCAATCCCTCGGGAATTCCCGTTTTCAATACGTTGTCGCGGATTTTACGCGCCAGTCGCGCGAATTCGGCAGTTTCTTGTTCGTTGAGGCCCGAGGCCCTGTGAAACAGGTCCCCGGCGGCGGCGACCAGCATGTTGCGGGCCTCTTCGCCCTGCTTTGTCAGCACCAGCAACCAGGCGCGGCGGTCCTCGGGGTCACGCCGCCGCATCAGATAGCCCGCTTTTTCAAGGGCATCCGCAGTGGCGGTGATCGTTGATGGTACGCTTAACATATCGGCGGCCAGAACGCCCATGCGCTTGGGCTGATCCAGCTTGATCAGCATGTGGCATTCCGGGTGGCTCAGGTCTGTTTCGATACAGTCGAAGGTCTCTTCCAGTTTCCAGTACAGGGCATAGACGCCCATGATCGCCTGAATCTCGGGGCTGAGGCGGCCAAGTCTGGCACTGATATCGTCGGGCATTGGGGGTCTCCGCGCGGGTTACGGGGCGATATACTTCAATTTATGAACTATTCAAGATATGAAACTGCACCCCGGAACGGATTCCCTTGGGTCAACATATCTTGATCAAATCACGCCATGACTGCATTTTGGGCGAATCCGAAACATTCAGGGCCCGCCATGTATACCCCCGCCATCACCGGTACCGGTGTCTTCACGCCGGAAAACGTCATCACCAACGCCGAGCTTGTCGAAGCGTTCAACGCCTATGCCGACAAGCAGAACGCGAAGAATGCCGAGGCCATCGCAGCCGGGCAGATGGAGGCGATGCAGCATTCCTCGGAAGAGTTCATCGTCAAGGCGTCGGGCATTCATAACCGGTACGTGATGGACAAGGCCGGGGTGCTGAACCCCGACGTGATGCACCCGACGCTGCGCCAGCGCAGTGATGACGAGCCCGGGATCATGACCGAGATGGCAGTGGATGCCTGCAAGAAGGCGCTGGCGCAGGCGGGGCGCACGGCGGCGGATGTCGATCTGGTGATCTGCGCGGCCTCGAACCACGAGCGCGCCTATCCGGCGATTGCAATCGAGATTCAGCAGGAAATGGGCATCGACGGGTTTGGCTTTGACATGAATGTCGCCTGTTCTTCGGCCACGTTCGGCATTCAGGCGGCGGCGGATATGGTGCGGTCCGGGTCGGTGCGCGCGGCGTTGGTGGTGAACCCTGAAATCTGCTCGGGCCATCTGGAATGGCGCGACCGGGATTGTCACTTTATCTTTGGCGATGTGGCGACGGCAACGCTGATCGAGCGGATCGAAGACGCCAAAGGCCCGCATTTCGAGATCCTGTCAACCCGCTGTGCCACCGCCTTTTCAAACAATATCCGCAACAATAACGGGTTCCTGCGCCGGTCGCGCCCCGATGGCGTGATTGACCGCCGTGACATGCAGTTCATGCAGAACGGCCGGAAGGTGTTCAAGGAAGTGTTGCCGATGGTCAGCAAGCATATCAGCGACCATATGGAAGCCGAAGGGGTCAGCAATACCGACCTCAAACGCCTGTGGCTGCATCAGGCCAACAAGACGATGAACGATTTCATCGGCAAGAAGGTTCTGGGCCGCGAACCCGAGGCGGGCGAGCAACCCAATATCCTTCAGGATTATGCGAACACCTCATCCGCAGGGTCGATCATTGCGTTTTCGAAATACTCTGACGATCTGCAAGAGGGCGATCTGGGCCTGATCTGTTCTTTTGGGGCCGGGTATTCGGTTGGATCGGTGATCGTCAAGCGTCACGCCTGATCGGCATTCCGCAAAGCGCTTACGGACTAGAGATCGGCCGCGAGCTGAAAAACCTGAAACGCGGCCCCTTCCCCACCATCAATCCGGCTGAGATAGGCGGGGGTTTCACCCTTGGCTAGCTGGGATTGCAGACCGCGCCCCTGAGATGCCCAATCCCAGAATTCGGCACGGGGTGCGGCGGTGCAGAGCAGCACATAGCTTACACCCAGCGCGGCAAGACGCGGACCGGCCTGGGACGCATCCATACGCAAAACCGCGATCTGCGCCTGAATTCCGGCCCGGTTGCGGTGATAATTCCCCGCCAGAACCGAATGATCGGTATAGCGCAGCACTTCTGCCGCATAATCAAAATCGACCAGAACCATTCCGGCTGGCAGGTCTTGCAAGGCCGCGTAGGCCTCGGGCGCTTTGCAGGGGGCGCCGATGTTTTGCGAATCCTGCGCGGCCTCGGCGACGGGTGCCGCAAGGGAGGGGCGCGCAAACCGTTCCAGCTGTTTTTCCACGCTGCTACCAATCTTTGGCGAGACGCAGACGATAAAGCCTATCATAGCCAGGCCGGAAAGCGTGCGGCCATGGGTTCTGTAACTGACGTAAAGGGCCCGCAGCATCTGAGCCTGAACAGCCACAAGAGACACGCCCAGAAACGTCATCATCCGGGACTGGTACAGAAACATGGAAAACCCGGTCACAATCAGCGCCAGAAACAGGAAGTAATCCATTTTGTCTTGCGACTGGCGGGCAAAGAACAAGGCTGCCACCGCCGTGATGACGGACATGGCGATCAGGGCCGCAGCCTCTCCCCGATGTCGTTCCAGCACGACGGTGATATTCTGTGCTTCGGCAACCTGGCTGAGCCAGAAGTCGCGCATGTCCTGAGGCAGGTCCGCAATCGGGTTTTCAAGGCAGTAGGGCGCAAATGCGTAAGCGCAGCCAAGTGTTACAGCGCCTGTCGCAAGACACGCGCCGATGCGCCCCCAATAGGACCAGCCCGACCCGACCCAGGCTGCTGCACACAGGCACAGGGCCGCGATCCCGGCCGGCAGGGCCACACTGATCGTCAGGGCATCGCAGCTTGGGAACAGAAAGCCCTGACGCCCCGTTGTTGCAACTCTGGCCAACAACAGGGTCAGCGCCAGCCCGGTTCCAAACACCACGGTGCGGCGGCGGGCGGCTGTGCCGGTCACGATCCAGTCAATCGTGAAGAACACCGCGATAATCGCGACCTGCACGATCGATTCGGTTCCGATTGACACCGAAAGGGCCAGACAGACACCCAGCCATCCCGCAGCAGAGGGTTTGGCCTTGCGCAGGACAAAGAACATGAGGGCCGCTGCAAACAGCAGAATCTGAACATTGTGGTGGTCAAACGAGAAATAGTCGAACTTCCGATAATGTTCGAGCGTCAGCGCACCGACCACCAGTGCCGAAATCGCGCCATTTCGCCCGCCCAACGCTGCGCCGGTGACAGCAAAGGCCCACAGGGTCAGCCCCGCCAGCAGCACCGGCCACACAAACGCGGTCACTTGCAAGGCGGTGTCGGGCGGCACGACCATCGCGGACAACGCGTAGAGCCCGGCAATCGGCGCATCGACAAGCCGGGACCAGTGCATCAGCGTGCCGTCACCGGGCCCCAGCCGATGCTGATAGGCGTCAAACCAGCCCTGCCCCGCCAGCAAGTCCTGTACCATGACCCAGCGCATCGCGTCGTCGGGGCCTTCCTGATAAGCGCCAAACAGCACCGTTGCCAGAAAGAGCGCATAGACAAACAGGAACGACCGCCAAACCATACGGTCTGCGAGAATGCTGTAATTTTCCTGCATTTTCTGCATGGTTTACTGCCCTTGACGATCTTGCCTGCGCCACAGCTTATCTGAAAGACGTGACTGAATTGAGGCGCAGAGTCCGGTTGATGATCATGCAACAAAGCGCACGACATCTGCGGCGATCCGGGCAGGCGGTTTTTGGCCGATAGCTGGCCGCCGCCAAGCCTAGCTGACGCTTTCTTCTTCCAGGTGCAGTTTCATTTCAATCAGGACCTGCTGAAGCATACTGGTTTCTTTCAGCAGCCTTTTGGCTTCGTTCACCGTGATGATGCCATCTTCGATTGCAGCCTGATATTCCGTCATCAGCATTGCAAACCGCTGGCTGAGCGCGATGACATCCGAATTCACCCCGCCTGTGCGTGGTGCCACGGTGTTGCGTTCGCTGTACGACAAGGTGATGTTTTTCAGATCCGCCAGTGCGGATGTCACATGCGGATAAGTTGCTGCGTTTTCAAGCCGGGCCACCGCATCCACGGGCATGAACCTGTCCGCGTGTTCCGCATTGTCCGAATAATACCGGCCCAGGGTCGCCTTGGATTTTCCGGTGATTTCACAAGCAGCTTCTATTCCGACATCTTTGACCAGCGCTTCTGTGTGTTTCTTCAGATAGGCCCCGATATCTGCCATTGATTTACCTTTGTTACCTGCAAACGCCTGCCCGATGTCCAAACCGGGGAAAGCGTCGGGAAATTTCCCATACCTGAGTCATAATTGAAATGTCATACATTGACTATCCCTCAGATAAGCGGGGGATTTTGTGAGTGAGTGGCGGCAGTTCAAGCCGGTAAAGAGTGATTGCAGGGCGGTATTGTTGGGCCTTGCTTTGTTTTGGCCACATGTTGGCCGACGGCGTCGCTGTTGCAGACGCGGGGGTTCCATCCCCTACGAGCCCAGCTCGGCCTCTGCACACGCAACGGCGACGTCGCTTCTTACATCCCTTTGCTCTCTTGTTCCTTTTGGCCGGGCGTTTTAGACCCACGCTATGGCAAAGCTGTATTTCAACTATTCCACCATGAACGCGGGCAAGTCGACCGTGTTGCTACAGGCCTCGCACAACTATCGCGAGCGCGGAATGCAGACCTACCTGATGACCGCCGCCATTGACGGGCGGGCGGGTGCGGGGCGGATTGCATCGCGCATCGGCATATCGGAGCAGGCTGACACTTTCACACCCGAAGATGATGTCTTCGCCATGATCCGGTCCCGGCTGGACAAAGGTTCCGTGGCCTGCGTTTTCATCGACGAGGCACAATTCCTGTCCGAGGCCCAGGTCTGGCAACTGGCCCGTGCGGTGGACGATCTGGATGTGCCGGTGCTTGCCTATGGGCTGCGCGTGGATTTTCAGGGCAAGCTGTTCCCCGGCTCTGCCGCCCTGCTGGCCCTTGCCGACGAAATGCGCGAAGTGCGCACGATCTGTGAATGCGGCCGCAAGGCCACGATGGTGATTCGTCGCGACGAGACCGGCAAGGCCATCACCGAAGGGGCGCAGGTGCAGATCGGCGGGAACGAGACCTATGTCTCGCTCTGCCGCAAACACTGGCGCGAGGCGGTGGGCGACTAGACCGGGTTGGGCAGCGCCCTACCCGCGACAAAGGCCGCCACGTTATCCAGCGCCATGTGCCCCATGCTGCTGCGCACCTCTTCGGTGGCGGTGCCCAGATGGGGCAGCAGGGTGACGTTTTCCATATCGCACAGGGCTAGTGGCACTTTGGGTTCGAATTCGTAGACGTCCAGCCCCGCCCCCGCGATCTGACCGGTTTGCAGCGCCGTGATCAGCGCGGCCTCGTTCACCACCTCGCCACGGGCGATGTTGACCAGAATAGCCGAGGGGTTCATCGCCTCAAGAACCTGCGCATTGATCAGGTGGCGGGTTTCCGCACCACCGGGAACCGCAAGCACAAGGAAATCGACCGAAGTGGCGAGTGTTTCAAGGTCAGGTGTGAATTCTGCCGGGAAATCCAGATCTTTTGCATTGCGGGACTGATAGGCCACCTGCATGGCAAACCCGAAATGACAGCGGCGCGCGATGGCCTGTCCGATGCGGCCCATACCGACGATGCCCACGCGCTTGCCGGTCACGTGATGGCCCAGCATCTGCGTCGGGTGCCAGCCCTGCCACTGACCCGACCGCACCAGCCGCTCACCCTCACCGGCGCGCCGGGCTGTGGTCAGCAGCAGGGTCATGGCGATATCAGCCGTGGCATCGGTGACCGCGCCGGGGGTGTTGGTTACGTCAATCCCGGCCGCAAGTGCGGCATCCACGTCGATATGGTTGAAGCCAACACCGAAATTGGCCAGCAGCTTGCAGCGCGGCGGACCGGCTTCTGCAAAAACCTGCGACGAAAACTGATCACCCAGCGTCGGGACGACCACGTCGTAATCGGCCAGAGCGGCCAGCATCTCCTGCCGTGACATGGGCAGGGTGTTTTCCCGGATGGTCACATCGAAATCGGCGCGGGCGCGCGATTCGACTGCCGGGGTCATCGGGCGCGTGATCAGCAGTTTCATCAGTGCATCCGCCCGCCTGTAGGAACCTTGCCGTCGGGGCCGATCAAAACGATCTCGCCGCTGTCATCGGGTAGGCCCAGCACCAGAACTTCGGACATGAACTTGCCGATCTGGCGCGGAGGGAAGTTGACGACAGCCATGACCTGTTTGCCAACCAGAGTGGCCGGATCGTAATGCGCGGTGATCTGGGCCGAGGTCTTGCGCTCGCCGATCTCGTCACCAAAGTCGATCCACATCTTGATCGCGGGTTTGCGGGCCTCGGGATAAGGCTCGGCGCGGATCACCTCGCCCACGCGAATATCGACCTTGAGAAAGTCGTCGAACGAAATTTCACTCACGCGAGAGCTCCTTGGATCGGTCGGTTGCGGCCTTGACGGCACGGTTCAGCAGGTCGGGAAAGCCGGTTTCCTGATGCATCAGCACCTCAAGCGCGGCTTGTGTGGTACCGTTCGGAGAGGTCACGTTGATGCGCAGCTGCGCGGGGTCTTCGTCGGACGCCATGGCCAGTGCCCCGGCACCGGCCACTGTGGACTTGGCCAGTTTCATCGCAAGCTCGGCAGGCAGGCCATGCGCCTCGCCCGCTGCGGCCAGGGTTTCGATCAGATGGAACACATAGGCCGGGCCGGACCCGCTGAGCCCGGTGACGGCGTCCATCTGTGCCTCATCCTCCAGGCGAACGGTCTGGCCCACTGCCGCCAGCAGGTTTTCGGCCTGTTCCATATCGGTCTCGGAGGCGTGTGCGTTGCCGATCAGTGCCGTGATGCCCTGACGGATAGCAGCGGGTGTGTTGGGCATGGCGCGAATGATCGGGGTGTCTTGGCCCAGAACGGATTCGAAGGTGGCAATCGAGGTGCCAGCCGCAACGGAAATGAACAGGCTGGACCCGCCGCCCAGTGCCTGAAGGGCAGGCAGGGCTTCGCCCATCATCTGCGGTTTGACCGCAACCAGCACCACGGCGGGGGATTCGGGCAAGGGTGCGTTGATATTGACGCCCTGCGCCTTCAGCCAATCTGACGGGTAGGGATCGATGACCCAAACGGAAGCTGGCGGAAGGCCGTGTTCCAGCCATCCCGCCAGCATTGCGGACCCCATCTTTCCGCACCCCAGAAGCACAAGCCCCTGTTCGGCCACTCGCGTCATGTCCATTTGCCCCTCCCGCTTTACATATCGGTTCGGGGCAAAGGTTTACGCGCGGCCGTAGGCCTCTGCAATGGCCACTTGCATGGCTTCTTCTGGCCCTCTGTTGCCCCAGGTCACCAATTGGATCGCGGGGTAGTACCGCTCGGCGCTCATGACGGCGGCATTGATCATCGTGTCGATCTGGTCAGCGCTGGCCGTTTGTCCGCCTGCAAGGACCAGACCATAGCGATAGACCATCAGCTTCTGGTTTGCCCAATAGGTAAACGCGCCTGCCCAGCACTGGTCGTTCATCTTGTTGAGCAACTCATAGAGCTGCATTTCACGCTCGGCCGGTGGTTCCATTTCGAAGCTGCACACCATGCGCAGCGTTTCGTCATAGTTGGACCAGGCCAGTGTGATCGAGTAGGTGCGCCACTGCCCTTCAACGGCCATGGCAATCTGATCGTCCCCAATGCGATCAAAATCCCAGTCGTGATGTTCGGCCAGATGCTCAACAATGTCGATCGGATGAATGTCTTCTTCGAGATACTGCTCGGAAAGGGCCATAATGCCACCTCACTAATCTCTAGCATTTCGGGGCTGGCAGCGCCCCAGCGCTAGTTGCCTGCTCTACAAACCGGGCTTCCCCCATAGGCCTGTACTAAATATGGTGCGATGTGGCGTAAGTTCTGGCAACCCTAATTATTGGGGATAACAGCAATAAGTTGTGGACAGAAGGCAACGGCGATCAAAATATTGGCGCCAGAGTCAGCTTTGTCTTGAATAAATTCTGCGACACGTCAGAATACACAGCACCGCACAATCCGGGCTGGATTGCGCGGCGGAATGCTTTGTCCGAAAATTGTGAATAAAGGGAACGCCGGGGCGTTATTTGTCCAGTTTCGCCTCGAGCGCGGCGATGCGGGCTTCGAGTGCCGCGTTTTCTTCGCGCGCCTTCTGAGCCATGGCGCGCACGGCGTCGAATTCTTCGCGGGTGACGAAATCGCGGTCGGCCAGCCAGCGGTCGATCATCGACTTCATCGCGTTTTCAGCCTCTTCCCGCGCGCCCTGCGCCACGCCCATGGCGTTGGTCATCAGCTGGGACACGTCATCCAGGATTTTGTTGCGGGTCTGCATATCTGTTCTCCGATCTCGCGGTTTACCTG
This sequence comes from Ruegeria sp. AI2, assembly GCF_056541275.1. NCBI lineage: Bacteria > Pseudomonadati > Pseudomonadota > Alphaproteobacteria > Rhodobacterales > Roseobacteraceae > Ruegeria > Ruegeria sp. AI2. Next base: position 94,012 of record NZ_JBQFYB010000008.1, read on the forward strand.
TATATGGGCAAAGAATGGCGCGGGCTCAAGGTTGACTTGACCTGCAAACCCCGGGCAATGAGACGCACATGCAGGCTGTTCTGAATTTCCCCGATCTGTCGCCCGAACTGTTCTCGATCCCGCTGTTCGGGATGGAATTCGCGTTAAGGTGGTATGCGCTGGCCTATATCGCGGGCATCCTGATCGCGTGGCGGCTGGCTGTTGTGGCGTTGCGCCGCCCGGCGCTCTGGCCTGCGGATGGCCCGCCGATGAAGCCCGAACAGCTGGAGGATCTGGTTACCTGGATCATTCTGGGCGTGATTCTGGGCGGGCGGCTGGGCTTTGTGCTGTTTTATCAGCCGGGTTATTACCTGTCGCACCCGCTGGAGATCGTGAAGGTCTGGCAAGGCGGCATGGCGTTTCATGGCGGCCTGCTGGGCGTGATCCTTGCGTCGTACCTGTTTGCACGACGGCACCGGATCCCTGCCCTGTCGCTGGGGGATCTGGTTGCCTACACCGTTCCGCCCGGATTGCTGCTGGGGCGGCTGGCCAATTTCGTCAACGCCGAGCTGTGGGGCCGCCCGAGTGAGCTGCCCTGGGCTGTCGTCTTTCCTGGATATGCTGCGCAGGATTGCCCCGGCGTGGTCGCAGGCATGTGCGCCCGGCACCCGTCGCAGCTGTATGAGGCCGCGCTGGAGGGGGTGTTGCTTGGGGCGGTATTGCTGTGGCTGGTCTATCGGCGCGGCGGTTTTCGCACACCGGGCCTTGTCATGGGGACGTTTCTTGCGGGCTACGGCGCGTCGCGCTTTATCGTCGAGTTCTTTCGCCAGCCGGACGCACAATTCGTATCGCCCGGCAATCCGCTGGGGCTGGCCTGGCATGTGGGCGGGTACGGGCTGACCATGGGGCAGTTCCTGTCGCTGCCGATGATCGCGCTTGGATTGTGGTTTGCCCTGCGCGCGCGGCGGCGGGCGGTATGAGCCTGACCGATCATCTGGTCGCCCGCATCCGGCAGGACGGACCCATGAGCGTGGCGGATTACATGGCTGAGTGCCTGCTGCATCCGACGCTGGGCTATTACACGACCCGTGATCCGCTGGGGGTTGCGGGGGATTTCACCACAGCCCCGGAAATCAGTCAGATGTTCGGAGAGCTGGTCGGGCTGTCTCTGGCGCAAAGCTGGATGGATCAGGGACGGCCCGCACCGTTTACCCTGTGTGAGCTGGGGCCGGGGCGCGGTACCCTGATGGCCGATATTCTGCGCGCCACACGGTCTGTACCCGGTTTTCACGAGGCGGCGCAGGTAGTTCTGGTCGAAGCATCGCCTGTATTGAAACAGGTGCAGGCTGAAACCCTGAACGAATACAAGGCGGCCTGGATCGACATGATCGCCGACCTGCCCGACCAGCCGCTGTTGCTGGTTGCCAATGAGTTCTTTGATGCCCTGCCCATCCGCCAGTTCCAGCGTGACGGTACGGGCTGGCGCGAGCGTCTGGTGGGTGAGCGTGACGGTGGGTTGACGTTCGGACTGGGCGCGATCGGGCCGCAGGTGGCGTTGAATGACAGGCTGTCGGACACCAAGGACGGTGATCTGGTCGAACTGTGTGCTGCTGCGATTCCCGTTTTGACCGTGATCGCAGGGCGGGTCGCCAGCCATGGCGGCGCGGCATTGATTGTGGATTATGGCGACTGGCATTCGCTGGGCGATACCTTGCAGGCGCTGCAAAACCACGAGCATTCCGATCCTCTGGCATCGCCCGGTCAGGCCGATTTGACCGCGCATGTGGATTTTGAGCCTTTGGCCGTTGCGACCCGCGCCTGTGGGTGCAGGCATACGCGCTTGACACCGCAGGGCGTCTTCCTTGAACGGCTGGGGATCACCGCCCGCGCGCAAGCCCTGTCCAAGGCGCTGAGCGGTTCCGAGCTGGATGCGCTGATTGCCGCGCATCGGCGGTTGACGCATCCTGATGAAATGGGAAATCTGTTCAAGGTGATGGGCCTTTTCCCGGCCTATGCAGCCCCACCACCAGGATTGGAACCATGACGCTGGAAATTCTGACCTCGGATCTGCTGTCGCCATTTCGCCATGGGTTCTTTACCCGTCGCGGCGGCGCGTCTTCAGGAATTTTCAGCGGGTTGAACTGCGGTCAGGGGTCCTCGGATCAAACCGAGATTGTCGCGCTGAACCGGCGGCGGGTGGCCGACGCGATGGAGGTGGACCCCGAGGCAATGGTCGCGGTGCATCAGGTTCATTCCCCAACGGTTCTGACAGTCCAAGCCCCGGTTGACGGTGAAAAGCCCAAAGCGGACGCCATTGTCACAGCAACACCCGGTCTGGCCCTGACGATCCTGACGGCCGATTGCCAGCCGGTTCTGTTCGCCGATCCCGACGCGCATGTGATCGGTGCGGCCCATGCCGGGTGGCGCGGCGCGCTGGACGGTGTTCTGGAAGCGACGCTGGACGCGATGGAGGCGCTGGGAGCCGACCGCAGCAATATCTGCGCCGTGATCGGACCCAGTATTTCCCAGCGCGCTTACGAGGTGGGGCCAGAGTTTCTGGACGCGTTCCTGGCGGATTCGCCGGACAACAGCCGCTTTTTTGCCAATGGTGAAAGTGACCGCCTGCAATTTGATCTGCCCGCCTTCGGGTTGCACCGGCTGCGGCAGGCGGGAATCGGACAGGCCGAGTGGACCCGACACTGCACATATTCCGACCCTGACAGGTTCTATTCCTATCGCCGATCAACGCACGCGAACGAGGTCGATTACGGGCGGTTGATTTCCGTCATAAGATTGTGATCTTCGTCCAGATTTAGGTACCCTGCCACTTTTCCGCCACATTTGTTGTGTTGATTGGGCATCAGAATCGTAACGAGTTTTTGCCAGTAATCAGATCGTTATCTGACGTTCGAAAATCGGGCGCTGGCGTGTTGAGTGGGAGGTCCATCTGACTTCATTTTTCTGTCCGCAAATCATCCCGGATAAGCCTTATCCCTGCCGCAAACCCGCGTCACAAAAGGTTTACAGAGGATGTGGGGAAATACACCCCGTTCAGAGCAGGACCAAAAAATGAAAACCAAATCACGCTTTCTGAAAGCCATGGTCGCGGCCACTCGGGGCCAGAACCTGGAAATGCCGTGGAAGCGGGTAACAAGCAATTCTGTCAGGGTCGCCAGTCGCATCGCGGCACGACGCTGAGACAGAAAAACCCAGAGACCAAGCTGCCGGTCTCATCTGGGTCAACGCGTATCAGGTTCGCTCCGGCCTGATGTATCGCGCGTCACGAGCGAGGGGTTCGTGACTTTTTAGGAGTTGTGTGTGTGCGGGCAATTTCGCCCGTGAAGTACGAGTTTGTCTGGGGGGTCAATGTGTTGACCATTGGAAAGCGAGATTTAGTCGCGTTGCGGGACCGTACCGGTTGCCGCCCGAGGGTCACCCATTTGTTTCAAGGCAAAGAACCAGTTCGCCGGGCGGGTCTGTACGGGGGTACGCCGCGCCTGACCGAACATTTTGAGGGGACGGAATATTAATGACTATTCCTAATTCACTGGCCCGCGCGGCCAGAAATGCTATCGAAACGTCTGTTATGCTGCGGGACGCGCCGCGGCCGGTTTCCAAGCCAAAAGCCCAGCTGCGCCGCTATGAGGTCAGCAGCCTGTTGAAGAACGGAGATGTGGTTCAGACCCGCCACATCGCGCCTGCCCTGCCGATGTTTGAAGACGCGTTTTGCGCCTTCACACGTGGATCTTTGGTAGAAACGGAACATGGACCGATGGCAATCGAGGATTTGATGCCGGGGGATACGGTCCTGACGCAGGATGGCGCATCGGAAACCGTGCTGTGGAAGGGATCTGTCACGTTGATCCCCGGGCGCGCGGATTCACGTGGCCGGACGCGGCCGCTGACGCGGATCATGGCGGATACGTTCGGGATGCAAAAGCCAATGTCGGGTGTCATTGCCGGCCCGGCGGCGCGAATCGTGGGAACACCTGCGCATTTGCGGCACCTGCATGGGGGGCAGCCGATTCTTACACCCGTGTCCGAATTTCAGGACGGGATGGGTGTAATTGAAACAATGCCGCCTACCCCCGTTGAACTGTTTCACATTTGTTTAAAACGCCATTCCGTTATTCGCGTAGATGGATTACAGTTCGAAACATATCATCCAGGTGTGAATGCGGTTCGCATGATCAGCCACTCGCTTCGGTCGATCTATCTGAACCTGTTCGCGCATATCGAGTCGCTGAACGATTTCGGCCCGCTGCTGATGCCGCGCGCCGGAGATGGTGAGATCGACGCGATGACGGCCTGAGCATGATTGTGATTACTGCATTATGGGGGGCATCATGCAGCTGGTAATAAGTTGGGTTCTATCCCTTGCGGTGGCAGCACTGTTGCCACCAATCACCGCGCAACCAAAACGTGTTGGCGTTACGCCGTCCGGTTCATACGTTCTTCCAGAACGTCGAACGGTACGCCTGGCTCGTCTTTTGCGCCGCGAATAACGAGCGATGTCTTGACGCTGGCCACGTTTGGCGTGGTCAGCAACTCGCCCGTCAGAAACTGCTGAAAGCTGCTCAGGTCAGGTGCGACGCATTTCAGGATGAAATCCACTTCGCCGTTCAGCATGTGGCATTCGCGGACCAATGGCCATTCGCGGCAGCGGCCTTCGAACGCGCGCAGTTCGACTTCGGCCTGGCTGTCCAGACCGACCATGGCAAATACCTGAACCTCGAACCCCAACTCGCGCGAGTTGACCTCGGCGTGATAGCCAGTGATGAAACCGGATTCTTCGAGTGTGCGCACCCGGCGCAGACAGGGCGGGGCCGAGATTCCGACCCGTTTTGCCAGCTCGACATTGGTCATACGACCGTCCGCCTGCAGTTCCGCCAGAATCTTGCGATCAATATCATCCAGCCGAGTCGTGACCATCAAATGCTCCTGATTTTTTCGGTTCTTATATCAGCACCCCACACGCGCGCAATAATGTTTCGCAGATGCGCAATTTTCTTTGTTTCCTTTTCGCTTTCTCCCCTAAAACCCAGGGCACCCCAGCCCGCGGGGGCCTGAACAGTAAGGGGCTTTAAGCCGGGCCGGTCGGTCGCTATATCGGGGCGACGGGCCGCGGGCCCAATTCAGGCAATTCGAGCGGGGGCACCATGGCCGACACAAGACACACCAAGGTTCTGATCATCGGGTCGGGACCCGCAGGATACACCGCAGGCGTATATGCAAGCCGCGCCATGCTGGAACCCATTCTGGTACAGGGCATCGAACCCGGTGGTCAGCTGACAACGACCACCGAAGTCGAAAACTGGCCCGGCGACACCGAGGTGCAGGGCCCGGACCTGATGGTGCGGATGCAGGACCATGCCAAGGCCATGGGATGCGAGGTGATCGGCGATATCATCAGCGATCTGGACCTCAGCAAGCGCCCCTTCACCGCCAAGGGCGACAGCGGCACCACATACACGGCGGACGCCGTCATTCTGGCCACCGGCGCGCGTGCGAAATGGCTGGGTCTGCCGTCGGAAGAGAAATTCAAGGGCTTTGGCGTCTCGGCTTGCGCCACCTGTGACGGGTTCTTCTATCGCGGGCAGGAAATCGTGGTGATCGGCGGCGGCAACACAGCCGTGGAAGAGGCCCTGTTCCTGACCAATTTCGCCAGCAAGGTGACCCTGATCCACCGCCGTGATGAGTTGCGGGCGGAAAAGATCCTTCAGGATCGCCTGTTGAAGAATGAAAAGATCGAACCGATGTGGTTCCACCAGTTGGAAGAAGTGATCGGCACCGACGCGCCTTTGGGCGTTGAAGGCGTTCGGGTCAAACATGTCAAAACCGGCGAGATTACCGAGATCCCGTGCAAGGGCGTCTTTGTCGCCATCGGCCACGCCCCAGCGAACGAGTTGGTTAAGGAGACGCTGGAAACCCATATGGGTGGCTATGTCGTCACCAAACCGGGCAGCACCGAAACCTCGATCCCCGGCGTGTTCGCGGCAGGCGATCTGACCGACCATGTCTATCGTCAGGCGGTAACAAGCGCGGGAATGGGCTGTATGGCGGCCCTGGATGCCGAACGGTTCCTGGCCGAACAGGACTGATACATGCTTGAATTCTCTGGCCCTGTCTGGAGAATTCTGTTTGCGTCGCAGGCAGCAGCCCCATTGCTGCCTGCCCGCGCGCCCGAGGGGCGCTTTCACCATTCCGGACAGTTCGGGCTTTATGCCTCGCTCAGCGCCGAGGGCGCTTCGGTCGCCATCCGGCGCTACGTCTCGGGTGATGATCCCGACCGCGTGATACAAAGGTTTCTGGTGGAAAACGCGCAGTTGGTGGATTACCGCGGGCAGACGGCAGCGTCGGTGATCTGGCAGGATATTCGCGCGACGGGGATCCCTTCGCCCACATGGTCTTTTTCGGATAAAGCGCGGGCAATAGGGGCGGACGGCTTGATCTACAGCTCGCGCTCGCGCCCTGACCTCAGCCATCTGGTGCTGTTTTGTGCGGACAAGATATCAATTCAATCCCAACACACCGCGACCCACTGGCGGGCCTAGATTTGCACCCGAAGCCTTGACCTGACCGCGAACGTCCTCGCAAAGTCCAACCAAGGCGAACAGCGATACAGGTGGTATTCTTGAAGAGCGCTTTGTGGCGTGGCGGTTGGGCAACCCGGCTTCGGATCGGCAGCGGGTTGGTTCTGTTTGCTTTCGCTTTCTTCCATTTCATCAACATCGGACTGGGCCTGTTTCACACCGATTATCTGCACGGGATGCAGGACGGTCGAACAGCGGTGACGCGGCACAGTCTTATGAGCCTGCTGCTTTATGCGGCGTTGTTCACACATGCCGGTCTGGCGCTAGCCTCGATCGCACAGCGCCGGACCCTACGCATGCCGTTCAGCACGGCGTTGCAGGTGGTTCTTGGTCTGCTGATACCTTTGCAGTTGATCTCGCATGTCATTCAGACCCGGGTCGCGCACGAGATCTATGACGTCAACGACGAGATGGGGTACATCATCATCCTGATGTGGCCCAGTACCGTGATTTGGATGCAAAGCGCACTGTTGCTGATCGTCTGGGTGCATGGCTGTATCGGGCTGCATATGTGGTTACGGCTGACGAAATGGTGGTCCAGCGCCGTACCCTATCTGATCGGTGTTGCCGTCTTCATCCCTACGTTCGCCTTGGCTGGTCTGCTGACCGAGGGCCGCCGCATTTGGTTAGAATTCGCGGATGAGTTTCTGCGGGAACAATATATCGAGCATTACAACTGGCCCTCGCCCGAGGCGTTCCAGACCATGTTCACCGTCAAGGATAATGCCCTTTTGGCGTTCTGGCTCGCCTTGGCGGCCACGGGTCTTGTGTATATCGGGCGCAAGCTGTGGCGGCGCAGGCATTCGGTGCGGGTAAGTTACAGCAACGGGCCCGAGGTGGATGCCGAAAAGGGCATGACACTGCTTGAGATTTCGCAGGCACATAGTGTGCCCCATACGGCCTTGTGCGGCGGGAAGGGACGCTGCACCACATGCCGCGTCATCATCGAGGAAGGCGCTAACGCCCTGCCCCCGCCCGGCGATGTCGAGGCCCGCAGCCTGGCCGCTGTCGGCGCCTCACCGCAGACACGGCTGGCCTGCCAGATCCGCCCGACGGAACCGACCACCGTTTTCCGCGTTTTTCAACCGGATGGCGGGCGCGTTCGCGGGCATGCCAGTCAGGGGCAGGAACGGAAACTGGCCGTGCTGTTTCTGGACATGCGCGGATTTACCGCCCGCACGACGGGGCAGCTGCCCTATGATATCGTGTTCCTGCTGAACCGGTTCTTCGACGCCGTCGTGCCTGCCATCACCAAGGACGGCGGTGTCGTGGACAAGTATATGGGAGACGGGTTGCTGGCGGTTTTCGAAAAACCCGATGCAGCCGCATCCGCCAGCGCGGGGTTGAAGGCTGCGATAGATATCAGCCATGCCCTCGACCGGTTCAACGAGCAGCTTGAGGCCGAAGGCAGCCCCGGCATTCGCATCGGAATGGGCTTACACCTTGGTGATCTGGTGCTGGGTGAGATTGGCGCGCAGGGACATGCCGCGAGAACGATCATCGGCGACGCCGTCAATGTGGCCAGCCGACTGGAAAGCGAAACCAAGGCCTTGGGGGTCGAGTTGCTGGTCTCGCAAGAGGTGTTGAAGGCTGCGGGTATGGACCTGCCGCCGGAGGGTGTCCGGATGTTCCAGCTGCGCGGCGTTGCCGATCCGATTCCCACCCTGCCAGTCACCCGCGCGTCCGAGCTTGCGCCGCACACGCGAAAACAGGAACAGTCATACCTTGCATGATCGGATTATCTACGCCCAGGGGAACCAGATCATCATTTTGATTTCAGAGTTGGAAATTCCTTCCAATCCGCGAGAAATCAGCGCATATCGTCCTTTGTTTCATTGACGCCAGTGGACTTCGCGCGACAGTCGGTGCAAATGCCCCGAAAACGCCCTTGAATCATTGGCAACACAACACTGCGATAAGAGTATTCAGATGACAATGTTAAGCAATCTGGCCCCCATTCCCGAACTTTATGTGTCGTATGACTCGGCCCAGAAACTGAAAGTCGAAGCCGCCGACCTGACCAGTTGGGATCTGAGCCCGCGCCAGATCTGTGATCTGGAGCTGCTGATGAACGGCGGTTTCAACCCGCTCAAAGGTTTCCTGAGCGAGGCCGATTACGACAATGTCGTCGAAAACATGCGTCTAGCTGATGGCACGCTATGGCCGATGCCCATCACGCTGGACGTCAGCGAAGACTTTGCGGACAAGATCGAACTGGGTCAGGATATCGCGCTGCGCGATCAGGAAGGCGTGATTCTGGGCACCATGACGGTCACTGACCGCTGGACCCCGAACAAGGCCCGCGAGGCCGAGAAGGTTTTTGGCGCAGATGACGATGCCCACCCGGCTGTGAACTATCTGCACAATGTGGCGGGCAAGGTCTATCTGGGTGGCCCTGTCGTGGGCATCCAGCAGCCCGTTCACTATGACTTCCGCGGTCGCCGCGATACGCCGAACGAGCTGCGCGCCTATTTCCGCAAGCTGGGCTGGCGCCGGATCGTGGCCTTCCAAACCCGCAACCCCTTGCACCGTGCGCATCAGGAGCTGACCTTCCGCGCCGCCAAGGAAGCGCAGGCCAACCTGCTGATCCACCCGGTCGTCGGCATGACCAAGCCGGGCGACGTGGACCACTTTACCCGCGTGCGCTGCTATGAGGCGGTGCTGGACAAGTATCCCGCATCCACCACCTCGATGAGCCTGCTGAATCTGGCGATGCGCATGGCTGGCCCGCGCGAGGCGGTCTGGCACGGGCTGATCCGTGCCAACCATGGCTGCACCCATTTCATCGTGGGCCGCGATCACGCGGGCCCGGGCAAGAACTCGGCCGGGGAAGATTTCTATGGCCCCTATGACGCGCAGGATCTGTTCCGCCAGTTCCAGGACGAGATCGGCGTCGAGATGGTCGATTTCAAGCACATGGTCTATGTGCAGGAACGCGCGCAATACGAGCCGAATGACGAGATTCTGGACAAGGACAATGTCACGATCCTGAACATCTCGGGCACCGAGCTGCGCCGCCGTCTGGCCGAGGGTCTGGAAATCCCCGAATGGTTCAGCTTTCCCGAAGTGGTGACCGAGCTGCGCAAGACCAAGCCGCCACGCAGCCAGCAGGGCTTTACCGTGTTCTTCACCGGCTTCTCGGGCTCGGGCAAGTCCACCATCGCCAACGCGCTTATGGTCAAGCTGATGGAGATGGGGGGCCGTCCGGTCACGTTGCTGGATGGCGACATCGTGCGGAAAAACCTGTCATCCGAACTGGGTTTCTCGAAAGAGCATCGCGACCTGAACATCCGCCGGATCGGATATGTCGCATCCGAGATCACCAAGAATGGTGGCATCGCCATCTGCGCCCCGATCGCACCTTATGCCACCACGCGCCGCGCGGTGCGCGAAGAGATCGAGCAGTTCGGTGCCTTCTGCGAAGTGCATGTCGCGACCACCATCGAAGAGTGTGAGCGGCGCGACCGCAAGGGTCTGTACAAGCTGGCCCGCGAAGGCAAGATCAAGGAATTTACCGGTATCTCGGACCCGTATGACGTGCCTCAGAACCCTGAATTGCGTGTCGAGACCGAGAATGTCGAGGTCGACAACTGCGCTCATCAGGTGCTGCTGAAGCTGGAAAGCATGGGCCTGATCGCAGCCGGCTGAACCAGATGAATGAATGCCGCGGCCTCCGGTTCTCGGGGGCCGTTTTTGTTTTGATAGTCTGAGGCGTTCCGGGCAGTCCCTGGGGACGGGAACGGTTCGGCTACTGGGTGGCTTGTGGCAGATCCACCTGCCCGCGCATCAGGATGTGCCCTTGACCGGCAACCTTGATTCCCGTCATCGCGTCGGTGGGGCCAACGCGCTTGACAACAGCCTGACCGGGGCGGCCCATATCGTGACCCTGTTCCGCAACGAAACTGTCTTTGGTCATCAGCCCATATTTCCACAGATAGGCCGCCATGGCCCCGGTGGCAGACCCGGTAAACGGATCCTCGGGCGGGCTGGGCGGGGCCATGAGCAGGCGCGAGAACGTATCGCCCGCGTCGGTGGCCCCTTGGAGCGTCACAAGAAACGGCTCGGCCATGTCCGAGCCAGAATACCCTGCCGTCGCAGCCACTTTGCGCAGCGTGTCCTCGGACAGGCGGGCCGCGCGCAAAGCGTCATGATCGCGCAGAACGGTAATACAGAAGGGCAAGCCGGTTGAAACCATCCGGGGTGGCGAGATGATGGCTTCTTGCGGCAGGCTGATCGCCTTTGCCACCAGATCGGCTGGCACATGCGCACCAAATTGCGGGGCGACCTGCGTCATTTCAATCTGTTCGCCCTGCAATCCGATCGAAACGATGCCAGCGCCGGTTTCCAGCGTCAGGTTATCGCTGGAGATCATGCCGCGCGACCGCATCGCCGCTACGGTGGCAATCGTCGGATGACCGGCAAAGGGAATTTCACGGCTGGCCAGAAAATAACGGACGCGGATGTCGGCCACGTCGGACGGGCCGGTGAATGTGCATTCGACCAGAGAGGTTTCGCGCACATAGGCCATGCAGACCTCGGCCGAGAGACCCGCGCCGCCGTGGACCACGGCACAACCGTTGCCGCCAAATGCACGATTGGTGAAGGCGTCTACCCAGTCGAATTCAAACCAGCTCATGCAGTCGGCTCCGTTACAGGTTAAAAGCGGCAGTTTCGCCGATGCGCGTGTGTTGCGGGGAACGTTTCAGCCCCACCGGACAAAGGGGCCGTTCAGTGAACGGCCACAGGTGAAAGATCGTGCTGACGGGCCAGAACGAAGGCCAGCTTGCGGTCGGCCACAAGCGCCAGTTGCTGCCCATCGGAATCGTGCACGGCATAAAGGTGATCCAGATCACCTGCCTGATCGCGCAGATCACGCGGCAGATCGGCAACGTCGACTGTTTTCACATAGACGATACGATCGCCTTCGGTGTTGATTTCAATCGGTGTATTCATTGCTCTTACCCCTTCCGTATGTTGATTGTCTGAACCACGGTTTCCGGCACGGCGCGGGTCAGATCCACATGCAGAAGACCGTTTTCCATGATCGCCTCGCCCACCTCGACCCCGTCGGCCAGCACGAACATGCGCTGAAACTGACGCGCCGCGATGCCACGGTGCAGGAAGATGCGCCCCTCGCTGTCGTCGCGCTGACGGCCCCGGATCACCAGTTGGCGATCCTCGATGGTGATCGACAGATCCTCTTCGGCGAACCCGGCCACCGCAAGGGTGATGCGGTAGGAAAAGTCCGAGGTCTGTTCGATGTTATAGGGCGGGTATCCTTCATTACCGGCCTTGGCAGACCGTTCCAGAAGGCGTTCCAGCTGCTCGAACCCCAAAAGATGCGGGTATGAGCCAAGAGTAAGTTTCGACACGTATTTTCGTCCTTTATTGTCAAAGCGACGTGGTGCGCGGTCCCGTTCCGGCAACCGCTTGTTATAGAATATGGGAAGAAAACAGGATGTCCACAAGGTCTGGCGCGATAACGTCTGACACACTATCTTGTTGGGCAAGCACCACAACAAGCCCGAGTCGCCGATGAACGCGCCCACCGACCTTTCAATGAAAACCGAAGAAGTTCTGCGGGTTGAGTTGGAGGTTTTTCGCCGCCAGCACCGCGACCTTGATGAGGCGATCGAGGCGCTGCACGAAAAAGGAACGGCTGATCAGTTGACCCTTCGGCGTCTGAAAAAGGAAAAACTGCGCCTGAAAGACTTCATCCGCCTGATCGAAGACCGCCTGACCCCCGATATCATTGCCTGAAAGCCCTGTACCGCATTGCCACAAAAGCGGATTTGGCTATAGTGCGCGCTCTTTCTGAGCACGGGGACGTAAGCGGATGAGCGATGTGACAGTGGGGATCATCATGGGCAGCCAGTCGGACTGGCCCACGATGAAGGAAGCCGCAGATATTCTGGATGAACTGGGCATCGCTTATGAGGCGCGTATCGTTTCGGCCCATCGCACCCCGGACCGGTTGTGGGACTATGGCAAGACCGCCGTATCACGCGGGTTGCAGGTGATCATCGCGGGCGCTGGCGGAGCGGCACATCTGCCGGGCATGATGGCCTCGAAAACACGCGTACCGGTGATTGGCGTGCCTGTGCAGACGCGGGCCCTGTCGGGGGTGGATTCGCTGTATTCCATTGTGCAGATGCCCAAGGGCTTTCCGGTGGCGACCATGGCAATTGGGTCGGCTGGCGGAGCCAATGCGGGCCTGATGGCAGCGGGCATTCTGGCCTTGCAGGATGAAGCCCTGGCCGCGCGGCTGGATGCCTGGCGTGACGCGTTGTCCGCCTCGATCCCCGAGGAACCGCTGGGATGAGCCGGATCGGGTTTATCGGCACCGGGCATATCGCCGCGCCGATTGCGCGGCTGATGGCCGCCAAAGGGCATGAGATCAGCGTGACAGAACGCAACGCCGAGGTCTCGACCGCCCTGAAGGCCGAACTGGGCGTGACTATCGCGCCTCCGCAAGCGGTGATTGACGCCTCGGACATCGTGTTCCTGTGCCTGCGCCCGCATATTGCGGCCGAGGTTCTGGCCCCCCTGACCTTTCGTGCCGATCAGCAGGTCGTGTCAGTTATGGCGGCCGTTTCCGCCGAGGATTTGGCCAAGCTTTGCGCCCCTGCGTCGGATTTCGTCCAAACCATCCCGCTGGGGTTCTTGCAGTCCGGCGGCTGTCCGATGGCGGCGTTCGGCAATGACCGCTTGCTGGCCGAGCTGTTTGAGCCGGAAAACCCAGTGGTCAAGGTTGCGGATGAGGCGGCGCTGAACGCGCATTTTGCCATTTGTGCCATTGTTCCCGGCATTCTGGATCTGATGGCCACCGGGGCCGAATGGCTGGGTGACGTAACCGGCGATGCGGACGGGGCCGAGTTCTATACCACGCAGTTGATGGCGGGTTTTCTCGCCGCGATGGAAAAAGGCACAGCCGGGCGGTTGGCACAGGAGCGCGACGCTTTGGCGACCGAAGGTACTTTGAGCCTGCAAATGACGGGCACCCTGATCGAACAGGGCGCGCATGAGGCGCTGAGAGCGGCGCTTGGCGCAATTGGAAAACGTTTGGAGAATTGACGATGGCGGAGATGCTCGCCCAAGGTGCAGTGATCGGGATTCTGGGTGGCGGCCAGCTGGGCCGGATGCTGTCGGTGGCGGCCTCTCGGCTGGGGTTTGTCAGCCACATCTACGAGCCGGGCGCAAACCCGCCTGCCGGGCAGGTTGCGGATCGGGTTACGACAGCGGCCTACGACGATATCGACGCCTTGACGGCCTTCGCCGATGCGGTGGACGTCATCACCTATGAGTTCGAGAACATCCCGACCGAGGCATTGGATATTCTGGAAGCCCATCGCCCCATTCGTCCCGGGCGTGAGGCATTGAGGGTCAGTCAGGACCGCCTGACCGAGAAGACGTTCCTGCAAGGGCTTGGCCTGAAAACGGCTCCGTTTGCGGATATCACCGATCTGGACAGCCTGAATGCGGCCATCGAAGAAATCGGCACGCCCGCCATCCTGAAGACCCGCCGCTTTGGCTATGACGGCAAAGGACAAGCCAGATTGCGCACCCCCCGGGATGCCGAGGCCGCGCTGGCCGATATGGCTGATGCGCCTGCCCTTCTGGAGGGGTTCGTTGATTTCTCACACGAGGTTTCGATCATTGCAGCGCGGGGGCTGGACGGTCAGGTGGCCTGTTTTGACCCGGGTGAGAATGTGCACCGCGACGGCATCCTGCACACCACCACCATTCCTGCCCGACTGTCCCCCGCCCAGCGCACCGATGCCATCCTGCTGGCGGCCAATATCTTGAACGCGCTGGAATATGTCGGTGTCATGGGCGTTGAGCTGTTCGTGACACCCGGCGGGCTGATCGTGAACGAGATCGCGCCGCGCGTGCATAATTCGGGCCACTGGACGCAGAATGGCTGCGCCGTGGATCAGTTCGAACAGCACATCCGCGCGGTGACGGGCTGGCCGTTGGGCGACGGGCAGCGCCACTCGGATGTGGTGATGGAGAACCTGATTGGCGACGATATGGACCGTGTGCCCGAGCTGGCGCGCGAACGGGACGTCGCGCTGCATCTTTACGGCAAGGCCGAGGTCAAGGCCGGTCGCAAGATGGGACATTTCAACCGGATCATGCGGTAGAATATCGCGCTGCGGCGCGATGCCTTCGGCGAGAGTATTTGGAAAAAGGTGAAGCCGGTCTGGTTTCACCCCACAAAGCGCACCGCGATATCCCCTGACATATAGCTGAAGCGCCCGCCCGCCAATGTCGCGGCGACCCGGTGAGTGGTTGCATCAAGGATTACCAGATCGGCGCGTTTGCCCGCGGCAAGCGTGCCCCGGTCCTGCAAGTCCAGCACCCGCGCGGGGCCGGATGAGATCAGCGCCCAGGCCCCTGCGAGATCCAGCAGCCCGGTTTTGGCCAGCATCAGCGCCGCGCGGCGTGGACTGGGATAATGGTAATCCGAGGCCAGCGCATCACAGAGCCCCATGGCGATCAGCTCTACCGCGCTGGCGTTGCCCTTATGCGAGCCACCGCGGACCACATTGGGCGAGCCGAGAATGACGTGATCCCCAGCAGCGCGCGCGGCCTCGGCGGCTTCAAGCTTTTCGGGAAACTCGGCAATACGCACCCCTTGGCTGCGCCACCAAGCGCGCGCCTCTGCAGTTGCGTCATCGTGGCTGCCCAGACGCACGCCCATGTCCGCAAGGTCCGAACAGAGCGCTTCTAGCGCGGCCGGAACCTCAGCCTTGCGGGCGTGCATGCCGAGCAGCATCGCAAAATGCGCTTCCGGATTGCGTCCGGCCTTCAATGCCTGCCCGGTCAGGCGCGGTGGTTTCTTGCCCTGTGCCAAACGATCATGCGGCAGGTGATCATTGAAGACCACGTATGGCACCTGCCAATCGGCGATGCGACGGGCCAGCCCGTCGTAATCCGCTAGCATATTGGTCTCAAACCGCAATTGCGGGATCAGATCGGTGACCGTGCTGCCCTTGACCGCTGCGATGGCCGCAAACACCTGCGCGGCAAAGTCCGGGCCGCGCACGCCGCCTTCCCAGCTGTAAAACTGCGCCAGAACGGCTGTGGTGATGCCGTTGGCGGCCAGTTCGGCCTCGACCGACAGAATGCCCTCATTCATCTGCTTCATCGCGCCGCGACGTGGGGCGATATGGCGTTCGAACCCATCGCCGTGCAAGTCGACAATACCTGGCAGAACAAGAAACCCGGTCAGGTCAATCCGCCGCCCGGTTGCGTCTTTCTGAATGACCCCATCCGCAATAGAGAGGTCTGCGCGTGACAGCCCTTCATCCGGTAGCAGAACCTCGGCACCGGTCAATGTCAGATCCAATGTGGTCATTCTGATGGCTCCGCCTCCGGTTCCGAGCAATTTTGCCCGATGCAGATCTCGTCTATTACGTCCATCACACCATCCAGCCAAGTGATCTGCGGATCAAACCGACCAAATTCGATGAAGTGCAAAGCCTGTGCCATGACCTGCGGGTTGTTCATCATGAAGGTGTGGGTCACCGGCAAGACGAGATGATCGGCCATGCCTTCGACCTTGGTGGATTCGACCGACACCTTGCCATCGTCCGGGCCGTCGATCAGAGATGAAAACACGAGGTTCAAGGACTGATCACCTGCGATGACACCCAGTTCGAAATCCACGGGCGGCAGGCGGCTGGGAATACCATCCGGGCCCGTACCCAGTTGCAGTCCGGCCGGGCCGTTCAGGTATCCGAACACCTCCCACGCGCTGAGTTCATCGACCAGCTGGCTACCCTGATTGGGTGGCCCCAGCATGACGACACGGCCCATGTTTTCAGGGCTGTGGTCCTGCAACCAGTATCGCAACAAGATGCCGCCCATGGAATGCGCAACGACATTGACGGTGTCACTGCCGCAGGCTGCAAATGCTTGCGGGATGGTTTGTTCGGCCAGTTCGGGGATGCCGATTTCGGTCGATGGGTAACCGGGGCGCACGACGGAATAGCCATTCGCTTTGAACAGTTGTTCCATCACGCTGAATGACGCCTCGGTCCGGGCCAGACCGTGCAGCAGGACAACGCATTTTGCGCTGGCCACGGCGGGAAAAAGGCAACAAAGCAGGGCGATCAGAATTCTCATACCCGCCAGATAAAGCCTGTGCGCCTGCGTTAAAAGCCCTTCCCACGTTGACGTCGCAGGACAGCCAGCGCGATACCGCCCAAAACCAGTGCCGCACCAACAAGCAGCCGCACACCCGCGCTTTCCCCCAACAGCACCACGCCGCCCACAATCGCGATCACCGGCACGCTGAGCTGGACGACTGCCGCCGTCGAAGGTGCCAGCTGGGGCAGAACGCGATACCACAAGGCGTATCCCAGACCCGAGGTCACGCCACCTGACAAGGCCGCAAGGAGATAGCCCAATCCGGTCATGTGCCACTCTGCCCCTGTGGCCGTCAGGGCCAGCGCGGTCACCGGCAGCGCGACGATGAAATTTGCGGCCGTGCCCTGCAACGCATCAGGCTCGGACCGCCCGGCCAGTGAATAGGCTGCCCAGCCGATCCCGGCTGCAATCATCAAAACGGTTCCGGTTGGATCGACCTGCACTGTTCCTGTGGGCCACAGAACACAGGCCAGACCACCCAGTGCAATCCCTGCCCCGGCCAGCTGTCGCCGGGTGGGTTTGGCCCCGGCAAGGGCGGTGGCGGCGAACATGGTGATCTGCACAACAGCAAACAGGATAAGCGCGCCCAGCCCCGCATCCAACGTCAGATAGGCAATGGAAAACCCGATCATATACAGGGAAAGCGACCCCGCCCCGATAAACCGCCTGCGGTTGCGCACGGGCAAATGTCCTCTGCGCAGCAGCACCAGTGCAGCCAGAACCAACGCCCCCGCCAGAACCCGAATAATGGCGAACCCCGCAGGATCACTGGACGCGCTGTCGATAGCCAGTCGGTTCAGAATGGAGTTCGCCGCAAAGGCGCACATGGTCAGGGCGGTCAGAAGGAACAGTCGCATTTCAACCACATACCGACTTGGCGGCGCGTTGGACACTCACAATTCGGGCACACGCGGCCCAGCCTTCATCTTTTCCAAAATACTCCCGCCGGAGGCATGGCCGCATTGCGGCCATCGGAAATGAAACGGGGCCGCCTAAAAGGCGACCCCGTCCATTAGCACTTTGGCTTCCCCTCTCGACAGCTTGACCTCGCAGCCAAACGCCTGTCAGGGTCGTCAGAATTCGCCGAGGCGAATTCGACGTGCTTACATCATGCCGCCCATGCCGCCCATGTCGGGCATGCCGCCACCAGCAGGCGCATCTTTTTGCGGCTTGTCTGCAACCATCGCTTCGGTGGTGACCAGCAGGCCGGCAACAGATGCCGCGTCTTCCAAAGCAGTACGGACAACTTTGGCCGGGTCGATCACGCCGAACGAGAACATGTCGCCATATTCTTCGGTCTGAGCGTTGAAACCAAAGGCCGGATCCGAAGATTCGCGCACTTTGCCAGCAACAACCGCACCGTCAACGCCTGCGTTTTCGGCGATCTGGCGCAGCGGCGCTTCGATGGCCTTGCGCACGATGTTGATGCCTGCGTCCTGATCAGCGTTCGCGCCTTTCAGCGATTCCAGTGCTTTACCGGCCTGAACCAGAGCAACACCACCGCCTACAACGACGCCTTCCTGAACGGCTGCGCGTGTTGCGTTCAGAGCATCGTCCACACGGTCCTTACGCTCTTTCACTTCAACTTCGGTCATGCCGCCGACGCGGATAACGGCAACACCGCCTGCCAGTTTGGCAACGCGTTCCTGCAGCTTCTCACGGTCGTAATCCGACGAGGTTTCTTCGATCTGGGTGCGGATCTGAGCAACACGTGCTTCGATTTCGGCTTTCTCGCCAGCACCGTCGACGATGGTGGTTTCGTCTTTGCTGATCTCGATCTTCTTGGCGGTGCCCAGCATGTCCATTGTGACATTCTCAAGCTTCATGCCCAGATCTTCGCTGATCACCTGACCGCCGGTCAGGATTGCGATGTCCTGCAGCATGGCCTTACGGCGATCGCCGAAGCCCGGTGCCTTGACAGCAGCAATTTTTAGGCCGCCGCGCAGTTTGTTGACAACCAGAGTTGCCAGCGCTTCACCTTCAACGTCTTCTGCAATGATCAGCAGCGGCTTTTGCGACTGGATCACCTGCTCGAGCAGCGGAACCATCGGCTGCAGCGAAGACAGTTTCTTTTCGTGCAGCAGGATCATGCAGTCGTCGAGTTCTGCGATCATCTTGTCTGCGTTGGTGACGAAGTAAGGCGACAGGTAGCCGCGGTCGAACTGCATACCTTCGACAACATCGGTCTCGGTTTCCAGACCTTTGTTTTCTTCGACGGTGATAACGCCTTCGTTGCCAACCTTCTGCATCGCGTCCGCGATCTGCTGGCCAATTTCAGCTTCGCCGTTGGCCGAGATGGTGCCAACCTGAGCAACTTCTGCCGAGTCTTTGACTTCGCGCGAAGCAGCACGGATGCCTTCGACAACTTTGGCGGTTGCCAGGTCGATGCCGCGCTTCAGGTCCATCGGGTTCAGGCCCGCTGCAACCTGCTTCAGGCCTTCTTTTACGATGGCCTGCGCCAGAACGGTCGCGGTGGTGGTGCCGTCGCCGGCTTCGTCATTGGTGCGGCTGGCGACTTCTTTCACCATCTGCGCGCCCATGTTTTCGAACTTGTCTTCCAGTTCGATTTCCTTGGCAACCGAAACACCGTCTTTGGTGATGCGCGGTGCGCCGAAGGATTTGTCCAGAACCACGTTGCGGCCTTTGGGGCCCAGGGTCACTTTGACAGCATCCGCCAGAATGTTGACGCCTTTCAGCATCTTGTTGCGGGCATCGGTGTCGAACTTGACGTCCTTTGCAGCCATGTCGTTTCTCCTTGAGAAAATGTGTTTAGTGGAAGATCAGAGAAAGCGCGGGCTTACTCGATGATCCCCATGATGTCGCTTTCTTTCATCATCAGCAGCTCTTCGCCGTCGACCTGGACCTCGGTGCCCGACCATTTGCCGAACAGGATCTTGTCGCCAGCCTTGACCGCCATTGCGATCAGCTCGCCGCTGTCCTTGCGCGCGCCTTCGCCGGTTGCGACGACTTCGCCTTCGCTGGGCTTTTCTTTTGCGCTGTCAGGAATGATCAGTCCGCCTGCGGTTTTTTCATCGCTTTCGGTACGGCGAACCAGCACACGGTCATGAAGCGGTTTCAATGCCATCTTTGCAGCTCCTTGGGCTCAAAGTTTTGTTTATCCTCCCCTCGCCGTTCGACGAGGCGTTAGCACTCGGTGTGTGTGAGTGATAACGACGCATAGCTAGGGAGTCTAAAACGCCGAGTCAACAAGGTGTTTGGGTTTTTTTTGAGAACGGCCTAGTCGACCTGTTCCCAGCTGTAGGCCCAGTGTTTCAAGCCGTCTGTTCCCTCAGAGGTAAGAGCGTAGACACCTTTTTCAACCTTCTCGAACCAGCCATAGTGATTTTCCCGCATCAACCGGGTGGCGACCGGAACACCCACCGATCTGGCGACCTCGGCCCCTTTGGCCGGGCCGTGTTCGGCCAGAAAGGCCGCGCATTTCAGCGCATCCTGGCGGTAGGCCGTCACGATCCCATGACGTGTCGCGCCCCCGGAATTGGGGTCGCCCTCCAGCCGGTCGAATTCGCGCAGCAGCCGCGCCGCCCTGACCTTGTTCTTGCGCGGCGCATAGGGGCCCGGATCGCATTGCACCTCGACCGTGCCATCGGAACGTACGGTGATCAGACCCAGACCAAGCCTGCGGCACAGCGCCAGATTGTCCCTGAGCGCCCGCCGGGCCGTGCGCCCGGTGGGTTTGCTGACCCCGATATAGACCTGATCCGTGAGTTTCAGGCGGGCAATTGCCTGATGGAACAGGGACAGCGTGAGCCTGAGCTTGAGCTCGACAATCACAGGCGGCTCGTCTTCGCGTATCGCGACGATGTCGGCAGCGCCCACTTCTCCTTTGACGGTGTATCCCTGACGCTCCAAGAGCGCCTTGATCGGGGGATAGAGGTCCTGCTCGCGGTTCATGGGGCCTATGCTACGCAGATTATTGAGGAATACCAGACGGGTTGCTTGAACATGGGTCGCAGGCATGGCTATGTCTGGAACACCTTGATGACACAACACCGGATGGGTTCATGCGCCTGCTGACATTTCTTGCTTTTCTACTGGCCCCGATCACGGCTGCGGCTGCGTGCGATGGGCAGGACCTGCGCCCGCAGCTGTCGGATGACGCGCGGGCCGAGTTGCAGCGCGCGGTGGCGGACATCCCCTTTCCGGAAGGCAACCACTGGATTGCGCGCAAGGATGACACGGTTCTGCACATCATTGGCACCCTGCACACGTATGACGAACGCATGGAAAAGGTGGTTGAACGCCTGTCTCCGGACCTGAGCAAGGCTGACGCGTTCTATTTCGAAGTCACCCAGACTGACATGGACGAATTCGAAAAAAACCTGGCCAATAATCTCAGCGCTGTAATGATCACATCCGGGCCGACCCTGATCGACCTGATGGGAGATGAAGACTGGGCCGCATTCTCGACCGCATTGAACCAGCGCGGCATTCCCGGCTGGATGGCGGCCAAAATGCGACCGTGGTTCTTGAGCATGATGCTGAGCATCCCGCCCTGCATGATGGAAGATCCGAACGGGACCTACGGCATGGACGCCCGCCTGAACGATCTGGCCGCAGAAAACGGCATTCCGCAACACTCGCTGGAACGTATCGACGACCTGATCGCCATGTTCGACAGTCACCCTCTGGAACAGCAGGTCGAGTCACTGGTGCGCCTGTCCGGGGCGATGATGGGAAGCAACGATCAACTGGCCACCATGGCCAATGGATATCTGGAAGAAAAGCACGCCGAGATCATACAATTTGCCCGCCTGCAGGGGTTCGAGGAATCCGGGCTGAGCCGGGACGTCTTCGATGAGGAATGGAACGGGTTCGAGCAGCAGATGCTGGTCCAGCGGAATGCCCTGTGGATGGAGCATATTCTGGCCATCACGGATCAGACAGCGGTGATCGCGGTCGGCGCAGGTCATCTGAGTGACGATCACGGTTTGCTGAACCAGCTGGAGCAGGCCGGATACACGCTGACACGCGCCGCTTTCTAAGCCGGTTCAGCGGTTTTCAGACCAAGCGTCGCAGACGGGCTGCTGTGGCGTGACAAGGACGTTTGTCCGCCCTATAAGGCGCGCAAATTTCCATTCCGCAGGACGCTGACATGACAACGCTCGTATTTGGTCACAAATCCCCCGACACCGATTCCACAGGCTCGCCGATCCTGTGGTCGTGGTACCTTAACGAAATCAAAGGTGTGCAGGCCGAGCCCGTGCTGTTGGGCGAACCCAACACCGAAGCGGCATTCATGCTGGACAACTGGGACCTGCCCAAACCGCGCATCCTGGACGATCTGGCCGCGGACACTCCGGTGGTCATCGTCGACACCAACAACCCCGCCGAACTGCCCGCCAATGTCAATGACGCGGACATCCGCGCCATCATCGACCACCACAAGCTGGTCGGTGGTCTGGAAACAAAAGGCCCGATCGACATCACCGTGCGCCCGCTGGCCTGTACGGCCACCATCATGGTCGACCTGATGGGTGACGATGCGGCCAAGATGCCTGACGCCATCAAGGGCGCGGCACTGACCTGCATCCTGTCGGACACGCTGGAATTCCGCTCGCCCACCACCACGCCCCATGACCGCGAGGTTGCTGAGCGGCTGGCAGCCGAGCTGGAGCTGGATATCTCGGCTTACGCGGCAGACATGTTTGCGGCAAAATCGGATGTCTCGTCCTTCTCGGATGCCGAACTGATCCGCATGGACAGCAAGGAATACGAGGTCGATGGCACCAAATTCCGCGTTTCGGTTCTGGAAACCACTGCGCCGGGCGTCATTCTGGACCGCAAGGCAAGCCTGGCGGGTTCGATGGTGGATGTCGCCAAGGAAGACGGTGTCGATCAGGTGCTGCTGTTCGTCGTCGATATCCTGAACGAGGAAGCCACTCTGCTGGTGCCCAACGATCTGGTCAAAACCGTTGCCGAGAAAAGCTTTGGCGCATCCGTCGATGGCGACGCCGTGGTTCTGCCGGGCATCATGAGCCGTAAAAAGCAGATCATTCCGAACCTGAAGGTCTGAAGAAACACGCGGGGTCTGTCGTTCTGAGTAAAACAGGCCCTGCATTATTAGTCCTGAGTCTGCGCCTTCGGCATTGCGCCTGGGCAGACCTGTACCCGACAGATGAAATACAGGGTGGCCACCTATCGATTGGTGGCCAATCCCTTGCCAATCGGTCATAAGGCTCGTGCAGTTTCAGCTTGAGGCCACATATGACCCAGATCGTTCACGCGCTGTCCGAAATCTCTGCCCGCTACAAAGCGTTGTTTGTCGATCTGTGGGGGTGCGTTCACAACGGAATCACGGCCTATCCCGAAGCTGTCGCAGCCCTTCAAGCCTATCGCGCGGACGGGGGGCTTGTCGTGCTAGTCACGAACTCGCCCAAACCCCGTGCGGGTGTGGCCGAGCAACTGGTGCAGTTCAATGTTCCCGCAGATGCCTATGACACCATCGCCACCAGCGGCGATTCCGCGCGGTCGGCGATGTTCCGCGGCGCTGTCGGGCACAAGGTTTACTTCATGGGGGAATGGCAGCGCGATGCGGGCTTTTTCGAGCCACTGAAACTGCTGCACCACCCGATCCATATCGAACGTGTCCCGCTGAGAGAGGCCGAGGGGATCGTCTGCTGTGGCCCCTTTGATCCGATGGCTGACCCAGACGTGAACCGCCCCGATTTCCTCTATGCCAAGCAGATGGGCATGAAGCTGCTATGCGCAAACCCCGATATTGTTGTCGATCGCGGCGAGGTGCGCGAATGGTGTGCCGGCGCTTTGGCAAAGCTCTATACCGAGATGGGCGGCGAGAGCCTGTATTTCGGCAAACCGCACCCGCCGATCTACGATCTGGCGCGCCGCAGGTTGCAAGAACTGGGCCATGATATCCCGGACAGCGACATTCTGGTGATCGGCGACGGCCCCCATACGGACATTCTGGGGGGCATGGGTGAAGGCATTGATTCCCTGTTCATTTCGGGCGGGCTGGCGGCGGCCGAGACAAAAACGTCGCACCATCCGGATCACGAATCCCTAACAGCTTATATCGAAAGGGAAAAGATCAACCCGACCTACACAATCGGTCGATTGAGATAGCAAGAAAAGACTTGATTTTCTGCAACTGCGAAGTAATAAAGTTGCCAACCTAGGCCGGATAGTGGTTTTTTCTTTCTCGGTCGATTTCGAGTGAGGGCAACATGTTGGACAATCTTCCACGCGGAACGATCTGTATCGAAGACATCGAAATGGGCATGTCCCGCCACCTGCGCAAAGTGGTGACGGACGAAGATATCGAGATGTTCGCGCAGATCTCGACAGACCGGAACCCGGTGCATCTGGATGATGATTATGCCCGCGATACAATCTTCGAAGGGCGCATCGCGCACGGGATGCTGACAGCTGGGCTGATTTCGGCCGTGATTGGCGAACAACTGCCGGGCCATGGCACGGTCTATATGGGGCAGTCACTGAAGTTCCTGGCCCCCGTGCGCCCCGGTGACATGGTTTACGCCGAGGTCAAAGTTATCGACATCGACTTTTCCAAGCGTCGCGTCAAACTGGATTGCCATTGCTCGGTCGAGGGCAAGAAGGTTCTGATCGGTGAAGCCATGGTACTGGCCCCGTCGCGCAAGTTCGACTGATCGGCGAACACTTCCATCCAAAAGGCGCCCGACCGGCGCCTTTTTTGTTTGGACGCTGTTTTTTGCCTGTGCCTTTCAGGACGGGCGGGCGCGTTTTCGCCCTTTCAACGCACCGGATTCCAGAATGATCTCTGACACCACGTGTTCGCGCCTGTAGGCCATCACATGAACGCCGGACACCCCCGCGATATCGCGGATCTGCTGGATCAGTTCGATACAGATCTTCTTGCCCTCGTCAGCTGGCTTTTCGGCTTTCTCCATCCGCTCGATTACCTGATCGGGGATGTGA
Organism: Ruegeria sp. AI2; assembly: GCF_056541275.1. Lineage (NCBI taxonomy): Bacteria > Pseudomonadati > Pseudomonadota > Alphaproteobacteria > Rhodobacterales > Roseobacteraceae > Ruegeria > Ruegeria sp. AI2. Next base: position 118,674 of record NZ_JBQFYB010000008.1, read on the forward strand.
ATGCCGGGAACATTGCTGCGCATCCAGCGTGCCGCACGCGCTGACGCGATGGGGCCGACGCCCGCGATGATGAACACTTTCTTGTCCAGTCCCGCATCGCGCACCCGCGCCATGAATTTCTCGAACAGCGGAATGTCGTAGATGTAATTGGTCTGAATATACTCGGCCCCGGCCTCAACCTTCTTTGCCAGACGATCAGGTCGCCAGTCATAAGGCGGTATGCAGGGGTTTTCGGCAGCACCAAGGAACAGTTGCGGCGGGCGCGTGATCTTACGACCAGAAAGGAACATTCCCTGATCACGCATCGTGCGGATCGTCCGCAGCAGGGTAAGGGAATCGAAATCGAAAACCGGTTTTGCCCCCGGCTGATCCCCGACGCCGACGCCGTCGCCGGTCAGGCACAGCACGTTACTGACGCCCAACGCCGCAGCCCCCAGAACATCGCCCTGAATGGCAATCCGGTTCCGGTCTCGGCAGGAAATCTGATAGACCGGAGAATAACCCGCGCGCGTCAGCAAGGCACAAATCCCAATAGACGACATATGGCAGTTCGCGCCCGAAGCATCGGTTGCATTGATCGCGTCAGCCACTTCACCAAGCGGTTGGGCCGCCTGAAAAACATCCTCGGGGTCGGCACTGTCGGGTGGGTTCAACTCGGCTGTGACTGCGAAACGGCCTGAACGGAGTACCTTTTCCAACCGGCTGTGCGACACATATCCTTGGGGAACCGGAACATAGCCAATCGGCTCCACCTCGTTGCGATGGGTATCACTCATTTCTTCAGTTCCCGGTTTATCGCGTTGGGTGGTTCGGCGGCCAGTGGTGCCGCAGAAGGTTCATTCTCGCGCGCTTCGGGGAATGCCTCGGCCAGCGCCAATCGGGCAGCATCCCGGGTCTCGCGCTCGTGCGCTGCAATCTCGCGGCTGACCCGCAACCAGGATGACGAGCCTTTCAACGTGTGCTCCACCGGTGGCAGAACTTCTTTTATCTTGTCGGCTCCGTGCCGCATGCGGCTGGCTCCGTTCCAGGCCAGGGCCCAGACACATTTCATATCCGGCTTCACCTCACAGAACTCGCCGGGACGTACGCCGCCACAGGGGCCATTGCGCAATTGCTTTGGGCAGTTCATCGGGCAGGACATGCCGGTTGATGACAACACGCATTGCCCGCACATCTTGCAATCGAACAACAGGGTTTTGACGCCCTTCTCGACCAGTGCGATGGGGCGTTCGACGCGGTTATATCCGATCTTTGCAAATAGCGGGTCCATCGCGACCATGCCGCGTTCGACACATTTATAGATCCACTCGAAAGTGCGGGCATGACGAATCGCGAACAGTCGCATTCGGTACATGGGTCTGCCTCCTGTGCTGGGTTCGTTCGAACCTGGCCGGGCTTTGATCCGGTGCGCCTTAATCCAGGGGACCGGATTTTCAGTCTAAACCCAGAGTTTTTTTTGAATCAAGCGGTTGGAGGCGGCTGGCATGAAATACTTGGATTGGCCTCGTGCATTTTCCCGGCCAAGCGAAATGTTCAAGGCTCATTCACAGGATCGCATTCTTGGAATTCAAACTGCCGCTTGAACAAATTGACTCGCGCCGCTACGCAATCGTCTATGCACATCATCCGGGATATCCAGTTCGTCCAGCCAGAAGATCGCGGCGCCAGCGTGGCAATCGGGAATTTCGACGGCGTTCATTTGGGGCACCAGTCGGTCATCGAACTGGCCCGTAATGCTGCGCCAGACGCGCCGCTGGGTGTGTTGACCTTCGAGCCGCATCCGCGGGAGTATTTTGCGCCGGACACGCCTCCGTTCCGCCTGATGCGGGGCAATGCGCGGGCGCACCGGCTGGAAAAGCTGGGCGTAGAGAAGCTGTATGAACTGCCGTTCAACGCCGCGCTGGCAGGGCTATCGCCGGAAGAGTTTGCACGCAACGTGATCTGCGACGGGCTGGGCCTGTCGCATGTCGTGGTGGGGGCCGATTTCTGCTTTGGCAAGGGCCGCAGCGGCACGGCGCAGGATCTGGTGCGGTTCGGGCGGGACATGGGGTTCGGCGTGACGATTGCGCCTTTGATGGAACGGTCGGAAAACGTTGTGTCCTCAACCGCCATTCGCACCGCGCTGAGCGACGGCCGACCACGGGACGCAGCCGCGATGCTGGGACACTGGCACCGGATCGAAGGCGAAGTGATCGGGGGCGAGCAGCGCGGGCGCGAGTTGGGCTTTCCCACCGCGAACATGTCCATCGAAGGGCTGCACCCTCCAAAGTTCGGTGTCTACGCCGTATTGGTGGACGTGTTGGATGGGCCGCATAAAGGCAGCTATCACGGTGCGGCCTCGATCGGGGTGCGCCCGATGTTTAACGGCCAGGTGCCCAATATCGAAACCTTCCTGTTCGACTTTTCGGGCGATCTGTACGGGGCAACGCTGTCGGTGGGTCTGATCGACTTTCTGCGCCCCGAGATGACATTTGACGGGCTGGAGAGTCTGATCACGCAGATGGATGCCGACTGCAAACAGGCCCGCGGTATATTGACCACCCTATGAGTGTTGATCCAATTGAACGCACGGGCCTGCCTGCCCGGTTTTGGGAGCGCAAACCCCTGCGCCAAATGAACCAGCGCGAGTGGGAGGCGTTGTGTGATGGCTGCGGCAAATGCTGCCTGAACAAGCTGGAAGATGAAGACACGGGCGAGGTTGCCCTGACCTGCGTCGCGTGCCGCCTGTTGGATGACGAAAGCTGCCGCTGCGTACAATACGACATCCGGCATCAATTCGTGCCCGAATGCATCGTCATGACCCCCGACAATATCGACGAACATGCCTATTGGTTGCCACAAACCTGCGCGTATCGGTTGCTGTGGGAAGGCAAACCGCTTTACGACTGGCACCCGTTGATATCTGGTACAGCGGACAGTGTGCATGCCGCCGGGATCTCGGTTCAGGGGCGCACAGTGTCCGAGTTTGAGACACCCATGGAAGAGTGGGAAGATTACATAATCGAGGAGCCAAGCTGATGCATTTCGCGTCTGACAATTCCGGGCCGGTTCATCCGCAGGTCATGGCCAGGCTGGCCGAGGTCAATCAGGGCTATCAGATGGCCTATGGCGCGGATACGCTGATGAACGAGGTGCGCGACCGTATCCGCAGCATATTCGAGGCTCCGGGTGCTGCGGTCTATCTGGTGGCGACGGGGACAGCCGCGAATTCGCTGACCCTTGCAACATTGTCAAAGCCTTGGGAAACGGTCTTCTGTTCCCCAGTCGCGCATATCCACGAGGACGAATGCAACGCACCGGAGTTTTACAGCGGCGCCAAGCTGACCCTGGTTCCGGGTGGAGACAAGATGACCCCTGAGGCGCTGCGCGGGTCAATTCTGGGTGAAGAAACACGCGGGGTGCATGGGCCGCAGCGCGGACCCGTGTCGATCACACAAGTGACCGAGCGCGGATCGGTTTATTCGCTGGCAGAGTTGCAGGCCCTGTGCGGGGTCGCCAAGACGTGCGGCCTGCCTGTGCATCTGGACGGTGCGCGCTTTACCAACGCGTTGGTTGCGCTGAACTGTTCCCCGGCGGATATGACGTGGAAAGCAGGTGTGGATGCTGTCAGTTTTGGCGGCACCAAGAACGGTCTGATGGGTGTCGAGGCGGTGGTGTTCTTTGATGAAAGCAAAGCCTGGGAATTTGAGTTGCGGCGCAAACGCGGGGCGCATCTGTTTTCCAAGCACCGCTATCTGTCCGCTCAGATGGCGGCCTATCTGGAAGACGACCTGTGGCTGAAGATGGCACGTCAGGCCAATGACAACTGCGCCCGCTTGGCCGAGGGTTTGCGCGCCAAGGGGGCCGCGTTTCTGCACGAACCGCAGGCCAATATGATCTTTGCCTCATTCCCACGCGCGAAGCACAAGCAGCTGCACGAGGCCGGCGCGGTTTATCACCTTTGGGGGGCAGAGCTGGACGGCGAGGATGAAAACGAAAACCTCGCGTGCAGGCTGGTTTGCGACTGGTCCATCGGAGCGGCGGAGATCGATCAGTTTCTCAATCTGCTTTAACGCCCAACGGGGCGTTGGCCAGCCAGAACGCCCGCAGCAAAGCGCCGGTTTCATCAGGGTGTGAAATCGGCAGCATGTGCCCTGCGCCGTTGATGCGTTCATTGCGTGCATCAGGCAGGCGCCGTTGCAGCCCTGCGCAAATCGCGTGGATCACCGGCGGCGTCTCTGACCCGCTCAGCAGCAGGATCGGCATTGATGCACGCCGAAGCCGATCGGCGTCAAGCAGCCCTGCCTGATCATCGTAGAGCACAGGCTGCACAGCCGGAACCGCATCGATTCCACGCACCATATTTGCCCGCGTGCGCTCGGGCAGATCAGGCCATTTGGGGCTGATCTTCGTGCTCCACGCCCTGTTGAACAGGCGCGCGGCCAAAACCTTGTCACCAGACGCGAAGGCCGCATTGACCGGCTCGGAGTCCCGTTCGTGCTGTTCGAACAACAGCGGCGCATCCTGTTTTGCAACTGCAAAGAACACGGGTTCGATCAGGATCAGGCTGCGCACACGGTCGGGATGCTCAAGCGCCAGCCTGAGCGCGATCATCGCCCCAAAGGAATGCCCGATTACATCCATGGGTTCGGTCAATTCAGCCAGGGCCGGTTTGGTCACTGCGTCAAAGAAATCACCTTGCCCGTCCCAATCCGGGCTGCGCCCATGCGACAGCATATCAGGGGCAATAAATGACGCACAGCCATCCAGCACACTGGCCAAACCGGACCAGGCACCGGAATGCGCAATCGTGCAATGGAGGGCGAGCAATTTCCGCCCCCCGTCACCCAAGTGCCTGACGAAAACGGATTGCATCACGGCCCTGACCGTCACCCGTTCATCTTGGCCAGATGCCGGTCCAGATCGTCCAGCCTGTCCTGACCCCAGAACCGCTGATCGTCGGGCGTGATATAGAACGGTGCGCCGAAGACACCCCGGTCCACGGCTTCCTCTAGGTTGGCGGCATAGGTTTCTGCCCCCACCAGCAAGCCGCTGTCTGCCAGACCGGGATCAAACCCGGCTTGCGTCAGACATTCGCGGATAACATCGTCCTGTGCGATATCCTTTTCCTCGGCCCAGCAGGCGCGAAGAAAGGAATGACACAGCTTGCCCACATCGCCCGAGCCGTCCTTGATCGCGGCAATAACCGCATAAGATGACGGGGCCATGTTGGTCGGCCAGTGCGCGGGTTTCAGATTGAACTCCATCCCCAGATTCTTGGATTGGCGCAGCAGCTCCTGTGCGCGGTATTCGATACGTGAGATATGCCGGTCTTTCGGAGGGGTTCCCCCGGTGCGCGCGAACAGGGCGATAATATCCAGCGGTTTATAGTTGATCGTGGCGCCGTGTTTTGCCGCGATTTCTTCCAGCCGCATCCCTGCCAGATAGGAATAGGGCGAGAGTGTCGCAAAAAAGTAGTCAATCTGGGTCATGTGCACTTTCTCCGCTGCGTTACCTTTGCGGGACGGTAAGGCCATGCTAAGCGGTGTCAACATCACGATTCTGTCACATTGCCATTGCTGCCCGGGGACCTCAGCCGATGCCGACACTTCACGAACCCAAGCTTATCGCTGGGAACGCCAACCTTCCGCTTGCCCAAGCCATCGCACGCCGCATGAGCCTGTACCGAGGCGTTGATCAGGGTCTGGTCGATGCGCGTGTCGAACGGTTCAACGACGGTGAGATTTTCGTCGAAGTGTTCGAGAATGTGCGCGGCGAGGATATGTTCATTATCCAGCCGACCTCGAACCCGGCCAATGACAACCTGATGGAACTGCTGATCATCGCTGATGCCCTGCGCCGGTCGTCCGCGCAGCGGATCACCGCCGTGATTCCGTATTTCGGGTACGCCCGTCAAGACCGTCGCACCAAGGCCCGCACGCCCATCAGCGCCAAGCTGGTGGCTAACATGCTGACCGGGGCCGGGATCGAAAGGATCCTGACAATGGACCTGCACGCGGCCCAAATTCAGGGCTTTTTCGATATGCCGGTGGACAACCTTTATGCCTCGCCCATCTTTGCGCTGGATGTGAAGCATCAGTTCAAGGGAAATCTGGATGAAATCATGGTGGTTTCACCCGACGTGGGCGGCGTTGCCCGCGCGCGTGAACTGGCCAAGCGGATCAACGCCCCTCTGTCGATCGTGGACAAGCGCCGCGAGAAAGCGGGCGAAGTCGCCGAGATGACCGTGATCGGGGATGTGAAGGACAAGATCTGTCTGATCGTGGACGACATGTGCGACACCGCCGGAACGCTGTGCAAGGCGGCGCAGGTGCTGCTGGATAACGGTGCGAAAGAGGTTCATTCCTACATCACGCATGGCGTCATGAGCGGCCCTGCGGTGGAACGGGTGACAAACTCGGTGATGAAGTCGCTGGTGCTGACCGACACGATCCAACCGACCAAAGAGATTTTGGGCGCCAAGAACATCCGCATTGTTCCGACCGCGCCTATCTTTACGCAGGCGATCCTGAACATCTGGAACGGAACCAGCGTGTCATCCCTGTTCGAAGACAAGACGCTGACGCCGATCTACGAATCCATGTACCAGATGGATTGAGTTTGGACGGGGCGACAGGATGTGTCGTCCCTTTCTTTTTGAACCATCGATTGCGCACAAGCCTGACCCATGTGCGCGATCAGCGACACAAGTGGACCGATCTCCATGACTGGCAACAAACGCATTGTTCTTTCCAGCGACCACGCGGCAATCGAGCTGCGTCAGGCCGTGGCCAACCACATCGCGCAGCAAGGCTGGGACGTGGTCGATATCGGCCCGACGACCTCTGAAAGCACCCATTATCCCAAACACGGCAAGGCCGCGGCACTGACTGTTGCATCGGGTGATTGCGAATTGGGTATTATCCTCTGCGGCACGGGTCAGGGCATCATGATGGCTGCAAACAAGGTACCCGGCATTCGCTGCGGCGTCTGTTCGGATGCGTTTTCTGCGCGGATGATCCGCCAGCACAACAATGCCAACATGCTGTCGATTGGCGCGCGCGTTGTCGGCGAAGGTCAGGCGCTGGATATTGTGGATGCGTTTCTGGGGGCCGAATTCGAAGGCGGCCGCCACGCCACACGGGTCGACATGATCGAAGCGCAGGACGACTGAGCCCCGCGCCTGTCCTGCAAGCCCCGGATCAGGAAATGTTCCAGTCGTCCGGGTGTGCCACCTCTCCAAACGCGGTCCAACTGATCCGGATCCGGGCAATCCGCGTGTCGGACCATGTCCGAAACACCGCTTCGAACCCTTCCGAGGTGATATTTTCTGCCTGAACCTCGGCGCGCAGGGCTGATGATGTGTCGACATCCCAAAGGGAAATCCCGATCTGAACCATGGGCGGGCTAAGAAACGTGCCCTTGAATTGTATGGGTTTCCGGCGTTCGCGGGGGCCTTCGCCAGTCCACATGTCCCCGCCTTCGGCAAATTCCGAAAACAGAACACTTTCACCCTGATCGATGCCAATGGGATGGGTCAGAAATTTTTTCATGTTTTCATCATTATACTTGAATTTCCGCAACTTACCCCGGCTTTCTGGCAAAAGCACGACAAAAAAACGGCCCCGCAATTGCGAGGCCGTTCCAATTTTCCACTGTTAAGCCAATTACAGGCTCATATGTGTCCCAAGGGCTTCCATGTCGGCCAGCAGCTTGGCGGCTTCGTCGACGATCGACATGTCGTCGCCGCCCTTTGCCGCTTCGTGCGAGGCGCGTGCCTCGGCAATCAGCTCGTCCATATGCGAACGGGTGATTTCCGAAACCGGAACCGCCTTTTCGGCCAGAACCGACAGGCTGTCGCCGTTGATCTGGGCAAACCCGCCGGTGACCAGGTATTCGCTGGACCCTTCGGGTGCCTCAACCTTCAGCAGACCGGGGCGCAGCGTTGTGATGGTGGGGGCATGATCGGGCATCGCCGTCATGTCCCCGTCCGCGCCGGGAATCTGGACCGCGGTGACCTCGAGCGAAGCAAGGCTCCGCTCGGGGCTGACGAGGTCGAAATGCATCGTGTTTGCCATCAGGGATACTCCTTAGGCGGCTGCTGCTGCCATTTTTTCGGCTTTGGCGATCACTTCGTCGATGCCGCCAACCATCAGGAAGGCTGCTTCGGGCAGGTGATCGTATTCGCCAGCCACAACGGCCTTGAACGACGAGATGGTGACATCCAGAGGAACCTGAACCCCCGGCGAGCCGGTGAAGACCTCGGCCACGTCGAACGGCTGCGACAGGAAGCGTTCGATCTTACGGGCACGGGCCACGGTCAGCTTGTCCTCTTCCGACAGTTCGTCCATGCCGAGGATGGCGATGATGTCCTGCAGCGACTTGTAGCGCTGGAGGATCTGCTGAACGTCGGTCGCAACCTTGTAGTGCTCTTCGCCGACGATGGCCGGGTCGAGCAGGCGCGAGGTCGAGTCGAGCGGGTCAACCGCCGGGTAGATACCCTTTTCCGAGATCGCACGGTTGAGAACGGTGGTCGCATCCAAGTGAGCAAACGAGGTTGCCGGCGCGGGGTCGGTCAAGTCGTCCGCAGGCACGTAGATCGCCTGCACCGAAGTGATCGATCCGGCCTTTGTCGAGGTGATGCGTTCCTGCAGGGCACCCATGTCGGTAGCCAGTGTCGGCTGGTAGCCCACAGCGGACGGGATACGACCCAGCAGAGCCGACACCTCGGAACCCGCCTGTGTAAAGCGGAAGATGTTGTCGACGAAGAACAGAACGTCGGTACCGGACTGGTCGCGGAACTGCTCGGCCAGGGTCAGACCGGTCAGAGCAACACGCGCACGCGCACCCGGAGGCTCGTTCATCTGACCGTAAACCAGGGCCACCTGGCTTTCCGACAGGTTGTCCGGCTTGATCACGTTCGATTCGATCATCTCGTGATACAGGTCGTTGCCTTCACGGGTCCGTTCACCAACACCCGCAAACACCGAGAAGCCCGAGTGCACTTTTGCGATGTTGTTGATCAGTTCCATGATCAGAACGGTTTTGCCAACGCCAGCGCCGCCGAACAGGCCGATCTTACCGCCTTTGGCGTAAGGGGCCAGCAGGTCAACCACCTTGATGCCGGTAACCAGTACTTCGGACTCGGTCGACTGTTCGGCAAAGGTCGGTGCGGGCTGGTGGATCGCGCGCGCTTCGGTTGCCTCAACCGGACCTTTTTCGTCGATCGGCTCGCCGACCACGTTCAGGATGCGGCCCAGAGTGGCATTGCCAACCGGAACCGAGATCGGTGCACCGGTGTCGGTGACCACTTCACCACGGACCAGACCTTCGGTCGCGTCCATCGCGATGGTGCGGACAGTGTTTTCACCCAGGTGCTGAGCAACTTCCAACACCAGGCGCTTGCCATTGTTGGTGGTTTCCAGCGCGTTCAGAATTTCAGGCAGCTGATCTTCGAAGTGCACGTCGACGACGGCCCCGATGATCTGTGTGACTTTGCCTTTTGCATTCGCCATGTTTCGTCTCCGGTTTGTCTCTACAGCGCCTCGGCGCCGGAAATAATTTCAATCAGCTCGTTGGTGATCACGGCCTGACGCGAGCGGTTGAACTGGATCGTCAGCTTGTCGATCATCTCACCCGCGTTGCGTGTCGCGTTGTCCATTGCGGACATCCGCGCGCCCTGTTCAGACGCTCCGTTTTCGAGCAGAGCCGAGAAGATCGCGGTCGCAACCCCCTTGGGCAGCAGGTCGGCCAGAATGGCCTCTTCGCTGGGCTCGTAGTCGAAAATTGCACCGCTGTCGTCACCTTCCGACTCCTCGAACGAGGCGGGGATGACTTGCTGTGCCGTCGGGATCTGGGTCACAACGTTGACGAACTTCGAGTAGAAGATCGTGGCAACGTCGAACTCGCCCCCGTCGAAGCGGGACAGGATGTCCTTTGCGATGTCCTGCGCGTTGGAATAACCCAGACGCTTGACCTCGCTCAGGTCCACATGCCCAACGAACAGATCGCCAAAATCACGCTTGAGCGCGTCGCGGCCTTTCTTGCCGACGGTCAGAATCTTGACCGTCTTGCCCTTGCCGCGCAGCTCTTCCGCCTTCTGGCGGGCCAGCTTGGCGATGTTCGAGTTGAAGCCGCCACACAGGCCGCGTTCAGCTGTCATAACAACCAGCAGATGGACATCATCACTGCCCGTACCACGGAGCAGCTTGGGGGCGCTGTCGCTGCCCCCGACCGACGCCGCCAGCCCCGCCATCACGGCATTGAACCGCTCGGCATAAGGGCGCGAGGCTTCGGCAGATTCCTGGGCGCGGCGCAGTTTTGCGGCCGCGACCATCTGCATGGCCTTGGTGATCTTGCGGGTCGATTTGACCGACTCGATCCTGTTTTTAAGGTCCTTCAGACTAGGCATCGGAACCTCCTATCAAGCGAAGGTCGCGGCGTATTCGTCGATCGCTGCTTTGAGTTTGTCGGACGCGTCACCTTTGATCTTCGGATCTTCGTCGGTGATCCACTGCAGCAGGTCAGCGTGCTTGCCGCGAAGATGCGCCAGCAGGCCAGCCTCGTAGCGGCCAACGTCTGAGACATCGATCTTGTCGAGGTAACCGTTGGTGCCCGCGAAGATGACGCAGACGATTTCCGCGTTGGTCAGCGGCGAGTACTGCGGCTGCTTCATCAGCTCGGTCAGGCGCGCACCGCGGTTCAGCAGCTGCTGGGTTGCGGCGTCGAGGTCGGAACCAAACTGTGCAAAGGCCGCCATTTCGCGATACTGAGCCAGTTCCAGCTTGACCGGACCGGCAACCGATTTCATCGCGTCGGTCTGAGCCGACGAGCCCACACGCGAAACCGACAGACCGGTGTTCACAGCAGGACGGATGCCCTGATAGAACAGTTCGGTTTCCAGGAAGATCTGACCGTCGGTGATCGAGATCACGTTGGTCGGAATAAAGGCCGAAACGTCACCACCCTGGGTTTCGATAACCGGCAAAGCGGTCAGCGAACCTGCGCCGAAGTCTTCGTTCAGCTTCGCCGAACGTTCCAGCAGGCGGGAGTGGAGGTAGAAAACGTCACCCGGATAAGCTTCGCGGCCCGGCGGGCGGCGCAGCAGCAGCGACATCTGACGGTAGGACACGGCCTGTTTCGACAGGTCATCATAGATGATCAGCGCGTGGCGGCCATTGTCGCGGAAATACTCCGCCATCGCGGTTGCGGCATAGGGTGCCAGGAACTGCATCGGCGCCGGGTCGGACGCGGTTGCGGCGACAACGATCGAATACTCAATCGCACCGGATTCTTCCAGTTTCTTCACCAGCTGGGCAACGGTCGAACGTTTCTGACCGATCGCAACGTAAACGCAGTACAGTTTTTTCGACTCGTCGTCGCCTGCTGCTTCGTTATAGACCTTCTGGTTCAGGATCGTGTCGAGAGCCACGGCGGTTTTACCGGTCTGACGGTCACCAATGATCAGCTCGCGCTGGCCGCGGCCAATCGGGATCATCGCGTCAACCGATTTCAGGCCGGTTGCCATCGGTTCGTGCACCGATTTACGCGGGATGATGCCAGGCGCTTTGACATCTGCAACGCCGCGCTTGGTGGCATTGATCGGACCTTTGCCATCCAGCGGGTTGCCCAGACCGTCAACAACACGGCCCAGCAGCTCGTCACCGATTGGAACGTCCACGATCGAGTTGGTGCGCTTGACAGTGTCACCTTCTTTAATGTCACGGTCGGAACCGAAGATAACGACACCGACGTTGTCGCTTTCCAGGTTCAGCGCCATACCCATGATGCCGCCGGGGAATTCGACCATCTCACCGGCTTGAACGTTGTCCAGGCCATATACACGGGCAATCCCGTCACCGACGCTCAGCACGCGACCGATCTCGGCCACTTCGGCTTCCTGACCAAAATTCTTGATCTGGTCCTTCAGGATTGCAGAAATCTCTGCAGCTTGGATTCCCATTTATCCGACCTCTTTCATTGCATTCTGTAGGGAGTTCAGCTTCGAACGGATCGAACTGTCGATCATCTTCGAGCCCACTTTGACGACAAGACCGCCGATGAGGCTTTCATCCACGGTCGCATTGATAGTTACGGTCTTGCCCACACGCTCGGACAGCGTCTTGGACAGTTTTTCCAGTTGTGTCTTGGTCAGCGCCTTGGCCGAGGCGACATCGGCGGTCACTTCGCCACGCTCATCTGCCAGCATGTCACGCAGCACCTGCACCAGCTGCGGCACAACAAACAGGCGGCGTTTCTGCGCCATCAGAGCCAGCGTGTTGCGCAGGATGGCGTTCAGCCCCATCTTGTCAGCAACAGCGGCAATTGCTCCTTCTTGCTCGGCCCGCGAAATCAAAGGCGATGCGATCAGGTCACGCAGGTCGGCACTGTCGCCCAGTGCTGCTGCCAGATCATTGATGCCGGATTCCAGACCCGCAAGGTCATTATTCTCTTTTGCGATCTCGAAGATCGCGGTGGCATAGCGCTCGGCGATGCCTGTGGAAATCGAAGCTGGTTCGGACACGTCCACCCTTCCGATATTTGAGGCCCCGATTTCGGGTAGCGGCCGCTACCTTGGGGCGTGAGGAAACCCCGGCCAGACGGTCGGGGATCAAAATCACCGGGGATGTAGCAGAGGTGAACCAACCAAGCAATACGCTATAGCGGTAACAGATTTTTCCACAAAATGTTAATTTTCATGCACTTACACCAAGTGCGACCGTTTGGACCCGTCAACCCGGTTGAAAAATGTTACGAATATGCAGGTTTTTGCGATTCCTGTGACTTTTTTCTCGCGAATTTGTCACTTTGGGATGCACGCAGTTGTCATGCAGGCTTTAGAAGACCGTCAAGCGCCTTGATCGGCTTCCTTATGGCATCTTTGGTGACATTGCCCCGAGGCGGGTGGATGTTCTTTGTGACCTCAACCATCAACACCCCGCCCGCCATGACAGTTGGAATGCGCTGTCCGGTTTTTTCGATCAGACTGCCCGATTTCAACCAGAACCGCCGGAAGGACGGCGGCATGTAAAGAGCCGAGCAATGCGCCTCGGGCAGGAAGTAATGTGATCTGAGCTGATTTTCCAGCTGAGTGGCGGAATAGGGACGACCAAAGCCAAATGGCGTTTTGTCCGTACGTGACCATAGACCCGCCCGGTTCGGAACAATGAACACGGCCCTGCCACCAGGGCCCAGAACGCGCCAGCATTCCTCCAGCAGCTGGTTTGGCCGCTCGGACGTTTCCAGCCCGTGCATTACCACCAGCTTGTCCACGTGACCGGTTTCAATGGGCCACCGGGTTTCTTCTGTCAGCACCGAGACATTGGGCATCCCCGCAGGCCAGGGCATCACGCCCTGCGGGCCGGGCATCAGCCCGATGACCCGGCGCGCACCGGCCAGATAAGGGCGCAATAGCGGAACGGCAAAGCCAAAACCGGCAACGGTCTGACCTTTGGCTTCGGGCCAGAGCTCGGTCAGCCGCCCGCGAATAGCTGCCTGTGCCGCGCGCCCAAGGGTGCTGCGGTAGTAGAAGTTCCTCAGATCCTGCACATCAAGATGCATTGCGGACATCCGGTCAATCGGCTTAGCTGGGCGCAGTCTAGCAATGAAAGGGCAAAAGGCCATGCCTCTTGAAATCGTTACAATCCCGTGCCTCAGCGACAATTACGCCTTTCTGGCTCATGACAGCGGCAATGGCCAGACTGCGCTGATCGATGCGCCCGAAGCCGCGCCGATTCTTGCAGCGCTGGAAGATCGGGGATGGACGTTGTCACATGTGCTGCTGACCCATCATCACTGGGATCACGTTGAAGGGCTGGCCGAAATTCTGGCCAAGCACCCCGCAAAGGTCATCGGTGCGGCCGCCGACGCGCACCGCCTGCCCCCGCTGGACCAGCAGGTTGCCGAAGGCGACAGCTTTGAGGTGGGTGGCGAACCGGTCGAGGTGCTGGACGTTTCGGGGCACACAGTTGGTCATATCGCGTTCTATCTTCCGCAAAGCGCGGTCGTCTTTACCGCTGACAGCCTGATGGCCCTCGGGTGTGGGCGTCTGTTCGAAGGCAGCCCGGCGCAGATGTGGGCGTCGCTGAGCAAGCTGGCCGCTTTGCCGGACGACACTCTGGTCTGTTCGGGGCATGAATATACACAATCCAACGCGAAATTCGCCATTACCGTCGATCCCGAGAACGCTGCGCTGAAACAGCGAATTGCCGATATCGACCGCGCCCGCGCCGCTGGCGAAGCCACTGTTCCGTCGGTTTTGGCGCTTGAAAAAGCCACCAACCCGTTCCTGAGGGCCACGGATCCGGCGATTCAGGCCCATCTTGGCAAGGAAAACGCCGATCCTGTGGCGGTTTTCGCCGAAATTCGGGGTAGAAAAGACAGGTTCTGATGCTTATTTGCCCCTCTTCACGGCCACGGTCACAACAAATGTGACTGTCAAGTGAAAGAAAACCCTTGAAGCCGGGCCACGATCAACCAAACTCTAATAGTATGAGGACATGGTTGGGATGGGGTTCCGGCCGAAAGCCCGCCCCCTTCTGACCCAAGACAGAGGAGCACCCGCGTGCCTTCATTCTCGAGCACACTGGAACAAGCCATCCACGCGGCCTTGGCGGCTGCGAATGAACGGCGACACGAATTTGCAACGCTGGAGCACTTGCTGCTGGCGCTTCTGGAAGAACCCGATGCGGTGCGCGTCATGAAAGCGTGCAGCGTTGATCTGGACGAGTTGCGCAGCACTCTGGTTGAGTTCATAGACGAAGATCTTTCAAATCTGGTCACAGATATTGACGGGTCCGAAGCCGTACCAACGGCAGCGTTCCAGCGCGTCATTCAACGCGCCGCGATCCATGTGCAAAGCTCGGGCCGGACCGAAGTGACCGGTGCCAATGTGCTGGTCGCGATATTCGCTGAACGCGAAAGCAATGCCGCCTATTTCCTGCAGGAACAGGACATGACCCGGTATGACGCGGTCAATTTCATCGCCCATGGCGTGGCCAAAGACCCCGCGTATGGCGAAAGCCGGTCGGTATCCGGTGCGGATCAGGTGGAAGAAGAAGCTCAGTCAGGTTCCGGCGACACGGAACAAAAGGAAAGTGCGCTTGGGAAATATTGCATTGACCTGAACGCGAAATCGCGCGCGGGTGATGTCGATCCGCTGATAGGGCGCGCGGATGAGGTGGAACGCTGTATCCAGGTGCTGTGCCGCCGCCGCAAGAACAACCCGCTGCTGGTGGGTGATCCGGGCGTGGGCAAAACCGCCATCGCCGAAGGTCTGGCGCACAAGATCGTCGCCGGAGAGGCGCCGGATGTCTTGGCAAACACCACCATCTACTCGCTGGACATGGGTGCGCTGCTGGCCGGTACCCGTTATCGCGGCGATTTCGAGGAACGCCTGAAAGCGGTTGTAACCGAGCTGGAAGAGCACCCCGACGCGGTGCTTTTCATCGACGAAATTCACACCGTGATCGGTGCTGGTGCAACCTCGGGCGGGGCAATGGATGCCTCGAACCTGCTGAAGCCTGCGTTGCAGGGCGGCAAGCTGCGCACCATGGGCTCGACCACCTACAAAGAGTTCCGCCAGCATTTTGAAAAGGACCGCGCCCTGTCGCGCCGGTTCCAGAAAATCGATGTGAACGAGCCTTCGGTTGAAGATAGCGTCAAGATCCTGCGCGGTCTGAAGCCCTATTTCGAAAAACATCACGACATCAAGTATACCGCTGATGCGATCAGAACGGCGGTCGAGCTATCGGCACGTTACATCAACGACCGCAAGCTGCCCGACAAGGCCATCGACGTGATTGACGAGGCTGGCGCGGCGCAGCATCTGGTGGCGGAAAGCAAACGGCGCAAAACCATCGGTGTCAAAGAGATTGAGGCCGTGGTTGCCAAGATCGCCCGCATCCCGCCCAAGAACGTCACCAAGGACGATGCCGAGGTGCTGAAAGACCTCGAAGCCTCGCTGAAACGGGTGGTGTTTGGTCAGAATCTGGCGATCGAGGCGCTGGCCAGCGCAATCAAACTGGCCCGTGCCGGCCTGCGGGAACCCGAAAAGCCCATCGGCAACTATCTGTTTGCCGGCCCGACCGGTGTAGGCAAGACCGAGGTGGCGAAGCAGCTGGCGGATACGCTGGGCGTTGAACTGCTGCGTTTCGACATGTCGGAATACATGGAGAAACACGCAGTCAGCCGTCTGATCGGCGCACCTCCGGGCTATGTCGGGTTCGATCAGGGGGGCCTGCTGACCGACGGTGTCGACCAGCATCCACATTGTGTGTTGCTGCTGGACGAGATTGAAAAGGCGCACCCGGACGTGTTCAACATCCTGTTGCAGGTGATGGACCATGGGGAACTGACCGACCATAACGGCCGTACAGTGAATTTCCGCAACGTGGTGCTGATCATGACCTCGAACGCGGGGGCGCAAGAGCAGGCCAAGGCCGCGATCGGGTTCGGTCGTGACCGTCGCGAAGGCGAAGACACCGCCGCGATTGAACGCATGTTCACGCCGGAATTCCGCAACCGTCTGGATGCCGTGATCTCGTTCGCGCCGCTGCCGAAAGAGGTCATTTTGCAGGTGGTCGAGAAATTCGTCCTGCAACTGGAAGCGCAGTTGCTGGATCGTGGTGTGACCATTGATCTGACACCCAAAGCCGCCGAATGGCTGGCGGATAAAGGGTATGACGACAAGATGGGTGCGCGCCCGCTGGGTCGCGTCATTCAGGAATACATCAAGAAACCGCTGGCCGAAGAGTTGTTGTTTGGCAAGCTGGCAAAAGGTGGTGTGGTCCGTGTCTCGGTCAAGAAAGGTGATCTGGATCTTGAGATCCTTGGCCCGGATCAACCGCGCATTTCGGGTGACAAGCCTCCGCTTCTGACGGCGGACTGATCGCCCGCCGCATTTAACAGAAAACCCGCCTACCAAGGCGGGTTTTTTTGTTTCGCCCAGCACAGGCAAGGACTTATCCGCTCGGCTGGGGTCGCGTTGGCTATCTCGGTTAGGCTGCGTGTGAAACGTCTGGCGGACATGCACCGCCGTAATTTTCCAACGGTTCGGGTCGCTGGGGTCGGTATCGCCAATAACCGGTTGCGGATCGGCTGTTTGTTTTCGTGGCTGCTAAGGGCCAGTGGCCTTACCTTTCGGTCAGCTTCAACTCGATCCGGCGATTTTGCGCGTGTGCCTCGGGCGTGTCAGCCGGATTGACGGGCTGGAATTCTCCAAACCCGTTAGCCGCAAGGCGGTTGGGCGGAATGCCCAGCGCGTCAACCATATAGCGCACAACCGACAGCGCGCGACCCTGGCTGAGCTCCCAGTTGTCGCGATACCTGCCCGACCCGGCCAGAGGAACGTTGTCGGTGTGGCCGTCGACCCGGATCACCCAGTTCAGACCGGGCGGGATTTCAGCAGCGACACTGCGCAGGATGCTGGCCACCTTGGCGACCTCCTGCTGCCCTTCTGCGGACAGCACGGCGGACCCGGTCGGGAACAGAACCTCGGACGAGAACACGAACCGGTCGCCTTCGATGCGCACCCCTTCCTGACCGCCAAGAACGTCCCGCAAACGACCAAAGAATTCCGAGCGATAGCGTTGCAGGTCCTCGGCCTGTGCCGCCAGTTCCTGGTTCTGCCCGGCCAGAGCCTTGGCCTCGGCCTCAAGACGCAGGCGTTCCGCTTCTTCCAGCAGTCGGCGCCTGCGTTCTTCGGATGCGGCACGGGCCAGTGCGGCATTCAGGTCCTGCCCTAAGGTCTGAATCTGCACCTCGGCGGCGGCGTTGCGTTCTTCAAAATCGTCAAGCAAAGCCTGCAAAGAGCCCAATTGCCCGCGCAGGGCGGCGATCTGCTGGTTCAGCAGGGCGGCCTCTCGCTGCGCCTCGGCAGAGATTTCTTTTTCATCCGAAAGCGTCGCATTGGCGAGGTCCAATAAGGCCTGCCGCTGCTCGGCCAGAGAGCGTTGCGCATCGGCATCCGCCTGCGCTTGCGTCTGCGCCTGCAAAGCGGATTCAAGCTGGGCCCGCAGTTCATCCGGGTTCACGTCACTAAACTGACGCTCCAACTCGGCACGCGCCGCTTGTGCTGCCGCCAGCAGGGTGAGTGTGTCTTCAGCCTCTTTGCGTTGCGCTTCGAGTGCGAGTGTCATGGCCGTCAGTTCGGCATCGGCATCCTGAAGGCGGTTACGCAATGCTTCGGCGGCGGCGGCTTCGGCCAGACGGGCGGCCTCTTCATCGCTGAGCTGCTGTTCAAGGTTGGTGATCTGGGCGTCTCGGTCGGCGCTGCCTTGCTCCAGATCCGCCACCAGTGCTTCCAGTGCTTCCCGACGGGCAGCGGCCAAACGGGCGGCTTCGGTCTGTGCGTCGATTTCCTCGCGGCTTTGGGCAAGCGCCAGGTTCAACGCCTCCTGCTCGGTCAGCAGTTTCGCGCGCTGCGACTCAAGCGCTGCAATATCACCCAGTGCCCGTTCCTGTTCGGCCAGCAGGGCGGCAACTTGCGCTTCGAAATTGGTGATCCGGGTCTGTGCCTGATCCAACGCGGCAGCCTGACGGTCGCGCTCGGTGGTCAGTGATGCGATCAGTGACTGGGCTTGCGCCAGATCGTCTTCGGCCTGCGACAGGGTGGTATTCAACGCCCCAAGCCGCGCCTGCAACCGGCTGTTTTCGCGTTCTTCCAGCCCCAGCGCCCCCGCCAGCGCCGCGATTTCGTCGGCCAATGTGGTCAGTTCGTCTTCCTGACCCGAGATGGTTTCGCGCAGCACAAACTGGATCACCATGAAGATGGTCAGCACAAAGGTCAGCACCATCAACAGCCCCGTCATCGCGTCGACGAAACCGGGCCAGACCGAGCCCTGGAACCGTTGACCGGTGCGGCGGGACAGCGCCATGGGCTATTCTCCTTCCGGCGAGGTGCGTACCGCACCGCGCGGCAGGGTCAGCGCCTTGACCAGCAGTTCAATATCCTTGCGGAACTCGTTCATGCTTTCCTGACGGCCCGCCGATATCTCTTCGAGGATACGCAGCAGCTGCACATCCATCGAGCGCAGGCGCATCCGGCTTTCGGCGTCGATACCTTCACCCGCACCGTGATCGCGCATGTGATCCAGCAGGGCTTCCTGACCCAGCGCCACGCGTTCCAACGCCGCTGTGACACTTTCGGTATTGGCCTGACGGTTGTTCATCTCACCGATCACATCGACCAGCAAACCCAGCTTGGCGGAAACCTCGGCCCGGTCGCTTTCCTGCGCAGAGAACAGATCCTGCAACGCGTCCATCTGTTCGGACATGGCGTCCAGCACCGGCGTGAGCACGGCAATTTCGGCACCGCCTTCTTCTCCACCCGCGAAACCTACACGGGTGATCGAAGACAGCCATTCTTCGAGCTCGCGATAGAAACGGTTCTGGCCGTGCCCTGCGAAAACTTCGAGCAGACCGACGATCAGCGACCCGGCCAGACCCAATAGAGACGATCCGAACGCAACGCCCATCCCCTGCAACTGCGCTTCGAGCCCGGTCATCAGGCGGTTGAATACGGCCAGCCCTTCTTCGCCCTCCTGCGGATTAAGGCTGCGGATCGTATCGACGATGGCAGGTACGGTTGTCGCCAGTCCGAAGAACGTACCCAAAAGACCCAGATAGATCAGCACATTGGTGATATAGCGGGTGATCTCCCGCTCTTCCTCGACCCGTTCGGCCACGGAATCCAGAATGGAGCGGGTCGAGGTCGAACTGATCTGCGACCGCGCGCCCCGTTCGCGCAGCAACGAGGCCAAAGGTGCAAGCAATTGCGGCGTGCGGGCGTCTTCGCGAACAACACCGCCAACAAAGGCCTCGATCCAGCGCACGGACCCGATCAGTTGTGTCACCTGATAGAAACAGGCGAGAACGCCGATCAGAAACACCATCAGGATAAAGCCGTTCAGGTACGGGTTGGCGAAGAACACCGGTAACACATAGGGCAGCGCCAGAAACACACCCAGCCCGGACAGGCCGATCGCCATCAACATCAACAGAATCTGCCGTGTTGGATGCGAGAAATGGGGTCTCGCGCCCTGATGTGCCTGCGCCATGCGCGTGGTTCCCGGTATTTGCCTGCTCTGCGTCGAAACTAGCGAAATTCCACTGGTGACGCCAAGAGTTTATGCGGTAATACTGCGCACCCGTTGCGCCAACCACTCAAGATCGGGGTCGCGCAGGCCGATCTCGGCCAGATGTTCGGCGGTATTGTAAAGGTATTCGTCATTCGGGCCGCGTCCGCCAACCGCATGGGCGATGATCCGGGCCTGATCCTCCAACGGCATGCCACCGCAGTATTGCACGTGGTCCGCATCGATCACATAGGTCACGGCGTTGACGATGTCGCCATTTTCCAGGTGCACATCCAGCATACGTTCGACATAGGCCGACGAAATCAGCTCGCGCTCGCGCAGTTCGTGCAGGGTGCGGTCTTCGTGACCGGTTTCAACCGCAAGGGCCAGACCGGTGCAAATCGCGTTTGCCTGTTCGTCCAGCGCCAGCACCAGCCCCGGTTCTTCCTCGGTTCCCCGGTGGTGGATCGAGCTCATGCAGAAGGACCGGGCATAGCCATGCAATGTCGCACGTTCGCTGCGCGCGACCGGAAAGCCCGGATTCCACAGCAGCGATCCATAACCGAAAACCCACATCGTCATTGCACTGGTCCTTGCCCGTTTGGGCCTATAAACATCAATTCCGAGGCAGGAAAAAGGGCCAAAGCTCATGCGCCGTGTCATACGAGTGATCATTTTTATCGGCGTCCTGTGGAGCGCATATTGGTTTGTCGCCGGATATGGTCTGCGCGCGGCAATCACTGGCTGGTTTGATCAACAACAGGCGCGCGGCTGGCTGGCTGATTTCTCGGACGTGGCAACGGCAGGGTATCCGACCCATCACGTGACTCGTCTGAACAACCCTGCCCTTGCAGATCCGGTGAATGGCACAGCCTGGCGTGCGGACTGGATCGAATTCGAAAGCCCCGCGATCTGGCCCGGCCGGCAGGTGCTGCGGTTTGCCGAGACGCCGCAACGACTGTCTTACTACGATCAAACCTCAACGATTGTTGCCGATGAATTGATTGCAGAACTACAGTTGCAGCCCGGCGTTTCGCTTGTGCTTGAGAAACTGGCGCTGACGGCAGGGGCGTGGTCGGTGACCGAGAACACCACTGCACTGGCCGCCGGGGACACCCTGAGCCTGATCATGGCGCAAACATCCCAGCCCGAAGCCTATGCCATTACCGCCCGCGCGGATGGGTTCACACCCGGTGACCGGTTGCGGGCCCTTATGAATTCGGCGGCTTCGCTGCCGCAGTCCTTCGAAACGCTGGAACTGGACATGGTCACCACGTTCAGCAAAGTCTGGGACAGGTCAGCGCTGGAGGACAGCAGACCACAGCCCGTGGCCATCGACCTGCGACTGGCCGAGATCAAATGGGGTGGGTTGCGTCTGTTTGCTGCCGGTAAACTGGATGTAGACGCGCAGGGTGTTCCCAGTGGCGAGATCGCCGTCAAGGCCGAGAACTGGCGTGATATGATCGACATGGCAAACGCGGCTGGCGCCCTGCCCGATCAGGCGGTCGATCCTGTCACCCGCGCACTGAATTTTCTGGCAGGGCTGGGTGGCAACCCCAACGCGCTGGACCTTCAGCTGAACTTCCGGGATGGTTTTGTCGCCCTGGGGCCGGTGCCGCTGGGCCCTGCCCCGCGGCTGATCCTGCGTTAACGGCAATACGCTCCGCTGCGGTAGCGTGCCGTATCCAGATGGAAATGATCGCGATGGTAGCTGTCCGAGTTCGGCCCCAAAACGGTGCCGAACGGGCCACAGGCGCCGCGCCAGATCTTCTGCAGTTGCTTTTTTGACGGGTTCTTGCGCCATCCAGCGAGGACGGTCACTACCTCACCATCGGCCATTTTGAAGGCTGAAATATCGATGGCGCGTCCTTTGCCGTGCTCGGAAATCCGCGCGCCTTTACGATTGTTGCGGGTTCGGCAGGAATAATGAGCCGCCACCTGCAACTCGACCACGGGGCCGCGGCGTTTGAAGGTGGGTTTGACTGTCTTGTCGACCCATTTGTTCAGCGCAACTGCGGTGCCGCAATCCATTGTCGCCGGACGGCTGAGTGCCACACCGGAAACAGAGGTGATCTGCACTGCATCTTTTACGCCACAGGCTGAATTCTCGCTGCCGACCCTGCCGACGGGCTTGCCCTGAATTGCGATATCTCCGCAAACGGACCCTTTGCGCAGCTTGCGTTTTTTGAAAAGCACCTGCTGTTCAAGCGATTCAGGTCTCATGTAAGGCATCAGCGAGGTGTCGGGCCCCAGCAGCGGCAATTCCGATGGTCGCGCCAAGGCGGCAGTGACCTGCGGTGAAACCGGGCGTGAGATAGGGCGCAGATCGGTTATGGCCGCGACGGACACCGGGGCAACGGCGGACACAACCTGTACGTTGTGCTGGTACAGAATCGGACGTGCAGGTGGGACCAGAGATCGTTCCAGAGGTGCTGCCTGTGTGGTCATGGCGCACAACGCCATGATCCCGATCAGAAATTGCCCCCGGTATGACCTCATGAACCTGCCTTTCCCCGCCCGAAATCCGGTGCGTCGGTGTCCTGCCCTGCATCGATGATGCCGCGACGAATAGCACGGGTATGGGTGAAGTAGTCAAACAAATGTTCCCCGTCCCCGGTGCGGATGGCACGTTGCAGCGCAAACAGCTCTTCCGTGAACCGGCCCAGGATTTCCAGCGTCGCATCTTTGTTGGACAGGAACACATCTCGCCACATGGTCGGGTCAGATGCCGCAATGCGGGTGAAATCCCGGAAACCCGCAGCCGAGTATTTGATCACTTCGCTATCGGTCACCCGGCGAAGATCGTCGGCCACACCAACCATCGTGTAGGCGATCAGGTGCGGCGCATGGGACGTGACGGCCAGAACCAGATCGTGATGATCGGCGTCCATCTCATCCACATGGGACCCCATACCTTCCCACAACGCCCGAAGGCGGGCGATTGCATCCGGGTCGGTCCCTTCGACAGGCACCAGCAGGCACCAGCGATTATCGAACAATTTGGCAAAACCCGATTCCGGACCGGAATGCTCTGTCCCAGCCAAAGGATGCGCGGGAATGAAATGCACACCTTCGGGGACATGCGGCTGAACCGCCTGAATGACATGCCGCTTGACCGACCCCACGTCCGACAGGGTCGCGCCGGGTTTAAGCACGGGCGCGATGTCTTCTGCGACGGCCCCCATTGCCCCCACAGGCACGCAAAGAACGACAAGATCCGCACCTTCGACCGCTTCGCGCGCCGTGTCACAGACGCGGTCGCACAGCCCGATTCTGCGCGCCGTGTCACGTGTCGTCTCGGACCGGGCATAGCCGGTCACTTCCCCGGCCAGGCCCCCACGCTTGATCGCCCAGAACATGGAGGAGGCAATCAGGCCAAGCCCGATCAGCGCAACCCGGTCGTAAATCTGGCTCATGCTGCACCCTCTTTGAATGCTGTAATCGCCGCGACGACGCGGCGGCAGGCTTCCTCATCGCCCACGGTGATCCGCAGGGCATTCGGCAGGTTGTAGCCTGCAACCCGGCGGACAATCAAACCCTGCGTCTTCAGATAGTCGTCACAGGCCTCGGCATCGGTCCTGTCGGCAAAACGCGCGAGGATGAAGTTGGTGCAGGACGGGTCCGAGGGTACGCCGACCATGTCCAGCTCCTCGGCCAGCCACACCCGAAGGCGCGCATTTTCGGATTGGCAGAACGTCAGGAATTCGACGTCGCTGATCGCGGCTTCGGCTGCGGCCAGAGCTGTCAAAGACAGGTTGAAGGGCTGACGCACCCGGTTCAGTACATCGATAATCGATTGGTGCGCATACCCCCAGCCGACCCGCATCCCGCCCAACCCGTACACTTTCGAGAATGTACGGGTCATGATCACGTTCTCATACGCATCCACCAAAGACGCGCCGCCATCGAAACCGTCGACGAATTCGGCATAGGCGCCGTCCAAGACCATCAGGCAGGTATCGGGCAGACCCTGCGCCAGACGGTCCAGTTCGTCGTTCGAGATCATGGTCGAGGTCGGGTTACCGGGGTTGGTGACAAACACGATCCGCGTTTGGCTGGTTGCGGCGGCCAGAATGGCATCCACATCAACTTTGCGGTCGCGCTCGGCCACCATGACCGGCGTGGCACCTGCCATGCGGGCAATGATCGGGTACATGGAGAACCCGTGCTCGGTATAGACCACCTCATCCCCCGGCCCTGCATAGGCCTGAGCGATGAATTGCAGCACCTCGTCGCTGCCGACACCGCAGATGATCTGCGCAGGGTCCAGCCCGTGACGTGCGCCGATGGCCGCGCGCAAACTGGCGTGGTCGGTGTTGGGGTACCGATGCAAATTTGCCGCGCTGTCGCGCACCGCCTCAATTGCCTTGGGGCTGGGGCCGAACGGGTTCTCGTTCGAGCTCAGCTTGATCACATGCTCAACCCCCGCCACATGCGACTGGCCGCCCTGATAAAGCGCGATGTCCATAATGCCGGGTTGCGGGGTGATCTTGGTCATGAGAGGCTCCGTTGATTGGGCCCCTCATACCTGTCTCAACGGATTGAGAAAAGCGGCAATTCCATCATGCGGCCTTGAAGCGCGCAGTCGCCGGGTCGGCGTTGTAATACGGCACGAATTCCTCGGTACGGCGGGACAGATCATTGACACTGTCGATGATGAATTGAACCGTTTCCTCGCTCATCAGGTACGAGAAATTCAGGCGTACCCAGCCGGGTTTCTTCATCTCTTCGCCCGCAGACAAAGCCGCGTGCAGCGCCTCGGACGCGGCGCGGTCAATCCCCAGCAGGCGGTGGGCATAAGGCCCTGCGCAGGCACACCCGCCACGTGCCTGAATGCCGTAGACGTCGCTGAGCATCCGGGTAAACAGCTGCTGATGCACAGGCTGTCCCGCGTTGTCGCGCACAAGGAAAGAGAAGATCGGTAGGCGATGCGAATTATTGACCCCAAGCAATGTCAGGTGCGGGTTATCCTTCCACCCGTCCAGCGCCATCTGGTTGTACTGCGCCTCGCGTCTTGCGATTTCTTCCGTGCCGACGACATCCTTGACGATAAAGGCAAGCGCCGCGCGGATATCACCGATCACGTTGGGCGTTCCCGCCTCTTCCCGCGCAGACAGGTCCGCACTGTAGTCATGCCGCCACGGTGACACGAAACTGACGGTGCCGCCGCCCGGCCAGCTGGGGCAGTTCCGTTTGACTGCAGCCCGGTTTACGATCAGAACACCCGACGCGCCCGGGCCACCCGGGAACTTGTGCGGAGAAACGACAATCGCATCCTTGCGCGCGTCCACCGGCCCCATATCCATCGGCAGGTAAGGCCCGCCCCCGGCGTAATCCCAAATCGCCACTGCGCCATGCGCCTTGAGCAACCGCGTCACCGGATCAGGGTCCGTGACAATTCCGGTTACATTGGACGCCGCCGAAAAGGAACCGATCAGAAGATCGGCGCCTGCATGGGTCAACAGCGCGGTTTCCAGCGCCCCCAGGTCAACACCGCCACCTTCGGCTTCGGGGATTTCAACCACAAGTGCCTTGCTTTCCCGCCACGGCAGGATGTTCGAGTGATGCTCGTACGGACCAATCAAGACAACCGGTTGGTCGGCCTCTGCCACCCCGAGCAGGCTGACCAACCGGTTGAGCCCCGCAGTGGCGCCAGACCCGGTGAAGATCACCGCGTCCTCTTCCTGGGCACCAACAATGCGGGCTATTTCCGCCCGCGCCTCGCGGCGCAGATGTGTCATGTAAGATCCGCAGTAAGAGGCCTCGGTGTGGCTGTTCGCGTAAAACGGCAACACATGTTGCGCCACAAAGTCTTCGACCTGCCGCAAGGCGCGACCCGAAGCGACGTAATCCGCATAGACAAGCGGCACGTCCCCATGCAGACCCGGGATCAGAACATTCTCTCCGATCAGCCCATCGCGCAGGTTTGAATTGTGAGCGGTGGAACAGAGTTCCGCACGAAACTTGGACAGGGACATTGCATTGGCTCCTAACTGTCCGACTAATGTGATTTATTGTCAGCGCGAAAACTTCACCTATTATTGCATAGATTTTAAAATCCTTGTGTCATATGATAAGTAATGGCATCAAAATTGGATCAAATTGACACACGCATTCTGAAAGAACTGCAGAAGGACGCCACCCTGTCGCAACGGGAGTTAGCGGATCGTGCGGGGCTTTCCCAGAACGCCTGCTGGCGGCGGCTGAAGGCTTTGAACGAAGATGGCGTCCTGATCGGTTCAACCGCCCGCATCGCACGCGAGAAATTGGGCCTGAGCCTTGTGGTCTTTGTCATGCTGCGCACGCGGCATCATTCGGCCGAGTGGCTACAGGCCTTTCGCAGCCACGTTCTGACGATCCCGGAGGTAGTGGATTTTCATCGGATTGGCGGTGACTACGATTATCAGCTGAAAGTCGTCACACAGGATATGGCGTCTTACGACAAGGTGTATCAACGGCTGATCGAAAAGGTCGAGCTGGACAGCGTCACGTCGTATTTCGCGATGGAAGCAATCGCCGAAGGACGGCCTTTGCCGATATGATCACGCCGTAAACAGCGGGCGTTTTTGTTTGAAAATGGGCACCATGATGTCGCGGAACGCGACCAGTTTTGCCGAAGGCCAAACGTCCGGGTGCGCCACGATCCAGATATCTGCGTAGGGTTGCGGTGAAAGGACCGGAACCTGCACCAAGCCCCGAAGTGAGCGGCCCAGAAACACCGGCATACGAACAACGCCCAACCCTGATTGTGCGGCACCCGCCATCGCGACCATGTCATCAAAACGCATATGTATCCGCGAGTTTGGATAGATTTTGTCGACGCCGTCCGGCAGGTTCGGCTGCTTTTCGTAAAGCAACCAATCCACGGGCGCATTCGGATCTTGCCGCATTCGCGCGGCCCATTCCGACGTGGCAAAACAAGCGTTGTGCTGTTGCGTCAGGCGCAGACCTTTCAACGTATCGCCGGGGTTGCGGCTGATCCGGATCGCAATGTCGGCTTCGCGTCGATTAAGATCTAGAATCTCGTTTGCCGCGCGCACCTGCAAAGACACAGCAGGGTGCCTTTGAGCAAACTCGCCCAGCGCCGGAGCCAGCACATGGGCAATTAACAGTTGCGGCGCGGTTAAGGTCAGTTGCCCTTCCAACCGGGCATCCCGCCCTGACAAACCGCGCAGCATTGCGTGTTCTGCGCTTTCCATCCGGGCAGCATACGCAGCGACTAGGTGCGCTGCTTCTGTCGGTCGATACCCGTCGGTCAGTCGCTCGAACAGCACTTCGCCTGTCGCAGCTTCGGCGCGGGCTATACGGCGCGCAACAGTTGTGTAGTTGACGCCAAGCACTTGTGCCGCAGCGGACAGGGTACGCCTGCGGACCACGGCGAGTACGGCCCGGTAATCATCCCAGTGAATATCCATACATGCAAATTCGCACATCATTGATGCAAATACACGCGTTTTCGCAAAGCAGATCACACCCTAGCTTTTGCCCACACATCAAGGAGCAAAGCCATGATCTATGCCTACGCAATTCTTACCATAAAGAACCCCGACGCGCTGGCCGCCTATCGCGAACAGGCCGGGCCTGCACTGGCCCGCCATGGCGGAAAGGTCGAACACGCCACCGCAGAAACAACCGCGCTGGACGGCGCGCCGGACTTGCCTGACGTTGCAGCCTTGCTTTCCTTTCCCAACCGGGACGCGGCGCTGGGATGGATCAACGACCCGGAACTAAAAGACATCCACGAGCTGCGTCGTAGCGCAGGCGCGTCAGATATCGTTCTGCTGGGCTGAAAATGAAAAGAGCCGCACCCAAAGGTGCGGCTCTGAATTCCAGGTCGGAATGCGAAGATCAGTTCTTCGCGTAGAATTCGACGACCAGGTTCGGTTCCATCATGACCGGGTACGGCACATCGCTCAGGCCCGGTGCGCGAACGAACGTTGCGGTCATTTTCGAGTGGTCAGCATCGATGTAGTCAGGAACATCACGCTCGGCCAGGGCAACAGCTTCCAGAACAACAGCCAGTTGCTTGGACTTGTCACGCACTTCGATGACGTCGCCTTCTTTGACGCGGTAGCTGGGGATGTTCACCCGCTTGCCGTTCACTTTGACGTGGCCGTGGTTCACGAACTGACGCGCAGCGAAGACGGTCGGTACGAACTTGGCGCGATAGACGACGGCGTCCAGACGGCGCTCCAGCAGGCCGATCAGGTTTTCACCGGTGTCGCCTTTTACACGCTCGGCTTCGGCATAGATGCGGCGGAACTGCTTTTCGGTCAGGTCGCCGTAGTAGCCTTTCAGCTTCTGCTTGGCACGCAGCTGCAGACCGAAGTCCGACAGTTTGCCCTTGCGGCGCTGGCCGTGCTGGCCGGGGCCGTATTCACGACGGTTGACCGGGGATTTCGGACGACCCCAGATGTTTTCGCCCATCCGGCGGTCGATTTTGTACTTGGCAGACGTGCGTTTGGTCACGGCTGATCTCCTTCTTTAGGTCGATGCCCAAACGGGCAACTATGAAGGGCGTTGTCCTCTTGAGGTTTCCCTCATGACAGGTTTCCCCTTGCGGGGGCCACCAACACCAATGAAGCCGCGCTTATATCCGCAAAGCCGGCAGAGTCAACACGGCATTCAACGCAGTTTCGAATATCTGCAAAGATATGTTCGCCGCAGGCAGCGCAGGCGCCTGCGCGCATAGCGACGATTGCTGTCACACCGCTTTCATCAAGAAAAATACACGTCGCGTTCAGGCCGGAAATGCAACGACATTCCCGCCGCCTTCAACACCCGCCTTGTGCACCATCACAACATCGGTCACGTCGACGATCCAGAATTCTTCATCCCGTGGCGGGCATGCGCCATCGAAAACGATGGTTGGTGCTGCATCATTGGTGTCGGCAACAAGGTTGGCTGAAAACCGCTGCGACCCATTGGTAAGTGTCAAAGCACCGGTCACGTGGCCGGAAACTTCCCGGACAATCGGGAAGCGGTTCTTCAAACGGGTTGCAGCGCCCCGCGCATATCCAATCTGTTCGACGCTGCTCTCGGCCTCTGCGCTCAGTACTATCGCCTGTCCGCGCCATGACCAAGCCGCGCCGACGGCCAGACACGCCAGAGGCGCGTCCTCGAGTCCGTCAATTTCAGTTTGATCCCATGAAATGGCTACCTGACCGTTAACTCCGGCTCTCATCTGCCCACTCGCACTATTTAACATCCCGATATTCAATCATTGCTTATCAGCACCAAATCCGGCGGAAAAGAGACGGGAATGAAGCATTCACAAGAATGTTGCAGAAGTGAATCAAAAATATGTGTTTGCGTTGATCCAAGCTGATTATCTGAACATCAGCTTGCTGCGGCGACCCAGGGAATGGTTTCTGATCAGAGATCAAGATGGAAAAACCCACTCGTGAGAGTGGCGGTCACACTTCCTTAGTCAGACATGCGATCCGACGGAGCGCTTTTGGTGATGGGCGCTAAGCTGCTGCTGCACCGGCCATGGACCTTGACGCCGAGTGTAACAGCATTGGCGGCAACAAGCGTTCTATTGAACTTGTGCACTGGTGTGGCCCTGCCGATCAATTTCAAACTGGTGCACACGCTAGGGTCCATGGACATCGCAAGCCAGGCGTATCTGCGCGCCGGTGTCGGTGTGATGCCGGGTCTGGCCATCCTGGGTGAGACATTTACCTGCCCTGTGGCGATGGGGCTTTTCTCGGTCATTGGTGAGCCTGCAGTATCTCACCAGCCGCAATGGACCGCCCTGTTGAATCGGCTCATAGCTGCCTTACGTCAGCGACTGTCGATGCCGTGGTGCGGCCTGTTCGTATTCGTAAGGTCGCGTGACGAGACCGCATTCGAGAAGATACCCCGCTTGCGAACTGCAGGCGGGGCGCTCTCCCAAAACGACTAGGTCGTTGGAGGTTCAATAGCCTACGGTAAAGGCGGCACGTGGAAATTTGGGCGATTGGGCCTCATCTACAATTGCCACTGCAAAATCTTCCATGGAGATTTCTGAGTTGCCGGCGTCATCAACAATCAGGTTATCTGTGTCGGTTCTGAATACGCCCCGGCGTTCACCGGGCTGCAATAAGGCGGACGGGCTGGCATAGGTCCAGTTTGCTGAGGCATCCGATGAACAGAGTTCCCACTGCGCCATGGATGCACGTGCGGTTGGGACTATGCTTTCAGGCAGAAAGTCTGGATCTGATAAGACAGTGTGCGGGCTGCCATCGGGCATATGCAGACGAGCGGCACCCCCAATAATAATTACGCGAAGACGGACAAGAGATGCGACATGCAGGATGGATCGGGTCAAAGCAACAATTTCACCTTCACGCCCGGCCGGTGTACGCACAGCGCTTATGGCCAAATCCTGGCCAGCCATCGCAGCGGCCAATGCCGCAGGGTCTGCGACATCTGCAACAACCGGCTTGGCACCCTTGGGTAGTTTTTTGAGCCCCGCCTCGTTTCGAACTGCCGCAGTAACCTCATGGCCACGCGAAATGGCCTCAGTCACGACACGAGAACCGACGTCGCCAGTGGCACCAAATACAACAAGTTTCATGAGCATTCTCCTTTTGAGACGAGGTGTGAATTGGAAGTTCTTGAAAGTACGGAATTGCCCATCTGCCCAGCACGCTGTCCAAGCCAGATTGCCGTGAGCACAACCCCGGCTCCGGCGATCTGGGTGGGTGTCAAAGCCTGACCAAGAAGCATCCATCCAATAATGACTGCGGAAAGCGGGCTGAGAAAACCAAGGGCTGAAACGGCGCCGGGTTCGATCCGGGAAACGCCCCGGAACCATAAGATGTATGTCAGCGCAGCCCCGATCAGAGTGAGATAGACGATGCCGGTGATGTTTTGCGTATTCAATGGTGGAAACGCAGGCTCAAACAGAAGCGCCAAAGGTACCAGCAACAGCCCCCCTGCCGTGAGTTGCCAGGCCGCCAAAGTCAAAAGGGGCACAGGGGCTTGCCACTTCCGGGTCAGAACTGTGCCCGCCCCCATGGAGGCTGCGCCCCCGATGCCCGCAATCACTCCAATCGGATCAAGTGAAATCTCCGAACCAAGAACAAGAAGTCCGACCCCAAAGATACCGATCAGTGCCGCGACCACCGCAGACACCTTGACCGTCGTACCAATCAGCACCCCGGCCAAGAATACGACAATCAAAGGCTGAACCGCCCCAACAGTTGCGGCTACACCGCCAGGCAGCCGGTACGCCGCCACAAATAGCAATGTCCAGAACGCGGTGAAGTTGAGCGCACCGAGAACGAAGGCGCGTATCCACCAGATACCCTGCGGCAATTGCCGGGCAAGAACAAGCAATAGCAGGCCAGCGGGCAAAGCCCGTAGGGCAGCCATAGTGACTGGATACCCGGCCGGAAGGAATTCAGTCGTAACGTAGTACGTGCTGCCCCAGACCAGCGGCGCGATTGCAGTGAGCGCGATGTCGACATGATGTTTCATGAGGAATCTCCATTTATCTTGACGTCAAGATATTGTTCATTCTCTTGACGTCAAGATAAATCTTCGCAATATGCTTCCATGGACCACATTGATCGTATCATTTCGCAATGGAACAAAGCCCGACCCGACCTTGATGTCGGACCGATGGAAACGATTGGGCGTCTCTCCCGCCTGGTGGCTCAACTCAGAAAAGAGATGGACAAAACCTGGAAGGTTTACGGGCTTAACCTCGCCAGCTTTGATGTACTGGCGACTCTGCGCAGATCCGGAAAGCCTGAAGGCTTGTCGCCCGGGGAATTGCTTGACCTGACCATGGTGACGTCCGGGACAATGACCAACCGGATTGACCAGCTCGTCAAGGCAGGTCTGGTAGAGCGCGTACCAAATCCTGAAGATAAACGGGGTTTTTTGATACGTTTGACCAAGGCCGGGTTCTCAAAAATCGAAAATGTCGTTTCAGATCACGTTGAAACACAACATCGGCTCTTGAGAGGGTTATCACCCACGCAGCGCGAAAACCTGAATGAATTGCTCAAAACACTTGGCGAGGCGATTGACGTAGACGCGAAATAAGTACCGGAAAATTGGCGCGTACCGAGAAACCAACACACTCTCAGAATACGACTTTGCATTGGAACTAACCACCAATGCTCTAGCAGGATTCTCATTGCTACAATTTTGTGAAACACAGGCGAACATTGCTCGGTTCTGTTTCGCAGTTCTTGATTACCTGATGATCGGGAATGTACAGCAGTTCGGTATTCTTGGCCGAGTTTGCCCTCGGTTCTGCCACAGAATAGTTGCCACCCGCGTCTGGCCCACCTTCGCTCCAAGTTTATTCGCGACTTCATCGACGTCCACCAGCACTGACCGGAACTTGAGGTCAGCCGGTAGAAGTTCGACTTTCTTAAGATGGCCATCCAATAACAACGATGAAACTTCCATGGATGGGATATTTAGGGCTCCAGCCGCGCCACCAATATTCGACATGCCTTCGCTTGGTTCAGCGACCGAATGACCGATCCGTCGCATCGCGTCGACCAAGCTGTCCAGGTCAAGTGAATCAACGCCGTTGTGTCGCCCGCTGGTGTTACCGTCATCCTGAATGACTGACCTGAGGATACCGCTCTGTATCAGGAGGTTGGCCTCCGCCCTGCTGCATCCAATTCTCTGCGGAATCTTGGCTACCGGAACCTGCCGCTCGGCCCAATGGCGTCAATTGGCGCTTCCGGCGCTCAATTGCTATTTCTATGGACATACATGAACGGCAGCTTTCCGCTTCAGAACCTTCCGAACAGTCTGCTTGGGACAACCAAAAAGACTCTGCGGTTCACGTGAACACCGAATTTATGCTGCTCCAACCGTGCAAAAGCACAAATGCAGAAAGGGCCGCGGTTATCATCGCCGGAACGCCATCCTTCCATGTGTCGAATGTCAGGTGGCAGAAGATTGCGCCGATGGATGTCGCCAAAAGCGCCAGCGCTCCGAGAGGGCCCAGCCATTCGCCTTGAAACCAGATGGCGATAGCGCCAAACAGCTCGACGATTCCGACAAGAAACATGATATGCCGGTTCAAGCCATAGTTTTCGAACATATCCAACTGTATTTCGAAGACCTTCTTTTGCCAGCCTAGAAGTTTGATCGAGCTTGCGAGCAAGAAGAACGCCGACAGGAGCGCAATGGCTATCGTTAAGGTCAATGTTCTGGTTCCCTGTATGAGCGCCTGAAAGCCTGTGGAGACTGACCAGTCCACCTCCGGAAAGCCCGTGAGAATGCAGTCGGGTCGGAAAACCCGAGTTGCTGAGCGGCGTCCCTGACCGAGAAGGATTTCACACCCAACAGTTCAATCGCTTTCTCTCGTTTCATGCGTGCAATGACCTTGGATGTTGTCTCGCCACGTTCTGACAGACGCGCATTCAGGGTGTTTGGATGCAAACCAACCGAGCGCGCGGCCTCTTCCGCTGTGAACGCCGGATCGGACAACCGGGATCGGACGATGTCTTCGAACCCGGTCAAAAAATCGAGCGGGGCCGCAAGTTCCATGACTGATGGGTGATACTCGGGGTTGTTCTCCAACATGGACCCTGAGAGGCGATGGTTCAGCCAGATGGATGGGAAGCGTATCGAAAACCCTCGCTCGTCGGAGGGAATGCCAGTGACCCCGTAAAACTGTTTGGGCAAAACGTTAGGGTTGGCCAGTTGCAGTACGATCTCACGCGGATTCCAACGGAAATCGATCACTCGGTGCAGCAGGGAAATCCAGATCCCGATCATGAAGCCATCGGCTTGGGCAGGTGACACTGACGAGCGAAAATGCCGCCGGGCCGCAAAGTAAGCATATTCGTCTTCTACGACCAGGGACTGAGTGACTGCATTTGACTCCTTCGAAACAATCTGGGTGAAGCGTGTGAACAAGTCACCCAGCGTAAAGGCCTCTGCAAGCTCCTGCCCTTTTGGAAGGAAGCTCTTGAGATCAACAGACTGGCCAACCCGAGTGCAAAAATCTGCTCCTTCGGCATCAGATGCGGCATTGAAGGCTGCATATACGGTTTCATGTGGCAGAAATTGCTCAGGTGCGATCATCGTTGCTGCGTCAAAGCTCAGATGTGCGAAAACATCATCGGTATCCTGCCCCCGTGCGCGCAACGCAGCGACGACCGGCGCCAGCACTGTTGCCCGCACCAATGGCAGATCAGAGCCTTTAGGTGTTTTGCGATTCCCGAACATATTCGCTCCCTCTGCCCGGACTCGTGCCACCTCTGCATCTGGCTTTCTAGCAAAAATGCAGAAAACCTGACCATTTCCTAACAAGAAAATTTCCGACCTCAGGAGATGGTCAGGCATGCCGGGCGAGAAGCTGCCATAGTCTGGAGGGGAAAAGGTCGATTAAGCATTGATCATGCACTCAGGGAGATGACATGATTACCAGAACCACGTCGATTTTGGTCGCCACCGCGTTCATCCTTACCGCCGGCGCGGCATTTGCTCAGCAGGAAGCGCCATCAGTCACCTTGTTCAAAAACGTGAAAGTTTTTGATGGGAACACCGATGGTCTTCTGGACTTGGATGTTCTTGTTGTCGGAAACAAGATCCACAAGGTCGCCGAAGACATTCCAGAGACCGGTACATGGGAAGTGCAAGCTAGTCCGAGTGGGCCATTGTATTCAGAAATTCATAGCGGCAGCAGTGGCTACACCTTCATCATCGAGGGTGAAGAAGGGACGCAGACAGTCAAAGTGTCGCCCAATGTCATCGACGGCGGGGGACGCACCTTGATGCCGGGCATGATTGATAGCCATACGCATTTTAACCTTTCTATGGACGGCGGGCGTCCGGGCATGGAAATGGCCCGGTGGGACTATATGGCGGGACATGCCTCGTCTGCTGCGTTGGAGTGGTTCTACGATGGCTTTACGACAGTGCGTGATATGGGGGGCATGGCCGACGGATTGCGACGTGTCATCGACAACGGCCTAATGGAAGGACCTCGCATCTACAGCGCTGCCGGGATGATCAGCCAAAGCGCTGGTCACGGTGATCTCTTGTTTGAAAGCCAGACAAGTCCCCAGCAGAGTAGCACCTGGCGCAATGGCATATATCACATTGCAAACAGCCCTGATGAAGTTCGAGCAGCCGTTCGCAGGAACTTTAATGCGGGCGCCACTCATATGAAAATCATGATGGCCGGTGGTGTTGCCAGCAATAAAGGTCCCTTTGAGGCCTCTCAATACACCGACGCTGAAATTATCGCCGCAGTAGAAGAAGCTGCAACGCGTGGAACCTATGTTGCAGCGCACCTTTATCTTGATGAAGCCATTCGCCGGGCGCTCGATCTGGGTGTCATGTCAATTGAACATGGACAGTTCCTACAGGAAGACACGGCCATGTTGATGAAGGAAAAAGGTGCCTTCATTTCCCCTTACATTGCAGCCGTCATGAGCGAAGACATCCTGACACATCCGGTCTATGGCAATCCTTCAACATTTGAGTACGCCAGAACACTTATGATGAAAGAGGGAACAAAAAACTTCGCTGAAGTCATCAAAAAGGTGAAGCCGAACATTGTGTTCTCAATCGACATCGTGAGTACCAATGGCATGGCCGCAAGACACCACCGGGACCATGAGAAATGGATATTCGCAGATACATTTGGCAACTATGAAACACTGAAAGCAATGACGTCTACTGGCGGCAAGCTTGCCGCCTTGACCGGTGGCAGTAACCCTTACCCCACACCTCTTGGTGTCATCGAGGAAGGCGCATACGCCGACATTCTGCTCGTCGATGGAAACCCACTTGAGGACATCACTGTGCTTGGTGGTAATCCGAAATGGTTCAATGCTGAACCCCGCAAGCGGGGCATCGAAACCATCAACCTCATCATGAAGGACGGCGTGATCTACAAGAACACGCTGAACTGAACAATAGATGGGACGAACAATCTAGCCGGCCCCGTACACTCGCAAGAACAAAGTTCTTTCGACGTAATTCAGCTAACAAGAAACGGAGCGTTTTACTGATGAGACTAAGAGTGAAGGCGATAATTGGGCCAATAATGACCCTATCTCTGGGCTGCTCTATGGCGCTTGCACAAGATGAAAGCTTCTCAACACTGTTTACCAACGTGAACGTTTTTGACGGTGTGAGCGATGAACTGATTGAAAATGCTAATGTGCTGGTGGTCGACAACCTGATTGCCGAGGTCTCATCTGAACCATTGGCTGCTGCGAACGCCCGGATCATTGACGGCGGCGGGCGCACACTGATGCCAGGTATGTTGGATATGCACGTTCACATCTCGACCTTCGGGCCTGTGCAAACGCAATCGCGGGACGGGCTGCATCCCTACGCTCATGGTGCGTTGGCCGCAGATCGTGCCGAAGGGATGTTGATGAACGGATTTACCACAGTACGGGATCTGGGTGGTCCGTCAAATTTCATGCGTCTAATCATCGACGAGGGCGTCATGGTGGGGCCTCGCATCTATCCCACAGAAAACTGGATCACCACAACATCCGGTCATGGCGATTTCCGTGAATTGAATGACTCCCACCCGAATATCGCCGGCGGGCGGCAACATTTCTACGAAGATTATGTTACGATTATCGCTGACGGGCGGGCGGAAACCCTGCGCGCGGCGCGTGAAGCATTCCGTCGCGGAGCGGTACAGCTCAAACTGTTCACCGGAGGCGGTGTAACAAGTTTGTTTGATCCACTTCATTCAGGTCCTCTTGATGAAGAGGTCCAAGCAGTCGTTGAGGTGGCGGAGCGCTGGGATACCTATGTCGCGTCTCATGCACACACCGCTGCTGCGCTTCAACAGGCTATCGACAATGGCGTGATGTCGATTGAGCACGCACCCTATCTGACCGATGAGCAGGCCAAAACGATGATTGAAAATGGCATGTTTCTGTCCACTGCGTTTTCGCCTGTGTTTTCAATCTCAGTGGAACAGGCTGAAAAGGCTTATCCACCAGAAAGCTTTGCAAAGTGGAGCGTTATTCGGGACGCATCGTCAAACTTGCTGGAAGTGATGAAAAACAACCCTGACCTGAAAGTGGTTCTTGCATCAGATCATATTCCCCAGTGGAATACTGGTCGCGAATATGATGATCGCGCGCTAGATGAGTTCGAGTTTTTCTCAGAAGCTATTGGCAACTTCCGGACACTAAAGTCGTTTACCTCGACAGCCGGAGAACTGAATGCTCTGACCGGCCAGATGAATCCATACCCAGAAGGCCCGTTGGGCGTCATTCAAGAAGGCGCCTATGCAGACCTATTGCTGGTCGATGGCAATCCTCTGGAAAACATCGAGATCATGAAGGATCCGGACACAAATCTAAAAATCATCATGAAGGACGGCGTGATCTACAAGAACACGCTGAACTGAGCGATGGGCGGGATGGTTCACCTCGTCCATCCCGCCCGTTTGTAAAAACCATTAGAGGAACCAAAAAACGGACATAGGAGAAAGAGACCCGTGGCAAGAAAGCTTTTGCAAGCCACACTGATCACAACCTTGCTTTGCGCGGCCGTAGTGAACGCACAGAGCAGTGGTCCGGGGGTTTTCAGTGCGGAAGGAGAAGGAGTGGTTGTGCCAGCCAAAAGCTGGGATGTGTCGGCAGCCGCCGAAAACCAGATCGACACTGTCCACTTTATTGAAGGTCAATTCGTCAAAGAAGGTGATCTACTGGTGACTTTCGACGAGGTCTTCAAGCAATGGGATGCCAAAATCGGTGAGTTGGCTCACCAGCAGGCCGTGGCTGAACTGGAGTTGGCCCAGGCTGACCTGTCCAGAAAGAAGCGGTTGGGCACCAATTCTGTGTCTGAAGTTGAGATTGCGCAAGCTGAAGCGCGTGTCAAAATCGCCGAAGCGACCGTTGAGACAAAGAGGCTCAATGCGGAAAAGGCCAAGGCTATCTCAGATCTCCAGCTCATCCACGCACCGTTCGACGGCCAGATGAGTGCGCCGCGGTTTCGCGATAATGCAAACGTCGTCGCCGACTCGCCCGAAATCGGAACCCTGTATCAACTGGATCCGATCCACGTTCGCGTGGAGGGAACGTACGAGAAGCATCAGGAACGCATCCTCGCGGGCGAAAGCCACGACAGTGTAATGGGCAGCCTGACTCTGGTGCTGGAACTGCCGGGAGGAAGTGAATTTCCACATCACGGACGCCTTATCTCAACGCCGTTTGAATTCGATCCGGAGACAGGGATTGGCTACAGCATCGCCGAATTCCCCAATCCTGAATTCCTATTGCGCCCCGGCATGAAGGTATTGGTCACGTCTTATGAAAACTCAAAATGATCCAAAGAAAGGGATATCAAATGAAAACTTGGACATCTCCGTTTCTGGCTTCAGCTGCATTGGCGGGACTTGCTACGGTTGCCGCTTCTGAAGCAGCAGACCACGGATCGCACTGGAATTTGATGTCTGACGCTTATGCTCGCGTCGGCGAGATTCTGAAATCTGAGGAAGGCACCACTGCCGTCGAGCGCTTGAACGAAGAATTGTCCGCGCTGAAAGAGGCGTGCGATAAGTTGGAAGTGAAAAGTCAGAACGCGCCATGTCACGAAGATGTACGGCGTCTTCTTTCCATTGCGACCTTCAACGCTGACCCCAATGATCCAAATCGAAACAAGACATTTCCAACGCATATTCCCGATTTTGTTAGCCCGGAGATGCGTGAGGTGATGGTTAACTGGACGCCCAATTGGCTCACCAGCAGTTGGGAAGGCTACCCAGACCCAACGGACTACGGTGCATGGCAGTCGTTGCACGATGAATTGATCGATCCGATGGAGGCCGCCGGCAAACAACTTTTAAAGACTTACAACTTGTCGACCGAGGAACGTGAGATAGGTGGTGTTAGAACGGTCATTATCAGTCCGAGCGAAAACCGCCATCCGGGAAAGATACTCATTCATGCACATGGTGGTGCCTTTTACGGAAACACTCCGGAAACAACGTTTGACCGGACAGCACCACTTGCCAATCATATGGGCATCGACATTGCCTCCGTCGATTACAAATTGATGCCAGCCCCCGACTGGGACATTTTGGACCAGCGGGATCAGGTGATCGCCGTTTTTGATGCACTGACCGGAGAGGGCGGTGGCTATAAACCAGAGAACGTCGGAATTTACGGTTGTTCCGCGGGCGGTGGATTGGTGGCAATGGCGACAAATGCCATGTCGCATCGCGGAGGAGCGCTGCCTGGTGCGGCCGTAATGCAAAGCCCGCAGACTGATTTCTCGTTCAATAGCGATTCGACATGGACGCTGCGGTACGACGATCCACGCACTAACGTAGATCACTTGATCGACTCAGTCTGGCCGATGCTGGGAATTACTGAAGAGAAAGCACAAGACCCGCGCTACTCAACTGTGTACGACAATTTCGAGGGGCGAGATTTCCCTCCGACGATGGTACAGACTGGGTCTAAGGAAATTCAGATGAGCGACGGCATACGCATGTACGGAGTCCTGCGTAGTGCGGGCCACGAGGCAATTCTGGATGTTCACGACGCCATGCAACACTGCTTCCACGGTCATTCCGAGACACCGGAATCCGCTGAAGCTGTTCGCCGCGTCGCTGTGTTCCTAGAAGAGCATCTTGGTTCGGAATGAGAAAAATGGATCGCTGAAAGGAGGGGGCGAGTGGCTCGGAGAGACGCTTTGAAGTCGCTCGCCCCATATTGAAAACGTAAGAAAATGGACGTTGTCAATTCTCAGCGGATCGAGGCCATTTTCCGCATTCGGGACCTATGATCCGAGCGCCGTGTATGGCCGATATCCGCCCTTCGCGACTGATGCTGCACAAAATACGAGTGCGTACAATGGGCTCACTGCCGATGCTCTCTGCAACTTTCAGCAGTGCCGGCTCGCAGCCCAAATCAGACATTTGTAACAAGACTTTGCAATTTCCGAGATCGGATCTAGGTGCGCTCATAACGCTGCATTTCTGACATTGATTTATTTAAAGAAATCTTGGAATTTTGCCCATAAGTTTGCATGCTACAGAGAACTCATCGAATAAACAGGCCGTCAGGCTTTTATACTGTGCCCAAATGCAGTTTACTCCCAATCTCCAGCAGATGAGCGCCACGTCTTAGCTTCCGCATCCCAAACACTGGCCGTGACGCAAGGCGTTGGGTTTATTCCGTCGCAATTGGATCCATGAATATCCGCCACGACAACTCGTCGACGCCCAAAATCAAGGACCGTCCAGCCTTGGTTGAGCAAGGAGTGCACCTCTTCGCTAACCCAAAAGTGCGACATGCATCCGCCAGTTCCGCAGTAAAGAGATGCGGCACTGGAACACGCGAAACCAGACTCATTCAAAACCCAGTCGCGTTGTAGATCTCCGTCGAGATCGACCCTTTCAACCGCGCCCCAGGCTATGTCAAACTGACCGTCGTTGAACTCCGCGCAGGCTCGTGCCGCCAGATCAACCTTTTCCCGCAAACCGATGGGAAGTTGCGAAACGTCAGTCGCGAAAGCTGGTGAGGTCCAAACAAGGCCCGAAGCAAGCATAACCCCGGCGACCAAACAGTTCATCTGACGCGCTATTTGGGAAGCGGGTTGGAAGGTGGCATCAATTGCACTGATCATACCTGTAGTCCCCATATTCCAGCCAGTTTGCCGAGCCTTCGCTAAAAATCAGAAACTCGGACCTGTCTTCCCCAAGCAGGGCGACGACAAATCCGACTGGCGGTACAGAGTTTCCAAAGTAACTGTAGGCCGTCATGGCTCTGATCGACTCACCGTTGACCGTTACTCGCGCGTCCCACTCCCCCTCTGGATTGTCCAGAATTACATATTCGATCTGGCGTTTTATCGCTCCTCCACCACAATAGACAATGCCTTCGGGTGCATCGTAGGAACCCCCCTGGCTAGTATCTGAATCGCACGCGGAACGAAGGGACCGAATTGCCGCGCCGGAACCTTTCAAGTCAAAGATTCCGTAGCTGACATCTTGATCAATCATCGACAGATTAACCGATGCATTGGCCGCAAGCTGGTCCAGTACAAAACCATAGTCTTGCTGACTATTGAAACTGACCTCGACAGGATAATTGTCGACGATCTGAAAAGCCGCGTTTTCTGCGCCACCCTGAAATGCCCCAACTTCGGTGGTGCCGTTCTTCAAAAACCGAATGGAAAGCCCTTGCTTCTGCACAATGTCCTGGCTGTCCTCATATCCAGCCGGAGCAAAGCGGATACGGTCACACTGAAGTTCCAGGGTCATGTTTCCGGTCTGAATAAATGCGTTGGGATTAGGCCCGGAGTTGAACGTCCACTCCGCCGATGCTGTGGTCGCCATTGCCATCATCAACGCTCCAATGGAAATCGTATTGAACCTCATTTTTTTCTCTCCATGCTGTTACGTTTCGCGCAGTCATTCAGCAGAGATTCCGGCCCGTTACCTGGGCAACCAGATCAGGAAACAGGTTCGCCGTATTCGTTTGCGCCTTCTTGGGAAGGTCGCGTCAACCACCATATCATCAGGATGGACAGAACCAGTTGAAGAATTGAGACAACAACAATACCAGTCATGCCCAGGACTGCCGCGGGTCCTCGCAATGCATCGGGGTTTTCCGTCCCTTGCTCCAATACCGAAAAGAACGCCACCCCACCCAGCATAACAAAAAGCGTTGTAATGCTGAGCGCCATCGGCAGCAGCAAATACCAGCCAGGTCGTCCTGTATCATGCAGCCTCCGCCAACCGGCGGCCAGCATGGGTATGAGAACAGCCAGTTGGAAAACAGAGGACAGAACCCGAGATCCTTGCCCTGTTTCGGGGTTGGTCCCGAATATGATCGTATCCAGCACAGCTAAAGCAGCGCTCGCGAGAACCACGAACAAGAAGAACCACCAGTATTCTGAGCGTAAAGCCCGACCGGAGAACTGGAAGTATTTCGAGAAACACGTTTTTACGGCTTCGCCAAATCCCATATTTCACTCCATTCTTAACTTCTGTGCGGCCTTAAACGCTTCGCCGCTCAGGAGAGCGAACTCGCCCCTACGGATGCTCCCTCTTACCTTTGTTTGAAAGCAGAAGCCTATCGCACGAGAGCGTAAAGGATTTTACGCGCGGAAAAAATATTGATTTATTATAAAATAGATTCAAACATGCGAATTCGACACAACTTTCATTTTACCTCCGTTGTTGTCGCTGTCGCCCGATTTGTCGGGCCCTTCCGACTGCTGGAGTGAGTGCTGGCGGTCGGAAGGCACTCTACAGTGATTGAGCGTTGGGAGGACGCGATGCTTAGACTTAACGAACTCGCCCTCCCTCCAGAGTTTGCTCTAGCATTTGCTAGTGGCGTCATTCAGCCTTCGCACGTTATTGGCGGCCCCGATAGTCAACAAAATATCGTCTCGCCGACCAAGCCCCCCGCGGCAAGTTTTGGGAAAGGTAGTCACAGGATCAAGGTATGTTCAATTGGCTGCACAGGCGCGAGAGCTTCAAACAAGCGCATCCAATTTCACTAATTTCAAGGGAACCAGAGGGAGAAGAAAATGTCTGACAAGATGGTGATGATTGCAGGCGCGACATGTTTCGCACTGCTTACGGCCTGCGACGATACGAGTACATCAAGCGCGTCCGCCGAACTCACACCGGCTCAGCAAGCATGTTTGCGAGATGTAGCCAATACGACGAACAATTCGCAAGTCGTGGTGCTCTCGTCTGCATTCAGCGAAGCTGGAACACAGGTCACAGTCGGCGTTGGCGAGGATCGTGCTCCTTGGAATTGCATTGCTTACAGTGATGGCGCGACAGCTGGTATCGAGTTCCTGGGCGACGAAGGCGCATTGTGACCTGTCTTCTGCGTAGCTGAGTACGGCTGCGCGGCACTGGCTCGCTCTTCGGATAGTGCAGGCCATGTATTCTTCGCGTCTGATCCAAGGGGTTCTGAAATACTACACGTTCATCTGAGCAGCCCTATCTGACTGGTCCAGTTTGATTGTTAGTGCATGATTGGCCTGTGATCCATCGGGATGATGGTTTCCGGAGCCGGTGGGCG
>NZ_JBQFYB010000009.1:0-142154 GCF_056541275.1 Ruegeria sp. AI2
ACAATCTCTTCGGGCTTCGGTCGCTTGTTTGCCATTCTTGGTCCTCCGTTTCCTAAACATAGCGGTGGACCAGTTCAGTTGGGGAGGCTCAGCCTCGATCAATGACGCGATCATGGCCCAATTTTGTGCTCCGGCGTCGTGGCCTGCGAAGAGGGCGTTCTTTCTGTTGAACGCGATGGGCCGAATGGAGCGTTCGACGGCGTTGTTGTCGACTTCGATGCGGCCGTCGTCAAGGAACAGGGTCAGGCCGCCCCAGTATTTTGCGATGCATTTGAGGGCCTCGCCGAGTGGGGATTTGGCCGAGACACGTGCGCGATTGGCGGCGAGCCAGACTTCAAATTCATCGATGATCGGTTTTTGACCGTTCCTGCCGGGCAGTCTGGCGCGCCTCGGGGCTCTGGCCGCGGATGTCCTTTTCGATCTGGTAGAGGGCGGCGATCTGGCGAAGGCCCTCGTCTGCGATGGGCGTGGTGCCGGTCTGAGATACCTCGTGCAAATTGCGCCGGGCATGTGCCCAGCAATAGGCTAGTTCAATATCCTGCACGGGCCGTTTGAGCAGCCGGTTATAGCCCGCATAGCCATCGACCTGCAGGATGCCGCTGAAGCCTTTCAGAATCTGATCTGCATATTGCCCAGATCTACCTGGCGCATAGGTGAAGGCCACGCCGGGTGGATCGTCTCCGTCCCAGGGGCGGTCGTCATGGGCAAGCGCCCAGAGGTATCCCGTCTTTGTTTCACTGCGTCCGGGATCCAGGACCGGTGCCGTGGTCTCGTCCATGAACAGCTTGTTGGAACGTTTCAGATCGTCTAGCAGCGCGTCATAGACCGGGGTCAGTTCAAACGCTGCCCGACCGATCCAGGCCGCGAGTGTCGAACGGTCCAAATCGATGCCCTGGCGGCTGTAGATCTGCGCCTGGCGGTAGAGCGGCAAATGATCAGCCTATTTGCTGACAATCACATGCGCCACTGTGGCCTCGGTCGGCATGCCACCGGTGATCAGATGCGCCGGTGCCGGAGCCTGGAGGATGCCACCCTCGCAGGACCGGCATGCATATTTCGGGCGCCGTGTGACAATCGCACGGAACTGCGCAGGCACGATATCCAACCGTTCGCTGACATCTTCGCCAATGACGTGTCGATCATGGCCGCAGCCACAGATTGTGGTCTCGGGCTCGATCACCTCTTCGATGCGCGGCAGGTATTTCGATAGCGATCCCCGGTTGGTCTTGCGCGGCTTCGAGGTTTGTGTCGGTGTGACCAGCGGATTGGCCTCGCCAGCGGCCTCGAGTTACGCAATCCCGGTCTCGATATCTTCCAACGCCAGCTCGAACTGATCCGGATTGGCCTTCTCGGACTTGCGCCTGAAGAGGTCCTGCTTGAGCGCCGCGACCAAGGTTTCCAGACGCGCATTCTGCTCGCCCTGGGCCACGATCATGGCCTTTAGCGCATCGATGTCATCAGGAAGATCAGCCGTCGCAATCATGGCACCGATCTATCAAGATCAGCAACCGGATGCCCGCCCAAACGTGGCGCCGAGTCACTGTGCCGCAGCCGGCGGACGCGCCGCCAGAGCCTTGACTTTACGCCAGTCGAGCCCAGCGAACAGCGCCTCGAACTGAGCGTGGTTAAGCGACATCGGACCATCCCGGACCCCAGGCCAGGTGAAGGTCGTTTCCTCCAGCCGCTTATACGTCATCACCAGCCCATTCGCCATTGTTTCTCGGACCAATGGCGTTCCAATGGCTCATCGTCCCAGTAAAGCAGCTTCAGCCGATCCGCCCGCTTGGCCCGGAACACAAACACCGTCCCGGTGAACGGTTCCTTGCGCAGCTCGTTCTTCACCAGCGCCGCCAGCCCGTC
Organism: Ruegeria sp. AI2; assembly: GCF_056541275.1. Classification (NCBI taxonomy): domain Bacteria; kingdom Pseudomonadati; phylum Pseudomonadota; class Alphaproteobacteria; order Rhodobacterales; family Roseobacteraceae; genus Ruegeria; species Ruegeria sp. AI2. The sequence goes on from NZ_JBQFYB010000009.1 coordinate 1,861, forward strand.
ATGGCCCTTGCGGAAGTCCACAGGTTTGGTCGCCACCACGATCCGCACCCAGTTCGACGGGAAGATCATTCACCGAGCGCCTGGACAATCTCCGCAATCCGCGCGGTCGGGGCTGCCGCGTCCAACCGGATCACAACATCGCCGAAGACAATTTCAAGCGTTGCGTCTTCAGCTGCCACCGGACGGTCCTTTAAATCTTCGATAACCATCGGTGCAAATGTAGGCTCCGGCTCGGGCAAGGCTGGCAGCACCAGCTTGCCCTCCTGCGCCAGCCGACGCCACGACGACAAGTGATTGGCCCTGACATCATACCGCGCTGCAACATCCCGGACCGTCGCTCCCTCAACCAGCGTCTCGGCCACAATCCTCGCCTTCACCGCATCCGGCCACCGGCGATGGCCCCGAGGCCCAACAAACGCATCAATATCCGTGAGAAACTCCGTTGAGCGCTCCATGGAGAAAATCCCTGCATAACTACATCACACAGGGACTCGCAGATCACACGCTCACAAGGAAGGTGGGGCCAAAGCACCGCTTATGCATGAATACCAAGTTGCACGCCATCTGTGACAGCAAAGGGCGACCTTTGAATCTCTTTGTTACCGCCGGGCAGGTCAGTGATTACATCGGGGCAAAGGCACTTTTGAGCAGCCTGCCCAATGCCGAATGGCTGCTCGGAGATCGAGGGTACGACGCCCATTAGGTCGGAGAAGCCCTGAAAGACAAAGGGATACGCGCATGTATCTTTGGTCGGAAGCAACGCAAGGCCACCGTCAAATACGACAAACGCCGCTACAAGCGGCGCAATCGGATCGAAATTATGTTCGGCAGGTTCAAGGATTGGCAGCGTGTGGCAATCCGCTATGACAGGTGCCCAAAGGTCTCCCTCTCCGCCATTGCTCTCGCCGCCACTGTCATATTCTGGCTATGAAGCAAGAACGAGTCCTGACCCCAATATTCATGAACAAGAGGTGGGTATCCACAATCCATTGATCTCAGTCCGCGCGATGCGTGCGGTCAAGACCATTGCGATGCCCCAGCCGGTCAGAACAGCAACTGCAGTTCCCAACCACACTCCTATTTCATTGAACCCCAGAAGGCCAATGAACACCCAGACAAAAAATGCGACTCCAAAGCCCTGACGATAAAGGCTGATCCAAACTGTCCAGATTGGTTTTTTAAAGGCTTGCAGCAGCGAATTGATCGAAAACAGCATCATGTAGAAGGGCAGTATCAAGCTGTCGACGCGCAGGTAGCTGACGCCGACGCGAGTTACTTCGGGATCGTCCGTGAACAGGCGCATGAGCAGAGGGCCTCCGAACCAAAGGATTGGGATCGCGATCAGGGACATGACACAGCCCACACGCCAGCAATAAAACAGCGAGACCCGCACTCTCTGACTGTCACGTGCGCCAAAATTCTGGGACGCAATCGGCAGCAGCGCCCCAGTGACGCCCAAGATGGGCAGCAACAAGACCTGTTCAAGGCGGATGGCGATTGCATAGCCTGCAATGGCATGCTCCCCAAACAGCTTCAGCGCAAACTGAATTACAAAGACCGAAATGAGCATCACCGAAAAAGATACAGCCGTGGGTAGAACCTGCAGAGAAATCTCGGCAAACCGTTTGAGACGTGGTTTGAAATAGGCGGCGCGCATGCGTTTCATCCGCCGTCGCCGCAGAACCTGCCGAACTAGAAAAACCATCACACCGGTCTGGCTGATCACGGTGGAGAGCGCCAGACCGTCAAAGCCGATGCCTGGGATCACGCCGGGGATACCATAGATCAGAAGCGGATTCAGAATGATGTTGGCCGCAAAAGCCACAACAAGTGCCCGCTGCATGGAAACTGCATCGCCATGGGCCTGAAGGATACCGTTACAGCCATGGGCCAGAAGGAAACCGGGCATTGCTAGAAGCAACCAGTAGAAATAGCGCAATCCGGCATCCCGATACACGCCAGGTTCAGAGACCAGCCTTACGAGCCAAGGACCGAACCACAACCCGGCCAAGGCCAGCAGGCAAGACGCAACGAGCCCGTATGCTATTCCCTGTGCCGCAAGACGCCGCGCCGTTCGGTTGTCGCCTGCGCCCAAGGCGTTGCCGACCAGCGCGCTCATCGCGGCTCCCAATCCGACGCCGACTGAAACCGAAATAAAGAAGGCCTGAAACCCAAGGGCAAGCCCGGCCTGCGCGCTGGTAGACAGTAGCCCGGCGAAAAAGATGTCGACAATGTTGTAGAGCGTGCTGAACAGCATTCCGAACGCGCCGGGGATTGCCAATGTTCGAAAGTGCCCCGCAATGGAACCTTTTGTCAGGTCAAGGTCGATCGCCTGTGCCATGTCACCAGAATTTCATGGGCGCTCGGCCTGAACCGTCAGGAACACAAATTCGGGAGTAAGAACTTCTTCGAACCCGTGGTTGAGCTCGGCATCTACGCTGATGGAGTCACCTGCTGACAGCGTAAAGCGTGCCTCGCCATATCGATATACGGCCTCACCTTCGATGGCCTGCACAAAGACCACACCGTGGCCGACATATGTGGGCGGCGGACCTCCTTCGCGCAGCAATGTGACGCGCCGCGCCTGGAACCGCAGGTCTTTGCGGGAATGCAGCGCCAGATTGACATATTCGTGGCTGTGCCCTGCCGAGATGCGGGTTGATTTAAGCCCTTCGCCATGACGCACAAGGGTATAGTCGGTGTGGTCGGTGCGCGCCTCGCGAAACAAGGAAACGATCGGAACTTCAAGGGCCTCGGCCAGCGCGGCGAGTGTGTCGATTGACGGGGAAACCAATCCATTTTCGATACGGCTGACCATGGCGGCTGAGATGCCGGATTGCTCGGCAAGTCGACGTGCAGATTGTTTGCGGCTTTGGCGCAATTCTTTCAGCGAAGCGCCAATGGCGCGGTCGATCTGTCTGCCCGGAGGGTCCCCTTGCATGATCCGTCCTTTCACTCGCTACCGTAATACCCCACCACGTCGCCATCAGTTGTGACACCAAGGCCATTCAGCAATCGGTTGGCATAGTTGAAATAGCCGACGATTTGGTTGATTTCGAGAATTTCTCCATCCGTCCATCCCGCCTCTTTGAGGGCGGCAACATCCGATTCGACCATCTTGCCTGGCGAGACTGTCAGCTTCTCGGCATATTTTAGCGCTTCCAGATGCGCGCCTTCGAATGCGTCCTGCGGGCGGTGAGACGTGAGAGCGGCCTCGATCTTGTCAGCGCGCGCGTCGTCGGCGATCAGGTGACGCGCGTTGGCCCAGTGATTGGCATAAGAGTAGGGACAGGTGTTGAGCGTGGATACATAAGAGCTGATCACTTCCTGAAACCACATCGGAACTGTGTTGACCTCGTCGTGCAGACAGGCCCGGTACAAAATCACATGCCCTTTCATGGTGTTGGGCCGCAAAGAGTGAACGCGCATCACGTTGTCTACCGTTCCATGCGGCGTTCGCGCCAAGTCCAGAGTGGCTTGCAGCGGTGCGTCGGCATCTTCGTCGGAGATCATCCTGATCCAGGCAGACATTCTCAGTTCCTCCTTTGATCGTCGGCACAAATATCGGGCGGTCTAAACTAGGGCCCTGAGTTTTTTATTGACGAGTATTGCATATTAAGCAACCATATTAATCAGAGTGCAACGACATTGGGATGTTTCTGGCCTTGGAAGGCTGCCCCATTCAATCGCAGCGTCAGTCCCGTTACATCGGTCCACTGCCCTGCGCGGGACAATCGGCCCAGGCATCCAGACGTATCTTCAAAGGGACCGATGCGCGCGAAACCGTAAAAGGCAACCGGGCACGGCGTCCCGAACCCAGATAGGCACAACATGAACCAAGCCACTCCGATGATCGAAGTGACCAATCTGGACAAATTCTATGGTTCGTTCCATGCGCTTAAGAATATCGATCTGACGGTGCATCAGGGCGAGAAGGTCGTGATTTGTGGTCCGTCCGGTTCCGGTAAGTCGACGTTGATCCGCTGCTTCAATGGGTTGGAATGGCACAATTCCGGTCGCCTCGTCATCGACGGGATCGAAGTCTATGACGGCGCCAAAGAGATCCGCGAACTGCGCCAGGAAGTTGGCATGGTGTTCCAGCAGTTCAACCTGTTTCCGCACCTGACGGTTCTTGAAAACCTCATGATTGGCCCGATGAAAGTGCGCAAGATCTCCAAGGCCCAGGCCGAAGAAACGGCGCGCAAATATCTGGATCGTGTGCATATCCCGGAACAGGCAGAAAAATACCCGGCGCAACTATCGGGTGGGCAACAACAGCGCGTGGCGATTGCGCGTTCTTTGTGCATGGAAACCCGGATCATGCTGTTTGACGAGCCGACCTCGGCGCTCGATCCGGAAATGATCAACGAAGTTTTGGACGTCATGGTCGAGTTGGCCAAAACCGGCATGACCATGGTTGTGGTTACCCACGAAATGGGGTTTGCCCGCAAGGTCGCAGACACGATGGTCTTTATGGAGGCGGGTCGGATCGTCGAGATATCGCCTCCTGAACAGTTCTTTACCAACCCTTCCAGCGAACGGTGCCGCTTGTTCCTGGATCAGATTCTGGCGCATTGAACGTGAGCGATCTGGGCATATCCGGGCCAAAGGGCCAGCCGTTGCCAAAGCCACCGTTTCACAAGCGGTTTTTCGACTCGGTCCTGATATCCGTTGTCATTTATTCCATTATTGTTGGTCTAATCGCCTATGGCGCTTACGCCGGGGCGAAGAGTATGGGTTATAACTGGCAATGGTATCGTGTGCCGCAATTCCTGTACCGCAATACCGAGGTCGGGTTTGAATGGGGTGAAATCCCAATTGGGCTTGTAGCCACTATCCAACTGTCGGTGGCCGCCTTTTTTCTGGCAACGGCGATAGGCCTTTTGGTGGCTCTGTTGCGGCTATCGGGGTTGGTCATCGGGTCAGCGGTTGCCGTGGGGTACCTAGAACTGATCCGCAATATTCCGCTGCTGGTTCTGCTTTATCTTTTCTATTATGTGCTCGGGCCGATCTTTGGGTTTGACCGGTACACGGCAAGTATCCTGACGCTTGCCGTTTTTCATTCGGCCCTGATTTCCGAGATTTTCCGCGCTGGTATCAACGCAATTCCCACGGGTCAGTGGGAGGCGGCAAATTCGATCGGGATGACACCGTATCAGACCTATCGCTATATCATTCTGCCGCAATCAGTACGGTTCATGCTGCCACCGATGACCGGTGAGATAGTTCACCTGATCAAATCCTCAGCGATTGTAAGCGTGATCGCGGTGGCTGAACTGACCACGTTTGGACGCAACATCATATCCGATACCTACATGAGTTTCGAAATCTGGTTCACCATTGCACTGGTCTATCTGGTGGTGACCCTGATCCTGTCGATCGGCGTAACCCATCTGGAGAAGAAATATGCCGTCGACCAATAAAACTGAAAACTATGTCGGACAACAAGGAGAACCAAGATGAAGCTTTCTCGCAGAATGTTGGGGGCGGCGCTGAGCGCGGTCGTTGCAACAGGCGTCGCCACATCAGGTTGGGCGCAAAGCACAACGCAGAACCTGTCCAGCGAAAGTGTGATTGAAACCATCAAGCAGGATGGAGTGATCCGCATTGGGCTGTCGCTATTCGTACCGTGGTCGATGCGCGACAAGAACGGTGACCTGATCGGTTTCGAACTGGATGTCGGTCGCAAGCTGGCCGAAGACATGGGGGTCGAAGTTGAATTTGTTCCCACCGCATGGGACGGTATCATTCCGGCGCTGGTTTCGGGCAATTTCGACGTGATCATCTCGGGCATGTCTGTGACGCCGCAGCGGAACCTGACTGTCAACTTTACCGATCCATATGCTTTTTCCGGTCTGGCCATCTTGGTAAATAAGGAACTGACAGATGGAATGACTCAGGCTGATCTGAATTCTGCAGACGTGACATTCGCGGCCCGTCGCGGTGCAACGCCCGCTGTTGTGATCGCGGAAAACTTCCCCGAGGCAAACTTGTTGCTATTTGATGAAGATGGTGCGTCGACGCAAGAAGTTCTTAACGGAAATGCACACGCAACAATGGCTTCACAGCCTACCCCCAACCGGGAAGCAGGGCGTAATCCTGAAACTCTGCGCGTGATGGAAGGTGATCTGTTTGATCCGCGCGGCGAAGCCTTTGCTATGCGCAAAGGTGATCCGGATGCATTGAACTTCTTCAACAATTGGATTGCTCAGCAATGGCGTTCGGGTTGGTTGGAAGAGCGTCACAACTATTGGTTCGCAACAGAAGAGTGGGCCGATCAGGTTGCTCAGTGACTAAATCAAAGGGCGGCGGCATTGCCGCCCCCGACCCTGAGGCGGAGCAATCCCGGTGCAAGATTTCCTGAAGAAACTGAGATGGCCAGATTATCTGATCGTGGTGGCTCTGATCGCTTTTTTCGGGTATATCTGGCTGTCGATCGAAGGCACGCTGAACTACAAATGGCGGTGGGAACTGATCCCGGGCTATGTTGTCGGCTGGCATTCGGGGCGCGAGGAATACTTCGCCAACCTGCTGTTGCAGGGCCTTGTGGCGACGATCCGTATAAGCTTTTATTCCGGTATTCTTGCCCTGATCCTGGGCACCATTCTGGGCGTGGCGCGGTGTTCCGGAAATCTTACGATCCGAATGCTGGCCCGCACGTATCTTGAGTTTTTACGCAACGTCCCCCCAGTCGTTGTTGTCTTCATCTTCTTTTTCTTCCTTTCGCAACAGCTGATCGATGCGCTGAGCCTAGATCGCTGGTCCCGTGCGATTGCGCGGCAGGACGACAATCAAATCTGGGAGTTCTTCTTCGGCGACATGCGCCGCTTCCCCTCACTGGTGTCGGGCGTAATTGTTCTGGCTCTGTTCGAAAGCGCCTTTGTTGGTGAAATCGTCCGCGCCGGTATCCAGTCGATCCCCAAAGGTCAGCGTGAGGCGGCGCGGTCTATCGGCATGAGCCGCATTCAAGAATTGCGTTATGTGGTTCTGCCACAGGCGATGAAGAAAGTGGTGCCGCCGTTGGCGAACCAGTTTATCTCGCTGATCAAAGACAGTTCGATCCTGTCGCTGATCTCGGTACAGGAACTGACCTACAAAACGGTTGAGCTTGTGGCCTCGTCCCGCATGATCTTTGAGGCTTGGATCACCACGGCCGCCTTCTACTTTGTTGTCTGTTTTGGGCTCAGTCGATTGTTCGCGCGGTTGGAGAAACGCTCGGACAAGCGCTAAGGCAACCGCCCTGATGATAAAGCTTTATGACTTTCGGCTATCGGGGAGCTGCCACAAGATACGCATGCTTCTGTCCATGCTTAGAATAGAGTACCAGATCGTCGATGTGGATTTGCTGAAAGGGGATCAAAGACAAGTTGAGTTCCTGCAGATCAATCCACTGAACAAGGTGCCTGTTCTGGATGATGATGGTTTTGTCCTACGCGACAGCACCGCGATCATGGTGTACCTGGCGCAAAAATATGGCTCACCCGTTTGGACGCCCGCATCCGCCGAGAAAAACGGCGAGAATCAACAGTGATTGTTTTTCTCGGTGAATGAGATTTTTCACGGGATCGCAACGGCCCGGGCAATCGTGTTGTTCGAGCGCGACATCGACTTGAGGGGCCACAGGCACTGGGCCGGATATCTCTGGAAACTATGGAACACACCTTGTCCGGGCAAAACTGGCTGGTCGGTGATCGGCTGACACTGGCGGATCTGGCTTGTTATCCCTATACGGCGCTGTCCTATCAGGGTGGGCTTTCACTGACAGAATACGCTGCGATACGCGCATGGATAGCACGGATCGAGGCTTTGCCGGGTTATGTGCCGATGCCGGGGTTACCGGCACCGGTCTAACGCTGGCCAAGTCTATACCTTGATTTGCACCATGCCGTTTTCAACCCGCGTTTCGAACACCTTCATCCGCCGCGTGGCAGGAGCCGACACGGGGTGGCCGTCCCGCACATCAAACGCGCCCTGATGCAAGGGGCACTCGATGACATGTCCATCAAAATACCCGTCACATAGATCAGCGCCGCCGTGATTGCACAGAGCCAGTGAAGCAAAAACTCCGGTGGGTGTGTCGTAAACCGCAATCAAACGCGTGCCCACTTCGACCCGCGTGACCCAGTTTTTCTCCAACCGATCTGTTTCGATAACATCTTTCCAGGGTTTTTCATCCGCCATGGATCACGCCCCTGCCTTTTGCCGGATCTGCCGCAGGATTTCGTGATGTGCGGCCAGATACCCTCCGGGCTCAACATGAATGTGGTCTTTCAGCTTTTCATGCAGGCGGGGTAAGGCGTGGAAAGGAACCGAGGCCACATAGTGGTGCTCGGCATGGTAGTTCATGTTCCAGCACAGAAACGACCATGGCGCGGAAACCAGATTTGTACGTGTGTTTTCGGACATTTGAGTCACGGTCGGGCGACCGACATGTTCCGTCATTCGGATAAAGCGCATCACCGGCTCACCCAGAAACAGTGGAATGACCCAGTACCAGATCAGGCCCCACCAGCCGGTGATAGCCATGCCCAGAAAGACGGCCGCATAGATGATCAGCATGCGGCGGGCATCACGATACACAGCCTGATGTTCGACCTTCGGGATGAACCGCAGCTCAGTTTCGCTGAGGCGTCCGGCGGCGTGGCGGAACAACTCGGTGAACTTACCGCGCCAATAGGGCAGGGCGGACAGGTACAGAAGGTATTGGCCAATGGTTTTGGGTAGCGGGATAAGCTCGGGGTCCTCGCCGGTCAGTTGCGTATAGGTGTGGTGATCGCAATGCTCGTAGCGAAAAAACCGATGTGGCAGTACGATAATCAGCCCGCAAATCTGGCCGACCAGATCATTCAGCCACCGCGTACGAAAGACAGTGTAGTGCACACATTCATGCTGTAGCGAAAAGTGGTGCACTAGTACGATGCCTTGCAGGAACATGGCGGGCCAGACCAGCCAACTGTTCCAAGCCAAAGTGACAAGAGTGGTTGTGCAGGCCAGCACCAGTATCCAAAGCGCTAGATGGCGCAGGCCGGGGCCGTTTGATCGCTGCATAAATCCCTTTAGTTCTTCACGCGTTAGCTTGCCTTCAGCCAAAGCCTGAGTCAGAGGCGTTACGATTGCTTGTGACATGTGAGTTCCACAATTTTTGCCGGAGCAGGGGCTTCGCCCTCATCGTGTGATCCGGCACCGGAGACGGGAGTGCTCCGCACCATAGGGCCCTTTCTGCCGGGTCCTATTGCCAAAAGCCTATCGCGAGGCGGGACGATCAATCAAGCCTGAAAGTCAACCTGCATCGCGCAAACCGATATCCGTTTCGGGACGGGCAAACAGCCCGGCGGCGCAAGGATAGTGGCTAAGAATCTGCGCCCCGCCGGGCAACCGGTCGGCGTGGAAAACACCGTGTTCCCAAAAGGTCACGCCGTCTATCACGATGGTCGGGTCGAACACGTTCCAACTAATCTCACCCGGCGCGTAAGCTCCGCAGGTGTGGAAATGCAGGATGCGCGGGTTGCCAAAGGCTGCGCCCCCCCATCGTTCGTAATTGTCGCGCATGTCCCAGGGATAGCCACAGCCGGGATGAATACCTGCGTGCCATGAGTGCACGAAATTGCGGTCGATATCGAACTGCCCGGCGACCCGGTCATAATGTGCTTCGGCCCGGGCGGCATCATTGGGGTTGCCGTCGAACCCTGTCAGGCGGCCCTTGTCAAGTTTGGCAAACACCGGTCGGTCGAATTCGATTGTATATTCATCATAGTATTTCGACCCCGTGCCGGTCAGGAACATCAGTGCCACCCGGCCGGAAAAGCTGTGGGCCGGAACCGGAGTGAAGACGGACATAGGGAAACGCAGGATTGAGGTGTCGCCGGACGGATCCAGGTTCATCTCTGGCCGCCCCCTTACATCCGTGCCAAGTGGGCAGGTAAAGCGCACATCCTGCGCTATGTTCAGCACTGAATTGACCGCGGTTTTAAGCTCCATGAACGCGTCGTGATGGCCGTTGGAAAAGCCTGATCCAAACAGCTCTCGGCTGAGGGCAAAGCTGACGATGATCTTCTTTCCCTGCGGCATGTCCGAAAACCGCAGCTGATCCCCAAGGCGCGCCAGAAACAGGATAATATCGGCTGCTTGGAATCGGGCCAGAAGATCTGAGGTCAGATGTGGATTGCCTGGGTTGAACCCCACATCCACAGCATCTACCGACAGGCCCATCGCGCGGGCGGCGCCCGACACGATCTCAACACTGTCGGCATCGAAATATCCGAACTCGGGAGACTCGTAGGCGATCAGCAGCCGGTCTCCTGCCGCTGCACGAGCACAGTTCGACAACAGATTGCGCGCGCCACGCTCGGGGGTGATGTCCGACATAGCCGTCTCCTGCGGGTTCCGGTCACCATAGGTTAGGCCGGATTGGTTCGCCTAATCCATTTGAATGTAATAATGGTTGGCATTAGAGTAGCTAATATGATCCTGAACCTGCCCTATTCCGCTCTGCGCGCCTTCGAGGCGGTGGTGCGGCATTCGGGTTTTTCCTCTGCCGCGGCAGAGTTAGGCGTCAGCCAAAGCGCCGTCAGTCAGCATGTCCGCTCGTTGGAAGAATGGCTGGGGCGCGACCTGTTGGTGCGCGGCGCACGCCAGTCACGCCCGACCCGCGAAGGCGAGCAACTGGCACATGCGATCTCAGAGGGGCTGGGGCGTATCTCGGATGTGTGTATGCAGCTTCGGGACAAGACGCGCAGCGACCGGACCATCGTGATTTCCTGCCTTCCGGGCTTTGCCTTCAATTGGCTGTTTCCGCGGCTTTTGCGCTTCGACCTGGCGCATCCTGACCTGTCGATTTCCATTGCGACAGATACTGGGCAATACCCGTTTTCCGGTGCAGATGCGGATGTGGGGATTCGCTATGGCTTGGGCGATTACCCCGGTTTTCAGGTAGATTTGCTGATGACCGAGCGTTTGTTCCCGGTCTGCGCGCCCTCACTGCGGCCTGAATTGCACCGGGTTGAGGATCTGGCGCGGCACACGATGCTGGTGGATGAAAACCTGCATCACGGAGCGGCCAGCCCGACATGGGAATTTTGGGCGCGACAATGCGGCCTGAACCTGCCGGCCGCGATGCGCACCCGGCGGCTGGGGCAGTCGAACATGGTCGTTCAGGCGGCTATCGAAGCCTTGGGCGTGGCCTTGGGACGCGAGCCGTTGGTCATTGATATGCTGGCGGATGGCCGCCTGATCCGTCCCTTTGCCGAGATGACGCAATCGCCCCTGTCCTATTGGCTGGTGCGCTCGCAAGAGGCCAAGGACAGTTCGAAAGTGGCCGAATTCCTGAATTGGATTCACGCTGAGGTCGCAGAGCAGCCGGCAATCCCCGCCCCGGCGGATGTTTGAAATTAGCCAGACTTATATAAGCCATTACCATTCCGGCATGGCACGAGGAGGGGCATCCGCCCATACTGGCGCAAGCAATCTGACCAACAGGAGAGCCCGTCCATGTTTCTGAGAAACTGCTGGTATGTCGCCGCCTGGAGCAAGGATATCGGGCGCGACCTGAAGGCCGAGACCTTTCTGGGTGAAAACATTGTGTTCTATCGACAGAAGGACGGCACCCCCGTCGCGCTTGAGGATGCCTGCCCGCATCGCAAGTTGCCGCTGTCCAATGGCAACCTGATCGGTGATGTTGTGGAATGCGGCTATCACGGTTTGAAATTCGACTGCTCGGGTAAATGCACTGATAGCCCGACCCAGCGTGGCATGACCCCGCGTCGGGCGGTTGTTAGATCCTACCCGGTGGTGGATCGCTATCGGTTTCTATGGATCTGGATGGGCGACCCGGAGCTGGCCGATCCTGACAAAATATTCCCGATTGATAATTTCGATGATCCAAGCTGGGGAAAAACCGATGGCGGGGTGATGGACATTGATTGCCATTACCTGTGGGTCTGCGACAACCTGTTGGACCCCAGCCATGTGGCCTGGGTTCATGTGTCGTCCTTTGCAGGTGCAGGCACGGATGAAGAGCCGTTGGATGTGAATAGAACAGATCGAGGCGTAATCGTTTCGCGCTGGATCGAGAACAAGCCGCCATCGCCTTACTACGCGAAACTGGTGGCCTTTGACGGGGATTGCGACCGGCTGCAACATTATGAGATGTGCATGCCCGCGATCGGGCTGAACAAATCCATCTACACGCCTGTCGGGACTGGCGGCTATGACAAACCGCCCGTTGCCGAGACCTTCATCAACATCTCTTACAACTTCATGACCCCGATAAATGAGGATCGGACCCGGTATTTTTGGTTCCAGCACCGCAATTCCGATCCCGATAACGCCGAGGTGTCCGAATTTATGAATGATGGCGCGCGGATGGCGTTTCTTGAGGATAAGGAGGTTTTGGAGAAGGTTCACTTGGGCATGAAAAACGCCAAGTCGCCACACATTGATCTTGGATTGGACGCAGGGGCCAAACTGTTCCGCAAAGCTCTGGACCGCGCGATTGAGGCTGAGGCTATCCCGATCAACATAGTTGATCGGGTGTAAGATTTGGTGGCCGGTTCTGAAGCCCACTAGGTATCGAGGGGGAAGTAAAACCGGGGATGCACTGCGTCCCGTCGCTCGAACCCGCAGGCCAGGTAGGCGGCTTGGGCTTCTGAATTTTCGGGGTGGGTGCCGACCGTCATGTAAGAGCAGGACAACGCACGCGCCTTTTGTTTTGCGCTTTCGATAAGTTGCCGCCCGACACCCATACCGCGATACGTTCGTCCAACAAAGAGGTGGTGCATGTCGATGCCGCGACGGCCTAGCTGTAACTGTGTGAGCGGGCTCAGGGCGACATATCCGATGACCTCGCCCTTCGTTTCGGCAACCAGCATATAGACCCATGGCGGATTGCCGAACACATCCCGCTCCAACACTGCGGCGTTGATGTTTGGGACATCATCGTGATGTGCGGCCAGAGCGCGGATCATTGACAGCAGAAAAGGCATGTCATCGGGCTCCACACCCCGGATATGTACCTTTGGGTTGAGATTGGTGGGTTTCATCTTTGCCTCCTGTTTCTCTGCCACAGAAGCGAGATGAAAAAAAAGCCGCACTGTGGCGGCACCTTCTGACTGAACATCACGGACCGCGCCATCTATGTGGCGTTGTAATAGCATCCAAAAGGTTGGGTCATGATGGTCATGGCCCAACCCTGCGACGTCAACGGCACAACGTCAAGTTATCGACGGCACGACCAGAGGCTATGCAGCCCTGTAGATCACGGGAAACCGACCACCCGCGAAGGGCGCGCCGGGGCGCAGGTTGTCATCATGCAGCCATTCGGTGACGGCATCACGCGGCTGATAGGTCGCGCCGTCCACCGCGCAGCGGATGGCATAACCACGCCTACGCCGGGTTGAGGTTCGGTTTCCCATCGCCGAATGCACGATCATGCCGTCAAAGGCCAGCGCGTCGCCGGGCTCCATCTTTGGATAGTGAAAGATGTCGTAGGCGGCGCGGTTGGCCTCGAAATCAGGCATGTCGATATAGTCGGGGTTGTCTTCCTCAAGATAGTGCAGGAACGCCCCAAGCTGGTCGGTTTTGAAAGGCCGGTACTTGGCACCCCAAGCGTGTGATCCACGAACGAACTCCAGCGCGCCATTGTCCGGGTCGACCGGATCAAGAGCTATCCACATGGTCATGATTGGTCCGGCCACTGGCCAATAGGGTTGATCGGTGTGCCAGCCCGTCTGGGTTTTTGTCCCCGGATCTTTGGCAAATATCTGGTCGTAGATTAGCGAGGTCCAGGGGCTGCCCGCCACCTCGGCCACGCGTTGGCCAACGTCCGAGGTCAGGCAGTAGTCTTGAAACACACCCGGATGCTCACGCATGTTCTTATAGGCAAAATAGCGGTCGCCCTTGGCGGTTTCATCGTCAACAGCCCGGCGCAATCTGTTTAGCCAGTCCTGCGACAATACCTGTTTCAACAGCACAACTCCGTCGCGCGCATAGGCCTGTTGAAGGGTATTAAGGTCTGATTTCTGTGTCATGTAACGTCCATATCCTGCGCCTCTTTTTCTGAGGCGGTTGCAAACAGCAGGCGCATTGCACCCGGTTTATCTGGCATTACAGGGTTGGTGAGCTGCGGCAGTTGATGATGAAACAGGGCCATAACGAGCGCGCCGACCATTTACCGGCAAGGCGTTGATGGAACTGCGCTACGCGAAAACTCATGACATTAGCTTAATCGAAAAATTCGGAACCGCATAGGGCGGAGTTTGTCGAGCTCTTGGAAGCAGGCGGGCAAAAAAGCATTGACGAAAAATGCTTAATGATAAACATTATTACCACCATGCAAAATTACTCCGTGTTCTCACTTGCTCGAAATGCGCTGTCAGGTCACCGCAACTGGCCTCGGGCATGGCGCAGCCCGCCATTGAAAAACAGCTACGATGTGGTCGTGATCGGGGCTGGCGGCCACGGGCTGGCAACTGCCTATTATCTGGCCAAGGAATTTGGCATCACAAATGTAGCTGTGCTTGAACGCGGCTGGCTGGGTGGCGGAAATATTGCCCGAAACACCGTCACGATCCGCTCGAATTATATGCGGGACGAGTCGATCCCGTTTTACGTCAAATCCGTCGCCATGTACGAAGGGCTTACGGATGAGCTGAACTTCAACATGATGCACTCGAAACGCACCATGGTGGACGTGGTGCAGACTTGGCCTAAACTGCGTGAGTTGCGCAGGCGGCAGTTGACGATGGACATATATGGCTCGACCTACGAACAGATCACGACCGAGGAGTTGAGGCGTCGTATTCCTGCGCTGACAGGAGGCGGGCCGGGTGCGCGCCTGCCGGTCATCTGCGGCATGGTGCATACGGACGCGGGCGTGAACCGGCATGATGCCGTGGCCTGGGGCTATGCCCGCGCGGCTGACGCGCGCGGGGCCGAAATTCATCAGCAGACGGCGGTTCAGTCCCTAATACGCGGAGCAGACGGATCGATTGAAGGCGTCGAAACCAATCGCGGGGTTGTGAAGGCAAAGAAGGTGGTGGTTGCCGTTTCGGGCCATACGACAACTCTGACCGAAACCGCAGGGTTGAAACTGCCGCTGCGCACGATGAACCTGACGGCTTTTGTGTCCGAACCGGTGAAACCTCTGGTTGATGTCATCGTGAACTGCCCCGACAGCGGGTTCTATTTCAGCCAGTCCGACAAGGGCGAGATGGTGATCGGCGGTGCACCCGATCTGGGGCAAAGCTTCCGTCGGGACATCAAGCAGCATGTTTTCGAGGACACAGTGACTGCAATGCTGTCTTTGTTTCCCAGTTTCAAGAAACTCAAGCTGATGCGGCAATGGGGTGGGCATCTGGATATTACCCATGATGCCTCGCCTATCATGGACCAGACCGAGGTTCCGGGCCTTTTTGTCACCGCAGGTTGGTGGGGCGGATACAAGGCGATTCCTGCGGGCGGGCTGACACTAGCGCATCTGGTGGCAAAGGGCGCGCCGCATCCGCTGATGGCGCCCTTCACGCTCGACCGGTTCCGGCATCTAGACTTCGTGATGGAAGCCGGAACCACAACTGCGCGATAGGAAAGGACAGGACATGTTGCTGATAACCTGCCCGTTCTGTGGCAAGCGCAACGAAAGCGAATTTATCCATGGCGGCCCGGTTGGGGCCGACCGCCCGGACCCCAACGCCGCCACCGATGAGGAATGGGTCGAATACCTGACCGTGACACCAAACCCCTTGGGTCCGGTTCAGGAAAAGTGGTGGCACGCGCGCGGATGTGGTGAATGGTTCACGATCTGGCGTGACACCCGGACCCATGACATTGTGGAGGCGCCCGATGGCACAGAATAATCGCCGCGCCTCGGGCGGGCGTATCGATCGAAACCGCCCCGTGCGATTCACGTTCAACGGCAAATCTTTTGAGGGGTTCGAAGGCGATACATTGGCCTCAGCCTTGCTAGCAAGTGGCGTGAGCGTCACGGCCCGCAGTTTCAAATATCACCGCCCGCGCGGGATCATGGGCCACGGCCCGGAAGAACCGTCAACGTTGGTGGAGCTGGAGGGCGAAGATGCCTCGGGCAACCGCCCTGCGACCACCGTCCCTTTACGCGATGGCCTGAGCGCACGGTCGGTCAATTGCTGGCCCTCGCCCGAGTTCGATTTGGGCGGTATCAACCAGTTGTTCACGCGCTTCATCCCTGCCGGATTTTATTACAAGACATTCAAATGGCCCAACTGGCACTTGTTTGAACCGTCGATCCGCAAGGCCGCAGGTCTGGCCGCCGCTCCGTCCAACCCTCCGTCAACGGGTCACTTCGAAGCACGTCATGCCCATGCTGACGTGCTGATAGCCGGGACCGGTCCTGCCGGATTGCAGGCCGCGCTTGAAGCAGGCCGTGCGGGCAAGCGCGTGTTTCTGGCCGATGAAGGAACCGACGCGGGCGGCAGCCTGCTCAATCGGAATCTGAGAATTGGCGGTCGTCCGGCAATGAACTGGGTGGCCGATGCGGTGATCGAGCTGGCCGGAATGGAGAACGTAACCCATCTGCAAAACGCAACCGTCTGGGCTTATCGCGAGCACAATCTGATGATTGTCAATGAGCGCAGCCCCAAGCAGGATTCGATCCTTGAACGCAGCTGGCGCGTTCGTGCGGGGGAAGTTGTGATCGCAACCGGCGCTACGGAACGTGCGTTGGTGTTCAGCGACAATGACCGCCCCGGCGTAATGCTGGCCTCTTCGGTGCAGGCATATGTGAACCGCTGGGGTGTGACGCCCGGACAGTGCGCGGTTCTGTTTACCAACAACAACAGCGCCTATGCAGTGGCCGCTGATTTATCTGCGGCAGGCGCTATAGTTACTGCCATCCTAGACAGTCGCAACACGGTGCCGCAGGCGGCGCTGGATCTGGTCTCCGGGATAACGGTGCATGCTGGAACTGTCGTTTGCGCGGTTCGAGGGCACAAGAGTGTCCGCGCTGTAAAGGCTGTGCCGAAATCCGGCGGTTCAGGGATATGGATCGACTGCGACTTGCTGGCTTGCTCTGGGGGGTGGAACCCAACGGTGCACCTGTGGTCTCAGTCCCGCAGCACGTTGCGATTTGACGAGGATCTTGCCGCATTTTGCCCCGATCAAGCCGTGCAAGCGTGCCGGGCCGTGGGCGCGGCGGCAGGTGATTTGACGCTAGACCGGATTGTTGAGGGTGGTGAAGATCTGCCCTACGCGATTGAACCGCTCTGGCGGGTTGATGTTCCGGGGCAGCGCGGCAAAGCCTTTTTGGATGTTCAGAACGATGTGGCCGTCAGTGATGTGCATCTGGCCTTGCGTGAAGGCTATGACAATGTCGAGCATGTCAAACGTTACACCACCGGTGGCATGGGCATTGATCAAGGCAAGACCGGTAACATCAATATTATCGGCACTGTCGCGATGGAAAAGGGTCTGCCTCTGCAAGAGGTTGGCACAACCACCTTCCGATCGCCCTACACGCCGGTCTCTTTCGGTTCCATTGGCGGATTGCGCGAAGGGTGGGGGTTGTTCCCCTATCGCCATACTCCTGTGACCCAGTGGAACAAGGACAATGGCGCAGTGATGTATGAGGCCGGTGCCCGCTGGCGGCGTCCAGGATACTTCCCGAAACCAGGTGAAGGCCTGCAAGAGGCCGTGAACCGCGAATGTCGCGCGGTGCGGGAAGGCGTCGGGGTCTATGATGGCTCTCCGCTTGGGACGTTCGAGCTGAAAGGGAGCGACGTTCCAAAGTTTCTCGATTTCATCTATTCCAACATCATGTCCAGCCTGAAGCCGGGTGATGGGCGGTACGGTTTGATGCTGTCCGAAGATGGGCTGATCCTTGACGATGGCGTCGTCTTCCGGCTGGATGAACACCGCTGGCTGGTCTCAACATCGACTGGCCATGCGGATGCGGTGAACCGGCATATGAAAAAGCTGCTGCAGACCGAGTTTCCCGACTGGCAGGTGATGATCACCACGGTCACAAGCCAGTGGAACAACGCCACCATCTGCGGCCCCAAAGCGCGTGAGGTGATGCAGGCGCTTGGCACCGACATCGACCTCTCGCCCGAGGCGTTCCCGTTCATGTCCTTCCGCGATGGCACTGTCGCCGGTCTGCCAGCGCGGGTCGTGCGTGTCAGCTTTACCGGAGAACTGTCCTATGAAGTCAACGTCGCCCCCCGCCATATGGCCGAGCTGTGGAACAATGTGATGGAGGCTGGCGCACCATTTGGTATCCTGCCAGTCGGTTCCGAATCCAGCCACGTGCTGCGGGTTGAAAAAGGGTTCCTGTCATTAGGGCACGAGGTTGACGGAACCGTCGACGCCTTTGATCTGGGCATGGGCTGGGCGATGTCGAAGAAAAAGCCCGATTACCTGGGCAAGCGGTCGATCGCGCTTCGCCGGTCGCGCGAGGCTTCTCGGCGCGAGCTGGTGGGTATCCTGCCTGAAGATCCCAACCGGCAAATCCCCGAAGGTGCGCCCCTGACGCCCGGAGGCCGGAAAGAGGCGACCGATGGGCTGGTCACCGCCTGTGTCTGGAGCGTAGTGAGCAATCGCTGGGTCGGACTGGCCTTGTTGGAAAACGGCCATGCGCGTCAGGGTGAAACCGCCCATGTCCGGCTGAAGGATGATGTGATCCCGGTTACGGTGACAAAACCGGTGTTCCATGATCCTGAAGGCAAGCTGCTGAGGTCCTGAGATGAGCTATGATGTCACGGTTCAACGCTGCGGGCTGACCGCGTTGTTCGACCTTAAAGGGGATGCCGAGGTAGTTGGGGCTTGGGTTGGCGAAGCCTTGCCAGGTTTTCCAGACCGCCCCAATCATCGCACCGAAAAGGACGGCACGGAATTGTTCTTCATCGGTCGCGATCATTGGATAGCTCGCGCACCGCTGGTGCGGGAAGAGGCGCTGGATGAGCAACTGAAACCCACAGATTGTCCTGCGGATATCAGTATAGTACGGTTTTCAGACACGATGACTTTCTTCCGTGTGACCGGCCCAGATGCTGCTGAAATCATGGCGATTGCCTGCCCGCTGGATTTGCATGACAGCGTGTTCGGGCCAGCCGCGGTGACCTATACCGAGGTCTTTGGCCTCAAGGCGTTGGTGATGCGGTATCAGGACGGGTTCGAGTTTGGCGTTGAACAGAGTTTTGCAGACATGATCGACGACTATCTGGCGCGGGCAATGGCTTGACCCGACACACGCGCCACGGCACAGCAGATCGGCAACCATCGGGGCTAAAGAGATGCTGCAATGCTAATGACGTTGACCTCTATCCTGCCGATCTTCCTGATCATCGCGCTGGGTCTGGCCCTGCGCAAAGGTGGCATTCCCAGCACTGATTTCTGGAACCTGAACGACAAGCTTGTCTATTGGGTCCTGATGCCGTGCCTTTTGTTCAGCAAGATTTCCTTGTCTCCTTTGGACAAGTCGGCGTTGGGTCTTTACTCACTGGCAATTCTTGGCGGGTTTGTCGCCGCACTTTTGTTTGCAATTGTTACCGCCCGCCTGCTGGGATTTGCGTCGCCGCAGGCGACCTCAATCCTGCAGGGGAGCGCTCGGCACAATTCTTTCATCGGTCTTGCGCTCGCGGCAAACTTGTACGGGCCAGCGGCGCTGGACATTGCTATTCTTGCGACTGCGATATTGGTGCCCACCACCAATATCGTGATGGTCGTCTTGATGGTCGGCGCGCTAAAAAGCGACCGCGCCAACAGCCTGCCCATCGCTATCCTGCGGGAACTGGCGCGCAATCCTTACGTAATCTCGATTTTTCTGGCGATTTGCGCGAACCAGTTGATCGGGAACAGGATCGCTGTTGTTCATGATGTGACAGATGTTCTGGGGGCAGGGGCTTTGCCGATTACACTGCTGGCGGTTGGGGCCAACCTGAGGGTCCGCGCCATGGCGGCCAGTACGTTGCCTTTGGTCTTAGCCTTTGCGGGCAAGATGGTGGTATTCCCTGTGGTGGTGCTCGTGATTGGCTTGCTGGCCGGTTTGCCGCGCGATGTTTTGCAAATCGCCGTTGTCTATTCCGTCGTGCCGACAGGTGCGTCGTCCTACACGCTGGCCAAGCAATTGGGGGGTGATGCGCCGCTGATGGCCGCCATTGTCACGTTGCAGACGCTAATTGCTGCGGCCAGTATTCCGGTATCGCTTGCTTTGCTGTTACCGCTGATACCGTGAAGGGTCACTGCGATAGGTGTTGATGAACCCAGGCCGCTATGTTCAACAGGCGGGCATCGTCGCGTTTTCGTCCGATCAGCTGAATACCAAGCGGCAACCCATTCTGGTCGATCCCGAAGGGCAGGGCTACCGACGGCACCTGCAACAGGTTCCACATACGGGAATACAGGGGATCTCCGGTCGCATCCAACCCCGCCGGAGCCGGCCCTGGCGCGGAAGGAACCAAAAGCGCGTCAATGTCGCGAAACATCTGATCCAGCATCGCGCCCGCGCGGTCCCGCAGGTCCAGCGCGGCGCGGTACTTAGTGTCGCTAACCGCCTGCCCTGCAGTGACAAGCTCATGGAACTGTGGGCTGATTGTGGGGACGCCCAGAGCGTTTTCCCACACTCTCAGCCGTGCGGCCTCGTACCCCATAACGGCAATTTGCGCCTGTGTGAGGTCACAGAAAAAGGGTGGATGGGCGATTTCTCCGATGTCAGCGCCTGTGGCGGCAAGGACGGCGAGCGCGCGGGTGCAGGTATCCCGCATCTCGACTGAGCCGTCCTGCCAGTACGGCCCGCGCATCAGGCTGATCCGTGGCAGGGTCTCGTCGAACGTGGGGGGCGGGGGCAGATCGACACCGCGTAACACCGCGTCAGACAGGGCCAGATCGCGGGGGTCGCGGGCCAGAATGCCAAGCGTATCAAGGCTTTGGGACAATCCCATAACCCCTTTCAGATCATAGCGACCGGTGGTCGGTTTAAACCCGCAAACACCGCAATAAGCAGCGGGGCGGATCAGCGATGCTGCGGTCTGTGACCCGAAGGCAAGCGGAGCCATGCAATCGGCCACCGCCGCGGCGGATCCCGATGATGATCCCCCGGGCGTGTGCGCAGGATTGGCCGGATTGGCGGTTTTGCCCGGTTTGAAATAGGCAAATTCGGTGGTGACGGTTTTGCCGATCGGGATAGCGCCTGCGTCCAGAAAGGCCTGAACACAGGCCGCGTTGCGATCCGGTTGTCGACCGGCATACAGGTCAGTCCCCCATCCGGTTGGCATGTCATCCGTGTCGATGATGTCCTTGATGACAAAAGGCACGCCATGGAGCGGCCCGCCAACGGGGAGAGCATCGGCGGCATACGCCCGCTCCATGGCGCGCGCTGCATCCAGGGTCTGGAAAGCCCCGATGACAGGTTCACGATCTTGAATCCGGGCCAGATGTGCGGACATCACTTCGGACGGCTTGACTTCGCTGTTCCGGATCATTGCAGCAAGCGCATGGGCAGAGTGTTGGTTCAGCCCGATCATGCCTCCAACGCTTTCAAGGCTGCGGCAAAAGGTGTGACGGGCATGTCGTAGATGCCGCCACCCAATCGCCCGGCCTCGCCTAGTCGGTCAAGAATGCCTAAGCCGATTACGGGCCCTGAACCCTGCGTGGCGGCACCGCGTGCCGTGCTGCCGAGTTTTACATCCAACGCCCGAAAATAGGGGTGTGTCCCAACCGACATGCCTGACATGCGCGCCTGCGCGTCTTCGGGCAAAAAAGCCCCCAGGCCTTTCTTTTGTCCAGGGCTTAGCTCGATTGCCATCGCGCCGAGGCCAAATGCTTCGACCACGGCGCTGTCGCCAATGGCGCCCAAGGCCCGGTCCTCGGGCAAATCCACGTCAAACGCGCCTTTCGGCGGGCTGGCCGGAACCGTGAACCACTGGTTTGGAAGGCCGGACACCTGAATGCCAACGTCGCAACCATTGCCCCCGGCAGCGGTAATGAAGCTGGACCCGTCAATCCCTTCGGCCAGCTTCATCATGCACTTCGTGGCGGCCATCCACAGGTTCAGAAAAAGAGAGGGCGAGCTGTCCATGAAGGCCAGTGCATTGTCATCCGTGATCCCTCTGGGTGTTCGGTCCTTGAGTTCCGCAATCAATGCCTTCGCTGCCACCGGCGTGCGCCCGTGGCAATCATCCCCGCCCATCAGGCCGATCACGGCCAGCGGGACCAGAGCGATCCCTTCAGCGACCCCTTTCTCCAGCACATCCAGAAACCGCGTGTTGAGCCATCGGATATGCTCCAGTACTGCCTCGGACCGCAGGCCCAGCCGCATCGCGGGGCGACTGCCCGCGTTGATCGGCGCATATACCCGCTGCTGCCCCCGCCATGCGTCATAAACCGTGTGCAAAGGCATATCCGCCGAAACCACGGCGGCCAGAGGCGTCACGACGTCATGGTCTTGCGCGGGCTTCAGCACAATCTCACCGGTGCTGATCATCGCCTCGGACTGATCAAAATCCTTCGCCAAACCTTGCCAGACAGCGGCGACGCAGGCGGAATTCATGATTGGGATAGTGATCTGATCTGGGCTGCCAAAGGCAGGACCGGCATGCAAAAGAACGTTTTCGTCCAGCCCCAACGCCTCGGATGCCGTGTTGAAGCGGTTCCAGACCGGCTGTGTCACCATGGCCCGGTCAAAGGCCAGTTGATCTGCCGGATGCAGCATCACGCATCCTCCGGTGGGATGATCCATGTTTCCGAGAAATATAGGAATGCCGTCGTCGTCTCGTACCCGGCCTGCACACGTGTGCCCAGCTTGCCCGGCAACGCATGACCGTTGACGATGATCTGCGCCGAATGCGCAGACACCAGAAGCGAGAACATGTTCTGCTCGCCGGACGCGACTTCATGCGGGGACAACTCCAGCGCGCGGGGTGGTTCGAACCCTTCCCAGACCAACTCGACGGTCAGGTTCTCGCCCACGATAGTCTCGGTATAGCGATGGCTCATCGGATCACCGGTCGAGCGCACGACCTGCGCGCCAATCTCAGGCAGGGTGGCGAAGGCAGGCGCATTGGCGAAGGCAGCCAGCTTGCTGATGAAATTGTTTTTCAGGAACTCCGTTAGCTCGGGATTGTCGCTGAGGATAACATTCGGTGCCTCGGCCGATCCCTCAACCAGACCTGGCGTACCGTAGAGCAGCAATAACTGACCTTGACCTACCGGCGACCAGGCCACACGAAAGAACAGCGCCATGGCCGAGAAATTGTTGTCATCGTCTTTTAGCAGTATGCCCGGGTTTTCACCGGTCCAGTCAACGGTGCCTGGGGTGATCGGTTCATTCAAAGGCATCACAAATCCTCCTGCGGGGTCACCCAGGTCTCGGAAAAGGCCAAAAAGGCCGTCGACATGGTGCGGCCAAAGAATTGGCGGCTGGCGACCTGACCGGGCAGCGGCGTTCCGTTGATAACGACCTGCGCCGTTTTTGCTTCCAGGAATACCGAATACATCTCGTGCGCCTTGGTGGCCGAGTTTTCCTTGGTTACTTCAACAGGCAAAGGCGGACCCATATCCTGCCAGATCATCTCGACCATCACGCCTGAGCCACGCAGAGTTTCAGAGTACCGGGATTTCAGATCACCGGGGCGCTTTTCCACACTGTCGCAATCCAACCATGTCATCGCGCCCAGCCCGGCTTTGCTGATGAAGGTCGGCATTTTCGTGACCCAGCCATCGACGATCCAGCGCATCATGCGCTGGTTGTCAGTCATGATCAGATTTGGTACGTGCGGCCAGCCCTGCGCCTGATCCGGCGCGCCCAGGATCAGCGCCGCATGACCACGCCCAAAGGGTGACAGAGCCACCCGGAAAAACAGCGCCAGCGTATCGTAGTGATCCTGTGCAGGGTTCTGTTTCAGGTAGATGCCGGGGTTTTCGCCGGACCAATCAACCCGGCCGGGATTGTGGGGAATACGTGTGGTCATGACCAGCTCGCCTCATAATCTTTAAGCGCGTTGACGATGAACGCCTTACGGGGCTCGCCCTTAAGATGGTCGCCGGATTTGTAGATCTCGGCCACCTGATGCGAAATCTCTTTCAGCACCGCCCCATCATCGCGATCCTCCTGCACCGGAATGCGCAACATGGTGTCCCCAGCATAGGTCGGGATCACTTTGCCCGCGAAATTGTCCGAGGCTTGCGGCGGGCGCTGGCCGTTTTGCAGGGCGCGAATGGCGTTACGCAACAGGCGGCGCGCTTTGGCGACACCCCGGTCGGTGAAGCTGAGGTTTTCGCGGGCGTGGATGTTCTTTGGACCCTGACTGACCCAGGCATCGTAATCGCCGGGATCGCGCTGGCGCATCTCATAGGGACGGTCGGGGTCTTGGCCGTAGAAATCGGTCATCCCGAAGCCGACCTTGCTTTTGTCCGTCAGCCCCTTGGGATCATCATTCGCCGCCGCGTCTCGGAAATGCCGCCAGGCGATAACCATTGTATTGGTGTCATCAATCGGCGTGATCCAGCGCGACAGCCCGCATCGGCCAAAATAGCGCGACCCGTCCGGAACCGGGAAATGCCCCCCGTTTTGCGTGAATGAGGGCAGCATGTGGTCGTGGATGCGAACCCAGACGATGTCTTCGACGCGCCGGACATTGGTGTAGAAATCGCCTGTCTGACTTTCGTGAAACTCGATCATCGGCATCTCGGCAAAGGCGTCGATGAACTGGCTGCGCACCGCCAGAGTGTGCAGATAGACCACATGGAACGGGTCCCATGCGTTCTCCATAACTTGTAGCCAGTTGCAGGGCGATTTGATCAGATAGGGGACCAGCTCGTCCCCCTCCTCATCAAACGTATCCATCACAGGGAAGGGCGGTTGTTCGTCGGCGGGACCCATATAGGCAAAGGCGAGCCCCTTGTATTCGATCACTGGATAGGCCCCCAAACACGCCTTTTTCTTTACCTGAGAGGCAGGCGGTTCGCAGGGGGTTTCCAGAATGGTGCCATCCAGCCCGTATTTCCAGCCGTGATAGGAGCAGCGAATGCCGCCTTCCTCAACAATACCAAATTCAAGGCTCATGTTGCGGTGACAGCAATGCAGGTGGGTAAGGCCCAACTTGCCCTCTTTCTTTTCACGAAACAGAACCAAGTCCTCGCCCAGTATGCGGAGGCGATAGGGCAGGTCGCCGATTTGATCGGTCATCGCAACCGGCATCCAGAACCGACGCAGGTATTCACCGCAGGGTGTGCCCGGGCCAACTTCGGTCAGTTCTGGGTCGGGTCTTTCATGCCAGACGTTCTGCTGGTCGTGGCCGCGGAAATTGCCCTGAGGGGCTGAGAAGTGATCGTTCATTGCATTCTCCGTGCGCGCCGTTGGTCAGGGGAAGGGATCAGGCACCGGCGCAGTGCCGGTCCAGATCGATTTGGTTTGGCAAAAATCCTTGATGGCGTTGGGCCCAAGCTCGCGCCCGTAGCCCGAAAGTTTAATCCCGCCGATGGGGCTGCCGGGATCGACGCTGCGATAGTGGTTGATATAGACGGTGCCTGCCGCGATGACCTCGGCAACGCGCGCGCCTTTGTCGGTGTCCGTCGTCCAGACCCCGGCAGCAAGGCCATAATCGTTGTCATTGGCCAGCGCGATGGCTTCGTCTTCGGTTTCAAAGCTGGCGACCGCCAACACGGGTCCGAAGACCTCTTGCCGCCAAAGTTGCATCTGAGGCGTCACACCGTCGAAAACAGTTGGTCCAACATAGAAGCCATTGCGTCCTGCGGCGGTTTGCAATCCGTCCAACAAACAGACGGCCCCCTCGGCCTTGGCTTGCTCGATCATCGTGGTCACTTTGCGCAGGTGCGGTTCATTGGCCAATGGTGCGATCTGTGTTTGGGGCTCCATCGGATCGCCAATCGTCAGCGCGCGTGCCCGGTCGATCAGGCGCGAGACCAGTGTGTCTTTCAGACCGGCCTCAACGATCAGTCGCGAACCGGCGACGCAGGTCTGGCCGTTGGACATGACGATGCCCGACAGTATTCCGTTGATCGTGTTTTCGATGTCGCAATCAGCAAACACGATCTGGGGCGACTTACCGCCCAGTTCCAGTACGGCCGGGACCACACCCGCTGCGGCGGCCTCGGCCACTTTGCGTCCACCCAGATCAGATCCGGTAAAGGTTACCTTGCGAGTCAAAGGGTGCCGTACCAGCGCCTCGCCGACCTCGTGCCCCAGCCCGGTCACGACGTTCAGGACACCGGGCGGCAGGCCAGCGTCATGGGCCAGCCGTGCGAATTCCAACGTCGAGGCGGACGCCAATTCAGACGGTTTGACGACCACGGTGTTTCCCGCCGCCAGGGCCGGGGCCAGCTTCCACGCAAGGATCATCAAGGGCGAATTCCACGGCGTAATGGCTACAACGACGCCATATGGAATGTGATGCCCGACGCTGCGAACACCGGGGACAGAGTTCGCTTGAGCTTCGGGTCCAAGTTTACGCGCTTGGGCGGCGAAATAGCGAAACCAGCTGTGCAGGCCAGAAAACTGCCCCCGCACTTCGGTGATCCGTTTGCCATTGTCGCGGATTTCGGGCGTGACAAGTTCTTCCCACCGATGTTCCAGCACTTCCGACAGCCGGTCGAGCATATCCGCCCGGTCTTTCGGGCCCATCTCTGCCCAAGGTCCGTTGCGAAAGGCGTGATCGGCATCGCAGATTGCCTGATCGGCGGTTTGTGCGTTGCCGCGGGCAATAGTGCACCAACCCTGACCGTTGGAAGGGTCGATGCTGGTCAGGGTCTCACCACTCCAATCCAAAAACGCGCCTGAGATAAAGGGAGTGTATGCCTTCATCCAACGTCTCCGGACACAGGTTGCGCCACCAGCGCCAATAAGTCACCGCGCCGTACCATGCCCCGATTGCCATGGGCCAGAACATATCCCGAGGCGGCGAAGTTCAGATCGATTGACTTGCGCTCTGGTTCGGCTGGGAAATACAACCTTCCTGCACGTTCGCCCCGATCAACGGACTGGCCAGCCGCGCAACGCCGATCAAACAGACCGTCCGCAGGCGCGTGAATCGAATGCGACGGATCAGCGATTTCCACGCATTGCGGTGACACGGGCGTGGGGGGGCCGCCGGGCAGGATGCCCAGATGCCTGAGGCACCGTATCAGACCAGCTTCGGCCAAATCGGTGATCCCAGGATCAACGCCACCGCCACCGCCCAGCTCAGTTGCGATCATCGGCGTGTTGGTCCGTGCCGCTGCTGAATTTACAGACCGATTATCATTATGCGCCCCCAGAACCCAGATCAGAGGCAACCCAAAGGCGCGGGCGAGTTCCATATTGGCCGTTGTCAGATCGTCGTCTTGAGCGCGTGCAGCCAATGCGCAAGGCTCAAAGACCGATGCCTTGCCTCCAGAATGCAGGTCAATTGCGGCATCTACGTGTGGTAGAAGAACCGTCTCGACAAAATGCGCCAGCATCGCGGTTGGTCCGCCATCAGCGTCTCCGGGAAAGGCTCGGTTCAGGTTCTGACCGTCCAGCGGCGACACGCGGGACGATGCAGCCAGTGCTAGCGCATTCAACCCGGGGATCAGGATTATCTGCCCTGTCAACTCGGTGGGGTCGATGCGCGCCGCGAGCCGCATAATAGCGGCAGGCCCTTCGAATTCATCGCCATGCGTTCCACCTAGGATTAGGACGCTTGGCCCCAGTCCGCCCTTCAGGCTGATCACCGGAACGGGGTGATAGCCCAGAGGTACCGAATTGTCCGACCATTTCAACATCAAATCACCCACCTGTCGGCCCGGCACATCAAAATTGATGGTCAGGTGCAGCCTGCTGGAGCGGGGTGAATCGGTTCGGGTCATCCGGTCTTATACTTTTGGGCACTTGCTTCATATCATAATTTTTTTGAAAGTGAATTGATAAAATCTGACTAATATGTGATACGAAAGCCAGTGCCGCAAAGACATGCTTGGCCATGCCGGAGGAAAACTATGGCCCTCACTCGCGCAAAAGCGGGAATCGAAAAGATCAAACCTCACATGGTGGTAGGGGCGTCTGAAGACGTGCCGCCACCGACGACTCTTCTGAATTCAAACGAAAACGTGTTTGGGCCCAGCTCTAACGCGCGGGTCGCGGCCTGTTCCGCTATCAGCACCGTCGAGCGGTATCTTGAGAACCCGGATCTTATTCTGGCCCCGGTAATTGCCAAAAATTTCGGCTTGGATGCAGCGCGGATCACAACCGGGCAGGGGTCGGATGACCTTTTGGCCCGGTTGGCCCGTGCCTATTTGGGACCCGGCACAGAGCTGATCCGCAGCGCCAATGGCTATCTGAAGGTGCCCAACTACGCCTATGCCAATGATGCCGAGGTTGTGTCTGTGGCGGATGACAGCTTCAAACCTTCGGTCGACCGAATGATCTCGGCGGTGAACGACCGCACGCGTGTGGTGTACCTCGCCAATCCCGAAAATCCGGCTGGAACGTACCTGAACGGGGCCGAGCTAAGGCGGCTGCATGCGGCCTTGCCCGCTCATGTCCTGGTGATCATTGATGCCGCGTATGAGGAGTATGTTGAGGGCCCGGATTACGAGCCTGCGCACAAGCTGGTCGAAGAGGCCAACAATGTGGTCATGTGCAGGACGTTCTCAAAAATATACGGTCTTGCCGGGGCGCGTGTGGGATGGATGTACGGACCTCCAGACGTTGTAGACACTGTACGAAGAATAGCTCTGACCTTCCCTGTTGCGGCTTCGTCAGTCGCCGCTGCCGTGGCAGCGCTGGAGGACAAGGCGCATACGCGGTCTGTGTTTCGATCCAATGCTAAGGGGCGGCGTTGGATTGAGGCCGAATTGCAGGCGCTGGGGCTGGAGGTGGTTCCAAGTCAGGCCAATTTTGTGCTGGTTCATTTTCCGCACGAAGACAAGTCAGCTGAAGCTGTGGATCGTTTCCTGCGACAGCGCGGCATCGCCGTGCGCCGGTTCGCGTCGCCCGCCTACCGCGACTACATCCGTATTACCATCGGCTATCCCCACGAACTGCAGGCGGCGCGCGACGGGATCGCAGCATTTCTGAACGGAGAGGCATGATGGTCGCATCTCCGATACCCAGCGATGACGCGCCAGTGGTAGCGCATCCCTCGGGGGCAGCTATCATTGCGGCGATTAAAGCATCCGGAATTCGCGAAGTTGTGGCCTTGCCTGACATCGTGACCAGCGACGGTTTGCTATGGCCAATCTCACGCGATCCGGAATTTCGCCTGACCCGGATTTGTAAGGAAGACGAGGGCGTCAGTATCTGCGGGGCCATGTCTTACAATGGTACGCGCGCGATCCTGATGATGCAGCAGACCGGCCTGATGGATTCCCTGAATGCGATCCGGGCGATAGGCGTCGACTACGAGTTGCCGATCATCATGATGGTGGGCCTGCAAGGGAAGGAAGCGCATCTGCTGCCGGACCAGTCGGCCTCTTACGGGGTACGGATCATTCAGCCCATTCTGGACGCGATGAATCTGACACATTCGCTGATCGAACAACCGGGAGATGAGGTTCATATACCGACCAATGTGGACGCGGCCTATAAGGTCTCAAGGCCGCATGTCTTCCTGATCGGACGTGCGCCGAAGGCCTCATGACCATGTACCGAGACGCAGCTTTGAAAGCCATAGTCCCGCATGTTCGCGATGACGACATCGTGGTCGCCGTGTATCAGAGTTGTTTCGACTGGCTGGCTCTTAACCCGCGCGATCTGAACTATGTGGCTGTTGGGGCCATGGGGCAGGCATCCTCGCACGGTCTGGGATTGGCGCTGGCCAACCCCAACCGACGGGTGATCGTGTTGGATGGGGATGGCAGCCTGCTGATGAATCTCGGCTCACTTGTGACAATTGCAAATGCCAGGGTCAGCAATCTGTACCACTTTCTGTCCGCAAACCGGGTGTATGAGGTGAACGGATCACATCCTCTGCCCGGTGCCGAACGGGTGGATTTTGCCGCTATGGCGTGGGCCGCAGGTTATGCCGGGGTGCAACGCTTTGCGGCGTTGGATCAACTCGCGGACGCCTTGCCACATGTCTTGTCATCCAGCGGCCCGCAATTCATTTCGATGGAGATTGAGGCTGGCGCCACCTATCCAAGGGACTATGCCTACATCCACAGCGCGCAGGCCCGCGCGACGTTCCGCGAAGCGCTCAATCGCGCGTGATCTGCGCCTCGACGATCTCCAGAAAAGACTGTCCTACAGCCGAAAGAGGCTTGTTCTTGGACCAGAACAGCACCGCGCGAAAGGTCAACGGCGCGGCGAAGGGCAGGGCAACGCAGTCCGGCAATGTTTTCAGGTAATCAAGGCTGGCTCCGACCACAGAAACACCCAGCCCGCGTGCGACCAGACGGCAAACGGCATCCGTGGTCCGGGTTTCATACTGCATATGCCGCGCGATGCCTTTTGCTTCAAAAAACTGGTCGATCTCGAACCGGAACCGCGAGGAGGGCATGTATGAAATGAAGTTCTCGCTCTCCAGATCCCGCGCCTGAATCAGAGTTTTGTCGGTCAGAGGATGACCAACCGGCAGCACGCAGCATACGTCACTGTCTCGGATCACGAGACTGTCAAAGGATGGGTTGGCGGGTTCTGTCGTGGTGATCCCGAAATCATAATTCTGCGACACCATCCACTCGACCGCATCGTCGCTGGGGGCAATTTCCATCCGGGCCATGGCTTGCGGCCAACTGGCGGCGAATTCTCCGATCAAATCCGGGGCGAGCTGTGACGAAACCCCGGGCGTGATCACCAGATTCAGGCGCGCGTGGCCAAATTTTCCAATTGCGGCGGCCGAGTCCTTGATGTGCTCCATCCCGCTGACGGCCTGTCGCACCTCACTGACCAGCAGTCGGGCTTCGTCGGTGGGCACCAGAATCCGCCCGGACCGCTGGAACAGCTGAAAGCCTACCTCGGCCTCGAAATCCGAAATCAGACGGCTGACCGCTGGCTGCGAGATCCCAAGCATTGCCGCCGCCTCGGTTACAGTTCCGGTCGATACCACGGTGCGAAAGGCGTCAACTTGTTTGAACGTGATCTTCATTTAGGGAAGTGTCGTCGTTGTGTGCGGACAGGTAGTTCATAGTAAAATATTCTAAAACCGCCAGCAACAGCCTGACCAGGTTATATCTTCAAGAGTGCAAAAAAACGATAGACCGCCGTTATTGCGGCTGGGTGGCGACGGTGATGAATTCGATGCTGTCCGAAACGATCTCGGAAAAGCCGTGAGGCAGTTTGGCATCAAAACTCAGGGTGTCGCCGGTTGTCATGGCAAAGTCTTCTGTACCGCATCGGTATACTGCGTCACCACGGATCATATACAAAAAGACATAGCCTTCATGCTGATAGCTGGGCAGATTTTCCGACTGTTCTTTTGAAATACTGATCCGTGCGGACTGAAACATGCCACCGGGACCGCCGTGCTTGCCGAGCAACAGATAGTCATGCGCGTGCCCTTTGGTGATCCGCCGGGACGCCAAGCCTTCGCAGGCTTTGACGTGATGCACGTCTGCCGAGTCTTCGGTATGCGCGAACAATGCCATCAGAGGCACATCCATCGCGTCGGCCAAAGCCTGGAGCGTTCCAAGTGAGGGGGAAACACTGCCGTTTTCAATCCGGCTGATCATCGAGGTTGATATCTGCGCAGTGGCGGCCAGTTCCGAGAGGATCAGATTGCGCTCTTGTCGAAGTCTTTGCAAAGTCTGCCCGACATCGCTTTCAATATCCCGTTGTTTCCCCACAGATTTCATTACCCGCATAGCACAGATTGTTTACAAAACGTCAACCTAGTAGTGACGACTTCCGGTATGCAGTCAATGGTTTGTGGTTCAAGCAATTGAGAATAATGGAATTGATTGGTTGGTTTGAGCGGTAGTTTAGGCGCGACTCCCTTTGGTTGTCAGGAAAGACACTTACTTGGAATTGTTGATGGGCTTAGTTGCAAGCTCCTGAACGCACACAGTTGTTCTTGCGATCACACCTAAACTACGCGGCGCTAGTTTTTTTATTCGACCACTATGCAACCACTGACTTTCTCAAAACCAGAAAGGTCATCATCCCGAGCGGTGGTAGGGCTCTTTGCTCTTCGACAGTTAGCGCTTGCCCTTGTAATACTGTGTCGATTTCGAAGTCAGAATGCCAACCGATTGTGTTAGCGACTGGCGCAAACGCGCGTTCCAAGGTTGCCAGCAGACCTCGCTCTCGTTTGAAATGGTTAGTAATCACCACACTGCCGCCGGGTTTACAGACCCTCACAATTTCCGCCATTACCTTTTCCGGTTCTGGAACGACGGACAGCACATGCATCGCTGCAACCGTATCGAAATGGTTGTCTGGGAAGTCAAGCGCGCGGGCATCCATTTGCCTTAGCTCCGCAACGTGGCTTAGCGATAGATTGCTCACTTTGTCGCGTGCCTTTTGCAGCATGTCCTCGCTGAAGTCGATTCCGGTCACCTGAGTCTTGGGTCCGTAATGTTCCAGTGACAGCCCGGTGCCCACGCCAACCTCCAGAACCTTGCCAGAACGTCTGTTGATATAGTCAACCGCATGCTGCCGCCCGACATTGGTGACGGCCCCAAACGTCTTGTCATAGACGGGTGCCCAGCGAGCGTAAGAGGTTTGAACGGCTTTGATGTCCATATCGTATCCTTAACGGTTAGAAGGTGCTTCCCTGTCAATCCACGCCCAGGCGACCATTCCCACATATCCGACACAAAGCGCGATCAGCGTGGCCCAGGCAAAGGTTAGCAGCGCGGCGCCAACAACAGCGACACCGATGAGAAAAAACTTCGCGTTCTCGCGTGAAATCCGCGTGGTTTTAAAAGACCAGGTCGGTATGCGACTGATAAGCAAAAGACCAATGATCACGATGAAGAGGCAAATCAATATACTGGGCAGCGCGGGCGCATCCGCGAAAGCGAAGGACAGATACATTGGCAACATGACCAGCAGCGCCCCTGCAGGGGCCGGAACCCCCTCAAAAAAAGCGCTGTCATGTTCGCAGGTCTCGGACTTGCTGCCCACATTGAACCGAGCAAGGCGCATAACGCAGCACACCGCAAAAAACAGCACGGCGAGCCATGCAGCACTGCGTACATCCTGCAAGGCCCAGAAATAGAGAACAAGCGGCGGGGCAACGCCGAAGTTCAAGAAATCCGCGAGCGAATCCAGTTCTGCCCCGATTTTGCTGTCACTGCTGAGCAAGCGCGCAATGCGCCCATCCAACCCATCCAGCACACAAGCGGCTATAATCAACTGCACCGCAAGCTCGTAGTTGCCCTGAACGCCAAATCTGATTGCCGACAGGCCCGCGCAAATGGCTGTTATTGTCAGTGCATTGGGCAGCAAATGGATCAGAGCAAACCCGGTCTCTTCCTGTTCGGATGGTTCTGTCACTGATCCAGCCACCTACTTTTCATTGGATGTGTGCAAACTGGCAAGGATGGTTTCGCCGGCAATCATCGTTTGCCCGACACGCACCTGCGGCTCCACGCCATCTGGAAGATAAACATCCAGCCGGGATCCGAAACGGATCAATCCAAATCGCTCTCCGGTTTGAAGCGCGTTGCCAGATTTCACGAAGCAGACGATCCGTCTGGCCACTAGGCCGGCAATCTGGACCACAGCCAGGTCCTGACCATTCCTCATTTGAATACGCAGGCTGTTACGCTCGTTATCAGCACTGGCCTTGTCCAGGGAAGCGTTGAAAAACTTGCCGGGGCGGTAGGCAACGGCGGTGATTTCACCTTCAATGGGCGTTCGGTTTACATGGCAGTTGAAGACGCTCATGAATACACTGACACGAGTGAGGGGCGTGTTTGGCATCCCAAGTTCACTCGGCGGCACTGCCGCTTCGATTAGCGATACCACCCCATCCGCCGGGCTGACAATCAGGCCTTCCCCTGTCGGTGATACGCGTTCGGGGTCGCGAAAAAAATAGTAGCACCAGATCGTAAGGCCGACGCCAATCCAGCCCAGAATGTCGGACAGGAAAAACAGACCGACCGTGATGGCGGCAAAGATCGCGACAAACCGAATGCCTTCAGGGTGCATCGGTTTGATGAACGTATCGCGCATGCGCATCGCAAGCTTTCCTTAGGTCAATTGATGGCACTTTCATAAGTGGATTGCTGGGGAACGCAAGTGTAGCGGGTGCAGACGATTCATTATTTCAGATATCTGATCCAAAGGGCTTGATCGTCTGAATCTCCGCGCACTTCGGTAACTTCAGCTGGGTTGAGGCCAAATTCCACCACCAGATCTTCGACCTGAACCGATTGGAGGGATTGTCAGGTTGATTTTTGAGCGTCGAGAATTGAGATTACGCGGCTGGTTATGCGGCCAAGCAGTTGGCGCAATCGTTCCAATGGTCGAAGGCGGCGGCTCTTGTCTTGAGGTATGATGAAGCCGTCAGTTTGTGGCGGCAGGGACGGAACAGATTTGCGGTTTCGTCGTGGACGGCCAGAAATCTCTTTGTCTGGCGGGCTGACTTGAACCGACCCTGTATTCGCTCTCGTTTCCGGGTCGGCCTATGCGATCCTTCGATCCGATTGTTCAACCCCTTATGCGCTCGGTGATCCACGTCCAGCGCAAGCTTTCGCAGCGCCGCACCATAGCTGCGCAGCTTGTCCGTCACGATGACCCGAGGCTTACCCCAGCGAGCCGTCAACCTTGCAATGAATCGCCTTACAGCCCGCGCATTTCGACGTGTCTGTACCAGGATGTCGAGAATTTCGCCGCTACTGTCCACGGCGCGCCAAAGCCAGTGCTTCATACCGCGGATCATGATCACGACTTCATCCAAATGCCATTTATCCGTGGGCTGTGGACCTGTTGCTCTGACACGCTTCGCAACTTGGGTACCGAATTATCTGATCCATGCTCGGATCGTCTCGTAACTCACATTGATACCTTGCTCGGCGAGCAGATCCTCAACGTCGCGCAGGCTGAGCGCAAAGCGATGGTAAGCCCAGACTACGTAGGAAATGATTGAACGCGGGAAGCGGTAGCCCTTTAGGCGTGGCTGGGAAACACAGCTGATCATGGAAGCGCACCACGCAGTTAATGGTGCAAGGTCAATAACTTGACGATGCCGTTTGTCCAACTGGTGGGATATTCAACTCTCCAGCTTCGTCCATACAACTCTAAAAGGAATTTGCGACAGATCCCTCTGTCACGGTAGATTGACGTTGGTGTTGTGTGCAGCAAGCATGTCCTTCCATGCGAAGTAGGACGCTTTCGGGGTTCGCTTCATTGAACTGAAATCCACGTCAACCAGGCCAAAGCGTTTTTCATACCCCAAGGCCCATTCGTAATTGTCCAATAGAGACCAGACAAAGTACCCCTTAACCGGAACCCCTTCGCCCAAGGCGACCTGGACTGCCGACAAGTGTTGACCCAGATAGTCAATACGGTCATCGTCCTGTTGACGCTCGGGGCTGGCCATACCGTTTTCGGTCACGAAGATCGGCAGGTCGCCGGTGTATTCACGTGTTGCTCGGATCAGGAATCTGCTCAGTGCGGTGGGGTCGATTTCCCATCCCATTTGGGTCTTCGGCAGAGGGCCCGGAACGTCAGCGAGACTTGGCCACGCGGTTTCTGCGGGCGCGATAAGTTTGCGGGTGTAGTAGTTCAGTCCGCACCAGTCTACGGGTGCTCCGATGGTATCGAAATCATCTTGCCAGCCCGACGGAAGGTGGGGCTCCAGCCCCTCCAGAACATTCTCGGGATAGGCTTTGTTGAACACGCCGCCCAGAAAGAACCGGTTGTATATTCCGTCATACAGAGCGGCGGCCCGTTGTGCCTCAGCGCTGTCATCGGCGGGTTCGGCCCATTCCAGATTGAATACGCCGCCCAGGTTAGACATGCCCAACCCACGCATCGTCTGAATGGCCTGACCATGGGCCAGCAGAACGTGATGCATAGCGCGCGCCGTGGCTCGAATATCGCGCAGCCCGGGAGCGTGGTGCCCTTCGAAATGGCTCAACCAACTGACACACCACGGTTCATTGATGGGGGCGACGCTGTACATGCGGTCGCCAATCCGTCCCATGATGACCTCGGTGAAATCGGAAAACCAACCGGCAATATCCCGGTTGCGCCAACCGCCCAAGTCCGCCAGGGGCGACGGCAGTTCCCAGTGATACAGCGTCGCGCACGGACGGATGCCACGCTCCAAAAGCGCGTCGGTCAGGCGATCATAAAAATCCAATCCCGCCTGATTAACAGGTCCGCGCCCCTCGGGCATCACGCGCGCCCAGCTGGTTGAGAAGCGATAGCAATCGAATCCCGCGTTGCGCACAAGATCAAGATCCTGTTCAAACCGGTTCAGGTGATCACAGGCCAGATCGCCGTTTTCTCCCCGCACTGCATTTCCGGGTGTCGCAGCAAACGTATCCCAATGTGTCGAACCAGCGCCGCCTTGGGCATGACCTTCGATCTGGTAAGCAGAGGTGGCGACTCCGAAATGGAAGTCTTTAGGGAAATCGCTGCGAGTATGTTTCATTACCAAATCCTGTTGGGTGCTGGGCCGGTTGATTTGCCAACAACCAGTTCCGCCTCAAGCAATCTGGTCTTGACCGGATCGTCAGGCGATTTGATCCTCTCAATCAACATCTCGGCGGCCAGCTCTCCTGCATGCCGCACTGAGGACCGCGTTGCTGTAAAGATGGGCACATCCTGTCCGTTTTTGAGATAAGAGAGATCATCATCATGGGCGATGACCGAGACATCCCGACCTATCCGCAGCCCCGCCTCGTCTAACGCCCGCCGCACACCAATGGCTGAAATCATCGAGGATGCCAAAATAGCGGTTGGCGGATCGTCCAGTTGCAGCATGTCGCGGGTTTCATGATGGCCGTAGACCTCGGTCATCTCGGCGCTGCGCATCAATTGTGGGTCCGGGATCAAGTCGGCCCGTTCCAGCGCTTGAAGGTACCCGGCGCGACGGCGTTGTGCGAAATCCATGTCCTCAAGCCCGTTGATCAGGGCAATTCGGCGATGACCCAGGTCGATCAGGAACTGTGTTGCGCGCCGAAAGGAGCTTTTGTTGTTCACATCGATCCAGTCATACTCTGCATCGATCCCTGTCGAACGACCGTGTACGATAAACGGTACCGCCATCCGGTTTAGCAGATCGATACGGCGTTCGTTGACTTTGGGGCCCTGCAAAACGACGCCATCCACTGCCCCACGTTGAAACAAGCTACGATAGGCCCCTTCGATCGAAGTGTCGTCTGCGGTGGTGAACATCATGTCGTAACCGTTCGCTGAGTATGTTCGCGCAGCGCCGGCAACGAAGTCGCCGAAGATCGGATTCACCATCTCGTGCTGGGACGAACTGGGGATAACGTGCCCGATCACCATAGACTTGCCAGTCGCCAGGCCTTTGGCGCGGCTGTTTGGCCGATAGCCGTGTTTGTTTGCAGCTGCCTGTACACGCACCCTAGTCCCCTCGTTCACCTCTGGATAGCCGTTCAGCGCGCGGCTGACCGTTGTCTGCGAAAGACCGAGAATCTCAGAGAGCTGCTTTAGGTTCATTGCGTTCAAAGCGCCTTCAAATAGATGCGTACTTGTTTTGTTGTGATTTTTTGTTTCCGTCAACCCGTTTTGATTAAGAGGTTAAAAACGTTAAAATTAAGGGGCAGAAAACCATATGTTGACAGAAACTGATTGCCAGCAGATAAAGTGAGGCATCCAAAGCGCTTTGAAAACTTGCAATGCGCAGATATTATTGGGAGGAGAATTTCATGAAACACGAGCTTTATGCAGGTGTGGCCACATTCGCCTTGGTGGCGGGAGCGGCTCAGGCTGATAAAGTTACCGTGTTCGGGCCATGGTTGGGCCCGGACCAGGAAAACGTCGAAGTGGTTCTGGATGGTTTCGCGGCCGCGACTGGCCACGAATACGCGTATGTTGGTTCAGATAGTTTCGAGCAGCAGATCAGGATTGATGCAGAGGCAGGCTCAGCGCCGAATATAGCTGTTTTTCCGCAGCCTGGTCTGGCGGCGGATATGGCCAAGTCGGGTTTTCTGACGCCGCTGGGTGATGGCACCGCTGATTGGGTTCGTGACAATTACGCAGCTGGTCAATCCTGGGTCGATCTGGGAACATTTTCGGGGCCTGAAGGGCGGGATCAACTTTATGGGCTTTTTTACAAGGTAGATGTGAAATCCCTTGTATGGTACGTGCCTGAGAATTTCGAGGATGCCGGTTACGAAGTTCCGACCACGATGGAGGAGCTGAAAGTATTGACCGATCAGATCGTTGCAGACGGAGAGACGCCGTGGTGCATCGGTCTGGGTTCAGGTGGTGCGACCGGTTGGCCAGCGACCGATTGGGTCGAAGACATGATGCTGCGCACTCAATCACCCGAGGACTATGACGCCTGGGTGTCCAATGAAATAAAGTTTAATGACCCTAAAGTGGTCGCTGCAATTGAAGAATTCGGCGCGTTTGCACGCAATAACGACTATGTTGCGGGTGGGGCAGGTACGGTCGCAACGACCGATTTCCGTGACAGCCCAAAAGGCATGTTCAGTTCGCCACCACAGTGTTACATGCACCGTCAGGCGTCGTTCATCCCGGCATTCTTTCCTGAGGGCACGGTTGTCGGTGAAGATGCTGATTTCTTCTACTTCCCCGCATATGAAGGCAAGGATCTGGGTAGCCCGGTTCTTGGTGCCGGCACGCTATGGGCAATCACCAATGACAGCCCGGCTGCACATGATCTGATCGCCTATCTGCAGACCCCCGAAGCTCATGAGACATGGATGGCCCTGACCGGCTTCCTGACGCCGCACAAAGGCGTTGATACCTCCGTGTTCTCGGATCCGACGCTCAAGAAGATGAACGACATTCTTCTGGGCGCGACCACCTTCCGGTTTGATGGTTCGGACCTGATGCCGGGCGGCGTAGGGGCCGGCACATTTTGGACCGGTATGGTTGACTATGCTGGTGGAAAGCCCGCTCAGGAAGTTGCTGACGAGATCCAATCTTCCTGGGATGCGCTGGATTAAGCGCGTTAAAACCCGGGCGGTCTGCGCGTCAGGCCGCCCCTTTTCCCCTTCGCAACGGAGAGCGTGATGCATCCGGCAATTCAGGGCCTGCTGACCATCGCCATAGGCGTGTCGGGCTGTGTGGGCTATTTCTTTCTGTCCAATCAGTTTCTGGACAAGGTTCT
This sequence comes from Ruegeria sp. AI2, assembly GCF_056541275.1. Taxonomy (NCBI): domain Bacteria; kingdom Pseudomonadati; phylum Pseudomonadota; class Alphaproteobacteria; order Rhodobacterales; family Roseobacteraceae; genus Ruegeria; species Ruegeria sp. AI2. The sequence goes on from NZ_JBQFYB010000009.1 coordinate 41,019, forward strand.
GTTCCCTGCGCGCGGGCCGAATGCCGGCCGCAACATCAACCGCGCGAACATGATCCGGCCTTGGCTGTTTTTGCTTCCGGCGCTTGTAGCGATTGGCCTGTATCTGGCCTATCCGGTAGTTGAGACGTTGCGCCTGTCGCTCACAGATCGCATCGCCGGTGGTGGGTATAAGTGGGTTGGTCTCGATAACTACGTCCAGATGGTGGCAGAACCGAAATTCTGGGAAGCCATGCGCAACAATTTGTCCTGGCTGATCGTGGTCCCGGCAATGTCAACTGCATTTGGTCTGTTGGCAGCTCAGCTAACTGATCGGATCCGCTGGGGTAACATCGCAAAAGCCCTGATTTTCATGCCGATGGCAATCTCTTTCGTCGGGGCTTCGGTCATCTGGAAACTGATCTACGATGCGCGTCCGGCCGAGCAAGACCAGATCGGGATTCTGAATGCGCTTTATCTGTTCTTTGGCGGGGCCGAGCCGCAAACCTGGCTAACCATTCCGTTCTGGAACAATTTCTTCCTTATGGGGATTCTGATCTGGATTCAGACAGGCTTTGCCATGGTGATACTGTCCGCCGCTTTGCGCGGCATCCCCGAAGAAACCGTCGAGGCGGCGGTTTTGGATGGGGCGAATCCCTTCCAGATATTCTTTAAAATCAAGGTGCCTCAAATCTGGAACACAATTTTGGTTGTTTGGACAACCATCACCATTCTGGTCCTGAAGGTCTTCGACATCGTTTTCGCGATGACCAATGGCCAGTGGGAGACACAGGTTCTGGCCAACTACATGTACGACAAGATGTTCCGCGCCAATGATTGGGGCGTGGGTTCGGCATCGGCCATGGTGATCATGTTGCTGGTGACGCCGATCTTGGTCTGGAACATCCGCAACGCACGCCGGGAAATGGAGTAGGGGATGAGCAATATTGCAGGAACCAAACCCGTCCTTAGATGGATTGTCCAGGCCTCAGTCCTCTTTCTCGTGGTGCTTTGGGTAATACCGACACTGGGATTGTTGATCTCATCCTTTCGCACTGCTGACCAGATCGCGACCAGCGGTTGGTGGAAATCCCTGTTCCCGTCCGAACAAAACCTCACACTACGCACGGCCGCGCCCGATACGCAAATTCTGGAAAACGGGATGTATGTGATTGAAGGGAACCTGTTCGACGAAGGGCAGAAGGCTAGGATCTCAAGGTGGGGTGTCAGCTCCCGCGCGGTGGATGCGTTTGAACCCAGTCAGACAGCGGAATTGCGACGTGGCGGGACTATCACCGTCGATGCAAACGGGAACTACAAAGCGGAAAATGAAGAGGAGTTTACTGGCAGCCGCGGCCCGCGTGTTTTCGTAAGTGCAGAACTTCCACCCGAGTTCACGTTGGACAATTACCACAAGGTTCTCTTGGCCGAGGACAGCACCGACAGTATGGGTCGGGCGTTCTTTAATACTCTCACAGTGACCATTCCTGCCACGATCATCCCAATCCTGGTTGCGGCGTTCGCCGCTTATGCGTTGGCGTGGATGGAGTTCCCGGGCCGCGCGTTGCTGATAGCAGCTATTGTCGGGCTTTTGGTTGTTCCGCTTCAGCTCGCACTGATCCCCTTGCTGAAATTCCATCTTAATATTGGGATCGGCAAAGGGTATCTGGGTGTCTGGATGGCCCACACTGGCTTTGGAATGCCGCTGGCGATTTACCTTCTTCGCAGCTACATGGCCGGACTGCCACGTGATTTGATCGAGAACGCGCGGGTCGACGGGGCGTCTGAGTTCCAGATCTTTACGAAACTGATCCTTCCGCTCAGCTTCCCTGCGCTGGCGTCTTTCGCGATCCTGCAATTCCTGTGGACCTGGAACGACCTTCTGGTGGCCAAAGTCTTCCTGATTGATGCATCAGGTCAAACCACCGTCATGACCAATCGAATTGTCGAACTACTGGGTACAAGAGGGGGCAACTGGGAAATCCTCGCTACCGCTGCGTTTGTTTCGATCATCGTTCCACTAGTTGTTTTCTTTGCAATGCAAAAATACCTGGTCCGTGGTCTGCTGGCCGGATCCGTCAAATAGAGGCGTCTGATGAACGTGCAGAACACTGTAGAACTTTCCAAATCAACCAAAGCAAAATCAGAGTGGTGGCGCGGTGGCGTGATCTATCAGATCTATCCGCGCAGCTTTCAGGACAGCAATGGTGATGGGATCGGTGACCTGAAAGGGATCACCCAACGTCTGGATTATATTGCGGATCTGGGGGTCGATGCGATCTGGATCTCACCCTTCTTCAAATCTCCGATGAAGGATTTCGGCTACGACGTCAGCGACTACCGCGACGTGGATCCTATGTTCGGCTCGTTGGAAGATTTCCGCGAGTTACTTGATCAGGCCCATGACAAGGGTCTGAAAGTGATGATCGATTTGGTGCTGTCACACACATCTGATCAGCACCCTTGGTTTGGTGAGAGCCGCGCCAATCGGGACAACCCGAAATCCGACTGGTATGTTTGGGCCGACCCTAAACCGGACGGCACACCGCCCAATAACTGGTTGTCTATCTTTGGCGGTTCAGCGTGGCAGTGGGAGCCTCGTCGCCTGCAATATTTTCTGCATAACTTTCTGAGTTCGCAGCCAGACCTGAACTTTCACTGTAACGAAGTGCAAAACGCACTGCTGGATGTGGCTCGGTTCTGGCTGGACATGGGCGTGGATGGTTTTCGCCTGGACACGATCAACTTCTATTTCCATGACAAACATCTGCGGGACAATCCGGCCCTTCCGGTCGAAGAGCGTAATGCATCAATTGCGCCTGCGGTGAACCCCTATAACCACCAGGATCACCTTTATTCCAAAAGTCAGCCCGAGAATATCGCCTTCCTCGAAAGGTTGCGCGCGCTGACCGACGAATATGAAGGCCGTGCCTGTTTGGGTGAAGTCGGTGATGCACAGCGCGGGCTGGAAATCATTGGTCAGTACACCTCGGGCGATCAACGAATGCATATGTGCTATGCCTTCGAGTTTCTGGAAAAGCGTGCGTTGACCGCGCCTTATGCAAAGCAGGTCTTTGATCAGCTCGAAGAAAAGGCAGGCGACGCATGGCCATGCTGGGCGTTCTCGAACCATGATGTTGAACGTCATGCCTCGCGCTGGGACCTAAACGATGCGGCCATTCGCCAGCACGCGGTTCTGATGATGTGTCTGCGCGGCTCTGCCTGTTTGTATCAGGGAGAGGAACTGGGCTTGCACGAGGCAGATGTTCCGTTCGAGAAACTGCAAGACCCCTATGGCATCGAGTTCTGGCCCGAGTTCAAGGGTCGCGACGGATGTCGCACGCCAATGGTTTGGGCGACGCAGGACGAACATTCAGGCTTTAGCACCGGTGAGCCGTGGTTGCCGGTTAGTACGGCCCAAACGGAAAGAGCCGTTGACCGGCTCGAGGCGAACGACCAATCGATGCTGCACCATTATCGCCGCGCAATCGCCTTGCGCCGCGTCCACCCAGCACTAACTTCGGGTGCGCAGTCCAACATGAAACAGATTGGACCTGTGCTGACATTCCAGCGTGAGGATGCGTCTGAAGCGGTGTTTTGTGCTTTCAACCTTGGAACGGAAGCTCAGCGGGTCGACTTGCCCTTGGGCGATTGGCGGGTCATCGGGCAGGAACTCAGCGGTAGCGACGGTGCAGGAAGCGTTACGCTGCACCCCGCACAGTTTTGTCTGATGGCTAAGGTCAAGGGGTAAACCATGTCAGAACTCAAACTTACGGATGTCGCGAAATCCTATGGTCCAATCGATGTTCTGAAGCATATCGATCTGGACATCGAAAAGGGCGAGTTAATCGTCTTTGTCGGTCCATCGGGTTGCGGAAAATCAACCTTGTTGCGAATGATTGCCGGGCTGGAAAAGATCACCGGCGGAACCTTGGAGATCGAAGGGCAGGTTATGAATGATGTGCCGCCCGCCCAAAGGGGCATTGCCATGGTGTTTCAGTCCTATGCGCTCTACCCACATTTGACCGTGCGCGAGAACATGGCATTTGCACTGAAGATCGCCAAGATGCCTGCTGCCGAGATCGATGCCGCCGTTGAACGCGCGGCCCAGACCCTTCAACTGGATCCGCTCTTGGATCGCCTGCCCAAGGCTCTGTCAGGAGGGCAACGCCAGCGTGTCGCTATCGGGCGCGCCATCGTGAGAGACCCCAAGGTCTATTTGTTCGACGAACCGCTTTCGAACCTCGATGCTGCGCTGCGCGTTGCAACCCGGATCGAGATTGCGCGCCTGAAAGAGGCGATGCCCGAAAGCACAATGATCTACGTGACCCACGATCAGGTTGAGGCGATGACGCTGGCCAGCCGGATCGTCGTTCTCGCCAACAAAGGCATCGCGCAGGTTGGTACGCCACTGGAGCTGTACGAAACGCCGGATAACGAGTTTGTGGCGCAGTTCATCGGATCACCCTCCATGAATCTGCTGTCTGGCGAAATTTCCAAAACCGGAGATCTGACCGAAGTCACACTCGATGCGGGCGGAAAAGCCGTTTCATCCATTTCGACCACGCCCGAACAAATGGGTTTGAAGGTCAATATCGGGGTACGGCCTGAGGATTTTGTTGCCGACGACGCCGCTGGGTTTCTGGACGGCACTGTCGATTTTGTCGAAGCCCTGGGTGAAGTGACCTTGCTGTATTTTGCCAGCAGGCCGGGGGCTGAGAATATCGTCGCCAAGTTTCCTGGCGTTGAACGAAACCGACGTGGGAAAGCTGTCAAATTGAATGCGGACCCGAGCAAAGTGCATCTGTTTCTCAATGGTTTGTCGATGCGGAAATGATGAGTGTTCTATCCCATCTGAGTTGAGGATATCTGTCAAAAATTCCTTTTAGAGCTGTATGGACGAAGCTGGAGGGTGTTGTCACGTTAACCCTAGATCGGTTGCTCATGTCTGGATTTAGACATAGATCGCATCGATGAACTCATCATCCATAAGCTACAAGCGTCATCGACTTCCTCCTCAGATCATTGCCCACTCTGTGTGGCTGTATTTCCGCTTCAATTTGAGCCTTCGCGAAGTCGAAGAGATGCTGCTAGCGCGCGGGATCGGCGTTTCTTACGAGACTGTCCGGCGTTGGGTGATCAAGTTCGGACCGATGATGGCTCGAAACTTGCGACCAAGTCAGGACCGTCCTGGTGATGTCTGGCATCTCGATGAAGTTGTCGTGAAAATCGCTGGTCGCAGGTATTGGCTTTGGCGCGCGGTCGATCTGCATGGCATCGTGCTGGACGAAATACTCCAACCGAAGCGGGACAAACGGGCCGCAAAACGGTTGTTGCGCCGCCTGATAAAGCGTCTTGGCTTCCTCCATTGGTCAGCAAAGAAGTGAAATTTCTTTCAGACAGTTACACATATCCGCAATGCATCGAGAATTGCGGCGTGTATATTTCGGCTTGTAACTGCGTCGCCAATTCGGGCCAAATGGAAATGGCCGCTTAGATTGGTGTCAACGAATGGAAATGTCCCACCAATAAGCGCCTTGTGTTCAACCTGCCCGTGGTTCCGTGAGCTTGGTTTGAGATCGTGAAAAAGTCCGTCCATCGGGGACAGGCCATGTTCTACGACTACGTGATCAACAAGACGTTCAGTGACATTCCCCGTTAACACATGACGAAAGCTGGCGCGAACTCGATCACCTTCGTGTACCAGGGAGGTGAGCTCCTGCAGGCAGGTGAAGGTAACTCCATTGGCAGCCAGATCGCGTAAGGCGACGGCAGAGGTCGTTGGGCCAAGGTCATGCAGAAGTGCCCGGTCCGGGGTTACAAGATTTACACTGCAACCATTGCCTGCCAGCGCGTCGGCAGTTACAGCCGCAGGGTGGTCGCCGACTTCATCGAACAACAGCACCTCGCCCGAGACACGTGCCTCTCCCGACAACACGTCCCAACTGGAAATTGCCAGGTCGCCGCCGGGGATAACTGTGGTTTCGGGCCAGCCGCCTGTTGCAACGATCACCAAATCGGGGGCTTCGGATATCACGTCATCGGCTTCGGCATAGGTGTTCAAGCGGATATCGATCCCAAGCAAAGTCACTTCGGAAATCAACCAGTCAGCTACGCCCCAGACCTGTCTGCGCGTTTTCCCTTTAGAGGCCAGAACCAACTGCCCGCCCAGCCGATCCGACGCCTCGAACAGCACGACTTCGTGACCGCGCAGGGCGCAGACCCGTGCGGCCTCCAGTCCGCCGGGTCCGCCGCCGACGACAACAACTTTCTTTCGGGTGTCGCTGTAGGCGATGATATGAGGCAAGGTCTGCTCACGCCCCGTGGCGGCATTATGTCCGCAAACGGCAGGTTTGCCCTGATTGACCCGATCCACGCAGTAGCCCAAGCCGACACAGGGGCGGATGCGTTCTTCTTGCCTCCGCGCGAGTTTTTCAACCAGATAGGGATCTGCCATCTGTGCGCGGGTCATGCCCACCAGATCGACATGGCCGCCGGAGACCGCGTGGCGGGCCGTGGCAATATCCGCAATTCCTCCTGCGTGCAGGATAGGCAAATCGACGGCATCACGGATGCGCCCGGCCACGGTGATATGCGGTGCCGCCGGCAGGCCCATGGGGCGCACCCATTCAGCCAAACCCAGATCATCATAGGGCGCGCCGGCGAGGATGTTGAGCAGGTCGACATCGCTGGATTTTTCCAGCATCCGGGCGGCGGCAACGCAATCTTCGGCGCTCAGCCCACCTTCTTTCAGTTCATCGCCGGTGATGCGCATCGACAGGATGAAATCAGCGCCGACTTCGGCGCGCACGGCGTCGAGCACCTGCAAGGTCAGGCGCATGCGGTTCTCCAGCGTTCCACCATAGTCATCGTCGCGCTTGTTTGTCAGCGGGGACAGGAATTGCCCCAGAAGATGTGAGTGGGACAGGAGCTCGATCCCGTCGAATCCTCCCTGCTGACAGCGACGCGCAGCGGCTGCGAAATCGTCAATCACGCGGTTGATGTCTTCTTGTTCCATGGCCTTGGGAAAGGTACGATGTGCACGTTCGCGGATACTGGACGGAGCTATGACAGGCAGCCAATGGCCATCATCCCATGCAGTGCGGCGCCCCATATGAGTGATCTGACACATGATCGCGGCACCATGTTCGTGAACGCCATCCGTTAGTTTCCGAAACCATGGAATGACGCTGTCATCACCGGCATAAAGCTGGCCGAACACCGATGGGCTATCAGGGGCGATATTGGTCGACCCACCGACCATGGTCAGGGCAACCCCGCCCTTTGCCTTTTCCTCGTGATACAACCTGTAGCGGTCCCGGGGATGGCCATCTTCGACAAAATTCGGCGCATGGGACGTGCTGACGATGCGGTTGCGCAAAGTCAGGTGTTTCAATTGAAACGGATCGAGTAGGTGCGCCACTTTCGTGCCCCTTCGGCCAAATCTGCTGTTTGAAAACTGTCCAGGGTCGGCTCCGCTGGTCAGTTTCAACACCTGATGAGTTTGGTTGTCGAAAGCACTTTACTTGGGAAGCTATGCGTAAGAATTCACTGCTTCCGACATTGCTGTATGAAAAGGCGACCCGACCAGGAAATCCAATGGTGGAACACCCTTTGAGCAGAGAAGGGAACCTGGCAGGGGCCGCTCGATCCATCAAGGTCTGCACAAGGTTGCAATCACGTGCAATCTTAGATTGGAGGTGCTGCGCGCGCTGTGATCAACTGTCTGGCAGTAACTCTTTCGCGATGTATCATGTACAGACCTGCACCGATGATGATGGCAATGCCAAGCAGGCTAAGCCTGTTCGGAAAGTCATTGAAGACAAGGTAGCCAAACAAGGTTGCTACCGGCAGCTCAAAATACTGCAAAGGAGCCAATGTGGCAGACGGGGCAAACGAAAGCGCATAAGTCATCATCATGTGGCTTACCGTCGCAAAAAAACCGGTCCCAAGAAGCCACAACAGCGCAATGTCTTTCGGCCAAACGGGATCGAAAAGTTCGGAGCCAGAACCTTGTGCAACCAATAAGATTGGAATGCAAAACAGACTGGCAACCAGGCCAGTGTGAAATTGCAGAGCCACCGGGTGCATCCGTCGCGACAAGCCCCGCGTCACAAGAATGTAGAAAGCGAAAGCAACAGCCGTACCGAGAGGAATAATTGCCACTGCGCCGAAAGCCGCGAAACTGGGTTGGATGACGAACAATACGCCGACAAACCCCACAAGAGCTGCCCCGACGCGACGAGGACCGACATCTTCACCAAGGTAAAACTTGCCGACCAGCAAGACAATGAACGGTGCCACAAACACGATGGCGAGGGCATCAGCAAGCGGCATCACTCGGATAGCCGTAATGAAACAAAAAGTCGCGAACAGCAAAAGTATTGAGCGGAATACAAGTACCATCAATTCACCGCTCGCGACACGCAATGACAGTCCCATTTTCCAGACAAACGGTCCCATCAACGCACATTGCAATAAAAAGCGAGCGGCCGTTATCTGCCCAACTGGCACACTGGCCGATGCGAGCTTGGCAGCTACATCTAGCAAGGGAGCAGTCAGGCAAAATCCAAGCATCAGTGCAACGCCCGCAAGGGTGCGATCCGTAGATTGAGGTGTGGAATCAGCTGAGGTCATTCCATCATGAAGGCCTGTCGCCAAATGCGTGTCTGTTCTCAATGCGACGCCAGGCAAAAGTCCCGATATTCCCGAGCTCGGGCAGAGTCGGAGTTTGCTCATGCAGCGAACCGCAGGTTCCATGACCCGCACGGCAGCATCAACTGCCTTGTTTCAGGATTCGCTAACGAGATGTACTGGCTTTTTCATTCAACGGTTTACCTGCAAGGCTAGGCACAGAGATCGGCGACCTGCAAATCTCTAGAAACCGGTCAATCAACGCTGTCTGCACTGCTTGGCGAGAGCGGGCAATCACCACCCTGTAGTGTCCGATGCTTTTCTCGAGCGGTCGCGCAACGATGGGGTCGCCTTCAATCGTGCGATCCTGCTTGGGCGGGAAGCCTGCCAGGGTGAAGCCGAACCCCTTGCCGACGTAGGCCTGAACAAGCTCGCGTGATTGGGATTGGAATGGCACTTCGGGGTGAACGCCTGCGGCCTGCAGCAGTTGAAGATAGCTAGGGCCGGGCCCGGCTGGTGATACAGCGATATAGGGCAGTCCGATCAGGTCGGACAGGCTGATCCGGGCTTTTGCTGCCAAAGGGTGTTCGCCTGACAGCAGAACCAGGGGCGGCAGCTCCAGCAGCACTTCTGCCTCATGCCGCTTGAGATCGAACCCCTGGTCAAAGACCACCAGCGCATCCACTTCGCCACTGTCCAGTGCGTCCACCAAGGTCGGATAATCCGCTTCCTTCACCTCGACACGAACGTCTGGGTAGCTTTCGCGGAAGGCAAGCACCGCAGGCAGGACGATCCGCTGTGCCAGTGCGTGATGAGTGCCGATGTGGATCCTGCCAGTGCGTCCTGACGCCAGGTTCTCGGCCTGCCTGTCCAGCGCCGCGGCCTGCGCCAGCAGCGCCTCAGCCTGGGCAAAAAATTCCTTTCCCGCAGGCGTCAGCCGCATGCCTTGCGCCGGAAAGCGGTCGAACAGGGTCAGGCCGGTGGTCGCCTCCAGTTTGTCCACCGCTGAGGCAATCGCGGCGGGAGAAACATTCAGTTGCCGGGCGGCCTGGGCAATACCGCCCCGCCGGGCGGTTTCTGACAGGTAGGCGAGTTGGCGAAGGGTAAAATTAATCATCAAAAAAACAGACGTTTGAGGTGTATTAAATCAGTTTTACCGACCTTTTGGCAAGCCCTATGCTGCTTTTTGGACAAACAGGAGACTCACATGGAGATTCTTCCACTGACGGGGGGGCTGGGTGCCGAAATTCTGGGTGCGGATGTCCGCAGCGATGCAGATTTTGACGCCATTGAGTGCGCTTTTGCCAAATACTCGGTGATTGTGCTGAGGGGGCAGGATGTGGGTCCGGAAGATCACCTGGCCTTTGCCCGCCGTTTCGGGCCGGTCAACGTGAACCGGTTCTTCAAGCCGGTCAAAGGGCACCCCGAGATCGCCATGGTGCTAAAAGAGAAGGACCAGAAAGAAGCCGTTGGAGAAGGTTGGCATACCGATCATTCCTATGATCAGGAACCGGCGATGGGCTCAATTTTGCATGCGATCGAAATGCCGCCTTACGGCGGCGATACGCTGTTTGTCTCTATGGGGGCCGCCTACGAGGCGCTCTCGGCCCCGATGCGCCGGTTTCTCGGCGAGCTGACGGCCGTGCATTCCTCGCGGCATGTGTTCGGCGCTGCCGTAATGGATAGCGAGGCAGTAAAGTCAGGACGTCTGGGCAATGCAGAGGCCGCAACCCAGGACGCCCGGCATCCGGTTGTTATCACGCATCCCCTGAGCCGACGGCGTAGCCTTTTTGTGAACCCAGTCTTCACCACCCGTATCGAGGGTTTGGCCCCGGCTGAGTCCGAGGCGCTTCTGGCCATGCTCTATGCCCATTGCCAGCAACCCGAATTTCAATGCCGTGTGCGCTGGCAGGCCGGTGACATCACCATGTGGGACAACCGCGCCACCTGGCATAAGGCGATCAATGATTATCACGGCTTCCGCCGCCTGATGCATCGTGTCACTGTTGAGGGCGTGCCCCTCGCGCCCGCTGCTGCGGCCTGACCTTAGCGAAAGTATCGCAATGTCCCACCTCAACTCACAGGCAGCAACCAGCCGGCCCAATGTCATCCTGATCCTTGCGGACGACATGGGATTTGCCGATCTCGGCTGCACCGGTTCTGAAATCCAGACCCCCAACATCGACGCCCTTACGCGGGGCGGCGTTATGCTGTCGGCGATGTACAACTGCGCCCGCTGCTGCCCCACCCGTGCTTCGCTTCTGACCGGGCTTTATCCGCATAATGCAGGCGTTGGCCACATGGGCGCCAATCTGGGCACCCCTGCCTATCAGGGCTTCCTGCGCAATGACAGTGCCACGATTGCCGAGCATCTGCGCGCCAGCGGTTATGCCACGCTGATGTCGGGGAAATGGCATGTGGCGGGCGATTTTGAAGCCCGCAAGGTGGACAGTTGGCGGGTTGGCGACGTCGAACACCCAACCCCGCGCCAACGCGGCTTTGACCGGTTTTACGGGATCATGGATGGGGCCACACATTTCTTTTCGCCGCATTACATGCTGGAGGATGACAGTCGGGTCGAAACCTTCCCCGATGACTTCTACTTCACCGACGCCATCACCCAAAAGGCTATCGGTATGATCAAAGGCGCTGTGACGGATGAAAAACCCTTCTTCCTTTACCTAGCCCACACAGCGCCGCACTGGCCGTTGCACGCCCACCCTGAGGACATCGCAAAATACGATGGGGTCTATTCAAAAGGCTGGGACCAAATTCGCACCGCGCGCCATGAAACCATGAACGGTCAGGGTGTGTTCCTGCGCGGTTGGGACATCTCGCCCCGCGACAGCACTGTACATGGTTGGGAGCAGGAACAGAACCGGGACTGGGAGGCCAGCAAGATGGCCACCTACGCGGCGATGGTTGACCGCATGGATCAGTCGATCGGCACGCTGGTTGCGGCCCTGAAACGGCTCGGTCAGTTCGACAACACGCTGATCCTGTTCCTGTCAGACAACGGCGGCTGCGCCGAGTTCATGGCCGAGGACGGCTGGGCCAAGTTCTATCCCGACCGCACCCATGACGGCAGACAGATCACCATGGGCAATGTGACCGGTCTGCGCCCCGGCGATGCCCAAACCTTCCAGAGCTATGACAAACCGTGGGCCAATGTCTCCAATGCGCCGTTCCGGCTTTACAAGCATTATGTCCACGAGGGCGGTATCTCCACCCCACTGGTGGCCCATTGGCCAAATGGGTTCGAACCGCGCGGCACGGCTCATGCAGCCTGCCATGTGGTCGATATTCTGCCGACCATCCTGGAAGCCACCGGAGGCGCCTATCAGACAGAGGTGGGCGGTCATGATATCCAACCGTTGCAAGGGGAATCTCTGCTAGGTCTAATGAAGGGCAAGGACTGGCAGCGCGAGCAGCCTATCTTCTGGGAGCACGAGGGCAATGCCGCCATCCGGTTGGGCCAGTTCAAGCTGGTTCGACTGCACGATCGCCCCTGGGAGCTTTACGACATCGAGGCCGACCGTACCGAGCTGACCGACCTAGCGGACCGCAACGCCGCCCTTGAGAAAGACATGATCCATCAATACCAGGCTTGGGCGGAAACCGTCGGTGTGATGGACTGGAACGAAGCGTTGCCGAAACTGCTGGCGGCGTGGGGGATGGAGAACGCGGATGGCTGAAGCTGATCGCTAGGTGGCTGCTGAGGTCCCTTGGTAAAGGACGGGTTTGCTCGCATCCTGCCAGTTCAGGCGAGGTGTAACGAATGGAACCGAAGCCAGCATCAGATTATCCATTTCGATCTTACCTGTGACTTTGGGGGTATCTTGCTCTGGGTAGATTGCTCGCCTCATCTTTTTTCTTGAGACGAATGTGTAATTATAGGAATGTATTTGAAAAAATCGAAAGTAGAACAGAGGAGTAGGCGTCAAATGGCCGGGAAGTTCGAGATATATAAAGACAAGGCTGGTGAATTTCGGTTTCGTCTGAAAGCCGGGAATGGTGAAGTCATTCTGGCCAGTGAAGGATATGTTCAAAAGGCGAGTGCCACGAACGGGATCGAGTCAGTCAAAAAGAACGCGCCGGATGACGGCCGGTACGAGCGAAAGGAAACCAAGTCCGGCGGTCATATGTTCAACTTGAAGGCCAGCAACGGTCAGGTGATCGGCACCAGCGAGAGCTATACCAGCACTTCAGGGCGGGATAACGGGATCGAATCCGTCAAACGGAACGCACCTAACGCACGTGTCGACGATCTAACGTGACCTGACACGGTAACTCTTACCACTTCCATTTGTGTAAACTGCGAAGGCAAGATGCATGGAGGCATCTCGCACAAAGGCTTGAACATCCAAGCCGAAAGCACTCATCAATCAACCCGTAGGCGCGAGCGCGTTGTGAAGCGTTTCGTCTCGATTCTGTTTCAAATCCGTGCCTAACGAACAAAACTGGCGTTTTAGCGACAGAGGAATCAGACCCATGCTGGCAATCAAATCCTTTGCTTCAACCGCATTTGCCCTGACGACCATTAAACTGGAAAACATGATCCACTAAGGGCAGATCTCCCCTGGACTCCGTCCATTTCAGCAGTTCGCCCAACTGGCAGGCCAATCGAGTCGCCATCTCCACTGATGCCGTCGCTATTTAGACCGTAGTAGAATCGTCAACTTTGGTTCCGCGCGGGTGGGTTTGTCACAGGTAAATTGGGTTTGCTCGCTAGATCCCCAAGGCTAAAAATCCGGGAGGGAGTGCGAGACGGAGGTAAAGCGGTGACCCAACAGAACTGGAGCCAGCCATTCTCGACCGGCTCAAGTCCGCAGGAAGTAATCTGACTATACTAGACGGATTCCAACTGTTTTCACCGGGCGCTTACGGTGAGATGTTTTTGATCTTCCGTTCGGGCATCGTCCGGGTGGAACAAACCAGCCCGTCGGGACGCACCGTTGCTCTTTATCGGGTTTCAGAGCAGCGAACCATCGTCAACGGGCTATATGACAAGATCGAACGGTACCGGCGGTACAACGAGTCAACCGATCAATCGGTTGATTACCTCGGGGCCGGGCCGCAGGCAGGAAACTTGCTGTACCCGATGTTGCTGGATGATCTGCCATAACCCCAAAGGTGTTGTCGCAAATCTTCTGCGCGAGCCAAGCCGTCGAAAGCGGTTTCTAGATCATTTGACCATGCGCCAAGCGGGCGATGTGTTCCATCGGGTCGCGCTGCTGGTCCCCGACCAAGGTATACTGCCAGGGTCCGTCCTGCCAGAAGACGACAAGATACCCGTCCTCTTGTCGAAACCGGAATGATTGGGTTTGAGTTGTGTCGCCATGCGTGGCCATCAAACTCAACCGATCACCCTCTGCATTCTCATACATAAATAAAGCTGAGGCATGGTCGCCTGCAGGCAGAAGGCGTCCTCCAATCAGGGTAAACCCGGTTTCCCCAAGTTGTGGCGCGATAATGGCAGAGCCCAGACGATTGGAGAGCCAGGTTTGCAAGTGATCTTTTTCCGTAGCGGCGACTTCCACAGGGTGAAGAACTTCAACGGCGAACAAAGAATGCGCCGCTTTTGCGTGTTGCGAAAACAATGCCAGATCGTCGGTTGCTCGGCTCTCCCAAGGTTGCAAATAAGACCCCAAACCAAAACCAACGGCAAAAACCGCGACCGAAGCAACCAGCCTCAAAGAGACTGGCGAGGGCGGCTTGGCCTGTTTCCGCAGACTTCGAAGATGTGCCGCAGAAGGAACAGGGACCGCCTTGTTTATCAGGTCTGATTGACGCTGAAACGCACGGATGCGCGCTGCATCGTCCGGGTGATGTTCAAGGTGACGGTCAAGGCGTTCGCTTTCTTCCGGTGACAATTCACCGTCTATGCTACGCTGAACCAGGTCTTCTATGGATGGGGTGTGCGTCATTTCACGCTCCTGATCTTCACGGCGGCTGAAGCGTCCATTTCAGATTTGATTTTAGTGCGGGCGCGCGAGATCCGCGACATCAGCGTACCCTTTGGAATGGACAAAGTTGTGGCCGCTTCGTCATAGCTTAACCCACCAATCACAACAGAAAGAAGGGCTTCTCGCTGATCTTGAGGAACAGAATCCAGCGCTTTCCAGACGGCCTTGAGTTCCAACCATTCTTCGACCGTGCTTGTCGTTGCTGCCAGCGTCGAAATGTTGTCTAGATCGACAGTGTTGAATCTGGCCTCTCGACGCCACCTGTCCCGGTAGAGGTTCAACAATATTTTAGTGAGCCATGGTTTCAACGGCCGCCCCGGAAGCCAAAGCAATCGTTTGCGCAGGGCGCGTTCAACACAATCCTGCACCAGATCATCCGCCGCATCCCGATCACGGGTTAGCGACCAGGCATAACGCCAAAGTTCGGGGAGGCAGTTTTCAAGCTGGTTTTCAAATGACTGAAGCATGTACGCAAGCCGGGAGAGGAAACCTTCCCCCGGCACCAAGGTTCAGGGGCGGCCGATATGCCAAACACCTTTTACACCGTCCCCTGTCATGTCCCCAGGGTTTTCGTCTTTGAACCATAGATAAAGCGGCTTTCCTTTGTAGGCGATCTGAACGCTGCCATCCTTGCGTTCGATCAGGCTGTAGCCTTTTTTCAGTTCCATGTTGGCATCACCCATCAGCGGCGGCCATTTGGTGGCACAGTCATCGTAGCAACTCGAAACGCCTGTTTCGTCCTTGTCAAAGGTATAGAGAGTCATCTTGTGCGCATCCATCAGGAAGGTTTCTCCGTTGAGCTTGCCAGTTACGGCTGGCGCACCGGTGTGACCATCCGCAAAAGAAACGGTTGTAGTCGCAGCTAGCGCGATGCCAGCAAAAATGAGGGATTTGAGGGACATTGGATTCTCCGACTGTTTCAAGTCTGCCGGATGGCAGACAATACAACTACGAAGGCGCCTGGAAAAAATTCCCCAAAGTGAAACATTTTTTCGGCGGCGTGTGGGCATTGTTTTGATGGTAAAGCCGAATTCCGAGCCTACGGGAAAGGTCACTCAAATCCAGTTTGGGTACGAAGAACCTGTATCTGTTAGACAAGTGGGACAAGCGCGTTTGCGCCCGAGGGGCAGGGCGCTTCGTCACCTGTCAGTATCTGAAGTAAGGACATTTAAGTGTTGGTACGGCTATCGCAAATCTTGCAAAACGAAAGCACAGGCGAGCTGATTGCATGCGCCCGGAACAATTATCTCTCAGAAACTTCTGTCTCCGAGCTATCCAATTTGAATTGGAACGTCGCATAGGCTTAGACCTAGAATTTTCCGGGGAAAAGTCCGCATAAAAACCTTCGAACAAGGTTGACAGAGCGGCGGCGTGAAAATCCCTGCATATCGGTTAGGTAGTTCACCCACATCCCCTCCAGCAAGGCCAGCGTTCCGCTGGTTGCGTCATCTACCAGGTTCGGGTCGCCCCTGTTTTCCGAGGCTATCTTTGTAAACGCGGACCGCAAGGTTTCGACAAGTTTGTCATCCTGAGTGCTGCTGTAACGGGCGATACCTGGATGAGAGCTTGCGATACCCCGAAACGCATGCCAGATTTTAGTACTGCGGGGATTGAGCAGTGCTTCTGACAGGTCGGCCTCAATCACTGCGATAACACGGTCTTCGGGTCTTGCGCTCGCGCCCAGATCTGTCCTTCTGTCCATCTCGGCATAATACTCGGTACTGAAGTGCTGGGCGGCTGCGGTCAGTAAATTTTCCTTACCCCCAAAATGCAAATGGATCATTCCGCGTGACAGACCGGAGCGCTCGCAGATTCGGCTGACCGAGGTATCGGTCACCCCAATATCGGCAATCGTGTCCAGAGTCGCGTCGATCAGTAGCTGTTTATTGGCTTCCGGATCCCGCTTTGAACCGCGTTTTTGTTCCTTGACGCTTTGCGCTTTATTCAATGTTACCAACCGTTTGTGAATGTCTCATAGAGGTAGCTCACAGGAATATTGACACGAAAGGCCATTCTGGCGCAACATTTAATGGACGATCGTCCATTAGTGACTCGTGAATTGCGGGAAGGGAGGTTGGGTGATCTTTCGCAGCGAAGCGTCCCGGGGATATACCCTTAGCGCGCCAGCCACGGCTTACGTGGGCTTTCTGGTCGCGGCGCCATTGGTGATCCTGATTGCCTATTCATTCTGGACCCAAACCTATGTGACGCTCGACAAGACACCGACGCTGAAGAATTACAGCGATGCGTTTGCGGATCCGCTGGTCCGGCACCTGATGCTCAGATCAATCTGGATTGCCGGAGCGGTGACCGTAGTCACCGTCTCACTGGCCTATCCCATCGCGTATTTTATCGCGATGAAGGCCCAGAAAAAGACCATCTGGCTTCTGCTCATCACCATTCCGTTTTGGTCCAGCTATCTGCTGCGCGTATTTGCCTGGAAGCTCATTCTGGGGTTCAACGGCGTGATGAACTCTGCGCTTCTGGCGCTGGGTTTGATCAGCGAACCTCTCGACTTCCTGCTCTACAACGAATTTGCAGTCGTGCTGACGCTCGCTCATGCCTGGGCACCATTTGCGATCCTGCCGATCTATGTCTCACTGCAAAAGATCGATCCGAGCCTTCTTGAGGCTGCAACAGATCTTGGGAACAGCCCCTTTCAACGTTTCATGCGGGTGACCCTGCCACTGACGATCCCAGGTATCATTGCTGCTTGCCTGATCATCTTCATCCCTACCGTCGGTGATTATGTGACCCCGGCTTTGGTTGGTGGTTCAGACGGGAAGATGATCGCCAATCTTATTCAGGTGCAGTTCGGGGCCGCCAACAACTGGCCCCTTGGGGCCACGCTGTCGCTGATCGCAATGCTTTCGGTGGGTTTTGTGGCCATCGTGTTTGTCATGTCCGCGACGCGGCTGGGGAGGCGGATCAGATGAGACGTCCTTCGACCCTGACAGCCTATGCGTTCCTGTATCTGCTGTTTCTGTACCTGCCGGTTCTGTTCCTGCCCCTGTTCTCTTTCAATAGCGGCACAATCGTTGCGTTCCCGATTAAGGGCTGGACACTGGACTGGTATCGTAAGCTAGGCGAGCAGGACACGTTGATCCAGGCGCTTTGGAACTCGCTTGCCGTCGGCACTGTTGTTGCGCTTCTGTCGACCGCCATGGGGCTGTTCGCCGCCCGTGCCTTCGTTCGGTACCGTTTTCGGGGTCAACGCGCGGCAGAAGGTCTGGTGATGCTGCCTTTGGTGATCCCAGGT
Organism: Ruegeria sp. AI2; assembly: GCF_056541275.1. NCBI lineage: Bacteria > Pseudomonadati > Pseudomonadota > Alphaproteobacteria > Rhodobacterales > Roseobacteraceae > Ruegeria > Ruegeria sp. AI2. The sequence continues at coordinate 58,854 of NZ_JBQFYB010000009.1, forward strand.
ATTATCGTCGCCTCTTCAATGCTGGTCCTGTTTCTGTTTCTTGGTCTCAAGCCGTCATTGCTGACCGTCATTCTGGGCCACACGTTTCTCGCGCTGCCGTTCTCTGTCTCGATCTTGAAATCCGCCTTTGATGACTTCGACGCATCACTGGAGGAAGCATCTTACGATCTGGGCGTCGGTGTGTTCGAAACCTTCCGCCGCGTGACGCTGCCGGTCGTCGCCCCCGGTATCGTAGCCAGTGTTTTGGTCACATTCACCGTCAGTTTCGATGAATTCGTCCTTGCCTTTTTCCTGTCCGGCAACCAGCCAACCCTGCCGGTTTACATCTGGAGCCAGATCCGTTTCCCCGCCAAGCTTCCAAATGTGTTGGCGCTGGGGTCGATCCTGCTGCTGACTTCGGTTCTGCTTCTGGTTCTGGCCGAATACTTCCGCCGCCGTTCATCCGCATCAGAGGTCCGATGACAAACAGAAACATCATAGAGCTCAGGGACATCGAAAAGCGCTACGGAACATTTGTGGCCGCGAGCGGAATAAACCTTGACCTCAGAGAGGGCGAGTTCTTTTCGCTCCTCGGTCCTTCGGGATGTGGCAAGACCACGGTTTTACGCATGATCGCGGGCTTTCAGGAACCCACCAGGGGGAAGGTGCTGATTGACGGTCAGAATATGGAAGGAGTGCCCGCCAACAACCGCCCGACGAACATGGTCTTCCAAAGCTACGCAATCTTCCCACACCTCAATGTCGGGAACAACGTAGCCTACGGGTTGCGGGGCAAAGCACCCAAGGCCGAGATCGACCAGCGCGTCGCCGAAGCTTTGGAGATGGTTGAACTGGGTGGTCTTCAGGATCGCGGCGCAAGCGAGTTGTCGGGCGGGCAGCGTCAAAGGGTGGCGCTTGCCCGCGCGCTGATCATGCGGCCAAAGGTGTTGCTTTTGGATGAACCCTTGTCAGCGCTTGACAAGAAGCTGCGCGAACAGATGCAGTTTGAAATGCGCAATCTGCAACAGTCGCTTGGCATTACCTTTGTGATGGTCACGCATGACCAGTACGAGGCTATGACCATGTCCGACCGTATCGGCGTGATGTTCAACGGACAACTCAAACAAGTTGACACGCCAACGACGCTTTATGCCCGTCCCTGTGATCAACAAGTGGCCAGCTTCATCGGTGAGATGAACATATTGCCGGCCCGGTTACTGAGCGAAAGCGGTGACATGTTGTCAATCGATGCGGCTGCCTTCGGGCGGATGGAAATCGAGAGAAACCCCAATGTGGCGACCAGCGCCAGAAACATGAACATCGGTATTCGACCGGAACAGTTGGAGATTGCTGCGGACCGTCCTGAAGACTACCCATCAACGGTTCAGGGCACTGTCAGCAACGTCGCCTTCTACGGTGAGAATATTCACTACCACATTCAAGTGGCTGGGGCCGAGAAACCAATCTCGGTCTCGGTTCCGAACTATTTCCACACGGTCGACTTTAAACGCGGCGATGTCGTTTGGCTGGGGCTTCAGGCGGCTAGCGTGATCGATCTTGGTACGATCTCGGAATAAAACAGAGGGAGGATAGAATGAAACTTCAGGGAATTGCGGCCTTCGCATGTGCGACGGCAATAACGACAGGCATTGCCAGTGCAGGTGGCGCCGATCTGACGGTTTTTGACTGGTCGGGGTATGAAGATCCCGGATTCTTTGCCAGCTACATGGAAAAATACGGGGATGAAGCGCCAAGCTATTCCTATTTCGGAAGCCAGGAAGAAGCCTTTACCAAGCTGAGTTCCGGTTTTACCGCTGATCTGGCACATCCTTGTTCTGACGCGGTCAGAAAATGGGTCGCAGCTGATCTGATTCAGCCTTTGGATGAAAGCAAGCTGACCAATTGGGCGGATGTGCTGCCCGAGATCAAAGAGGTCGACGCCATCGTTCTGGACGGCCAGCTTTACATGCTGCCGTTCGAATGGGGGAACACAGGTCTTATCTATCGCACCGACAAGATATCAGGGGATGACATCTCACTGCAATTGATGGCGGACCCGGCCTATGCAGGCAAAATCGCCATCCCGGATGCCGCATCGTCTGCTTATGCCCTGGCCGCGCTGGCCACCGGAAACGCAGATGACTACACCAACCTGAGCGATGAGCAATTCAAGGAAGCATCGGATTTCCTGCGCTCGATCCACCCGAATATGCGTTTTTACTGGTCCGATGCGGGTCAGTTTGACCAGGCCATGACCAGTGGCGAGATCGAAATGGGGTGGGCCTGGAACCAGTCCGAACTGAACCTGATCTGGAACGAAGTGCCCGCGGCCATGATGCGCAACGTGGACAAGGGCATCGCGACCTGGGCGTGTGGCTATGTGCATCTGAAATCGTCCACGACACCGGTCGATCAGGTCTATGACCTTTTGAACGCGCTTACGGACCCTGCCAGTGGTCAGTACATCATCGACAACTGGGGTTACCCGCATTCCAACGCAAAAGCTTTCGAAATCGCCGATCAGGGCAGCATAGAAGCCTATGGTTTTTCCGATCCCAAAAGCTTTTTCGAGGGCAGTTTGTTCTTTGATGCTGTGAACCCCGAGCTTGAGGCGAAGATGCTGGCCGAATTCGAGCGGATCAAAGCCGGCTTCTAACATAACCCACTATCCGGAGCCTTAAGGCTCCGGAACTCAAATACAGGAAAACGCGTGATTATGTCGAACGCGAACCCATATGCTCTGCTTTTCGAACCGGTCCAGATCGGGCCCGTCACAGCCAGAAATCGCTTTTATCAGGTGCCGCATTGCACCGGGATGGGGCATCTCAGGCCGCGGGCGGACGCTGCCGTACGGGGCATGAAAGCAGAAGGTGGCTGGGCGGTGGTGTCCAATCAGGAGACCGAGATTCATCCGACCTCGGACTTGTCCCCGTTCCCCGAAGGGCGATTGTGGGACGCACGCGATGTGCCTGCGCTGCGGCTGATGACGGATGCAGTGCATGCACATGGCGCGTTGGCGGCCATACAGCTGGTTCATAACGGCAACCACGCGCAAAACCTGCTAACCCGCGCTCCGGTTCTTGCGCCGTCCGAGATGTCTGTGGATACGACGCAACCAAAGTACGCGCAGGCCATGGACAAGGCCGATATCCGGGAACTCCGCCGCTGGCACCGCGACGCAGCCCTGCGCGCGAAAGAGGCCGGGTTTGACATCGTTTATGTCTATGCCGGGCACAACATGACATTGGCGCAACATTTCATGCTGGCCCATATGAACCAACGCAGCGATGAATATGGGGGGTCGCTTGAAAACCGTGTGCGGCTGACCCGTGAGTTGCTGGAAGACACCCACGATGCCATAGGCGACAGCTGTGCCGTGGCGTTCCGCTTTGCCATTGACGAGATGATGGGCGCCGACGGTATGCAGGCGGCAGAAGAAGGCCGCGCGGTTGTTGAGCTATTGGCCGATCTTCCCGACCTGTGGGACGTGAATGTGGCGGATTGGTCCAATGACAGCGCAACGACCCGTTTTCAGCCCGAAGATGGCTATCAGAATGCGTTTCTGTCCCACGTCAAACAGATCACCCGAAAGCCTGTTGTTGGCGTGGGCCGACTGACGTCCCCGGACATGATGCTGTCGATGGTCAAAAAGGGAATTGTCGACCTCATCGGTGCCGCGCGGCCATCCATTGCGGACCCTTTCATACCAAAAAAGATCGAGGAAGGCAGGATCGACGAAATCCGCGAATGTATCGGCTGCAATATCTGCGTGTCGTCGGACAATCTGGGTATTCCGATCCGCTGCACGCAAAACCCAACGATGGGTGAGGAATGGCGCCGCGGCTGGCACCCCGAGATCATCGCGCCGAAAAAAAGCGAGGCCGAAGTGCTGGTTATCGGTGGTGGACCTGCGGGGTTGGAATGCACCATGCAATTGGCACGGCGCGGGTATCAGGTGACTCTGGCCGAGGCCTCGGCCGAACTTGGTGGACGGGTAGGTATGGAAAGCAGACTTCCAGGCCTCGCCGCTTGGTCGCGGGTGGTTGACTATCGCCTGAACGATCTGAAACAGCGGGCCAACGTTCAGTTATTCACTGACAGCAAGCTCGAAGCCGGACAAGTCGCCGAGCTTGGCATCGAACATGTCTTTATTGCAACCGGCAGCTATTGGCGTGCCGATGGAGTGGGTCGTAATACGCAGCGCCGTCTGCCCACGATCACGCCGGATGCCAAGGTGTTGACGCCTGGTGACATTATGAATGGGGTTCTGCCCCCGGACGGTCCGGTGATGATCTATGATGATGATCATATCTATCTGGCGGGAGTGATTGCCGAAAAACTTGCGGCAGCCGGATATCAGGTCATTTTTGCCACGCCAGAGAGTTTGGTTTCGGCCTACGCCGTTCATACTTTGGAACAGTCCCGCATCCAGGCCCGCATGATCGAACTGGGGGTCGATATCCGCTGCAATCAAGTGCTTACGGCGGTTCAGAGCAACGCGGTGCGGATCGGCTGTGTCTTTACAGGCCGCGAAACTGAAATCCCGTGCGCCTCAACGGTTCTTGTGACCGAGCGTCAGCGTGAAACCGCCCTTTTCGACAGCCTGAAGAGAGCCGGTTTGAAAACCCTTGACCTCATTGGTGATGCCGCGTCGCCGGGGCTGATCGCAGACGCGGTTTTTGCAGGCCATCGCGCCGCCCGCGATTTCGAACGCCCAAAGGCCGATGCAGACAAAGACTGGTTTCGCCGTGAGATTATTGATTTGGCAGAGGATGCAACATGAACAGCACCAATGAAGCACCCCGTTCACGTCGTCGCGGGGGCGGGGGGCGCGCAGCGCGTCTGAAGGTACAACAGACGACCACGGGTAACGAAGCCGTACGCGGGGGTCTGAGCGGCGGACGCTATAGACCGCTGACTCAGACCGATATGGAGAACATCCATCATGCAGCCTTGACCGTCCTGGAACAAACCGGAATTACCGACCATTTCCCGGAGTTGCTTGAGCTGGTGCTTCCCAAAGGTGCAGTGCTGAGTGACCTCAACCGGCTGTGCTTCCCACGCGCCCTGATGGAGGACATTCTGGCAGGTGCCGCCAAGGAGTTTTACGTCTATGCCCGAGGGGAGCGCGAAGGTAAGGACGACATGCATTGCACGGCAGAAAGCGTCTATTTCGCCAATTCCGGCACCGCCGTGACAACATTCGACTCCAAATCCAAAACCTACCGTCCGTCGGTTCTGCGTGATGTTTATGATTTCACCCGCCTGGTCGACTGTTTGGAAAACATCCACATGCTGGGCGACACGGTTCTGGCGACGGATGTGACCGATGACTTCACCCATGACATGAACACCATTTATGCCATGCTTGCGGGCAGCCAAAAACCCGCCTGCTTGACGTTCCGCGACCGCAGCCACATTCCACATGCCATTCGCATGTTTGATCTGGCCCAAGGAGGCGAGGGGGCTTTCCTGAAAAAGCCAAGCGTCATATTCGGCGGCTGCCCCATAGTTTCCCCCTTGCGGATCGGCAAGGAAAATATGGAGATCCTGATTGATACCGCCAAACTTGGCCTGACTGTCGATTTGGCTGTGCCGCCTCAAGCCGGGGCCACGGCACCTGCGACGCTTGCGGGAACGCTGGTTCAAACCGTAGCCGAAACGCTTGCCTGTGTTGCCATCGTTAACCTGATCACGCCGGGGTGCCCCATCTGCTTTGCGGCCTGGCCCTTCATTACTGACTTGCGCAGCGGGTCTTTCACCGGTGGCAGTGGCGAACAGGCGCTGATCGGTGCCGCAGCAATTCAGATGGGCAACTTTTACGGCCTTCCCACTTCGGTGGGCGCAGGTATGACCGATGCAAAAATACCTGATGCGCAATACGGGTTGGAAAAGGCGCTGACCTTTACCCTTGCAGCGCATGCCGGTGCCAATCGCCTGTGCGAGTTTGGTGGCATGATCGGTAGCCTGATGGGATGCAGCTTTGAAAGCATGGTCATCGATGACGAAGCGGGCGGCATGATCCTGCGATCGTTGCGTGGGATAGAGGTTACTGATGAAACCATGGCGGTGGATGTGATCCACCAATGTGCCATAGATCCAGGTCATTTCCTCGGCAATCCGCACACGCTGAGCTATATGAACAGTGAATTCGTCTACCCTCAGCTGATGGACCGCGAGCGTACGGACACTTGGGAGAATGAGGGGAAAACGGATCTGTTGGACCGCGCCCGCAACAAGGCGAATTCCATCCTCGACAACCATTTTCCTAATTATTTTGGTGCTTTGGACGCTCGGGTGCGCGAAGAATTCCCTATTGTACTAAGCGCGGAAAGCATGGCCCGCCATGGATAACTCCAACGCCAAGCAATGGGACAACGACCACTTCCTGCACCCGTGGGAAGGGATGGAGGCTTTGGGTGAAAACGACCGCACCTTTATCGAAGGTGCCAGCGGCATTCATCTGATAAACGAAAAGGGTGCTCGCCTGATCGACGGACCGGGGGGAATGTGGTGCACCCAGATTGGGTATGGGCGCACGGAAATGGCCGAAGCAATGGCCGAGCAAGCCCGGAATCTTGCCTATTTCTCACCCTTCAACAACACCAACTCGACTGCGGCACAGTTCGCCCGCGAAATCGCCAAACGTGCGCCCGGCGATCTGAATAATGTCTTCTTTACAACCGGCGGTTCCACCGCGGTTGATACAGCCATCCGGTTTGTCCATTTCCGCAACAACCTTATGGGTCGGCCAGAGAAAAAGAAAATCATTTCAAGGCAAAAAGCCTATCACGGAAGCACTTATCTGGCAGCCAGCGTCAGTGGAAAAGAACGTGACAGGCTTTGGCTCGACAAGGCCGACGACCTGGCGCATTTCCTGCCGGACGTGAACCCGCTTTACCGCGCGCCCGGTCAAAGCGATGAGAGCTTTCTGAACGAGAAAGCTGCCGATCTCGAAAACGCCATTGTGGCACTTGGCCCGGAAAGTGTTGCCGCTTTTATCGCTGAACCGGTTTTGGCCTCGGGCGGTGTCATCGTGCCACCAATCGGATATCACGCACGCTGCCTGAACATCTGCAGGAAGTATGATGTCCTGTATATATCAGACGAGGTTGTCACGGCTTTCGGCCGATTGGGTCATTGGTTCGCCTCCGAGGCTGTCTTTGGCATTCAGCCCGACATAATCACCTGCGCCAAGGGGATGACATCCGGGTATGCGCCGATGGGGGCCGCGATTATCTCAGATCGGCTGATAGCGGATGTTGCGGGAAAAGATGCCACCTTTTCGAATGGCTACACCTATTCGGGCCATCCGGTCAGCGCGGCTGCCGGGTTGAAAAACATCGAGATTTTCGAGCGGGAAAAGATACTCGAACACGTTCAAAAAGTCGGCCCGGTTTTTCAGGATCAATTACAGCAGTTGCGTCAGATTGACATTGTGGCCGATGCCCGTGGGATGGGATTGATGGGGTGTGTTCAGTGCTCAGTCGATGGCGATCCCCAGAGCGAGCTTGGGCGCGACTATGAGATTGGCAGTCGTATCGATATGGAATGCCAGAAACGCGGTCTGCTTGTACGACCCGTGATCAACATGTGTGTTCTTTCACCGCCCCTCATCATTACAAAAAGCGAAATCGAGCATATGTTTGCTATTCTGCGACAAGGGCTAGAAGCGACATCCGAGTGGCTCGGCAGGATCAGTGGCCGGTGACTGTTGCAGGCTGTCGCTGCGAAAACCTGGAGATCGGCTACCGTAGCGGCATTTAGATCTTAAGGATTGCCAAGTTCGTTTTCGTCAAGGAGTTGGCGTATTTGCACTGCCCGAGCGACTATAGCATCTACACGTTGGTTCCAGAGATGGAGTGTTTCGGATCATCAGTGTAGCCGTTTGATTCTGTCGTGCACGGCCATTACAGGACCGATTATTTACGTCCAGAGAGATCCCAAACAAGGCCAGTAAAGAAATGACGAATTCGTAGCGCGTCAAGACAGTGACTACAGTTTCAACCTCGGGACAGCGTAATCAAAAGGATTCCCAATGCGATCAGGCTTGCCCAGCCGATACGGTGCAGAAAACGGGATTCCTTCAATATGATCGCCGCGAGGGTCACTGAAACCGGGATCGATGCTTGCCGTACCGCGCTGACTGTGGCGGCTTCGGCCCCAAGCTGGAACGCGGTCAGGATGAACAGGTAAGACAGATATGACGCAATCCCGGCAAAAGCGATCCGCACCGGTGCCTGCGCCCAGCCACGCACGACCCCCAGAAACGGGGCTGACAAGTGGCGATCTTCCCAGGCTCTGATGCCAGCAAGCAGCGGTGTCACCAGAATATAGGTGAAAAACAGGAAAGGTGCCGGATTGGTCAGCTTCATCGCTTGGGCATCGCTTAGCGAATAAGCGGCAGATCCCAGCATCGCCATACTTGCCATCGCGAACGCTTTGTGATCATGCAGCAGCCCGCCAGGCGACTTCTGAATCATCAGGCTGCCTAGCAGGACCAATGCGATCCCCAGCAGGGTGAACCACGAGTAATGCTGATCAAGGGCCAGCCAGCTGAAGGCGACAATGGCAATCGGCGACGAACGGATAATCGGATAATAAACCGACAGGTTCCCACGTCTCAGGGCCGACAATGTGCCGTAGTAGTAGAAGGTCAACCCAAGGGCTGAGATTGCGACAAAGGGCCAGGTCTCAAGCGGCAGGCTCAATTCCTGACCCATGACCAGCGTATGAACCGCCGCCAGGATCACCCAGGTCAGAGACACTCCGACATAGCACGACACCGGATGCGCAACCCCTTTCAGCGTAAGGTCGCGCAATGGGTGGGTTGCCGCCGAAACCAGAACCAATGCGATCCAATAGGCTTCCATACCTCAGGTCTGATGCAATGGGTTACGTTGCAGGAAAGTGTTGAAATGCACCGTCAACTGATCCTCGGCGATCTGTACGACACCGTAGGCCGGAGGTTCGTCGCAGAACTCGCCATCGACACTGGCCGCATTCAACGGAATCTGATGGTTGAGACTGGGCAGGCTGGTAAATGGAATGCCGCGCCAGTTCACATAGGTCATGCGGTGCACATGGCCGTAAAACACATGCCGAATGTTGCGCCCGTGTTTGAGTGCGTCAGCAAAGGCGTCCGCCTCGACCAGCCTGATCTCGTCCACAAGGGGAATGCCAAGGTCAAAGGGCGGGTGGTGCAGGAACACATAGGTTGGCTTGTCCTCGGCCTGGGTCAGTTGCTGCCTGAGCCAGTCCAGCCGGGCAGGGCAAAGCTGCCCTTCATGCACATCGCGCCCGTCTTTGGTTGAATCGACAAACAAGAAAACCCCCTCATCCGTGTCGAACCGATGCTGGACAAACCCGTTGGCATCCTTTGGATGATCCGGGAAGACCGATTGGAAAACAGTTCGGTCGTCGTGATTTCCAATCAGCAGAAAAGAGCGGAGCGGAAATGCGGCCAGTTTCGCTTTGAGCGCCCGATAGGCCTCATCCTCGGCAAATTCAGCCAAGTCGCCAGAGATGACACAGAACGCCGCATCGGAATGCCACCGAAGGATATCGTCCAAACAGGCGTCCAGCCGCTGGGATGGAAAGCCGCCGTTTAGCGGGCCAGAGTCGCGGACGAGGTGTATGTCAGTGATGTGAATGAATTTCATCAGCCATTTTCCCCGAGTATTGCAAGAAACAAGGTATCGACGAAGCTTGCCGATCGCACGGATTTAGTAAGAAATTCACTGGGTTCACTCGCTCATACGCGACAAGGTTTGCAGTCGAACACGACAGAGTTCGCGAACCTTCCCCCAAATGATGTGAAGCCGTGGTCCAGATGATCCGGCCATATTGCTGTCGCAGGTACGCAAGTCTGAAACGGGCGTGGTGCCGGGCCTAAACGAACATGTGGAACCTGGACAGTCTTGCTCAGCTGAGAAAATGGAGAACCAATGTCGCGCACGCCGAGGAGGTAGATACGCTTAGGTTTGCCCTCTGTATGCCGCCGTTTCACACAGCGCAGCCAGTGTCATCACACCGCCTGGCCTGGCTGGTTGCCGACTTGCGTCCACAGCGGCAGCCTCGCTGGCAAGTAGGCTTCCAATCTCTGCACCCAGCTGCAGCTTAGAGACCTGGCCAAAGTGATGTGCCGCAATCCGGCCTGACTGATCCAATAGAACAAGGCTGGGCGTGCCGCGCATTCCGTATGCTGCCATGGTTTCCGGCAAAGGCCCGGTGCCCTGTTTGTCGACCGCCACAGGAAACCTGATGCGGTATTCGTGAAGAAAGGCTTTCAGTGATACCGGCGTCATTGCGTCGTGATGTTCGAAAACGGTGTGCAACCCGATTACGGCGACGTGTTCATTGGAAAATTGCTCCCGCACAGCTTGTGCCAGAGGGATGCCATGGATGACGCAGCCTGAGCATAGCATCTGGAAAGCCTCAATGACGACAACCTTACCCTGGAAATCCGAAAGCATTAAGTTCTTGTCAGTGTTGAACCATTCACTGACCTGCAGTTCAGGCGCTTGCATATTGATCTCTCCTGTTCAGAGGTCGGCCGCCTGCCTGAGACGACCGGCTGACATCGTTACTGAAGCTTGCCCGGTAGGCTCAGGTCGCCCGAGGCAATGTCGAAAACATCCGTGACGCACAATAGCGGAGCGTGAATGTTGGCGTTTACCTGCAGAGCGGAGGTTACGCCATCATAAGCGATGCCTTCCAACTGAACGTCGTTGGAAAATCCGGCTTTGACTTGAATTTCCGGACCATCGAACAGCGGTGTGAACCCTGGGCTGTCCAGGAAGATTGGGAATCCAGGCCAGGTTGCAGGAAGCTTAGGCGTCGTCCCTTCAGGGATATCGCGCACTGCAAGGGCGCCCGGGCCGCAAGTTTCGGTCGGGGCGAGAACAACCCAGTGGCTGTGCCATTCGATACCGTCGTTGGCTGGGTCGCCATCGCCGTTTTCATCAAACAGCGGGGTGTCGTCAAAATCCGGGTGGCTGGTTGCAGCCATTGCCAAGATGCCGGCGCCGCCTTCGAAACCTACTGCAGACGGATCCAGGGTTGTAGGCCACACATAGGACCAGACGTCTGACCCTCCTACTGCCCCGGTTTCTGACGGCACCGATGCCCCGGCAGTACCATTGGTGGTCATTTGGAACGTAATGGTTTTGCCGTTGCGATGCGCATGCGCTGCAAGGATGTCAAAGTCGGCCACCTTGGCGACATCAGCGGGAGAGACAACAGCCCCCTCCTGATGTACCGCGTGATCGCCTTCTGCGACGGCGGACGAAGCTCCGATCACAACTGCAGCAAGTGATTTCCAGGTGAGTGTCATTTCTTATCTCCGGTAAAGTGATATCGACTCGCTACCAAAGGGAGAAACATATTGCAACTTTAATTTCGACTCGCTACTTGTTAGACATGAGAACCGCCCACAGTATTCGTATCCTTATCAACCGTCTTGCCCGGATAGATTCCGCTGCGGGCTGGACGGGCGACCTGAACCCGACGCAAAGGGCGGCGCTGGAGTACCTTTCCGAGGCAAATCAGTTTTCCCGTTCACCGTCACATGTCGCTGAGTACCTTGGGACAACCCGCGGAACGATGTCCCAGACGCTGAAAGCGCTTGTGCGCAAGGGATACGCTGCCGAGCACCGACAAAAATCTGACCAGCGGTCGATCTCGTACGAACTGTCCAAAGCGGGCGCCTCTGTTTTGACAGAGGCCAATCCGATTGCTGACGCCATCGGCAATCTGCCCTCCAGCGTTCAGGTGTCTCTCAAGGATGGTCTGCTTCAGAGCTTGATGTTGGCATTGGCAGCGAACGGCGGTCACTCGTTCGGGAAATGCATGACCTGCGCCTATCATAAGAAAGGTCAGGAAAATGGCTTCTGCAGCTTGCTGGAAGTGAGCCTCGAGCGTGGCGAAGAAGAAAAGATATGTATTGAACACAAAGAGGCCTGAATGACCCTTCCTGAACTATCGACAGTAATAGGTGGCATTTTCCTGGGTTGTGTCACGAACCGCTGGGAGGCAAAGCCGCCCTCTGCCATTCAGAAGGATCGGGTGTCTGGCCGTCAGGTCATTTCGCTTACTGGATTTTCAGATGATGCACAGGCGGACCTGACCGTGCATGGCGGTGCAGAAAAAGCCATTCACCATTATGCGCAGGATCACTATGCGGATTGGCAGAGAGAGGGGCAGCTGCCCCCCGGCGCAGAGCCCGCAGCATTTGGTGAAAACATCTCAACAACCGGTTTAACCGAGGAAAATCTGTGCATTGGCGACATCCTGAGGCTGGGCACGGCAATCGTTCAAATCAGCCAGGGCCGTCAGCCCTGCTGGAAACTGGGACTGCACACCGGAAATGAAAGGATGCCCTACCTGTTTCAAAAAACGGGTCGCACTGGGTGGTACTACCGTGTTCTGGAAACCGGTGAGGTCGAAGCAGGAGATCGAATAACGTTGATTGAAAGGCGCAATCCGGACTGGAGCGTGCAGCACGTGACCCGCGCCCGCCTGACACGACGAGTTTCCCGCAAGGATGCCGAAGCCCTCGCAAATCTGACAGACCTAGCCCCTGGCTGGCGGCAAGCCTTTGCGCGCATGGCGATGGGCGACGTAAATGAAGATACGCGCGCGAGATTGGGGAGCATGTCGAACACATCGCATTAAGGCCCCACTGCGAGGCTTTAGCATGTTTGTCGGAAGACATGGGCAGGTGGTCAGCGCGGTGCACATCGGCACGTCAAGGGGCTATATGAATTTCTGGCGGTTGATCAGCCAGGAAGTTTCCAGTGAACGTTCCGCTTTCGCAGTTAGGATATCGGTTCCGGTTGTCGGAAGGAGGGTCCGCATGCGGCGGACCACGTCTTTTGCGCGCCATCTCAGAGATGGCAATCAAAGTTCCTTTGCCCGTTCATCGGGCGGTCGCTATCTCCGAGATCAGCGCGCGGAGCCATTGGTGGCGAGGTGACGCTGCCTGGCGCACGTGCCAGATCTGCGCAATTCTATCGGGTGGCAGGTCGACGGGTGGGCTGCAATGAGCAAAGCCGGCAAAGATATTGCCCTTTAATCGCGCAGGCATAGTCGCAATAGTATTGGTCCCGCGAATAAGAGAGGCGATTGTCGAGAAACCAGGCAGCGTCAATGAGATGCGACGGTGCCTTTCCAGGTGGCTGAGCGCCAAATCGATAGCGGTAAGTTCATGTTGCCCAGGCATCATGACCGCGTGGGGCAACGCGCAATAAGCCGCGATTGTATCAGGAGCAGTCACGTGGTCAGGGTCGAAATAGCAAAGATCATTGTCGGCAAGGATCAGTTTCTGCATCAAGTCGGCTTCGGTTCCGGTAAGCTCGGGCGCCAGCACCAGATCGACCTGCCCGTTGCGTAATAGTTCGGCCCAGTCTTGTTGCGACTGCGCGCGCCAGATGCGCAGTTGTACCCTCGGTTCGCGGTGTCGCAACGCGAGAAATAAAGGTTTCAGCACGATTTCGGTCTCATAATCATTGGCGGCGATCACAAACTGGCCGCTGTCATCACGAGGCTCGTATTGCGCGGGTTCTGTAAATGCGTCCACTGCCTCCAGAATATGTTGCGCCTGTGCAAACAACTGGGCTGTGCGCGGCGTAGGAGAGATACCGCGCCCCATCGGGGCAAACAGCTCATCTTTCACAATTCCGCGTAGCCGGTTTAATCCATGGCTGACAGTGGATTGTGTGACCTCCAGACGTCTGGCCGCCGCCGGTACAGCGATGATCGCTGATATGCTGGGAACGCGGGCCTACGCCAGCGTGGTTGATGGGAAGGGGGTTTCGAAACTCAGAAAAGGAGCCTATGGCATGAGAAGCAGCGAAGCCCCCGTGTCAATCGGCCATGTGGCACTGATTGTGAACAATCTGGACACTGTTGGGACCTTTTACCAACAAGTGCTTGGCTTTGAGGAATTGGCGCGGGATGGCGGATCCCTGAAACTGGGCGCAGGAAAAAACGTTCTGCTCGAGTTGCGCCAAGACCGTGCTGCGCGGCGCTATCCGCATGCGGCGGGTCTTTTCCATACAGCTTTTCTGATGCCGGACCGCGATTACCTGGGACGCTGGCTGATCTATGCTGCACAAAACCGCATCCCTTTGACCGGGGCGGCGGATCACGACGTCAGCGAGGCGCTGTATCTAAACGATCCAGAAGGCAATGGGATCGAAATCTACGCCGACCGGCCTGTTGAAACATGGCAGATGGATGGAGAGTATATCCGCATGGGCTCGCATCATCTGGACCTGGAGGCCATTGCAGGTGCGGCCCGTCAAGACTGGTCCGGGGCTCCGGAAAATATGGTGGTCGGACATGTCCACCTACAGGTCGGGGACATCAATGCGGTCGACGAATTCATGACACGACATCTAGCGCAGGATCGCATGCTGCACGAAGGTTCAGCAGGGTTCTACAGTTCGGGTGGGTACCACCATCACTTTGCAGGCAATATCTGGAACAGCAATGGTGCAAAAGCTCGTCCAACTGACAGCAGCGGCTTGGATGAGATCGTGCTGTTGACGGATGGGACTGTATTGCAACCGCAAGAGCTGACGGACCCTTGGGGAACGCGGTTCACTGTCGAAAGGAAGTGAACCTGCATGATTGGCCAAGAACAAGGGCGTATCTTGCAGGTCGGACAGCGGTAAACTCCGGCGGCGCGGCCGGAAGGTGGAAGCCGGGCGCGGCTTCCACCAAGGGGGAATACCACGCCGGGTCATTTCCGCAAGTCAGTTGCTATCATTCATGATCCGGTCGAAAACATGCGGATCTGTGACGCCCTCTGACCCGATCAACATCACTCGGGATCGCGGCGTAATTTGATATTGTTGCCGCAGGTCGGTGCGCAATGACGCGCAGATCAAGCCAATCAGACCGGCCACGGCGCTTTCTCCGGCTTCGATTGGCTCATCTCCGAAAGCGCCGTTTGCCAATAGGCGGACGGCCGGTGCCACAAGCTGGTCCGGGATTTTCATGAAACCGCTGGCGGCCTCTTCCAAAACGTTCCATGCCAATTCGGACGGCGCGCCGCAGGATAGACCAGCCATTATGGTTTCTTCGCCTACTTCGACGGCTGTAGGCCGATTTGCCTGGGCGCTTGCAAAAAGGCAGGGGGCCAATTCAGGTTCGACCACGATGACGCGCGGCGCATTCTGCTCCCATTCCTGGAGGAATACCGCGGTGACGGCAGCCGCTAAGCCTCCAACGCCGCCTTGAAGGAAGACATGAGTGGGTGGCAAAGCCAAATCCTGCACGATCTCGCGCGCCATGACCCCGTAACCAGCCATGACATCAAGAGGTGCCTGAGTGTAACCGGGCCAGGAAGTATCTGAAACAATCAACCAACCGTGTGCCGCTGCATCGGTCCGGGTCTGTGCCACGGAAGCGTCGTAATCTCCATCAACCCTGATCACTTCGGCCCCCAGCTGGCGCATTGCGTCGGCGCGGAATGCGCTTACTTCTTTGTGAATGTAAATTCGGCATGGCGCGCCGAAGCGCTGGGCACCCCAAGCCACTGAACGACCGTGATTGCCATCTGTCGCCGAAATGACGGTTATGTCTGCAGTTCCGGCAGTATGGGTGCCGTTTCGGATCTCATCGGCAGTGACTTCACGGCCTGTCTTTTTGGTTAATTCGCGCTGTAATACTCGCAGAACCGCATAAGCGCCGCCAAGTGCTTTGAAACTGCCCAAGCCAAATCTTAACCCTTCATGCTTGTAATAGACTGCGCCCAGATCCAGTGCTTCGGCTAGACCTTGAAGAGACGGCATTGGCGCTCTTTTGTACCCACTCCAGCTTTGAATTTCCCTCTGTGCGAGGTCAAATCCCTCGCGGGGTAAGGTGGCTGTGGCGGCATGGCCAAAGCCTGGCTTGGCTGTATGGCTTTCAATTCCGACTGTCTCAAAGTTTGCGAGCATTTTGTGGTCCTTCCATTGTTGGTGCAAATATAATTCAATGTCAGTGATGTTTTCGCTCTGAGTTGCTGGTAATTTTGAAGCAAACTTGCATGAGGTCGCCGTGAAACAAAAATATTCATCGGGAAGTCTGGATAGCTTCGATCTCGCGATTCTTAGGGTGTTGCAGCAGGACAATACGGTGCCGCACCGTCAAATCGGTGAAAGCGTGAATCTGTCCGCGCCCAGCGTGCAGCGGAGGATCAAACGCATGGAGGCGGAGGGGGTCATTGCCGCGCAGTCAGCGCATATTGATCCGGCAGCCGTGGGATTGCCGCTGACCATTTTCGTCGAAGTCGAACTAAAAACCGAGACTGGCGGAAAAATCGATGAAATCAAGAACAGCTTCTATGATGCCCCTGAGGTTCAGCAATGCTACTATGTTACTGGTGAAGTAGATTTTGTTTTGATCGTTATCGTTCGAGATATGTCCGAATATGAAAAGCTTACCCAACGGTTGTTCTTTTCGAACAAGAACATCCGAAAGTTCAGAACATTCGTTGCAATGGACCGAACAAAGTCATCCATGCAGTTGAACATCTGACTTGAGCCTCTCCAGAGCATGTAGTCTGGTGGGGTATTTGACTTTTGCGCGGCGAGAACTGGAAACAAAGTGCTTGTGCATTCCAAATCTGCCAGAAACCTGGTGATCTGGGCGGTAAATCCTGCCGAGACACCTCTCGGTTTACCTGGAAAATAACCACGTTTCCTGAGGTATTGAGGTTGGGACACATTTGCCCCAACCTCATCAAGGTAACAGGAGTTTATGTTACGATTTGATACGGTCCATTTTGGGATCGTAAAGCGGTTGAAGTGTCACGTCGCAGGAGACACGTTGGGTCGCAACCTCCAACTCATACGTGCCGGACGTAACAAAATCTGCATCGACGCCGCCCTGATTTCGGACATAGCCGTAACCGATGGATTTGCCGGTTGTATAGCCATAGCCTCCCGACGTTAGCCAACCCACCCGTTCTCCATCCCGGTATATCGTTTCGCGGCCCAACAGCACCACATCGGGGTCGACGGTGAAGCAGGCCAGCATCTTTTTGACGCCCTCGGCCTTTTGCTTCTCGCTTGCCGCGCGACCCTTGAAGTTTATGTTTTTGCGCAGTTTCACAGCCCATCCCAGACCGCTTTCAAACGGCGTGTGATCAGGCCCGATATCAGACCCCCAAGCGCGGTAACCCTTTTCTAACCGAAGAGATTCAATTGCGCGGTAGCCCGCATTAACCAGCCCTTGTGGTTGCCCTGCTTCCATCAGCGCAGAATAGACTGTTTGCGCGTATTCGACAGGCAAGTGCAGTTCCCAGCCAAGCTCGCCCACATATGTCACCCGCAGCGCCCTGACCGGGCAACCGGCGATGCCGATTGTCCGGATCGTGCCAAACTTGAACCCGTCATTCGAGACATCATCGCGGGCAACTGCCGCCAGAATATCTCGTGCTTTCGGCCCCATCAGCGACAACACTGCGTTCGAGGAGGTGATATCGAACAGCTGGCAGTTCAGCCCGTCCGGAATATTGCGGCTGATCCAGTCAAAATCGTGGGTGGCATAGCCCGTACCAGTGACAATGTAGAATTCATCATGCGCTACACGGCCCACGGTCAGGTCGCATTCAATTCCGCCCTTGTCATTGAGCATCTGGGTATAGACCAGCGCTCCCACCGGTTTGTCCACATCATTGGCACAAATCCAGTTCATCGCCGCCAAGGCGTCCGGGCCTTTCAGCGCGAATTTGGCAAATGATGTTTGATCGAACAGCACTGCCGCTTCTCGGGCCGCTTTGTGTTCACGGCCAACGGCAGCAAACCAGTTCTGGCGACCAAAGCTGTATTCGTCCTTGGGCGTTTCACCCAGCGATGTGTCGGCAAACCAATTCGGGCGTTCCCAACCCAGTTTTTCACCAAAACACGCGCCCTGATCCATAAGCGTATCGTACAGCGGTGACTTGCGGCAGGGGCGGCCGGACTCGTGTTCTTCATGAGGCCAGGCCATAGTGTAGTGTTTGCCATATGCTTCGACTGTTCGGGTGCGAACCCAATCGGTGTCGAAATGCGGGCGGCCAAAACGGCGAATGTCGGCGGACCACAGGTCAAAGGGCGGCTCGCCCTTGGCGGCCCATTCTGCCAGCACCATTCCGGCGCCACCGCCAGAGGCAATGCCAAAGGCGTTGAAACCAGCACCAACAAAGAAATTCTTCAGCTCTGGTGCTTCACCTACAATGAAGTTGCCATCCGGAGTGAAGCTTTCGGGGCCATTGGTCAGGGTCTTGATCCCCGCGGTCTCCAACGCTGGCACCCGGCCCAGCGACAGCTCCATGATCTGTTCGAAATGGTCGAAGTTACTGTCGAGCAAGGTGTAGTGGAAATCTTTAGGTATGCCATTCACCGCCCATGGGATTGGGTTCGGCTCATAACCGCCCATGACGAGCCCACCAACTTCTTCCTTGTAATAGGTCAGCCGATCGGGATCCCGCAGGGTGGGCAGATCGCCGGGTACACCAAATGGTTCTGTGACCATGTATTGGTGTTCCATTGGCACCAGCGGCACATTAACGCCGAACTTGGCGGCAAAGTCGCGCGTCCACTGACCGGCACACACGATCACCTTTTCACATTCGATACGGCCATGTTCAGTGATTACGGCGCGGATCTTGCCGTTCTCGATTTCAAGATCGGTGGCCTTGGTATCCTCGAATATCTTCGCGCCTGCCATGCGCGCTCCCTTGGCCAGCGCCTGGGTAATGTCCGAGGGGTTTGCTTGCCCATCGGTGGGCAGGAACGCCGCGCCGATGACGTCACCGATATCCATCAGCGGCCAAAGTTCCTGCGCTTCCTTCGGAGTTAGCAGCTGCATGTCCAGACCAAAGGAATGGGCTGTGGTGGCCTGCCGTTTGACCTCGGTCCAGCGTTCCTCGTTGCAGGCAAGGCGCAAACCACCATTCATTTTCCAACCCGTTCCCAGACCGGTTTCTTCTTCAATCTTGTTGTACAGATCGACTGAATATCCCAGCAGCTGAGTGATATTGGCGTTCGAACGCAGCTGCCCCACCAGACCCGCAGCATGGAATGTGGTGCCCGAAGTCAGCTTTTTGCGCTCCAGCAGCACCGTGTCGGTCCAACCGAGCTTGGCAAGGTGATAGGCGGTCGAGCAGCCGATGATGCCGCCGCCGATGATGACGGCTTTGGCTGTATTTGGAAGGTCGGTCATATCTGTCCTCAGGTGTTTTTGTAATCGGTCAGGGCCGTGCGAAACCGTGCGAGATTTTCGCTTGTGTAGGCTGCGTAGTCGAAGTCGATATCCGAGGTGATCTCGGACACCATGCTCCACATGGTTTCACGAAGCAGCGAGGCGCATTTCATCGCCGTATAGCGATGACGCAATTGGTTGGTGGCGGGTGCCTGAAAGTAGGTTTCCAGAACCCAGTCCTCTTGTTCATTGGAAAGAGAGTTGTTCGAGGCCAGCCCACCCAAATCAAACAATGGCGAGTTGAAGCCCGCGTAGTCGAAATCGATCAGCCACAGGCGGGTGCCATCGTCCAGAAAGTTGCCGCAAAGCAGGTCGTTATGGCCAAACACGATGTCGTACGGCCCGGCCTCGGCTTCCAGATCATTTCCAATTCGCACAAGTTCAGGGATCAGGCCTTTATGCGAACTTCCACGATCGGTGAGGGTGGCGGCATAGTCGCGGATGACATGAAAGACCCAGAACACCAGCGACGGGCCGCGCAGGTGCTTGGGCACCTCAAGGTGGCAGGCTTTCACGAGCTCCAGCACCCGCGGCAGCATACTGGGGTCGCGTACGTGTTCTTCGGTCAGAGTGCGGCTTTCGACGAATTCCAGCACTGTTAATTCGTTGGACGAAAACACTACAGCGGGTGACAGACCTGCAGCATGGGCGGCCTTACTGGCAGCCAGTTCGTTGAAGCGCATCACCTGGTGCAAAGGGATGTCGTCACCGACACGCACCACATAGGATCCACTGCTGTCAGTGACCTTGTAGTTCACATTTGTAATCCCACCCGTCAAAGGGGTGGCTTTGATTTCGCCCTGCCAGATCGGTAGCTTGCGAATGCGGGTCATCAGGTCGGATTGGGTCATATTAACTCTCCATTCCAAAGCGGATGCGTGCCTGACGAGCGCTTGCGTTGATCAGCCTATCAGCGATGATGGCAATGAATGCGATAGACAGCCCTGCCACCAGACCTCGACCAGTGTCAGCCTTTGTCAGGGCAATGTAGACTTCCTGCCCTAGGTCGCGAGTGCCAACGAGGGCGGTGATAACCAGCATGGACAGCGCCAGCATGATGGTCTGGTTAATACCCAAAAGGATTTCGGGTAGGGCCATGGGCAAGCGAATATGGCGCAGGAGTTGCGTGCGTGTGCACCCGGAGACCAATCCGGCCTCGATCAATTCCTCACTGACCGAGCGCACGCCATGGGCCGCATAACGTACGGCCGGGGCCAGCGCGTAAAGGACTATGGCAATCAGCGCAGTGAAATCGCCGACGCGAAACAGCATCACAACCGGGATCAGATAAACAAAGCTGGGCAAAGTCTGCAACGTATCAATCAACAGGTTGATCACCGTCCCGGCGCGTTTGTTCAGTGCAGCCACAACGCCCAGTGGAACACCGATCAGGGTAGCAAGAAACACAGAGGCTCCGCAGAGATAAACTGTCACCATTGCCTTGGCCCACAGTCCTGACACGAGGATCAGCGATGCCAGTCCTCCGCACAGCAGCGCCAGCCGCCAGCCCCCTGCGTGCCAACCCAGCAAGGTCAGCATGGCAATGGCCCAAGGCCATGGGATTCCCAGCAAAACCGTTTTGATCGGGATCATGAACCACGTCAGGAAGAAGATCTTGATCGCCTCGAACGTGTCAAAATAATTGATGTTCAGGTATTTGACCGTGTCATCCCAGAACCCGCCAGTGGTGATCGTCTGGCTTTCAGGATATTCCAGCAACAGGGGCGAAAACTGCCCCAGAACCCAAGTCAAAATCAGTAGGATCAATACCAGAATCGTCCGGCGATGGCGGGTGACCCACGAGCCGGGGAGCTCGTGATGTACCTGCCCCATACGCTCGGCGAAAGCCTGACTTAGGCGATCAACCGCAATGGCCAGAACCACAATGGCAATACCGGCCTCGAACCCAGCGCCGATGTCCAGTCGGCGCAGCGCGGCAAGGACGTCAAACCCTAATCCTCCGGCCCCGATCATCGAGGCAATGATGACCATGTTCAGCGTCAGCATGATCACCTGATTGACGCCTACCATCAGACTGTGGCTGGCGGAAGGAACCAAAACACGCCACATCAACTGCTTTTGCGTCGTACCTGCCATGCGCCCGAAGTCTAAAATCTCGGGGTCGACGGCTCTCAAGGCAAGCGTGGTGATCCGCACCATGGGTGGTGTCGCATAGATGATAGTTGCAACAAGCGCCGAAATCGGTCCAAAGCCGAACATGAACAGAATTGGTACCAGATAGGCAAAGATCGGGATTGTCTGCATCAGGTCCAGAATGGGCGAGATGATGCGATCGAAAGTCGGGTGGCGATAGGCCAATATCCCCAACAACAGCCCGCCGCCCGCGCCAATCGGCACCGCAATCAGGACCGAGGCAAGCGTTACCATCGCGCTGTCCCACTGGCCAAAAACAGCCAGATAGGTAAAGCAGCCGCCGACCAACGCCGCCAACCCCCAGTCCCGGCAATACTGTCCCAAAGCTATTACGGCGGTGATAACCACAATCCAGCTGATTGCAGGTAGGATGACTTGCGCATCGTTGCCTTGCCCGGTGACAAAACCCTCGGCCAGCAGGGACAAGACAAGGTCATAGGGCTGTTCTATCAACCAAGCAGCAGCGCGGGTAACGTCGGTGAACGAAACTGGGCCGATTGCAGCATCCTCGATCAGCCAGGACATTGCAGATGAGATATAAGTTTTGAACGGGACGACCCAAGCTGACGGGAATTTGGTGATCCAGCGCGCATCGAGCGCTTTTCCCAGGTTGCTGCCGAAATACCCCAGCAGGATCGTGAGTCCGACAAGCAGCAGAATGACTAGCTGACTGCGGGACAGGCGGCTCATACCGCGTCCCCTTCACCGAATAGCACATGGGCCACAGCCTTGCGATCAATGGCGCCAATAACCAGACCATTGCTGTCTGTCACGGGAATTGGTGCATCTGCGGCGATGATCCGTTCCGCCACGGTCGAGACGCGGGTCGATTGCACAATGGGCTCACCTTCACCTGCAGCGCCGACGGTCATTACACCACCAACCGTCAAAACCTTGGAGCGCGGAATATGGCGCGTGAATTCAGCCACATATTCTGTCGCTGGATTCATCACCAGTTCTTCCGGGGTGGCGATCTGGATGACTTCACCATCTTTCATAATGGCGATGCGGTCGGCCAAGCGAACGGCTTCTTCAAAGTCGTGCGTGATAAAGACAATAGTCTTATGCAACCGTTCCTGGAGTCGCAGAAATTCATCCTGCATTTCGCGCCGGATCAGCGGATCGAGGGCCGAAAAAGGCTCGTCCAGAAACCAAAGATCGGGCTCTGTCACCAACGATCGAGCAATGCCCACACGCTGTTGCTGACCACCCGAAAGCTCTCGTGGATAGTAGTCCTCGCGCCCCTTCAGGCCGACCAGTTCCACCACGTCTCTCGCCTTTGCGTCGGCTTCGTGTTTGGGCGTAGCCTGAATAGTCAGGGGGAACATCACATTCTGCAATACGGTCAGGTGCGGCAGCAGGGCAAAATGCTGAAACACCATGCCCATCTTGTGTCGGCGGATTTCAATCATTTCTTTCTCGCTGGCGCGCAGCAGGTCGGCGTCGTCGAACAGAACCTCACCACTTGTGGGTTCGATCAACCTGGACAAACAACGAACCAGGGTTGATTTGCCTGAACCGGACAGGCCCATGATGATGAAGATTTCACCTTCAACGATTTCAATATTGGCGTTGCGTACCGCTCCGATCACACCCGCATTTCGAATGTCATCTGCCGATGGGTTCGGATTTTGCGCCAGAAGGGTCTCGGCGTTTGGACCGTAAAGCTTCCAAACGTTTCGGCAGGACAGTTTTGTTGTGGGAGTCATCTGTGGTGTCCGGGACTAAGACGGAAAAAGACCGAAGCGGTAGAGGAGAGCGGGGTAACCGCTTCGGCCAAGCAGATTATTTAGAGATCCAGCCAGACCAACGGTCCTTGTTCGTCTCCATCCAATCCGCGACAACTGCATCAATATCCACACCGTCCAGATCGGCTTTGCCGACCATGGCGCTCATCTCGTCGTTATTGATGTTATAGGCTTCGATGATGTCATACGCGCCCGGCCACTTTTCTTGCAGGCCAGACCAAGCAGCCTTCCAGATCGGACCGCGCGGTTTTCCGCAATCATAGGCCAAGGCCGGGTTCACACCGACGGACGGGTCGCTGTAGCATTCGGCCGAAAATGGCGGAAACTCCACGAATTCGCCGTCATATTTGGCCGGGGCCCAGTGCGGAACATAGACCCACAACATGATCGGGTCTTCGCGCTGATATGCAGATTCCAGCTCTGCAAAAAGCGCAGCATCCGTGCCTGCGTGGACAACTTCAAACTCTAGCTCTAACGCTTCGACGCGTTCTTCGTCGAAACCGCCCCAGGTCACGGGTCCGCCGACATAGCGCCCATTTGGCGAGGTTTCAGCCGTGGCAAATTCCCCTGCGCAGTCTTTCAGAGCTTCCCAGTTTGGCAGGCCGGGGCAGCGGTCTTTCATGTAAGTCGGGTACCACCATTCTTCGATCGCCATCAGACCGGTTTCACCAACGTTCACCACATTGCCAGAGGCGGTGGCTTCGTCCAGCGCTTCACGCCCGGTGGTTTCCCAGATTTCCATTGCCAGATGTAGATCACCTGTCTTCAGGCCCGCAAACTGAGCGATATAGTCTGCCTGTACATATTCAACGTTGTATCCGGCCTCTTGCAGGATTGATCCCATTATCTTGGTGTTGATCAGCTGCCCTGACCAATCATGCAACGTCAGTTTGATAGGGTCCGTCGATTCGGCGGCCCAAGAAGCCGAAGCAGTTACGCCAGCGACTAATGCCATTGCGTGTAGTGCATTGAATTTCCTGATCATGTTGTGCTCCCTGAATGTGGCTTTTTGAGTGTTTTTCGTTTATTACACTTCCATGCTGCGCCAACCTGACAACTACGTCAATAAAAACCACACTTCGCCACGAATATTCGCTATAATTCACACAAAAAGCCCCGAGCGTCACAGTATTGGGAGTAATATTGTTTTATTGGGATGACTGCCGTATCCCCCATTCAGGAGGTCGCATGTTAAAGCCACGAAAAACCACAAATCAGCGCGAAGAAGAAATCCTTCGCGAGCTGCAAAATGCGGGCGGGTCGTGCAGGGTCAGCCTCCTGGCTCAAAAACTGAATGTTTCCAATGAAACGATCCGGCGCAACGTCAAGGCGCTGGAAGAGCGCAAGATCGTGCGGAAGGTGCATGGCGGCGTACATCTTAGCGAAGACGCCATAGAGCCACCCTTTGAAAACCGCTTGGGAACGCAAGCACATGCGAAAGAAGCAATAGCCCGGGCAGTCGCAAATACAATTAGCGACGGGGATTCCCTATTTCTGGATATCGGTTCGACGACCGCCTACGTCGCGCTTGCGCTACGGAAACACAAAGACCTGTTTGTAGTTACAAATTCGGTTTTCGTCGCTTACACGTTGTCAAAGCACAACAACAACCGGGTGTTTCTGGCGGGTGGAGAACTGCGCGCCCATGATGGGGGCGCTTTCGGTGCAGAGGCATTGGATCTTGTGAAGCGTTTCAACGTACAGCTGGCAGTGTTCTCGGTTGGAGCCGTGAACGGCGATTTGGGCTTCATGCTTCATGATCTTGAAGAGGCCAATATCGCGCGTGCTGCGGCTGAAAATGCGCAGGTGCGCATCGTCGTAGCCGACAGCGGAAAATTCAACAAGCGGGCTCCGATATCTCTCCATAACATGGCCGGAATTGATGTTTTGTATACGGACCGCGTTCCTCCTGCCAACATCCTGGCCATGCTCGACAAAAATGAAATCGAAGTCGTTATCGCAGGGTCGGACTAGTGTCAGGGCTCATAGCCAATAAATGGGCTCTGAAGGTGTAGACGCCCCCGCTAGCCTCGATGTGCCATTGTGGGTTTGCAAACAAATTGAATGGAGGCGTCTACACCTTCAGAACTGATAGATGTACCCAGCGTACAAAACTGCATCCTTGAGGAGATGGCAGCCTTTTAATGAGATCATGTTGAAACCTGTTAACGAACTATTCGATGGGAAAAACGTCAAATCGCGCATGTTCGTCAACCGGGCCTCATAGTTTGCGACACATCCGTTCAGAATGTGCAAACAAGTTGGCAATGCCGACTATTATACTGACACTGGACCTGTTGTTCCTCTAACAACATGCTCCAGCTCGCAGCAAATTTTAAAATGTTCCGACTCATCTGACGTAATGTAATCGGTGAACTTGTCCCCTGCGAGTTTACCGATGGCTTCGGCGGGGATTCGAATGGTGGTGAGCCCCGGCTCAACATCAGCCGATCCCTTGAAATCTCCGATGCCCATTATTGAAAGATCGCCGGGAACGTTCAACCCCAGTTTCTGGGCCGCAAACAAAGCGCCCTGCGCTATGACGTCATTTCCACATAACAAAGCCGTAAGTCGAGATGTTTCCGCCAAAAGGTTCAGCGCAGCCTGCTTGGCCTGCGAAACGCTGTAAGGAGCTTCAGATTCGTGCTCGCCCGGAACGGAGACACCCATATTTTGTAGCGCTTCGTGCACGGCGGAAAGTCGATGTTGCGCGCGGTCATTACCACTGGTCTTTGGAAAGATCAGCCCAATGTCACGATGCCCTAGGGCCAGCAGATGCTCTGTTGCGAGACGGCCGGCCAACTGGTTGTCGGCCCCGACACAAGGAAGATCCGAATCCTTTGAGTAGTTCCAAATCGCAAGTGCAGGTATTTTCTGCTGCGTGATCAACCGATTGGTGGCATCGGAATGCTCCAAGCCAACCAATGCCACGCCGTCCACGCGATGTTCAAGAAACTTGCGGACCATCGCGTATTCCCGATCTAGATCATACCCGTGCGACGCCAGTAGAAGGCTGAATCCTGCCTTGTCGATAGAGTCGGAAAAAGCCTGAATGACCTCGGCGAAGATGGCATGGTTGATAGTTGGTACGACCAGGCCAATCGTTCCTGACCGTTTGCCATGCATTGTTTGAGCGGCACGATTGCGGATATACCCGAGCCGCTGCACTGCCCTGTTGATTTTTTTACGAGTCGCAGGGCTGACCAGATCAGGGTGATTGAAGGTACGAGAAACCGTAGACGGTGAAACCTTCGCGGCCTTTGCGACTGCCACGATATCGACTTTACCATGCTGAAAATTAGACATAATTTCGTCCTGTCCGGTCGATTTTATGAAAACATTTGCAATACTATTTTCATCCCCTAACCTGATTTGTCAACAAACCAAAAGTGCAGACAAACGGGTTGGGAGGCACTGGATGGAATTCATTTACTACTTCGGGGATGTGTTCACACCGATGTCCTTCTTGCTGCTTTTGGGCGGCACGATCGGAGGGCTGATCCTGGGCGCGACACCAGGCTTGTCACCAACGATGGCGGTTGCCCTTTTGATTCCGTTCACCTTCCAGCTTGAGGCCGCACATGGGCTGATCTTGCTGGGAGCCGCCTATACCTCGACCGTTGCTGGTGGCGCGGTGAGTGCAATTCTACTGAAAATCCCAGGCGCTCCAGCCAATATTGCCACCACTCTGGACGGCCACACCATGGCCAAGCAGGGACAAGGGGCGCGGGCGCTGCAACTGTCGTTTCTGGCCTCGGCGGTTGGCGGCATCTTCGGTGTGCTCCTATTGATCTTTCTGACACCGCTTTTGGCCAAATGGGCGCTGGCGTTTGGCCCCTCACACCTGTTCTGGCTGGCCATTTTGGGGGTGACTGTGATCGGCACGCTAGATTCTGCATCCGTGGTCAAAGGTTTGCTATCGGGCTGTATCGGATTGTGGCTGGCGACAGTCGGTTTCGACGACATTATGGGCGCACAACGCTTTATCTTTCACCCTGCACTGGGCGGCGGCATCAACATTATCGCGGCGCTGATCGGTCTGTTCGCGATCCCTCAGGTGCTGACGATGTTTGCAAAGGGACGCCACGACACGGGTGCTGAAGTCATCGAAGTACAGCGCCATTCGATCATGGCCGCATTGCGAGAACTGTTCAGCCGTACCCGAGCACTTAGCATCGGCACACTGACAGGTTCCATCATTGGCCTGATCCCGGGCGTTGGCGGGCAGATTGCCGGGCTGGTTGCCTATGATCAGAGTAAGAAGTTTTCAGCCGAGAAGGACAAGTTCGGCACGGGTCATTCCGAGGGCGTAATTGCCGCGGAGTCCGCCAACAATGCGATGGTGGGCCCATCTCTGGTACCGTTGTTGACCTTGTCGATCCCGGGTAGCCCAACCGCAGCCGTTTTGCTGGGCGGGCTGCTGATTCACGGAATTTTCCCGGGCTCGGATCTGTTCGACAACCACCCGGACGTGGCGTGGACGTTCATAAACTCCATGCTGATCGGCCAGGTCCTGATGTGCGTCTTCGGCCTATACATTGCTGGTCTGGCCGCGCGTGTCGCGCAGGTGCCGCAATCGGTCATGGCGGCCGTTGTTCTGGCCCTTTCGGTCTTCGGCGCCTACTCGGTTCAGAGTTCGATGGGGGATGTCTATGTCATGGCGTGCCTTGGCATCGGGATGTTTTTTCTGGAACGATTTGGATTCTCGGCTGCTCCGTTGGTTCTGGGATTGATCCTTGGTCCGATTGCCGAAGCCAACTTCATTCAGGGCGGAATGATCGCGGACGCGACCGTCGGCAAAGCCTCTTACTTCCTGACGGGCGGATTGAATCTTCTGCTGATCGCCGTTGTACTGGCCTCAATTGCCTACTCGGTTTGGATGGAACTTCGCCACCGGCGCTATACCACCAAAGAGGAGGCACAGGCATGAACCGCACACAACACATAATCGGGTCGGGTTTGGTTTTTGCTGTAGGACTTTGGGTAACCTGGGTCAGCTTTACTCAGCAACCGGTCGAGGCATTTCTATTTCCGCGTCTTATCGCTTCGGTCTTTGTGGTTTTGGCAGGGTGGACCTTCGGCAAAGCGCTGATGGGATTGTCCAAGGTAGGCAACGGCGTGACCCGCATGATGTTCATCAACATGCTGCCGGGCTTGTTCGTCACCCTTATCTATGTCTTCTGGGCGTCCAAATCGCTGGGGTTCTACACAGCAACGGCAATTGCGTTTTTCATTCTGCTGTCGATTTACGATCCAGACCCACATTCCGAAGCCAAAACCTGGGTCAAGCGCGGTGTCATCACAGCGATCTTTGTGGCGGTGATGTACGGGCTCTTTGCCATGCTTCTGCAAGTCTACACACCAAGGGAATTTCTGTTCTGACCGCAAGGGATGCGGATGAACCAAAATAGGGAGGAAACGCAAATGAAACGGTTGATTACAGGGGCAGCACTGGCCCTCACGAGCCTGACGGGCGCGGCGGTTGCCGAGGAGTATCCCGAGCGCCCAATCATGATGATGGTCAGTTACGGCGCTGGTGGCGCAACCGACTTTCAGGCGCGGATTGTCACGATGACATCCGGGAATGAAGACGCGCTGGGAATGCCAATCGCCATCATAAACAAACCCGGCGCCGGAGGGCGTGTGGGTTGGAACTGGTTCGCAACCCAGGCCGACGCCGATGGCTACACGCTTGCTGCCTACAATGTTCCACATTTCATCGCCCAATCGATCAAGGGTGGGGTCGAGTATTCGGTCGACAGCTTTGAGCCCATCGCCAACTGGGGCGCCGACCCGGCTGTCTTCGTGGTTGGTGCGGACAGCCCGTTCAACTCGATGGAAGGTGTTGTCGCATATGCCAAGGAAAACCCCGGCAAGCTTACCGTGTCCGGGGCTGGGCTTTTTGTTGGTCACCACATTGCGGCTCTTCAAATCGACAAGGCTGCAGGAACAACGATGGCCTATATCCCGACCAAAGGTGGCGGCGCAGCGGCCATGAAAGCGGTAATTGCTGGCGAAGTCATGGGTGGTATAAACAACCTGTCGGATGCGTTCCGCGCAAAAGAGGCGGGCAACGTCAAAATCCTGGGTGTCGCAGATCTTGAGCGAAACGCGTTCCTGCCCGACGTGCCGACCATGATGGAACAGGGGCTCGATGTCGACAACTCGTCGGTTAATTTCCGGGGCGTGATGGTACCCAAGGGAACGCCGCCCGAGGTGATCGAGAAACTTGCGGAAACGGTTCCCGAGATGTTCGCCAACGATCGTGTGGTGAAAAAGATGGAAGCCGGCGGATCGCCCATGCACATCATGACACGCGATGAAGTGATCAAGATGTGGGAGAAACGTCAGCAAACACTGAACGAATTGTTGGCTGGGCTCTGAACCAGTCAACTCCCTACGGGGCGGAGTGGGTCCGCCCCGATCAAACAATCGAGGACCGAGATGAACGCTCAGGAAGGGGTTTCCCCCGAGATCGACGAAGTTGATCGCATAGTAGCGCATGCGCGCAAGGCCCAAGCGACCTTTGAAGAAAGCGGCAGTCAGGCGCTGTACGACAAGGCGGCGCTGGCGGCGGGATGGGCAATCATGGAGCCAACACGCAATCGGGCACTGGCCGAAATCGCTGTTGCGACCACCGGTCTGGGTAATGTTCCGGACAAGATTACAAAGAACCACCGCAAGACTCTGGGCTTGTTGCGCGATATCGCTGACGTGAAAACCCACGGCATCATTAGCGACAATCCAGCAACCGGCATGACCGAGATTGCACGCCCAATCGGTGTAATCGGTGCTGTGGTTCCATCGACCAACCCCGCTGCGACGCCGGCGAACAATATCATCAATGCGCTCAAAGGAGGCAACTCCATCGTGGTGGCACCATCCCCCAAAGGAGTCGCTTCCTGCGAGATGCTGATCGCTTTTATCTATTCAGAGTTTGACAAGCTCGGCCTCGATCGCGATCTGGTCCAGATGATCCCTGCGCCCGGATCCAAGGCCAAGACACAAAGGTTGATGGAAGCCGTAGATCGCGTGATCTGTACCGGCAGTCAGAACAACGTCCAACGCGCACAATCCTGTGGAACGCCAGCAGTGGCGGTTGGTGCGGGCAATGTGACGGTGATTGTGGACGAAACCGCAGATCTGGCCGCAGCTGCTTCCAAGATCACGGCATCGAAATGCTTCGACAACGCGACGTCCTGCTCGTCTGAAAATGCGCTGGTTGTTGTAGATGCGGTCTATGACGCCTTTGTCGCCGCGATCGCCGTTGAAGGCGGTGCCTTGGTGCCATCTTCCGAGGCTGGAAACATCATCGCACGGCTGTGGCCCGATGGGCATCTCAACCGATCTGTAATCGCGCAGGACGCTGGCAAGATGCTTGAAGCACTGGATATGGCGGATAAGGTCCCCGAGGGGACCAAGTTCCTAGCTGTGGAAACTGACGGAATTGGCCCGGATCATCCTTTGTCGGGGGAAAAGCTCAGCCGGGTTCTGGCGCTTTATCGAGCGGCAAATTTTGAAGAAGCCAAGGTAATCGCGGCTCGTATTCTGGAACACCAGGGCGCGGGGCATTCTGTCGGAATCCATACCAGCGACGACGCGCGCGCGGTTGGGTTGGGTCGCGACCTGCCCACCTGCCGGGTCATCGTAAATCAGGCGCATACCTTTGCCACTGGTGGCAGCTTTACCAACTGCATGCCATTTTCGCTCTCAATGGGCTGCGGCAGTTGGGGAGGCAATTCCATCGACACCAATCTGCATTGGCGGCATTTCGTACAAACGACAAAGATCATCCGTGAAACGCCTCCTCGCGAACCCGAATTGGAAGTGATATTTGGCGGCTACTGGTCGGAGGCGGGGCAATGATCGAACCACCCAAGGGAACCGTCCGGAACTGGCTTGACCGTCGGGCAAGCCGCGGGGGAACTGGGTTCGTTTTCCCGGACGGGGCGCGGGACCTGACTTGGGGTGAATTGCGTGACTCAGCTCGCCGTATCGCAAGCATGTTGACCGAACGGGGTGTGGCGAAGGGAGAAAGCGTCGCCATCCTTTACCCCAATTGCCGGGAAGCGCTTGAGGTCCTTTTTGGCGTTCTCTATGGCGGGTTTCGGGCCACGATGATCAATCTTGTCGCGGGTGACAGCGCCGTTGCCTATGCGCTGGAACACAGCGGCGCATGCTGTGGATTTGTACATTCCGATCAAACGGACCTGTTCAGGCGAACGGCCAATCCTGCGAAAATCAAACAGTTGAAGGTGGCAGATGCCGTTGAGTCCGGCAGCAACCTGCATAGCCTCTCGCCTCATAGCCACGCTTTGTTGATGTATACATCCGGAACAACCGGTCGCCCCAAGGGGGTGGTCCACACACATTCCAGCCTGTTGGCAGGGGGTTGGACGACCAAAATTGCCCATGAATTGTCCGAGGCTGATCGCGGGTTTTGCGTCTTGCCGATCTATCATATTAACGGGCTCTGCGTGACGGTGATGGGAACACTGGTCTCAGGCGGATCGTTGGCCATGTGCGAACGATTTTCTTCCAGCAAATTCTGGGACAATCTAGGAAAGTCCGAGGCAACGTGGTTCTCGGTCGTTCCGACCATTATCTCGCACCTGCTGCACTCTGAGACTAGTCCGGATGCGCAAACCCGGCAACGCGTGCGTTTCGGGCGCTCTGCGTCGTCAGCCTTGGCGCCGGACGTGCAGCGTGGCTTTGAGGATCGTTTCGAAATCCCAATCGTGGAAACCATGGGCTTGACGGAAACTGCCGCTCAGATTCTGTCAAACCCGCTGCCCCCCGGCGTTCGGAAGATTGGTTCACCCGGCATTGCATATGGAAATGAGGTTTCAATTCTGGACGCGGAACTTCGGCCTGTACCTACCGGAACAGAAGGTGAGTTGGTCATACGCGGTCCGAATGTGATGCTGGAGTACCTCAATGACCCGGATGCTACTGCGGGCACATTTACTTCGGATGGCTGGTTGCTGACCGGAGATCTCGCCCGCATGGATCAGGACGGGTATGTTTATGTGACCGGTCGATTGAAAGAACTGATCATTAAGGGAGGGGAGAATATAGCCCCTCGTGAGATTGACGAGGCACTTTATTCACACCCCGACGTTGTTGAAGCTGCGGCCTTTGCCCGCCCTTGCAAAAGCTATGGTGAAACCGTCGAGGCAGCGGTCAAAATTCGAGAAGGTTCTGAATTGACGCCGCAAGCTTTGTCAAAGATCTGTGAGTCCCAGCTAGGCCGTTTCAAGTCTCCTGACAAAGTTCATATTCTGATTGATCTTCCAAAGGGCCCGTCGGGAAAGATCCAGAGAAACAGGATCCTACAAATCGTTAGCGAGGAGGCGAGCGACTTGAAGATGTAGATGGCAGTGCCGGTCCGACTCTACCTGAAAAATAAATGCCAAAACAACAGCGGGAATAGCCACAAAAGCAATTCACGTCGCCAGCTTCAGCAGTGCCGAAAGCCTTTCAATCGTCATGATAAGCGTGTTTACATCAACGGTTCCAGGCACCCGTTGTGGCAGATGCCTGAACGCCTCTCCTCTTTCGGAGCGATCTTACTCAACCGCCACCGTCACCGAGATTACCTTGCAGGTAAAACGCAAAGCTGCTTCGGCGCCGTTCGCTTTGGCCACCGGTGTGGAAAGGTCGAAGCCAACGTCTGCTGTTTCGTCCGCCGAAAAGATGATGGCCAGTGTCTGGTCGGTCCTGCCCTGTGCCACCTGCATCCCGTCAACAAAGAGGGTGCCGTCCCACCTTTGCCAGGGCTTCCACCGTCATAATCGAAATCGAGGACGATTTCATGAGTACCTTCGGTCACAGGTTCGGACGCCGAAACAGTAAATATCTCGATCCCCAACCAGTTTTAGGCATAGGCTGGAACGCCATTTTCAACATAAATCGACCAGCCGCCAAAGCGGCCCGCTTGGGCGATAATGGTTCCGCGGTCACCGTTCGAAGGTTCTTCGATATGTTCTGAAATGCGTTAGGAGAGGTTCTGGATATTCGGGGTCATGCCAGTCATGCCACTGCAATCGCCGAAGCTGCGTGTCGACGGAAAGGCCCATGCGATCACCTGAACTACTCGGCGCGCTCGACTCTGTGCAACAGAGCCTGGCAAAGCTCAGTGATCTGACCCGTGGTATTCTGAACCGTGTGATACATGTAATGGACCACAGGCTTGCTGAAATGACGTCACTGATTCGCGTGTTTTTTGGTTTGCCCGAGGCCAGAATGCTGTCGCCATTCGGGCTCGAAGGATCGTTCGGAATTCGCGTGGCTTCATGAAAATGTCACGAAGACCGAGCTGATCCTCAGAAAATTGCCAGCGATAGGTCGTTGGAGATATTTCTGCTTGTGGTTGCCTAAGATTTCATCAAGGCTTTATCCCAGAGCCAAAAGATGTCACGGTTCAACGCAGTGAAAGACAACTTTCGCAACTTCTTTACCGACAGAAACCAAGAAAGCTGCGACGCAGTGTTCCTTGCGAATTGGCGAAACCAAAATCGAAATGGACGAAGTCCCAGCGGGCGTCGGTCTAACCCGGCTGCTGCGTGCGACCCCGATCAAGTGGGGCCGCGCGGCGACGAAAATATGGGAGAGAAATCATGAACAGATACATTCAGAACTCAGTGGCGGGGCTTTTGTCGTCGACCATGATCACAGGTGCCGCGTTTGCCGCTGGCATGCATCCTGAAACCGGCGAAGCGCTGGCGGACGATCAGACCTTTACCTACCGCATTCTGGACGAGCACAGCTCGGTCGATCCGCAGGTTGTCGAAGACGTTTCCGGTGCTGAAATTGTACGCGACCTGTTTGAAGGGCTGATGAACCAGGATGAGGATGGCAATCTGGTTCCGGGCGTTGCCACAGGTTACACCGTCGATGACAGCAAGAAAGTCTATACCTTCACACTGCGCGGCGATGCTAAATGGTCGAATGGCGACCCGGTAACCGCCGGAGATTTCGTTTTCGCCTGGAAACGGGCGGTTGATCCGGCACTGTCCTCTCCCTACGCGTGGTTCATGGAACTGATGTCGATCGAAAACGCATCGGCAATCATCGCAGGCGAAAAACCGATTGATGATCTGGGCGTTAAAGCCATCGATGACACAACCCTGGAAGTCACGCTGAGCGCGCCGCTGCCGTATTTCCCGCAGATGACAACGCATTCGACAACCTTCCCGGCACCTCAGAAGGTGATCGCGGAATTTGGTGATGAATGGACCAAACCCGGAAACATCGTGTCCAATGGCGCGTATGTTCTGACCGAGCACTTGCCACAGGAACGTTCGGTCCGTGAGCGCAACGAGATGTACTGGGACAATGACAACACCATCATCGACAAGGTTGTGGCTCTGGTCATCAATGATGAAAACGTAGCCCTGACCCGCTATCTGGCCGGTGAACTGGACCGGACCGAAGTTCCCGCCGGTCAATTCCCGCGTCTGCAGGAAGAGCATCCGGGCGAGGCTATCAGCTTCCCGCGCCTGTGCAACTACTACTACACGTTTAACGTGTCGGACAGCGGCCCTGAAGAATTCAAGGATCCCAAAGTTCGCCAGGCCCTGTCGCTAGCCGTTGACCGGGACATCATCACCAAGAATATCAAGGCCGGTGGCGAGCCGCCCGCGTATACATTCGTGCCAGAAGCAACCGCAGGTTTTACTGTCCCGGTCGTTGAAATGGCATCGATGAGCCAGGCTGAGCGCGATGAACTGGCCAAGGAACTGCTGGCCGAGGCCGGCTTCGGCGCGGATAACCCTCTGACCTTCTCGATGGTCTACAACACTTCGGAAGCCCACAAGAAAGTTGCCGTCGCGCTGAGCCAGATGTGGAAGCAAAAACTGGGCGCCAACGTTGAACTGGCCAACATGGAATGGAAAGTCTTCCTGGAAGAGCGGGGCAACCAGAACTTTGATCTGGCCCGCGGCGCGTGGTGTGGTGACTATAACGAAGCCTCAACCTTCCTTGACCTGTTGCAGTCGGATTCGGGCTACAACGACGGCAAGTATAACAATGCCCGCGTGGACGAGTTGCTGGCCGAAGCCAAAACTTCGGACGATCCGGCTCCGCTGTACACCGAGGTCGAGCGTATTATCGCTCAGGAAACCCCCGTTATCCCGATCTATCACTATGCTGGTGTCTACATGATGGATAGCGATGTCGGAAACTGGCCGGTCAAAAACGTAGAGCAAAACTGGTACTCCAAGAACCTCTACAAAATCGCCGAGTAATCATCTTCTGACCATGACCTGCCCCGAAGTTTTCTTCGGGGCAGCGCCATCTATTGGGGGCATTGAATGCTTGCCTATGTCATTCGGCGGGTCCTGACCGCCATACCGACGATTCTGCTGCTGATCGTCGCCTGTTTCTTCTTGATGCACTATGCGCCCGGTGGGCCCTTTACCTCGGAACGGACATTGCCGCCGCAGGTTCTGGCCAATATCGAGGCGCGGTACGGCCTGGACCAGCCGTTGTGGAAGCAACTCTGGGATTATCTGTACAATATCGTTGTGCATTTCGACTTTGGCCCGTCTTTCAAGTTCAAGGACCGCGATGTGAACGACATCATCGCGCAGGGCTTTCCGATCTCGCTGACCTATGGGTCGCTGTCCTTTCTGGTCGCTACTGTGGTGGGCATCGGACTGGGGATTGCCGCCGCAATCCGGCACAACAGCTGGATCGACTACTTTGCGGTTGGGCTGGGGATTGCAGCACAGGCGCTGCCCAACTTCATCATGGGTCCGATCCTGATCCTGACATTCACCCTGTGGCTGGGATGGTTGCCCGGCGGTGGGTGGAATGGTGGTCAGTGGCCCTATCTGATCATGCCGGTTATCGCCCTTGCGACATCTTACATGGGATCGATTGCACGGATCACCCGGTCTTCAATGCTGGAGGTTCTGAATTCGAACTTCATCAGAACCGCCCGTGCCAAGGGCCTGCCGACAAGAACCGTGATCTGGCGCCATGCGATGAAGCCGACCTTGCTGCCGGTCGTATCTTATCTGGGACCGGTGTTTGTCTATGTGCTGACCGGATCCGTCTTTGTTGACATCTATTTCTCGACCGGTGGTCTGGGGCAGGCTTATGTCGGCTCGGCCTTATCACGCGACTATGCCGTGCTGCTTGGGGTTACGATCCTCTATGGCGTTCTGACCGTTCTGGTAAACCTGCTGACCGATCTGGCCTATGCCTGGTTCGATCCGAAGATCCGCTACTGAGGGGCTGGATATGCTAGGAAAATCACAAAAAGCCGCGCATCTGGCCGAAGAAATCACCGATTATACAGCCGTTCAGGGGCGTTCGCTCTGGCAGGATGCGCGAATGCGCTTTGTACGAAACAAAGCGGCAATGGCCAGCGTGTTCATTCTGCTGCTTATCGTGTTGTTCACGATCATAGGCCCGTATTTTGCCGTCTGGAGCAATGAAGAGATCGACTGGAATGTCATGGGCGATGTCCGGGGCATGGGAATGCCGTCGATGGAAACGGGTCACTATTTTGGTGTCGATGATTTGGGGCGCGATTTGTACAGCCGCGTCATTCAGGCAACCACGACGTCCCTGCTTGTGGGGTTGATCGGGGCGGCGACCGCTTTGATCGTTGGTACGTGTTACGGCATTACTGCCGGGTATTTTGGCGGGCGGACGGATGGCGCGATGATGCGTTTTGTCGACATCCTTTTGGCTATCCCGACAACTCTGATCATCATTCTTCTGCTGGTTGTTGCCGGGCGATCCTTCTTCACGCTTTTCATCGCACTGGGCGCGGTTGGATGGCTGACCATGTCACGCATTGTGCGCGGGCAGACGCTTGCCCTGAAGAACCGCGAATTCATCGAGGCCGCCCGAGCGGCGGGCGTCAGTGAATTTACGATCATGTATCGTCATATTTTGCCCAATCTGCTGGGTGTTGTGATCGTCTATGCCTCGCTTCTGGTGCCTGAGATGATCCTGACCGAAAGTTTCATCTCATTTCTGGGCCTGGGGATTTCCGAACCTTACACGTCACTGGGAAGACTGATCGCAGAAGGGGCGGGAACCATGGGCTATGGAACGCTGTGGCAATTGATGTTCCCGCTGACATTCTATGTCGCCATTATCATCACGATGTTCTTCATCGGCGATGGTTTGCGTGACGCTTTGGACCCGAAGGACCGCTGATATGAGTCTGTTTTCCGTAAAGAACCTGAGCGTCCGATTTGACACTCCCGATGGTGTCGTTGAGGCGGTCAAGGATATCAGTTTTGATATCAATCCGGGCGAATGCCTTGGTATCGTCGGTGAAAGTGGATCCGGCAAAAGCCAGACCTTCATGGCGGCAATGGGTTTGCTGCCCCCCGCCGGACACGCCAGCGGGTCTGCCAAGCTGAACGGTCAGGAGATTTTGAACCTGCCGGTGAACAAGCTGAACCAGATCCGCGGCGACGATGTCGGCATGATCTTTCAGGATCCTCTGACTGCATTAACGCCGCATCTGAAGATTGGGCAACAGATGCGTGAAGTGCTGCAGGTCCACGAGGGCCTGAAGGGGTCAGCCGCGCGCGCACGCTGTCTGGAGTGGTTGGACAGGGTGCGCATTCCCGAAGCGGGCCGCCGTCTGGACCAGTACCCGCACGAATTATCCGGCGGAATGCGACAGCGTGTTATGATTGCGATGTCGATGCTGTGCAGTCCCAAACTGCTTATTGCGGACGAGCCGACGACGGCGCTGGATGTCACTGTTCAGGCAGACATCCTTGATCTGATGGTTCATCTGCAGAAGGATGAGGGAACCGCGATTGCACTGATCACGCATGACATGGGCGTTGTTGCGCGCATGTGCGACCGGGTTCAGGTCATGCGCATGGGCGAATTCGTCGAAGCCGGCGAAACACGCGCGCTGTTCCGAAATCCGCAACACGAATACACGCGGGCCTTGCTGGAGGCGATGCCCCGGATTGATGCCGGCGACGCGCCGCGCGCTTTGGAAAAGGCCGAAGAACCCCTTCTCAAGGTCGATGACGTCAAAGTTCATTTCCCCATTCATGTCTCTGGCGGGTTGTTCGGGCGCAAGGTTCCGCTGAAGGCTGTCGATGGTGTCAGCTTTGATATTCGCAAGGGCGAAACTCTGGGTGTCGTGGGCGAATCCGGTTGCGGAAAATCGACACTGGCGCGCGCGGTTTTGCAACTGATCGAACCCAGCGCGGGGGGCGTCAGCTGGTTGGGCCATCCGATCGTCGGCTTGAAGCGATCCGAGCTGAACAAGTACCGCAAGGACCTGCAGATCGTGTTCCAAGACCCTTTGGCCAGTCTTGATCCACGCATGACCATTTCAGCGTCGATTGCTGAGCCGCTGAAAACCTACCGCCCCGATCTGACGGACCGGGAACGCAAGCAGATGGTCGCCGCGATGATGGAACGGGTTGGTCTGCAGGCCAACATGATCAACCGTTACCCGCACGAGCTGTCCGGAGGGCAGAACCAGCGCGTCGGCATTGCGCGGGCGATGATCAACAAGCCCAGGCTGATTATCTGCGACGAGGCCGTTTCAGCGCTGGACGTTTCCATTCAGGCGCAGATTGTCGCGCTGCTAAAGGAACTTCAGCAGGAATTCGGCCTGTCGATGATTTTCATCAGCCATGACTTGTCCGTGGTGCGCGCGGTATCGAACCGGATCATGGTTCTGTATCTCGGGCGAATTGTGGAAATGGGTGATGGTGAGGTGATCTGCTCGGAACCGATCCACCCTTATACTAAATCGCTGATTTCGGCCGTGCCGATACCGGATCCGGATGTAGAGCGGACGCGGCAGCGCCTCAAACTGCCGGGTGAGCTGCCATCGCCGCTGGATCCCAAAGCCGCGTTGCGTTTCTTGCCCAGTCGGCTGGTCAACGGTCACAGTGATTATGTTCCAAAGCTGCAGGAGGTCGCACCAGACCATTTTGTAGCGGAACACGACACACTGCATTCCATCATGGCCAATGGCTGAGAGAAGGGTCTGCTGCAGGTTTTCGGTGCTTGAAGCATGCGCCGAAAACCTGCGCAGGGACTGTACGAAGAAACCGTAGCGTGTGGTGGGGCTTAACGCTCGGGAATGAAAGACAATCCTGACACAAGCTGTCGCAGGCCAAGAGCTGCTCCGGCAAAGATCGCCGCAAAGGTTATAGGCGCGCTATAGGCCAGCAGAGAAAAAGCGGAGATGCCTTGCCCGACGCTGCACCCAACCGCAATTATTGCTCCGGGTCCCATAATTGCCGCTCCCAGCATCTGCCGCTTAAGTTCACGTGGATCTTCGCAGGCTTCCCAGCGGAAATGACCTTTTGACCATGACCCGAGGAAAGCCCCAATCAGAACCCCTGAAACCGAACCGACCGCAAACGAGAGCGTGTTGCCTGAGGCGGTCATGAGATAGAACACGGTATCACCCAAAGGCGCGGCAAACGTGTGTGTTTGCAAGGTCTCACCGTCAAACCCGTGTGTGGCTACCCAATTGGTGCCAAGCCAGCCTGAAACGACTGCCAATCCGACCGCCGCACCCCAAAAAACCTGCGCAGGTGATTTACGAAAACGGTCATTTGTCAGGGCAAACACTACTATGGCAGAGCCGACAAGCGTTCCCGTAACCCATGCCGGTATCGACGTCAGCCGTTCGGCAA
The DNA here is from genome assembly GCF_056541275.1 of Ruegeria sp. AI2. NCBI lineage: Bacteria > Pseudomonadati > Pseudomonadota > Alphaproteobacteria > Rhodobacterales > Roseobacteraceae > Ruegeria > Ruegeria sp. AI2. Next base: position 98,623 of record NZ_JBQFYB010000009.1, read on the forward strand.
GGAAGCTGACGCTTTGTGGATTACCGAGATCCATGGCTTCGGGAAAAAGCCAGATCCTAACATAGGCCAGAGGGCCGGACATGACCACATATGCGGAAAGGCCCACGATCAGGACAATGACGAATGACCGAAGGTCGCCGCCGCCAAGGCGTGCAAGCGCGCCATAGCCGCAGTTTCCGCTGATGGCCATGCCATATCCGAACATCAATCCGCCAATAACCGATCCGATCGGATTCCATGTCTGCGCAATATAGGTCGTGCCGAGCGGGTCAATCCCACCCAACGCCATCCCCAAATGGCTGCCGACAATCGCAACACCAATCGCAACGGCCCACATACGCAGGCGCCGGTCGTCATTTGCATAAAGATAATCTTCTATTGCACCCAAGGTGCAGAACCGCCCGATGCGCGCAGCAAGACCAAGTACAATGCCGCCGACCAGACCGATCAGCGCAACTGTATTGGCGTCTCCCAGAAGTTCGAACATGGCCAGTCTCCTCCCAAAGCTGGCGGTGTTTTTCGCGGGTTTCTATTTGTCCCGACAGAAAAGATTGTAGACGACTTCCAGAATCTGAGTCGACCGGTCGTCCGCCAATCTGTAGTAGATCGTTTTGCCTTCGCGTCGTGTCTTGACCAGCCCTTCAAAGCGCAAGCGGGACAATTGCTGGGAAACGGCAGCCTGTCTGGCCGACAACATTTCCTCCATCTGCGTGACGGATTTTTCCCCTGATGACAAATAGCACAGAATCATCAGCCGCCCCTCATGGCTGATCGCCTTGAGGAAATTGGACGCCGTCTGGGCGTTATCCATCATCCTGTCCAAGTCCTCGTTGCACATGTCCTTGGTGAACACGGGCAGTTTCGACGGTTTGTCCAACAAGATCATCTCGCTTTCGTGGCTTCACGTATTCAAAACAGTATATGTAAATCCCGAGGATTTAACCAGAGCTCTCGATCTTAACTCCGGCGTCACGTAGTAAAACACCCAATAGCCCCCAGAAAAAGTCTTCGCCAGGATACCCTTCGATCCGGCCGATTTCGTGACCGTCCTCCAGCAATACAAAGGTCGGCGTATAAAAAAGCGGCCGGTCCAGAGTAATCCCTTCGGGCGTGGTTGCGTGGATGTCCGTTCGTTGCAGTGGGGCAGCTTTTCCTTCCGTTGTCAGCGGGTAGATCTCGGAAATTTCGGCGTCCCAGCGGGCGCACCACATACACCCGTCTTCTTCGGCCATCAGCAACACCATTTCAGCCCGAGACGCAGCAGGCCAGATCAGCAATGTGATGACGAGCAATGTATGTATTACGTGACGCATCAAAAGCTCCGATTGACCTGGGTGGTACATCTTTATTATTTTGAATGTGTGAATAGTAACCTGTCAGGACGGATTTGACCATGCTCGACATCACGTTTGCAGGGGCTCTGATCGCGGGGCTTTTGTCGTTCCTGTCCCCCTGCATTCTGCCCATTGTCCCATTCTACCTCAGCTATCTTGCAGGCGTCGGGATGGAGCAGATTTCGGCCGGTTCGACGATCACCACGGATGTTCGCCGCCGGGCGACCCTGTCAGCGATTGCTTTTGCTGCAGGGATCATCACGGTCTTCATGGCGCTTGGGGCCACGGCGTCGATCTTTGGTCAGCTGGTTCGCGCGTATTTCGACATTCTGCGATGGATCGCTGCGCTCATCATCATCGCGATGGGCCTGCATTTTCTGGGTCTTTTCCGCATCGGGTTCCTGTATCGACAGTTTCGTGCAGATATCGGCGAGACGACAAATGTAAGCGTGATCGGGGCATATGTTCTGGGGCTGGCTTTTGCCTTTGGCTGGACGCCTTGCGTCGGGCCGGTTCTGGCGGCGATCCTGTTCACGGCGGCCGGAACCGAGACCGCTTGGCGTGGTGCCGTGCTTTTGTTCGTCTATGGGGTTGGCATGACAGCGCCGTTTGTTCTGGCAGCCTTTCTGGTTCGGCCCTTCATGCAATGGATGGCACGTTTCCGGAAACATCTGGGAATGATTGAAAAGGCGATGGGTGTCTTACTGATTCTTTTTGGCATCCTGATCGCGACCAATTCCATAAATCTAATCGCACAATGGATGCTGGATCACATGCCTTGGCTGGCGGCCATCGGCTAATTCGGGAGAACACCATGAAACGGATAGTATTGTTCTTGATTGCAGGGCTGTTTGCTGGGGCGGTTTCCGCGGCTGAACTGGGGGATGACGGTCTGCATAAAACGCCGTGGATGCGGGACACGTTCAAAGACCTTCGTGAAGACCTTGAAGAGGCGACGGGGGAAGGCAAGCGGCTGGTTCTGTTCATTGAACAACAGGGCTGCATCTACTGCAAAAAGATGCATGAAGAGGTTTTCCCCCAACCCGACCTGTCTGCGTATATCGAGGAAAACTTCTTTGTCGTTCAGCTGGACTTACACGGAAGTACGATGGCCATCGATTTTGACGGAGAAGAAGCCGAGCAAAGATCACTGATGCGCAAATGGGGGATTCTGTTCACCCCTACTTTGGTTTTCCTGCCGGAGGACGTATCAGAGGATGCCACAGCAATCGAGGCGGCCGTTGCGGTCATGCCCGGGGCGTTCTCGAAGGGAACGACCCTCGATCTTTTTACCTGGGTCAATGAAAAACGGTACGAGCTTGATAATGGAGAAGATTTTCAACGGTATCATGCGCGCCGCATTCAAGAACGAAACAATGTTTCGCAAGATTGACGCGGTGCAGTATAAATAAAAAAATTCATTAAGATGAATTTAATGTTGCGATGAACCCCGCCCGTCGACTACGGTACACAGAGGCTTTGGGTCGCAAAGCGCCATCGGCGCGGTAGCAAATGGGAGGGATCATGAAGCTGAGACACTTGACTTTGGCTTGTATCATAACAGGCAGTGCCGCCATCGCGGCAGAAACAGGACCAAAAGAGGTACAGTTCGACGATTATGGCGCGGTGGAGGCTTCATTGACCGGCGTCGCTGGCGATGCGGCAAACGGTGCGGTCATCGTGGGCGAGAAATCCAAGGGCAACTGTGTGGCCTGTCATCAGGTCACGGCTTTGGCGGATATTCCGTTCCATGGCGAAGTCGGTCCGCTGCTGGATGGGGCCGGGGACCGGTGGTCCGAGGCGGAGCTTCGAGGACTGGTCGCAAATGCCAAGATGACGTTTGACGGAACGGTCATGCCGGCTTTCTACAAGGATGACGGCTATATCCGCCCGGGCGACGCCTATACGGGCAAAGCCCCGTCAGGGCCTTTGACGTCAATCCTGACTGCTCAGGAAATCGAGGATGTCGTCGCGTTCCTCGCAACCCTAAAAGAACAATAATCACGCTTTCAGGCGTGAATTCGTGAGGATCCAAAGGAGATTGAAAATGGAATTTTCTCGTCGCGAGACTCTGGCTCTTGGTCTGGGCGCTGCGGTCCTGACCCTGATGCCGTTCCGCGCAAATGCGGCTGCAGAAGACGCGATAGCCGCGTTTACGGGCGGTGCAGACATTGCTGACGGCGGTGTGACACTGACGGCGCCGGAAATTGCCGAGAACGGAAACACCGTTCCGATCGAAGTCAGCGCGCCGGGTGCGGCTGCGATCCTGGTCGTAGCGGCCGGAAACCCCGAGCCCGGCGTTGCCACGTTCAACTTTGGCCCGCTGGCTGCTGCACAGGCGGCTTCGACCCGCATTCGTCTTGCAGGAACGCAAGATGTCATTGCTGTGGCCAAAATGGCTGATGGCAGCTTTGCCAAGGCCTCGGCAACCGTAAAAGTGACAATTGGCGGCTGCGGCGGCTGATCGCCACGCGCCCTGAAGAACAGGAGAACAACCAATGGCATCCGGTGTAAAACCCCGCGTCAAGGTTCCAAAAACAGCCGCTGCTGGCGAAGCAATCACGATCAAAACGCTGATCAGCCACAATATGGAAAGTGGCCAGCGTAAGGATAAGGAAGGCAACGTCATACCGCGCTCGATCATCAATCGGTTCACCTGCGAGTTTAACGGAGAGCTGGTGATAGACGTGACGATGGAGCCGGCGATTTCGACAAACCCGTACTTTCAGTTCGATGCAACCGTGCCTGAAGCCGGGGAATTCGTTTTCACGTGGTATGACGATGACGGGTCCGTTTACGACACAAAAAAACCGATCGAGATCGCCTGACGGCTCGACCGTAACGGCAGATCAGCGCCGGAGGTTAAAACCTGCGCTGGTCACCCAAGGGAGGAACGCAATGAATAAAAAAGCACTCACGGCGATCGCGGCAGTTCTGGCTTTCCCGGTTTCAGTGGCAGCTGGACCTGACGAAGACAAGCTGGTGATCAACGAAGAACTGGAAATGGTTTCGGTGACCGAGGCCCCGGCCCATGTCGAGAACTTCGATACGATCTATTCGGGGTGGCATTTCAGGACCGATGAAACGCAGGCGTTGCAGATCGACGATTTCGACAACCCGGCTATGATTTTTGTCGACCAGGCCGCTGATCTTTATGAGGCTGTCGATGGCGCGGCTGGCAAAAGTTGCTCTTCGTGCCACGATGATGTGGAAAGCTTCAAAGGGCTGCAAGCGTCCATGCCGAAGGTCGATGCGGAAACCGGCAAGCTGGTTGTGATGGAAGATCTGATCAACAAGTGCCGTACGGAACGCATGGAAGCAGATGCGTGGAAATGGTCTGGTGCCGATATGCAGGGCATGGTAGCGCTGATTGCCTTTCAGTCACGAGGGCTGCCCATGAATGTCGCCATTGATGGCGATGCTGCCCCATATTGGGAGCAGGGCAAGGAAATGTACTACACCCGATATGGTCAGCTGGAGCTGAGCTGCGCCAACTGTCATGAAGACAACTGGGGCAACATGATCCGAGCCGACCATCTGAGCCAGGGGATGGTTAACGGTTTCCCGACTTATCGTCTGAAACAGGCCAAGCTGATCTCGCGCCACAACCGTTTCCGCGGCTGTATTCGTGATACTCGCGCTGAAACCTTTGCTGAAGGTTCGGACGAATTCCGGGCACTGGAACTTTATGTGGCATCGCGCGGCAACGGCCTTTCGGTCGAAACGCCGGCCGTGCGTCAGTAACAAAGAACCCGCGCCGGGATTTCCGGGCGCGGGATTTTCATTTCTGCCACATTCACACATTTATATGTGAAATAGGAAAGCCAACAGATGATATCGCGACGTGATTTTCTACAGGTCTCCATGGCGGCCTCAGCGCTGTACGGGGCATCCGGTTTCGGGAACTGGGCAAGGCTGGCGGCCCAGCAAAGCCTGACCCAGGACCAGTTGCTGGAATTTGAGACCTTTGGAAATATCAGCCTGATTCATATCACGGATATCCACGCGCAGCTCAAACCGATCTACTTCCGCGAGCCCGAGGTCAACCTGGGCATCGGAGACGCGCGCGGGCAAATGCCGCATGTGACGGGGGCCGCGTTTCGCAAGGCTTACGGGATCGAAGATGGCAGCCCGTCCGCCTATGCGCTGACCTACAATGACTTTGCTTCATTGGCGAAGACCTATGGCCGCGTCGGAGGGCTTGACCGGGTTTCGACCGTTATCAACGCCATCCGTGCCGACCGGCCAGATGCGCTGTTGCTGGATGGGGGCGATACCTGGCATGGCTCGTATACCTGCTATCAGACGGCGGGTCAGGACATGGTCAACGTGATGAATGCACTCAAGCCCGATGCGATGACATTCCATTGGGAGTTCACGTTGGGCAGCGAGCGGGTCAACGAGATCGTTGAAGGTTTGCCTTTTGCGGCGCTGGGTCAGAATATCTTTGACGCGGAATGGGATGAACCTGCGGAGCTTTTCAAGCCCTACAAGTTCTTCGAACGCGGCGGGGCCAAGATTGCCGTCATCGGACAGGCTTTCCCGTATATGCCAATTGCCAACCCCAGTTGGATGTTCCCGGAATACTCGTTCGGGATCCGTGATGAGAACATGCAGGCCATGGTGGACGAGGTGCGCGACGCAGGTGCCGATGTTGTCATCGTCCTCAGCCATAACGGCTTTGACGTGGACAAAAAGATGGCGAGCCGCGTTCAAGGGATTGACGTAATCCTGAGCGGTCACACCCATGACGCTTTGCCTGAACCGGTTCTAGTCGAAAAGACGCATATCATCGCGTCTGGCTCGAACGGCAAATTCGTCAGCCGCGTTGATCTGGACGTGCGGGATGGCCAGATGATGGGGCTGAAGCACAAGCTGATCCCGATCCTTTCAGACGTCATCGCGCCTGATCCGGCAATCACGGCACTGATCAACGAGCAGCGCGCACCATATGATGCGGCACTAAGCGAAGTGATCGGCAAGACGGACTCGCTGCTGTATCGGCGCGGAAACTTCAATGGCACGTGGGACGATCTGATCTGTGATGCACTGATCAGCGAGCGCGAGGCAGACATTGCCATGTCGCCGGGTGTGCGATGGGGTCCGTCGATCCTGCCCGGTCAGGAGATCACGCGTGAGGATATCTGGAACGTCACTTCGATGTCCTATCCGAATGCGTATCGTACGGAAATGACGGGTGAATTCATTCACGTGATCCTCGAGGATGTTGGCGATAACCTGTTCAATCCCGATCCCTATTACCAGCAGGGTGGCGACATGGTGCGTGTCGGCGGCCTTGGATACCGTATCGATGTCACCAAACCGCAAGGGCAGCGGATCAGCGACATGACCCTGCTCAAGACAGGTGAGGCGATTGATCCGGCGAAATCCTATGTTGTGGCCGGTTGGGCCAGCGTCAACGAGGGCACCGAAGGCCCGCCCATCTGGGATGTCGTCGAAAACCACATTCGCAGTCAGGGCACCGTAACCGTCGAGCCGAATACCTCGGTCGAGGTGATCGGAGCCTGACAGCGCGAACCGAATGTCAAACATTGAATACAAGATTTGCTGATCGAAAGACGGAGGCAAACAAAATGAGCGAGAACCCAAGGGCAAAAGCCCCATCGCGTCGCCAGTTTCTAAGCGGTGCCGCCGCGGTTGGCGTAGGTGCGGTCGGTGCCTCAGCGGCGCGCGCCGCAGGCCCTGACCCGCTGATCACGCAGGTTCAGGAATGGGCACAGGCAACGGGCGAAGGCGTGGATGCAACCCCCTACGGCCTGCCAATCCAATTCGAGAGTGATGTCGTGCGGCGCAACGTCGAGTGGTTGACCGCAGACACGATCAGTTCGATCAATTTCACGCCGATCCACGCGCTGGATGGCACGATCACCCCGCAGGGTTGCGCGTTCGAGCGGCACCATTCGGGTGCCATCGAGCTGAGCAAGGCGGACTACCGTCTGATGATCAACGGTCTGGTCGAAACTCCGCTGATCTTCACATATGAAGATCTGGAACGTTTCCCGCGTGAAAACCGTATCTATTTCTGCGAATGCGCCGCCAATACCGGTATGGAATGGGCCGGTGCGCAGCTCAACGGCGCGCAGTTCACGCACGGAATGATCCACAACATGGAATATTCCGGTGTTCCGCTGCGCACCCTGCTGGAAGAGGCGGGGGTAAAGACCGAAGGCAAATGGGTTTACGTCGAAGGCGCGGATGCATCCTCGAATGGTCGCTCGATCCCGCTGGAAAAGGCGATGGACGACGTACTTGTAGCATTCAAAGCCAATGGTGAGGCTTTGCGCAAAGAACACGGTTATCCCGTTCGTCTTGTCGTTCCCGGCTGGGAAGGCAACATGTGGGTCAAGTGGCTGCGCCGGGTCGAGGTCACCGAGATGGCTATCGAAAGCCGCGAAGAGACATCCAAGTATACGGATACTCTCGAAGACGGAACATCACGCAAGTGGACATGGGTCATGGACGCCAAATCGGTCGTCACGTCGCCCAGCCCGCAAGCGCCTATCACGCATGGGCCGGGGCCGTTGGTGATCACCGGGTTGGCCTGGTCCGGGCGGGGCTCGATTACCGGCGTCGACGTGTCGGTGGATGGTGGCAAGAACTGGGTTCCGGCACGTCTGGCGGCCCCCGGGACAGACAAGGCGCTGACCCGGTTTTATCTGGACTATAACTGGGACGGTTCAGAGATGCTGTTACAGGCCCGCGCGAAGGATTCGACCGGTTACGTCCAACCCAGCAAAGCTCAGCTGCGGGACGTGCGGGGCGAGAACTCAATCTACCACAACAATTGTATCCAGACCTGGTGGATCAAGGAAAACGGAGAGGCGGAAAATGTCGAAGTATCGTAGGCTATTGGCCGCCTCGGCCCTTGGGTTATGCGTGGCGGTTCCAGCCCATGCAGACAAGCTTGGACTTGGGCGCCCTGCGTTGCCCGAAGAAATCGCGGCATGGAACCACGACGTTGCACCTGACGGAACCGGATTGCCCGAAGGTTCTGGCGACGTGTTCACCGGTGAAGAGGTCTTTGCCGAACGGTGCGCGATCTGTCATGGCGATTTTGCCGAAGGTGTGGACAATTGGCCGAAACTGGCGGGCGGCGAGGGCACGCTTGCAGATAAGGACCCGCTGAAAACAGTGGGCTCTTACTGGCCGCACCTTTCGACGGTATGGGACTATGTGAACCGTTCGATGCCGTTTGGAGACGCACAAACGCTGGAGCCTGACGACGTTTACGCGATTGTCGCCTATATACTGTATTCCAATGACATCGTTGATGATGAGTTCACGCTGTCGCACGAAAATTTCCTTGAAGTGGAAATGCCGAATGCCGGTGGTTTCATCGTGGATGACCGCGAAACCGCCGAGGCGCATTTCTGGACGGATGAGCCATGCATGACGGATTGCAAAGAAGGTGTGGAAATTACCATGCGCGCCGCCGTTCTGGATGTAACTCCTGATGAAGCCGGGGCCGACAGCGCGGACCCGGCATCTGTTTCCGAGGAAGCATCCGTCGAGGTCAAAGAAACCGCTGACGACACAGCGGCACTTGATCCCGAAATGATCGAAAAAGGCGAAAAAGTTTTCAAAAAGTGCAAGTCATGCCATCAGGTCGGGGAAGGGGCCAAGCATCGCACGGGTCCGGCATTGAACGGCGTTGCCGGTGCCAATGCGGCCTCCGTCGAAGGCTTTAAGTACTCCAAGGCCATGAAAGCTGCCGCCGAGGATGGCTTGATCTGGACGGATGAAGAGATGGCCGCGTTTCTGGCCAAGCCTAAAGCCTACATGAAGGGGACACGCATGTCCTTTGCCGGGCTAAAGAAACAGGATGATATCGACGCGGTCATTGTTTACTTGAATTCTTTCGGCAGCTGATCATGCGGCGGCGGTGGGCAACAGGTGTCATGTTTGCTGCGAGTTTCCTGGCAACCGCTGCCAACGCGACTGAGGACCTTGGCGATGCAGAGGCCGGAAAGCTTGTGTTTGCCCAATGCGAAGGATGTCATCAGGTCGGCGCGAGCGCTGAAAACAGGATTGGTCCGCATCTGAATGGTATTTTTGGCCGCCGGGCGGCCGGGCTTGAGGAGTTCACCTATTCCAAAAGCCTGATCCGTGCCGGCACCTCGGGGTTGGAATGGCACGCCGACACATTGTCGGCTTACATTGAAAACCCCCGTGCCTTCGCATCCGGCACCAGAATGAGCTTTCGCGGGCTCGAGAACCCGGAAGATCGGGCCAATGTAATTGCCTATTTGCGTGTGTTTTCCGACAACCCGCAAGACATCCCCGAAGCCGACCCAACGGCAAAGGGAACGGACCATTCCGTCAACCCCGAAATCCTCGCGATACAGGGAGATCCAGAATACGGTGAATATCTGAGCAGCGAATGCACGACATGCCACCAGATAGAAGGAGCTGATGATGGGATCCCTTCGATCGTTTACTGGCCCGACCAAGATTTTGTTGTCGCCATGCACGCCTACAAGGACAAGCAGCGGCAGCATCCTGTCATGCAGATGATCGCGGGCCGCCTGAGCAGCGATGAGATCGCGGCATTGGCCGCTTACTTCAACAACCCACAGTGACAATGCCCAAGGGGAGGAACCGCGATGACACTCAACAGACGGACATTTCTGGGAACCGCAGGGGTACTTGCTGCCGGGCTGTCGGCCCCGATGGTGCTGGCGCAGGGCAAGCCCCGTGTCGTGGTGGTTGGGGGCGGGGCAGGCGGCGCAACCGCGGCGCGCTATATCGCCAAAGACAGTAAAGGCGAGATTGACGTCATTCTGATCGAGCCGTCCAAATCATATTACACCTGTTTTTTCTCGAACCTGTATCTAGGCGGGTTTCAAGAGCTTTCGGACATTGCGCACAGCTATGGCACGCTTGCTGCAAAATACGGCATCAACGTTGTTCACGATTGGGCCGTGGGCGTCGACCGCGACGCCAAAACCGTCTCATTGGCGGGTGGCGGATCTATTCCTTATGACAAATTGATCCTGAGCCCGGGTATCGACTTTGTCGATGGCGCGGTCGAGGGGTGGGATGTAACTGCACAGAACAAGATGCCGCATGCGTATAAGGCGGGCTCTCAAACCGAGCTGTTGAAGGCGCAGGTTATGGCGATGCCCGAGGGTGGAACCTTTGCGATGGTCGCACCTCCGAACCCGTACCGTTGCCCGCCCGGACCTTATGAGCGGGTTTCGATGGTTGCGCATGTTCTGAAGGCAAACAATCCGACAGCGAAAATCATCATTGCTGATCCGAAGGCCAAATTCTCCAAGATGTCTTTGTTCCAGGAAGGTTGGGCCGACCATTACGAAGGCATGATCGACTGGATCGGAGAGGATTTTGGCGGCGGCAATGTCTCGGTCAATCCGGATGCCATGACGGTGACCATCGACGGTGAAGAAACCAAGGTCGACGTGTGCAACGTGATCCCGGCCATGAAAGCCGGGCGCATTGCGGAAATGGCCGGTGTAACCGATGGCAACTGGGCACCGGTGAACGCGGTGAACATGTCATCGAAAGCTGACCCTGACATCTATGTTCTTGGTGATGCCAGCCAGCAAGGTGACATGCCGAAATCCGGTTTTTCGGCCAACAGCCAGGCGAAAGTCTGTGCCAATGCGGTTCGTGGCGCATTGACCGGATCAAAGATCTTCCCGGCCAAGTTTTCGAACACGTGCTGGTCGCTCATTGATACGGATGACGGGGTCAAGGTCGGTGCCACTTATGAAGCGACGCCTGAAAAAATTGCCAAGGTGGACGGCTTTATCAGCCAGACCGGCGAGAATTCCGACCTGAGAAAAGCAACCTACCAAGAGTCGCTGGGTTGGTATGCCGGCATCACATCGGACATGTTCGGCTAAAAAACGCCAAGGCTTTGACCGGTGTCAAAGCCTTGGCGGTGAAATCTGAAGAAATGTGGTTCAGGAGGAGGAACATCATCATGAAACACTTTATCGCATCAGCCGCACTTTCAGTTGCATTGGCAAACCCGGTTATTGCAGAGGAGGTCATTGCCGTTCCCTTTGATGGGAGCTTTGATGATGCAACCTTTGCCGTTGAATCAGCAATTGTTGGGCAGGGGCTGGTTATCGATTATGTGAGCCATGTTGGTGAGATGCTGAATCGGACGGGGGCGGATGTCGGCAGCGACAAGCAAATCTTCACAGCCGCTGAGATATTTATCTTCTGTTCCGCAAAGCTCTCGCGCGAGATGATGGAGGCCGACCCGATGAATATCGGCTATTGCCCCTACGGAATATTCGTGGCCGAGGACGAAGGCGGTGTCAAAGTGGGCTACCGAAGCTATCCTGACGGACCGATGGAGAAAGTCGAAGCCCTGTTGGCCGGTATCGTAGAAGAAGCTGTTGGAAACTGACATGAACTACCAACAGTATTTTCGTGATCAACTGATGCAGTTGCAGGACGAAGGAAATTACCGGGTCTTCGCCGAGCTTGAGCGCCATTGCGGAGCATTTCCAACTGCACACAACCATGCAGAAAACGGACCTGAGAAAGTCACTGTCTGGTGCTCGAACGATTATCTGGGAATGGGTCAGCATCCAAAGGTTCTGGCAGCCATGCACCGGGCGATTGATAGCTGCGGCGCAGGGGCTGGCGGGACCCGGAATATTTCGGGGACCACGCATGAACATGTTCTGCTTGAGCGCGAGCTTGCAGATCTGCATGGCAAGGAAGCAGCGCTGCTATTCACGTCCGGGTATGTTTCAAATTGGGCTGCTTTGGGAACTCTGGCCTCTCGAATTCCCGGTATCACGGTTCTGTCCGACGAATTGAACCACGCGTCGATGATCGAGGGTATCCGCCACAGTCGTTGCGCAAAGCGGGTCTGGAAGCATAATGATTTGAAGGACCTTGAACGACATCTCATGGACCTGCCGTTCAACGCGCCAAAACTGATCGCGTTTGAAAGTGTGTACTCGATGGATGGCGATATCGCACCGATTGCCGAAATCTGCGATCTGGCGGATCGATACGGCGCGATGACCTATCTGGACGAGGTTCATGCAGTAGGGCTGTATGGGCCGCGTGGTGGTGGCATCGCCGAACGCGAAGGGTTGATGGATCGCCTGACGGTCATCGAAGGCACGTTGGGCAAAGCGTTCGGCGTGGTTGGTGGGTACATCGCGGCGTCAAAGGAACTTGTCGACTTTGTCCGTTCTTTTGCCAGCGGATTTATCTTTACCACCGCATTGCCCCCGGCCGTCGCCGCTGGTGCCGCAGCGTCCGTACGGCACCTCAAACAAAGCAATGAGGAGAGGTGTCTGCATCAACAACGCGTATGCGAGGTTCGAGGCAGGCTGGACGCTTTGGGCATACCGCACACACCCAACCCAAGCCACATAATCCCGGTCATGGTCGGCGATCCGGTTAAGTGCCGCTTTATCTCAGATGTCTTGATGCGCGACTACGGGATTTATATCCAGCCGATAAACTATCCCACTGTCCCAAAAGGCACCGAACGTCTTCGGATTACGCCTTCACCTGTACATTCGTCAGAAGATGTAACCCTGTTGGTCGAGGCATTGGGTGCGTTGTGGACACAGTGCCAGCTTGCGCGCAAACCGATGGCCGCACAGTGAGAACTTGACGGAAGGCAAAGACGGACACGTAAAGAGGTGAGAGTTTTTGTCTATGGAACGCCTCATCGATCTGCTGGGAGATTCGGGCACATTGGCCGTTGCCGGTTTGCTTGTCGGCATCCTGTTCGGAGTCACCGCTCAGAAATCTCATTTCTGCTTGCGGGCATCCACTGTTGAAGTCGCCGAGGGCGAGCTTGGGCCACGTCTGGCCGTCTGGCTGATCGCATTCACGTCGGCGCTGATGCTGGTACAGGGGTTCGTCTCGATTGAATGGCTCGATTTGTCCGGGGCGCGTTCAATTGCGTCAACAGGCAGCCTGAGTGGGGCAGTGATCGGCGGTCTGATGTTTGGCGCCGGAATGATTTTGGCACGCGGATGCGCGTCGCGCCTGTTGGTGTTGGCCTCATGCGGCAACCTGCGGGCTATGGTGACGGGGCTGGTTCTGACATTGGTTGCGCAAGCGGCTTACACGGGTGTGCTCAGCCCCGCGCGCGAGGCGCTGTCCGGTCTTTGGACGATCACAGGTGGCAATGCGCGCGACCTTTCGGCACTACTTGGGTTTTCGCCCATCGCATACACAGTCTTTGCCGCAGGGACCTTTGTTCTGGCTGTCGTGTTTGCAGCGCGCCAGCAGGTGACAGTTACAAAGATTGTCACGGCCGCCGGAGTTGGTGTCGCAGTGGCGCTTGGCTGGTTGATGACATTTGCGATTGCACAAGCCTCCTTCGAAGTCGTGCCGGTGTCTTCGGTCACGTTCACCGGCCCGGCAACGGACACATTGATGGCGCTGGTGGCCGAACGGAACATTGCGCTGTCCTTTGGCATTGGTCTGGTTCCGGGCGTTGCAATTGGCGCCGCTGTTTCTGCAGTTTTGTCCGGCGAGTGGAAGATCGAACAGTTCGGCCCGGATACTCCGATGGAGCGTTACCTTGTCGGGGCCGTCTTGATGGGATTTGGTGCGATGTTGGCAGGTGGCTGCGCCGTTGGTGCCGGATTGTCCGGGGGATCGGCCTTGTCGCTGACTGCGTGGCTTGCCGTCTTCTCGATGTGGGTTGGGGCCGTCGCCACCCATCGGATGATGATGCGAATGCCCGTTCTTCGGCGGTCCTGACTTATTCGAATTCCATCTGTTCGTAGACCCGACCCGCGTTTTTCGTGGCCAATTCTTCGAACGTGTCCAAATGGGCGTAAGGGGATTGGTCGACGTAATAGGCCTCGGCCAGATCTCCGCCTGCATCCATATGTTCCTGGATCTTTGCGCGCAGGTAGACAAGATAGTCGCGTGTATACCGGCGCACCTGATCCATGTTCGTAGGATGACCGTGCCCGGGGATCACATATGTGGCTTCCAGTGCTTCGAACTCGTTGTGCCAGGTCTCAAGCCAATCTGCGGTGTAGGTGTCCTGAAAGATTGGCAGCATACGTTCGTGAAATGCCATGTCACCGGCGATGACAAGGCTTTGATTGGGCAACCAGATCGAAATGTCGCCGGGGCTGTGCGCGGGTCCAAGATGTTTGGCCTCGATGCGAAAATCGCCGAGTTCGACGACGTATTCATCGTCAAACGTTTCTGTCGGACCGGCCAAAAACGTTCCTTTTGCCTTGTCCTTGTTATATGCCTGCATGCCTTCAAGGATTTGTGGCCCATATTCTTCGAATTCAGCCGCAGCATCTGAATGAGCGACGATGGGCACCCCATGTTCCGACCAGTAGGCGTTCCCCAGCATAGCGTGCCCCTGACCGTTTTCGTTAAAGACAAGCTTCACGGGCTGATCCGTGAGCGCTTGAATCTCCTTATGAAGCGCTTCGGCAAGCACATAGGCCGCGCCACCGTTGATGACGACAACACCCTCTCCGGTCACGATGAAGCTGAGGTTATTGTTGTGGCCCGAATTCTCATAAGTCGGGGGTGCGGTTGCACCGATGGCGGAAAAGACGCCGGGAATAAATTCGACAGGTTTCGAGTAAAGAACGCTCTGCGGGTACTGGTCTGCAATATCCTCACTGGCCCAGGTTTGCGTGGCCAGGGTACAGGCAATCAACAAAGCGCGGATCATGCAGGCTCTCCAATAAATCGATAGGTCGAACCGGCCTTTTCGACACGGCCAATTCCGCCATTTGGCAAATGGAATCCAATAATCTTCATTTGGGCATGAGAAATCTGATCCAGCAGCGATTTCCGGGCACTTGCCGCGGCGTCAGGGTCCTGATCCGTACCGCTCAGCCAGTCTGGACGCTCGAACGCGACGTGTGGATTGCCGAGCGCATCGCCCACGACCATCACCGCGTCACCGCCTTTGCGAATTTCGAAGGCCATGTGTCCGGGCGTGTGCCCGAAACTAGCGCGTGCTGCGATACCGGGAAGGATTTCCTGCCCATCATCAAAGAATGCAACCAAGTCTTCGATGGCTTCCATGCGCCGCTTTGCGCCCACCGCGAATGCCGTGCGGTCGGCTCCTATCGCGTCAACGGTTGCAGGGTTCCACCAATAATCCCATTCCTTGCGGCTAAAATGATATCTGGCATTGGGAAAGAGGGGATCTCCGAAGTCGTCCAGCACACCCCAGATGTGATCCGGATGAGCATGGGTGAAGATCACCTGCGTGACCTCATCCGGAGATAACCCGACGGCGTCCAGAGTTTCCGGAAGTTTGCCAGCGGTTTGCATGAAATCCGGCCCGGCCCCAACGTCGAACAGTACGGTATTCTGGTCATCGCGGTAGAGCACAATGTTGCACTCGGGCTCGTAGCTGGTCAGATCTGCCTGATAGCGGTTCAGAAGTTCTGTCAGCTCTGCCTCGGGCATTGCCCCAAAGACCATTTCGGGCGGCAATGACAGATACCCATCTGACAAAGTTGATATCCTTGCCGATTGGCCAAGTGTCATTTCCGCAACCGCAAAGCTGGGTCGCAGGCAGAGCGCCGCCAGACATGCGCCTTGGGACAGGAAGGTCCGCCGGGAGAAATTTGGGTCTCTGCTCATACAAAATCAATAAGATGAATGTTTGTATTTGTAAATGATGAATGGCAAGGGCGGCACATTCTCTCTGGGGCTTTTCACCACTTGCGTTGGAACGTTCGCAGCAAAGTGTCGCATACCTGGCCCTTCCCAAAGTACCTTTGACACGTCTTGGCGAAACAGATTTAGAAACGACTACCTGGAGCGGCGGTGAAAACCTGAGCATCGCGGCGCAGGACGTCTTTTTGCAGGTGCAGGGCACCCGCCACGACTTGCCGGAGATTTCAACGCCAAATGACCCACCAATTCACTTTAGTTGTGACGTCACCCAGCCAGTGCATGCGGAAGGTGTTCAACCAGTGCCCGTTGCACGACCGCAAATCTTGGCGTGTGTGCGATTTCCTCAAGCGTCGCGACCCAAAGTGGAACCTCGATTCGGGGATCAATGTCGTTCAACCTATGAAGCCGGGGATCAGCGTCGCCTATAAACGCAGGCAAAAAAGCTCTCCCCACACCGGATGCAACCATCTGCTGAAGCACCAGAAAACTGTCTGCTCCGTTTGTCATGTCATCAGCGCGAACATGTTCAGCCAACCATTTCGCCGGAAGTGAACGGCTGAGGGCCCCATCAAGCCGCATCCATTTTTGATCATGGGTACCGTCACTATAAACCCCGAAGCGCAACGTTCCTGCGCGCTCTCCAGTCAAACCTTCACCTAGTTGAACCGAAGGGCGGACAACTATATCTGCGGTTAACCTGGTCAGATCATGGTGGCTGTTTCCGCTGAGGATCGTCAGTTCGAGGCTGGGGTAGAGAGCGGAAATTGAGTTTAGTATCTGTGGCAGGACAAACTGGCAAAGGCTGTCCGTGGACGCGATACGCACATGACCCGCAGGCGAACGATTTGCGCCTACAACAGCGCGTTCGACCGAAAGTACGGCATCTTCAACGCTTTCCATGGCGGACAGAATTGTTCTGGCTTCAGGAAGAACCGAATACCCCGACGGGTCTTTCCGAAAAACAGCGCAGCCATATCGGTGTTCAAAGGCTGCAACCCTGCGCAAGACGGTTGCATGTGCAACACCCAGGGCTGTCGCTGCCGCATTCAACGAGCCGTGTTTGCTGACGGCGAGGGCATACCGAATATTGTCCCAATTGTCGTTGTTCATAAATGAACAGGTGAGGCCGAATAACAAACAATTACAAGAAAAATCGTTCAAGCTATCATATGGCACATTAAACAGGGAGCCACACCATGATGAAGAAATCTTCGATCTTTGCGGCAGGTCTTTTGTCCTTGGCCGTAGTTGGAACTGCAATTGCTCAGGATAGCGAAAACCCGGCTGTAAAAGCGCGGACTTCGATTATGCAGCTTTACGCTTTCAACCTGGGCACGCTGGGCGCCATGGCCAAGGGAGAGGCAGAGTATGATGCCGAAGCGGCTACGCGTGCCGCAAATAATATCGTCGTCGTGTCGCAGATCGACCAATCCGCGATGTGGCCAGCCGGATCGGATAATGTGTCAGACCCGTCCACCCGCGCCTTGCCCGCTATTTGGGAGAACTTTGCAGATGTCGGCGCTAAAGGGCAGGCACTGGCCGATGCGGCTGTTGCGATGCAGGCTGCGGCAGGTCAGGATGTTGAAGCCCTGAAAGGGGCGATGGGCCAACTTGGCGGAGCCTGCTCGGCCTGTCACAAAGCTTACAGAGCACCAGAAAATTAAAGGAGTATCGATCAGTGCGGCGCATTCTACTTTTCGCCGTTCTAGTCATGCTTATGGTCGGGTTGGCCGGTTTGCTGCTAACCCTGCCACAAAGAGTTGATCCGGGACAGTTGGCCGGTCTGACCCCCGACGTGACCAGAGGGGCGTCTGTCTTCTATTCTGCTGGATGCGCCTCATGCCACTCGGCCCCGGATGCCCGCGAGGAAGGAAAGCTTGTTCTTGCTGGCGGGCGCCGGTTTGAAACGGATTTCGGTACGTTTGTAGCTCCAAACATTTCCAGTGATCCAGACGCCGGAATTGGATCATGGTCTGCGCTAGATCTGGCCAATGCCCTGAAACATGGAACAGGCCCCAAGGGACAGCATTATTACCCGGCCTTCCCCTATACGTCTTATGCCAAGATGACGGCCGAGGACGTCGCGGCGCTTCATGCGTTTTTGAACACCCTGCCTGCGTCTGATGCGGCAAGTATCCCGCATGACGTCGGTTTCCCTTTCAACATCCGGCGCGGGCTGGGGTTGTGGAAGCTTCTGTTTTCAGGCTCGGGCTGGGTGGTCGAAGGTGATCTGACCGATCAGCAAATCCGGGGCCGGTATTTGGTGGAAGCTTTGGGGCACTGCTCAGAATGCCATACACCACGAAACGGACTGGGAGGGTTGAAGCGGGATCTTTGGCTGACCGGAGCGCCAAATCCTAACGGCAAAGGGCGCATCCCCGGTCTGACCACTGCCCAGCTTGACTGGTCTGAGGCTGACATCGCTGAATATCTGAAATCCGGTTTCACACCGGATTATGACAGCGCCGGAGGCGAAATGGTCGAAGTCATCGAGAACACCTCGAAACTAAGCGATGAAGACCGATTGGCCATTGCTGCTTACCTGAAATCCGTTCCCGTTCAGTGAATTGACTACTGGTTGCAGAAACTCTGGATTTTGTCAGCGCAGGTCTTATGACACTGGGTCAAACCAGCGCGTCTACGTTGCTCATATCTCTGGCAATACGGATCAGCGGGCATTGCTCTCCTATGGCCAGCCGACCCGCGTCGGTTAATCCCATCACTTCGGCGGGTATACGAGTTGCGGCTGCCAATGCGTCTTCCAGCGGCACTTCGGCTTGCGTGTTCAGGACACGCAGCGCTGTGGTCAAGTCCAGATCAGCCCCCGCCAAAGTACCATCAGACAGTGTCAAACGCCCGTCTTTGCGGGAAATGCGGCGGCCTTCCAGTTCGAACATGCGCTGGTCCGTGCCAGCCGGTGCCATCGCATCGCTGACCAGAAATATCCGGCCCGGGCCCCGCTTGGCGGCCCAGGCTGTGCGCATGGCTTCGGGGTGAACGTGAATGCCGTCAGCGATCAGTCCGGCGTTCAATCGACCCGAGGCCAGAACCGCCCCGACAAGCCCCGGAGATCGATTGCCCAGTTGACTCATGGCATTGAACAGATGCGTCACGCAGGACGCACCGGCCTCGGCATAAGACAGGCAGGTATCAAAATCCGCATCACTGTGGCCCAGCGATACAACGGCACCGGCCGAGACCAGCGCTTTTACCTGCGCAATTGATACGTTTTCAGGCGCAACCGTCAGCATCAATGCGGGCAGGGCATGCGCCGCCGCGACAAGCGTCGTCAGGTCTTCGTCATCCATGGGGCGGATCAGGGTTGCATCATGGGCGCCTTTCCGAGCCACCGAAAGATGCGGCCCTTCCAGATGCAGGCCAGTGATCCCCGGAACACCCGCAGAAATCGCGGCCTTGACCGCTTCGATGGCGGCGCGGGTCTTGGCTGCGGTATCCGTGATCAGGGTGGGAAGGATCGAGGTTGCCCCAAGCGTCCGGTGCGCCTCGGCAATACGCGCAAGCGTTTCGACAGACGGGGCGGCGTTGAACATCACTCCGCCGCCGCCATTCACTTGCAGGTCAACATAGCCGGGGGCCAGTATGTCGCCTTGCAGATCGACAAGCTTGCCAGCGTCTGTCTTCACGTCAACGCCTATGTCAGTGATGCGGCCAGCCTCCAGCCGCAGCGCGGCACCGTCGTGCAGTTTGGTGCCGTCAAAAACAAGCCCGCCGTGGTAGATGGTCGCCTCGTCGCTCATACCGTTTCCGTCACTTTTCGCAGGTGACGTGGCGCATCCGGGTTGATCCCGCGTTGTACAGCGACCTGCTCGACCATTGAATAAAAGGACACGATGGCGGCTACCGGGTCCGTCAGCCAGTGATCCGTGCGGACATGAGGCAGCACCTCGGCCTTTGTGACCATTGGGCTGGTGGCAAATACCTGTGCCCCCTTGGCTGCGAGCGTGTCGGCAACCTCGGCCAACAGCGGCTCTGCGGGATCATTGGCGGCAAAGGCAATAACCGGAAATCCGCCTTCCACGATCGAGACAGGGCCATGCAGCACCTCGGCCGAGGAATAACTTTCGGCATGGATCTGGCAGGTTTCCTTGAATTTCAGCGCGGCCTCGTTCGAGATCGCCACGCTTGGTCCGCGACCAAGCGTATACAGCGAGCTTTGGGTGACAGCCGCCGCCGCCCTGCTCCAGTCACACCGAGTCGCGGCATCAAGGTGCCTGGGCAGGCCACGCAGCGCAGCCAGAAGATCTTTGTCGCCTTTCAGTTCCGCCAGCAGCCAAAGCCCCGCAACCAGCGAGGTCACGAAGGTCTTTGTCGCCGCTACACTAAGCTCGGGGCCTGCGTGCAGCGGCAAAGCCGCCTCAGCCGCCAGTGCAAGGGGGGACGACGGATCATTTGTGATTGCCACGGTGCTGGCCCCAGCCTTTCGGGCACTTTGCGTAAGTTGCACGATATCCGGGCTTTTTCCTGATTGTGAAACAGAAAGGCAAAGCGCCCCGGCCACATGCAGGTCAGCGCCATACACTGACGCGACCGATGGGCCGACGGATGCCATCGGCAAGCCAAGAAGCAATTCACTTGCGTATTTCAGAAAGGTGCAGGCGTGGTCTGAAGAGCCACGCGCCGCCGAAATCATGAACTTCAGCCCACCGTTCCGGGCGACGTCCGCTGCTGTGCTCAGGGCGTCTCCGCCATTGCTGAGTAATCGCTCAACAGCGACAGGAATTTCTTCGATTTCCTGACGCATCAGGGTCGTTTTCGGGGTCATCGGGGCAGCCTTTCCATCGGAATCGCAGATCATGGAGTGAGTCGCAGCTCAGCCACAAAGTCATAGGCATCGCCGCGATAGTTGGATTTTGTGAACTCGGCGACGCGCCCGCCTTCCAGATGGGAAATCCGCTGGATGCTCAGCCCTGCCGCGCCTTCCGCGACGCCAAGCAGAGCGGCATCTTCAGCCTCAAGATTAACGGCGGAAATCTTCTGGATGGCGCGAACAGGTCGGCAGCCGCTTTCTTCCAGTAGATCATAGAGTGAGTCGCGCACGGCAAGCGGATTTGGCAGAATGTCCAATGGCAACGAGGCACGTTCGACTGCCATGGGGCGTCCACCAGCCTCTCGCAGGCGGCAAATGCGCGCCACCTGTCCGTCAGCGGGCAGCCCGAGCACCGCCGTTTCCTCGGGTGATGGCAGAAAAACGCCCCGTTCCAACCACTTGGAGGTTGATTCCATGCCGCGCAGGCGCATGTCCTCGCTGAACGAGGTCAGATGCGAAAGCGATTGCTCCAGTTTCGGTGCGGCGTTCCGTACGAAAGACCCGGAACCCTGCCGCTGCACGATTGCGCCCTGTTTCACCAGTTCCTGAATGGCCTTGCGCACGGTGACCCTGGACAGGCCGGTAATCTCGGCGATCTCGCGCTCGGGCGGCAATGAGGAATTCGGGGGCAGGACACCAGCGTCGATGCCTTCCTCCAGTCGCTGACGCAGCCGGACATAACGCGGCCCGCCGCTGTTTTCGAGCCAGTCGTCAGAAGCCAGAAAGGATGCTGCGTTCATGCCGAATGCTCCACTTGAAAAGCTCGGGCCAAGGCGATGGCCCCGTCGATAGGCGCACCTTTGGGCTCTGTTACTGCGCCACGCGCACCATCCGGCAGATACGCCTCGTAATGGGGGCCAATACCCCCGGTCAGGCATAATGGCATGGCCGGGGTCCAACCCATTGCTTCCAGTGCCTGCAAAAGATGCGCGGCGCCTTCGCGCATAAGCGAAACCGCCCGTTCATCCCCTGACCTCGCTGCCGCTGTCACCTGTCGCGCAATTTGGCCGAATTCATGAGGCTGGGCCGCAGTCGCGAAAGCGACAATGCCGCTTGTACTGCCAAATTCGTTAAGCAAGGCCTCGGTCAGGTTGGAAATTGAGACCAGCCCGTCCCATGCATCCAGCGTAACGGAAAGTGCTCTGCGCCCAATCCACTGAGCAGAGGCCTCATCCCCCAGTACTGAGCCCCAGCCACCGGCAAAGCGTCGGCCGGCTTGCGATTGCAGGGCCAGAAACGAACCCGTCCCGCAATGGGCGATTGCACCATCGGTTGCCTGATGCGCACCCGCCAGCGCAGGGTGACGATCATCCTCGACCAGTATACTGTCCAACGGCAAATCCGCGGCCACTCGCTGGGCAATCTGTTCGCCGGTAACACCAGCCAGTCCAAAATACGCCGGCACGGGCCGTAAGGTGTCGGGCTGAACATTGAGCTTGGTTGCAAGCATCTTCAGGCCGTCTTTCAGCCGCACAATCGCGCCGTCATAATCGCTGGCGACGTTGGCGGGGCCAACCTCGACCACCAGCCGCTGCTCCCCATCGTCATAGGCGATCCGACAGGTTGTTCCGCCGCCGTCTGCTGCGATGATTGGATTGTTTTTCGACCTAAGCATGATGATACCTATATAATGCCTATGTTGAAATGTAAATGCCAAAGTAAATCCAATAGGGGCGGAAAGATTGAAAATGCGACGAATTTTAAGGCCAATAACAGCTGAAAAAAAATTAGTAGACAAATGGTATTGTATAGGTATGCTTTCTGGCAACGAGGAGAAACACGTGCTGCCACACATCACAGAACAACTCCACCCGGACGCATACGATTTGGGCAACCGACCGCTGGAAGAGGCGGCGCTGGCCCTGTCCAGGGGTCAGCAGGAAGCGGCCGGTGCCCCGCAGGGCGCCCTGCGTGCGATTTGTGACGGTGCCGACGCCATGGCCCGCAGTCTGGCATCAGGTGGTTCATTGTATTACGCGGCGGCGGGGTCTTCGGGGCTGATGGCTGCGGCTGATGCAATGGAACTGGGCGGTACTTTCGGCATCGACGAAAACCAAGTCCATATCCTGATGGCCGGAGGGTTGCCGCAATCCGCGCATATGCCCGGTGAAACCGAGGATGACACCGACGGGTTGGTCGAAGAGCTGGCCGGGCTTATGTGCAGCGACACGGTCATTGCTGTCTCTGCCAGTGGCACCACCCCCTATACACTTGAGGCCGCGCGACTTGCGCGTGTTGCGGGTGCCTGCACGATCGGGATAGCCAACAACCCGGGCAGCCCGCTGTTGGCGCAATGCGATCACGCGATTCTGCTTGCCACCCCGCCTGAACTGATTTCAGGCTCAACCCGAATGGGCGCCGGTACAGCCCAGAAAATCGCGCTGAACATGCTGTCCAGCCTTATGGCAATCAAGTTGGGTCATGTTCACGAGGGCATGATGGTCAACCTGCGAGCAGACAACGCAAAGCTGCGGGCGCGTGCGACCGGCATCGTCGCCCGGATCGCCGGAGTTGATGCAAGCACTGCCCAAAACGCCCTGGTTGAAGCGCAAGGAGACGCCAAATCCGCCATTCTCATCGCTGCTCGCGGCGTTTCACTGGCGGCAGCCAATGCGCGCCTGAAAGAAGCGGGCGGAGTTCTGAGCGCGGCACTGACACCTGATAAATAACTGCAAACCAAATGGGAGAGTACAATGAAACGTAATAGCCTGAAACTGGCCTTGCTTGGTGGGACGCTGTTAGCCTCTGCCGCCTATGCCGAAGACGTCACGCTGACTATCGAAAGCTGGCGTAACGATGACCTGACACTGTGGCAGGACCAGATCATCCCGGCCTTTGAAGCAAAGCATCCTGGCATCAAAGTCCAGTTCACGCCGTCTGCCCCGGCAGAATACAACGCGGTTTTGAACTCGAAACTTGATGCGGGGTCTGCCGGTGACCTGATTACCTGCCGCCCCTTCGATGCTTCGCTGGCGCTTTATGAGGCCGGTCACCTGACCGATCTGTCCTCGGTCGAGGCGATGAACAACTTCTCGGACGTTGCAAAGTCTGCCTGGCAGACGGATGACGGTTCGGCCAGCTTCTGCGTGCCGATGGCGTCGGTAATTCACGGCTTCATCTACAACAAGGACGCTTTTGCCGAGTTGGGCCTCGAAGTGCCGACCACAGAAGACGAGTTCTTTGCCGCTTTGGACAAGATCAAGGAAGACGGCACTTACATCCCAATGGCAATGGGTACCAACGACCAGTGGGAAGCTGCCACGATGGGCTACAACAACATCGGGCCGAACTACTGGAAGGGTGAAGAAGGTCGTCAGGCGTTGATCGCAGGCGAACAGAAGCTGACCGATGAAGCCTGGACAGCCCCTTATGCGACGCTGGCCCGTTGGGGTGCGTATCTGGGTGACGGGTACGAAGCACAGACCTATCCCGACAGCCAGAACATCTTCACTTTGGGCCGCGCAGCCATCTATCCTGCGGGATCATGGGAGATTTCCGGCTTCAACGCACAAGCCGATTTCGAAATGGGCGCTTTCAAGCCGCCGGTTCAGAACGCAGGTGACACCTGCTATATCTCGGACCACACGGATATTGGCATCGGCATGAACGCGGCCACAAAGAATCCTGAAGCCGCTGAAACATTCCTGACCTGGGTCGCAAGCCCTGAGTTTGCCGAAATCTTCGGCAACGCTCTGCCCGGCTTCTTCCCGCTGTCGAGCACTCCGGTCGAGTTGCAGGACCCGCTGGCCAAGGAAATTGTCGGCTGGCGTGAAGAATGTGAATCGACCATCCGCTCGACTTATCAAATCCTGTCGCGCGGCACACCAAACCTCGAGAACGAGACCTGGGGCGCATCCGTTGCCGCGATCAAAGGTGCCAAGTCGCCCGAAGAGCTGGGTGCAGAACTACAGGCGGGCCTCGCCTCGTGGTACGCACCACATCAGTAAGCTGAACCATACCCGGGCAGCATGAGTTGCCCGGGTACGCCAAGCATTCCATCGAAAGCGTTCCCATGACCCGCCCCCGCATCCGCTGGCATATCGTCGTGTTTCTGGCACCAGCCGTGCTTGTATACACAGCGGTGATGATCTTTCCCCTGTTCAACACGCTCCGTCTGGCCCTTTACTCTGAGGTCGACCAGAGCCGCGTTTTTGTTGGACTGCAGAACTTTCAAACGCTGTTTTTCGATCCGATCTGGTCGGAACAGTTCTGGAATGCGCTGGGCAACAATTTCTGGTTCTTTCTGATTCACATGCTGGTGCAGAACCCCATCGGCATCGCGCTGGCAGCGCTGCTCAGCCATCCGCGCCTGCGATTTGCAGTTCTCTATCGGTCGGCGATCTTCATTCCGACAATCCTGAGCTTTGTGATCGTTGGATTTGCATGGAAACTGATCTTGTCGCCCATCTGGGGCATCGCTCCTTCGATGCTGGATGCGGTTGGGTTGAAATCCCTCTTTGCCCCGTGGTTGGGGAAGGAGGAATACGCTTTGACCACTCTGGCGCTGATTTCGGTCTGGCAGTTTGTCGGTATCCCTATGATGCTGATCTACGCGGCCTTGCTATCGATCCCTGAGGAAATCCTGGAAGCCGGGGAAGTGGATGGCATCACCGGCACAAGTGCCTTCTGGAAGATCAAGCTGCCGCTTATCTTGCCTTCGATCGGGATCATCTCAATCCTGACATTTGTCGGTAATTTCAACGCCTTCGATCTGATCTATGCTGCACAGGGTGCCTTGGCGGGGCCTGACTTCTCGACCGATATTCTTGGCACCTTCATGTACCGCACATTCTTTGGCTTCCAGCTGCAATTGGGTGACCCGCATATGGGTTCGGCCATCGCTGGTGCGATGTTTGCAATCATCCTGCTGGGTGTCTGTGTCTACCTTTTCGGCATCCAGACCCGGATGCGCCGGTACCAGCTGTAAGGAGCAGATGACATGAACAAGGCCCGCTCCAACCCGCTAAACACCTTCGCGATGCATGGTGCTCTGATCTTTTATACGCTGATCGCTCTGTTTCCGGTTTTTGTGATCCTGATCAACAGCTTCAAGACCCGCAAGGCAATCTTTCGCGAACCGCTGGCGCTGCCCGATGCCGACAGTTTTTCGATGATCGGATATCAGACAGTGATGAAGCAGGGGGATTTCTTCCTTTATTTCCAGAACTCCCTGATTGTGACGGTTGCATCCCTGACCTTGGTCCTGCTGTTTGGCGCGATGGCGGCTTATGCGCTGAGTGAATACCGGTTCAAGGGCAACATGCTTATGGGTCTGTACCTGGCGCTTGGAATCATGATCCCGATCCGCATCGGCACCGTGGCCATCCTGGAAATGATGGTGGCGACCGGGCTGGTGAACACGCTGTGGGCACTGATCCTTGTCTATACGGCGCAGGGCCTGCCCTTGGCGGTGTTCATCCTAAGCGAGTTCATGAAACAGGTGAGTGACGACCTCAAGAATGCGGGCCGTATCGACGGGCTAAGCGAATACACAATCTTCTTTCGGCTTGTGTTGCCGCTGGTGCGTCCGGCAATGGCAACGGTTGCCGTGTTCAACATGATCCCGATCTGGAACGATCTATGGTTCCCGCTGATCCTGGCTCCTGCGGAAGAGACCAAGACACTGACGCTGGGAAGCCAGGTCTTCATCGGTCAGTTTGTGACAGACTGGAACGCGGTCCTGTCAGCCCTTTCAATGGCGATCCTGCCGGTGCTGATCCTCTATGTGATCTTCTCGCGACAGCTTATCCGCGGCATCACGTCAGGAGCAGTGAAATGACCCGCGTCCTGATCGCAGGCCTTGGGAACATGGGGCTGAGCCATGCGTTGGCACATCACCATCACCCGGACGCGCAGATTGTCGGGTTGGTGAACCGATCCGGCCGCGTAGATCACCCTGATCTGACGCGCTATCCGGTGTATTCAAGTTTTGAGGCTGCTCTGACCGAAACCAAACCCGATCTGGTTGTGATTGCGACCTACTCGGACAGTCACGCGGATTACGCCTGCGCCGCGATGGAGGCGGGTGCGCATGTGTTTGTCGAAAAACCGCTCGCCACCAACGTTGCCGATGCGCAGCGTGTGGTCGAAACAGCAACGCGGCTGAACCGTAAGCTGGTGGTGGGCTATATCCTGCGCCACCACCCATCCTGGATGCGTCTGATCGCCGAGGCTCGCACTCTGGGTGGCCCCTATGTGTTCCGTCTGAACCTGAATCAACAATCCTCGGGCCCTGAGTGGGAGACGCACAAGGCCCTGATGCAGACCACGTCGCCCATCGTGGATTGCGGTGTGCATTATGTCGATGTGATGTGCCAGATCACCGACGCAAAACCCCTTCGCGTTTATGGCATGGGTCTGCGCCTGTCGGATGAAATCGCGCCTGACATGTACAATTACGGCCAGTTTCAGGTCGTGTTCGACGACGGTTCGGTCGGGTGGTACGAGGCTGGGTGGGGTCCGATGATGTCCGAAACCGCGTTTTTCGTGAAGGACATCGTGTCACCCAACGGGTCTGTTTCGATCACCGACGGAAACAAGGGCGCGTCAGCGGACATCGATGGTCACACCAAGGTTGGTGGTCTTCTGGTTCACACGCCGCAGGGCGACAGGATTATCGACATGCCTGATGAACCCGGCCATCAGGAACTGTGCGATGCTGAACAAGCCTATATGCTGCGCGCCATCGCCGAGGATATCGACTTGACCCGCCATATGTCAGACGCCGTACAATCCCTTGCCATCTGCCTGGCCGCTGATCAAAGCATCCGCACTGGCCAACCCGTTTCTCTTGAGGAGACCCGCCAATGACCGCCCTTTCACTGAAAAACATTCACAAATCCTTTGGCAATGTAGAGGTCCTGAAGGACATCAATCTTGAGGTTGAGGACGGCGAGTTTGTGGTTTTTGTCGGCCCCTCCGGATGCGGCAAGTCCACTCTTCTGCGCGTTATTGCAGGGCTTGAAGACGCCACATCGGGTGAGATCAGAATTGCTGGTGAGCAGGTCAATCTGACCCCGCCCTCGAAACGCGGCATCGCCATGGTGTTCCAGAGTTACGCGCTTTATCCGCACCTGAATGTACGCGGCAACCTGACCCTTGCCCTGAAACAGGAACGCCAGCCGAAAGCCGTGATCGACGAGCGGGTCGCGGAGGCGAGCCGGATGCTGGGGTTGGAGCCCTACCTTGACCGCTACCCATCCGAACTGTCGGGGGGGCAGCGCCAGCGTGTTGCCATCGGTCGAGCCATCGTGCGCCAACCCAAGCTTTTCCTGTTCGACGAACCGCTCTCCAATCTTGATGCTGCTTTGCGCATGAACACCCGGATCGAGATCGCAAATCTGCACAGGCAACTCTCGGCCTCGATGATTTATGTCACGCACGATCAGACAGAAGCGATGACATTGGCCGACAAGATAGTGGTGCTGCGTGACGGACGGGTGGAACAGGTCGGCAGCCCGATGGAGCTGTACAACAACCCAGCAAACCGCTTTGTCGCGGGCTTTCTTGGTTCACCGTCCATGAATTTTCTGCCTGCGGACAACCTGACCCCGGGCGATGCGCGCGAACTGGGGCTGCGCCCGGAGGACATCCGCCTGGAAAGCGGTGGACCGATCGCCGGCACCGTTTCGCATGTTGAGCAGTTGGGCGGTGATACCAATGTCATTCTGCAAACCAGTAACGTGCCAGTTACAGTTCGTTTGTTTGGCCAGCATGCAATTGCCCCGGGTGACGATGTACAATTCGGGTTTGATCCCAACCGTGCATATTACTTCGGGAATGACGGGCAGAGATTACAGTAACGATAATTTTCAGCCCGTCTTGCATCAGTTTGTTCCGGTGTGAGCGTGACCCAAAGAGGGCAAGCGCCGGAAAACGTGACTGGTTAACCAAGATTGTGGCGTGTGAACATGAATTGCCCGGATGGTAGGTTCGACCGGAAGTCAGCGGCACGACCGGGCAGCGCCCTGTAGAACTGACGCAAGCCGGGCTCGATGTCTTCAGCCAGTTCTTCGCACTGTTGGCACAAGGTCTTGACCAGGCTGTTTGGATGTCGATTTGTGATCGCCAAAATCAGCTCTGCATGTGCAGCCCTGAGATCCTGGAATGCCGCTGTTTGCAACAGGGCCTGATCGCCCACCAAAACAAAGACGGGTTCCGGGTTGGCTTTGCCTTTCAGATCAACATGCCCGGCCTCTAACATGGCCAGATCCCCATGCGTGATTTCATGGACGCCGTTGGAAACGACGATGTCATAGTCGACTGTTCGACAGCATTGTTCGATCCGTGCTGAGACATTCACGACGTCACCGATAACCGTGTAGTTGAACCGTTTCTGCGAGCCGATGTTGCCGACGCAGGCCTGCCCTGTGGCAAGTCCCGTTGCCAGCGCGATAGGGGGGCGGTTTCGCATGATGTCGGATACATTGAACTCTGCCAAAGCGCGCCGCATTTTCAGCGCGGCTAATGAAGCCCGGCACGGGTGGTCAGCGACAGGCAAAGGTGCGTTCCAGAACGCCATAACAGCGTCGCCGATAAACTTGTCGATGGTTCCCCGTTCAGCCAGTATCTGATCGCCGATACTGGAAAAAAGCGCATTCAGCAGTGAGACCAGCTCGGTGGCAGATGCGGATTCAGACAGAGGTGTGAAACCCCGGATGTCGGAAAACATCACCGTGATATCCTGCGTCTCGCCTCCCAATTGCAGCTGATGCCCGGTGGTTTCCATCTCATCAAGGATTTCCGGGGCGACGTAATGCGAAAAGACTTTCCGGATTTTGCGCTTTTCCCGTTCGGTGGACAGGAAAAGATACCCTGCCAGAAGCCCGAAATTGGCCATGCCACCGATAAGCGGAAATGTGGCGTCGAACAAAACCGACTGGTTTTGAAAAACCAGCCAACTGATTGTCAGAACGGCAGCGGCGGCGACACCGCCTGCAATGAAAGATGCAACCGCACCGAAACTGGACATGACGGCAATCACGACAAGCCCGAGAAAGGCGAAGGCAAGCATTTCCTGCGCTGCGGTCACGTCCGAGCGGCTTAGCATTTCGTTGGTCAACACCTGTTCCAGAACCTGGGCATGAATTGAAACACCGGGAACGCTTTCCCCAAGAGCTGTCTGATGCATATCGAATAAGCCGGCGGCCGACGTTCCGACCAGGATGATCCGCCCCTCAACTTCCGCCCGAACGTCCGCATCATCCGAACCTTTGAGGATATCGTTGGCCGAGATATACAACTCGGGCGCATCGCGCCGGTATCTCAGCCAAATCTCGCCGTTTTCTGTCGTTGGTATCCGGTATCCCCCGACCTCAACCGCCAACATGATGCCTGTTTCGTCCAGCGCACCTTCGGCCATGATATTGGTTTCACCTAAGGCAACTCTCAGGGCTTCAATCGACAGACCCGGCAACAGCCCATCTGGCCCGCGCCAAAGAACCGGCACGCGGCGCATGATACCGGTTCCGCCGATGGGCGAGACGTTGACCCCACCAATACCTGCCGCAGTCCGGTCCAACGGAGGCGCAATTGGCGTCCAATGAGGAACTGAGATTAGACCCGCGGCGGGATTTTCCCCGAACTCAATGATACCTGCTTTTGCAGAGATAGGATTTCCTTCAGCAGACAAACGTGCGGCAGCCCCAAGAACGACCGGCCAATAGGCGATTTCCATCCCAAGCAAGACATCATTGTCGAGCTTCCGAGCGTGGCGTTCCACTGTGAGAACCCCTGCCAAAGACGGATCGTTCAAAAGCCGTGAGGGGGAAAACCGGTCAGGCTCAGCGAACAACATATCAAATGCGATGGCCGCAGCGCCATATTCACCCAGATTTTGAACGATCTGCGCCACCAGTGTTCGGGGCCAGGGCCATTGCCCCCAATTGTCCAGAGAGGCTTCGTCAATATCTACAACTCGTACAGGGAGTTCAGGATTGAACTCACGCGGGGATGACCTTTGCAGAACGTCGAAATAGATCAGACGGGTCATTCGCACAGGATAGGGATCCATGACCCGGATGAAACAACCCACCAGGATCAGACACAATCCGACAAGGCGGAACGCCCATTTCCCCGTCCTGGTTTTGCGCTTCTCGTCGCTCACGTCGTTCTCCAAAATGTGAGGCAAAGCCCAATTGGTCAAAAGCGCTGTTGGACCAGTTCATTTCCCGACTCTTGTTGTTCCCGTTCCTCCTGATCGGGCTCTTCGCGAACAGGTTCTTCATGTTTCGGTTCTTCGGGTTCCGGTTCTGGTTCGGATTCCGGCTCTGGTTGTGACGGGGGCGATGGCGGTGCTGCGACGCTGATTGCGCGCGGCTGGGGCGCAGTTCTGCGAATGTCGGCCCTGTCGACTTTGGCCTGTTGCACGGGCGCGCCTTCGCCAGAACACCCCTCAACCCGTACCTGCAAAGGAGGCAGCAGGCTTTCCTGCGACTGAACAAATGGGAAACCAGATTTTAGCGCCTGGTCATACTGCGCCTGATCAGCAGGCCGCCCGACTGATCCGCCTCCACTGGTGGCATACATGCTGCATACGCGGCCTGTGGACCTGCATGACCCTTGTGCACTGCACATTTGAACCGTCCCGTGCAGGACAAGCATTGCGCTTTGGGTTTGTGATACGACCCACATGTCGAAGGTTGTGCCACGAACTGCCATTGTCGCAGTTGGGGTCTTGATCGAATAGGCTCTTTTTCTGCTCTTGCCGGAAATGAATCGAAAGCTGCCACCAAGTGCTTGCACGGCAAAGCTTTTGGCCTTTCGATTGCCGCGAAGCATGGTCACGTCCAACACCATATGCGCATTGGGGCCAACGGCAATTTTGGTTTCATCCACAAAAACGATCTGAACCAAACCGCTGTGATCTGTAGAAATCGTATCGCCTGATTCAACATCCATTCCTGAAATGACAGGCTGAGTGTTTCCGGCGCGAATGATCTGAGCGCCTTGTTTGGCGCTGATGACAGTTCCGATGTTGGCAAGGGCCTGCACCGGCATGAGCGCGACAACAAATACAACCAACACAATCTTTAACCAAGCCAAACCATAGCCCCTTCCCCCAACGGGTCTAAGTAAGCGCGAAGCGCGCCAAGCTCGATTTTTGCCCCCAGAAATGTGTTATTCTTATTCAAATACTCTAAAATGCTAGCAATATTTATGCATTATGGTGTGTATTTGTAGCAAGTTGTTTTTTGGCCCACGTTTTCTAGCTTGGGCACACACGGGTATGCGGGCGATTGTCTCCGCCATGGTCAGAACGTGTGAACAACAGGCTTACACCTATGGATCTGAGAGCCGTAAGTCGAGCAAACTGGTAGGCGCTTAGCAAGGTAACTGAACAGGCCGAAGCACAGCCTTCAGTAAATTCGAGCATATGACACGTGGCTCATCGCTATCCTTGCGATGAGCCTTGACGCTCTTGCAGCGTGTTGTTGAAGGATCAGAGGAATTGTTCGGGCAACAATGCGTCCGGCATGTTCTGGTAACACACGGGTCTCAAGAACCGCCGGATCGACAATGTGCCGACAGAAGTAGCACCGAAATTGGTCGAAGCGGGGTAGGGGCCGCCATGCACCATGCTGTCGCAGACCTCGACGCCCGTGGGAAAGCCATTGGCCAGTACACGCCCGGCCTTGCGCTCGAGGATCGGCATTAGGGAACGCGCGGTGTCCATGTCCGCATCATCCATATGCAGGGTACAGGTCAGCTGACCTTGCAGACTGTGTGCGACGGCCCGCATTTCGTCAGGCGTTTCAGCGGTCACTATTACGCCCAGCGGGCCAAAAACCTCTTCACCAAGGGTTTCGTTTGCCAGCCAGTTCACAGCATTGGTGCGATACAGGTACGGGGACGCGGTACGTTGGTCACACATCGAGGTCAAAACCTCCTGCACACCTGTTGTATTGGCGATCCTTGCCTGACCAGTTCGGTAAGCGTCGGCGATGCCGTTGGTCAGCATGGTCTGCGCGGGTGTTTCTGACAAGGCGGTTCGCGCGGTCTCGGCGAAGCGATCCGCTGCTGCACCCGCCAGCAAAACGGCTACCCCGGGGTTCGTACAGAACTGACCTGCGCCCATGGTCAGCGACCCCGCCCAGTTCTGAGCAATGTTGTCGCCCCGGTTCGTCAGCGCAGCATCGAGAATGAACATCGGGTTGACCGAGCCAAGTTCACCGAAAAAGGGGATTGGTTCAGGTCGCGCGGCACATAGATCGAACAGTGCCCGACCGCCAGCCAATGAGCCAGTGAACCCGACAGCCCTGATCAGCGGGTGCTGTACCAAAGCGGAACCCACGGTCCGGTCACCCCCCTGAATAAGACTGAAGACACCGGGATGAATTTTGCAGCGTTCGATGGCAGCATTTATAGCCTCGGCTATGATCTCACCGGTACCCGGGTGGGCGCTGTGCCCTTTTACGACAACGGGGCACCCAGCAGCCAAGGCGGCAGCGGTGTCGCCGCCTGCGGTTGAAAAGGCCAAAGGGAAATTCGAAGCACCGAATACGGCGACAGGGCCAATTGGGCGCTGGATCATTTTCAGATCCGGGCGCGGCAGCGGCGAGCGGTCTGGCAACGGGCCGTCGTGGCGCCGATCAAGATACTCACCACTCAGAATATGTGTGGCAAACAAGCGAAGTTGGCCCGATGTGCGACCCCGCTCTCCTTGCAGACGGGCCTCGGGCAGGCCGGTTTCCTGCGTACCGATTTCAGTAATCGCCTCGGCGCGGGCTTCGATCTCATCTGCGATGGCATTCAAAAATGCCGCGCGGTCTTCCCGGGTCGAAAAACCATAGCTCCAGAACGCTTCTTCGGCAGCTTCCGCAGCTGCATCAACATCCTGAAGACGCCCCACCGAAAAACTGTGTGACGGTCCAAAAGCGGGCTGTGACTGAAAAAACGTGTCACCTGAAAGCCAATTTCCAGCGATGAGGTGCTTACCATGGGGGGAGCAGGTCATGAAGGTTCCATATTTACGATTCTGAAGCTATGGATAATGTATCCAATTAAGAGAGACAATCAAGCGCCCTGTTAGGTCTCCTCCATGGCGCGTTTTGCTACGATCATCTCCAGCAGCTGTTCCTTTGTTCGCCGGATGTGCCGCATCAGCATGTTACAGGCTTCGTCAACGTTCCCTGCTTGCGCCAGTTTCAACAGCTCTCGATGCTCTTTTTTCGCGGGTTCCCGCTGCTTCATCACGCTCAAATGCATTCGGACATAGCGGTCTGATTGCAGATTGACGCGGTCCAGCAATTCATTCGTCAGTTTCCTCTGCGACGCCGCGTAAAGGGCGGAGTGGTATTGGTAGTTCAGGATCCCCCACTTGCTGACGTCATTCTCGTCATAAGACGCTTCCATCTGTGTCAATATCTCGTTGCATCGTGCATAGTCGGCAGATGTCATCTGCGGAATGGCTCTGCGGAAAAGATCGACTTCAATAAGCATTCGAAGGTCGAATATTTCTCCAATCTCGTTCAATGAGTGTTTGGTAACTGATCCGCCCCGATTATTGGCCCATTGAATCAGGCCTTCAGCGTTCAGACGCTTTAGGGCTTCGCGGATGGGCATCCGAGATACGTCGTATTCTTCGGCCAGAGCTTCCTGGCGAATAGCTTCACCTTCGGCAAGTTCACCGTTCAGAATACGTTCACGAAGATCGTTCGCGATGACATCTGGTAGGCTTTGCTTGGTTATCGCGCGCTTTCCTGCCATATCTTTCCTGCCACTTGTTTGGGTACAGCTACCGGTTACCGGCGTTATTCCAAGCTGAGCCGCGACTCGGCCACCCAGAAAGCTGATTAAGGACACTCCGCTTGATAATGCATCCAATATCCATGGTGATTCAACCCTGCTGAGACAACACGGTAAGACCAAGAGCGAATGGAACCTTCTGTAACTGCCTTTCCCTGAGAGCGGGCGCGGCCAATGCACTGTTTAGTCAGACACCCCAGGTGTCCGACAAGCGATACCCGCCAGGCCAGGGGTCATCCGGGTCAAGCATGTGTTGGTGAATTCCGGTGATCCAGCCGCGCCCACTGATTTCGGGGACAATCGCGGTACGGCCCGCCACTTCGGTGGTATCGACAATCCGACCGGTGAACCGTGATCCGATGATCGAGACCGCCTCGAACGTCTGACCCGGCGACATCAATCCTTTTGCTGCCATCAGCGCCATGCGCGCGGAAACCGCTGTACCTGTAGGCGACCGATCAACCTTGCCGGGTTGGATCGCCACGGCAGATTTTCCGGTCAATCCGGTTTCGGTCTCGCTGATCGGGCCGCAGAAAGCACAGAATGAGATATGGTCCCAATCCGGGTTTTCAGGATGCGAAAACCCAAGCTGTTCATTGGCTGCATTGGTGATCTTCACCCCCAATCGGGCAATGTCACGGGCCTCATGTTCGACAATCTCGAATCCCAACGCCTGTGCATCGACCACGACAAAACTGTCACCCCCATAGGCGGTATCAACCATGATCGTATCCATTCCGGGTACCTCAAGTGGGACGGACAGTCTGTCGGCAAAGCTGGGCAGGTTCTGCACGAAAATGCGTTGCGCTTTGCCACCGCTGCATTCCGCCCGCACATGAACCAGCCCGCCCGGGGCCTCAAGCACCATATGAGTTTCTGGTTCCTGCATCGGAATGATCCCGCCATCCAGCAACACGGTTGAAACACAGATCGAGTTCGAACCCGACATCGGCGGTGTGTCTTCGGGTTCCATAATGATAAAGGCCGCGTCGGCCTTGGGGTGTTTCGGGGGCACCAGAAGATTGACATGACGGAAAACACCGCCCCGAGGTTCGTTCAGAACGAAGTTGCGCAGCGTCTGGTCGCCCGCGACAAAGCTGCGCTGTTCCCACAAGGTGTCGCCTGGTGGCGGGGCAACGCCCCCAACGATAACATCCCCGACTTCACCTTCTGCGTGGGCTGAAATGACATGAACGGTTTTGCTGCTCCGCATCGGATCTCTCAATATTGTGCGACAGGCTCGCCCAGAGCGTCGAAAATCGGTGTAACACCCAGACCCGGACGGGCGGGTGCGGTCATCCGGCCGATGACACGCTTTGGCGCACCCTCGGCAATGTCCACCGTGCCGTAAGAGTTGAAATCCGTGGCAGAGAATGTGAACTCGGACGGCGTTGAACGGGCCAGATGTGCGATGGCCGCCGTGGTGATGTCACCGCCCCAGGTGTCTTCGATCGTCATGGGGATGCCGTGCGCCACGCACAGGTCCCGCATAAGACGGGCTTTGGTCAACCCTCCGACTTTCGAGATCTTCAGGTTGATCACATCCATCGCGTCTTCGGCAATGCCGCGGACCAGCGTGTTGGGAGTGTCGATCACCTCGTCCATTACGAAAGGCAACGCGGTGCGGCGGCGGATCGACACGCATTCCTCATAGGTCAGGCAAGGCTGTTCCACATAGACATCCAGACCCGAAATCGCGCCCACCACGCGTGCGGCTTCGTGCCGGGTCCAGCCGGTATTGGCGTCTGCTACAAGCAGGTCTGACTTTTTCAGAACGGCGCGGGTGGCGTGGATACGGTCGATGTCGTCATTGGCCTCGCCACCCACCTTGAGCTGAAACTTGGTGTAGCCTTCGGCAGCATAGCCTTCGATCTTTTTGGCCATGATCTCGGGAGCTTCCTGACTGATCGCGCGATAAAGCACCACATCATCCTGCGCAGCGCCCCCCAGCAATGTGTAAAGCGGCTGGTCCGTGGCCTTGCCCAGCAGATCCCAGCAGGCAATATCTACCGGAGCCTTGGCATAGGGATGACCCCGCAAGGCCGCATCCATCGTGCGGTTGATCTGACCGATATTCAGTGGATCCTGCCCAATCAAATGCGCGGCCAGCTCTGCCAGCCCGGCCCGGACGCCGAGCGCAAAAGACGGCAGATAGGCCGAGCCAAGCGGGCAGCATTCGGCATAGCCCTTCAACCCTTCATCCGTGATGATTTCCAGAACGGTGCTGTCAAACACTTCGACAAAATTGCCGTTGGACCAGCTATAGCGGCCTTCTTTCAGCGGCAGATCCACCTGATATACGTTCAGCCCGGTGATTTTCATAAGGTGTTCTCCAGATTAGAAGCGTGTGGATGAGAAAGGTGACATATCGAGCACCGGCTTGGCGTCAGAGACCAGATCGGCCACCAGTTCGGCCGTGCCTGCGGATTGGGTCAGCCCCAGATGACCATGGCCAAAGGCATAAAGCACCTGTGGTGCGCGCGAGGATCGGTCAATCACTGGCAGGCTGTCAGGCAGTGATGGGCGAAAGCCCATCCATTGCGTGCCGCCTTCCAGGTTCAGGTCTGGCATGAAGCGCCCGGCCTTGGCCAGCAACGTGTCAGCGCGCCGGTAATTCGGGGCCAGCTTCAATCCACCCAGTTCGACTGCACCGCCGATGCGCACGCCGCCGTTGATCCGGGTTACCACAAACCCATGCCCCCCAAAGGTCAGATGAGTGCGCAGGTCAAAAGCGTCTTCGGGCAGGGTCGTGTTATAACCCCGCTCGGTCTCAAGCGGGATATGATCCCCCAGGGTCTTGGCCAGTTGGTGTGACCAGGCTCCGGCGGCAACAATCACCTGACCTGCCGAAATGTCGCCGTTGTCCGTGTCAAGGCGCACGCCGTCATCGGTTGGTTTCAGTGCCGTAATCCCTGCGATCTTTACCTGCCCACCGCGCGCGATGAACTGTGCCGCCAGATGCTCGGTCCAGCGGGCAGGGTCGACGGTATTCATCCATGTCGAGGTAAAACCCGCATGGGTAAATCGCCGGTTCAGCCCGGGCTGAATTTCGGCAATAGCATCCGGGCTGTCCAGAAGATCAAACGGGATGCCATGGTCCTTGCGCAGGTTCCAGGTGGGCAGGCTGGCACGGAATTCGCCCTCACTCTCGAACAACTGCAACTGGCCTTCGCGCTGCATCAGCGCCTCGCCGTCTACATGCTTGATCTGACGCTCCAGCGCCGCACGGCTGTGGTTCATCAGCGCGGCTTGTGCGGATAGTGAGGCTGCATAACGATCGCGCCAACTGGCCCGCCAGAACCGGAGCATCCACGGTGCAATACTCAGCGCATAAGCGGGCGGGATCGACAAAGGCCCCAACGGATCAAGCAGCCATTTTGGCGCTTTGCGCATGATCCCAGGCGTTGCAAGCGGCACGATATCTGTAAAGGCAAAGGCCCCGGCATTGCCCTTTGACGCCTCGGCTGCAACGCCTTCACGGTCCAGCACAAGCACCTGCCTTCCCCGCTTTTGCAACTCTAGCGCAGCGCTGATGCCAATGATGCCAGCACCGATCACAACTATGTCCGTCTTGGTGTCATGCTGCATGGTTACAGGTTCTCAAATAGTGGTACGGGGTCGGGGACCGGACAGCGTCTGTCCCCGGCCTTGACTTCAAAGCGCGATGCCATCACGGAACGGATCATTCGGCGCGAAAACCAACCTGCCTTCCGACATGATATGCGCCTGCCCGGTCAGGGTGGGAATGACACCCCCGTTCGGGCCGGGTTGGTAGCTCAGCACGTAGGGGCTGCCGATCACGCTTTCCTGTACAATCTCTTCCCCTGCTTCCAGCACCCCGTTTGCCGCCAGACAGGCGAGGCGCGCCGAACTGCCGGTACCGCAGGGCGACCGGTCATATTGATTGTCCGGGCACAGTACAAAGTTGCGGCTGTGAACATCCTTGTTGGGGGATTGATCCTGAAGGATCACATGGTCGACCAGTTCTCCGTTTTCGCCATGCACGCCCTGTGCGATGCAGGCTTCGCGTATGGTAATGGTCAGATCGGTCATCGCCCGAATATTACCCGGGTTCACCGGGATTGGGCTGGGATCAACAATGAAGAACCAATTTCCGCCAAAGGCAAGATCGCCGGTTATCGACCCATAGCCGCCAACCTCAATCTGCACAGCTGCCCGCACGCGACGGCTCTCGACATTTGTGACGCGTACGGTATTGGCGTCCAGTAAATCCACCGAGACGACACCGACCGGAGTTTCAACCCGATGCGTGCCCGGCCGGATTCTGCCCATATGTGCCAGAGTGACGCCCAGACCGATGGTGCCATGCCCGCACATGCCAAGAACTGCATCCGCATCAAAATAGATCACGCCGGTCTCACACCCTGGATCTTCGGGCGCGACCAGAAGCGCCCCCACCATTCCGGGCTGCCCCCGCGGCTCCAGCAAGATGGATTTGTAGAACGCCTCATGCTCGGTAGCCAAGCGTCGTGCACGCTCGGCCAGCGGGCCGGACCCCAGATCGGGGCCGCCGTCGAGGATCACCCGCGTAGGCATTCCCCCGGTGTGACTGTCAATCACATGCATTCAGCAATGACTCCACCCTGGCCGGACCAATCAGTAAACCAAGTGCGGAACAGGTCGTATTGCTGTTCGCAATAGTTGCGCTGGGCATCCGTCAACTCGTCGGTTTCGTTGAAGTGCAAACGGTATTCCTCTTCGCCGTTCAGGACCAGCAGGTGTTTGTAATACAGCACCAGATCGGTGCCCTCGTCAAAGCTGGCCAGCACACCAAAGGCTTCTTCAAGTTCGCGCGCGCGCAGGCGCGCTTCGGCATGGCCCGCCGCCGCTTTCTGGCACAGGGCAGCCAGCAGCAGTGCCTCCTTAGGCAGGGCAGTGCCAATCCCTGTAATCGAGCCGGTGGCGCCGCAATTGACGAAGCCATGGTAGACCTCGGTGTCCACACCAACCATCAGTGTAACCTGATCATCTTTCGAGGTAATGTGTTCCGCCGCATAGCGCAGATCGCTTTTGCCACCGAATTCCTTGAACCCAACCAGGTTGGGATGATCTGCCCGCAATTCCAGGAACAGATCGGCGCGCGTCGCAAAGCCGTAAACCGGGCTGTTATAGATGATTGCCGGAATATCAGGTGCAGCCGACAGGATCGCTTTGAAATGATTACGCTGCGCCGCGATGGACGATCCACGCGACAATACACGCGGGATCACCATAAGCCCTGCCGCTCCAACCTTTTGCGCATGCGCGGCAAGCGCCACGGCGGATTTCGAATTTATCGCACCTGTGCCGACGACAACGGGCAGTCCGGCCGTGATCAGACGTTCGACACCTTCCATCCGTTCGGCATCCGACAAGAGAGGCCAGTCGCCCATCGAGCCGCAATAGACCACGGCAGACATGCCCGCTGCGATCATTTCCTTGCCCTTTTTCACCAGCGCGTCGAAATCCGGTGTCCGGTCCGGTTTGCAGGGGGTCATCAGGGCTGGCATGGTGCCGGTGAAGATATTCTGGGACATGAAGGTAACCTTCCTAATTGTTTTGGGGCGGGGGCTTTTATCGCACATTCGCCAGGAATTTGCGGGTGTGTTCAGATTGGGCTTCGTTAAAAATCTGGGCGGGCGGGCCGATCTCTTCCATCACGCCCTGATGAAAAAAAGCAACCCGGTCAGATACATCACGAGCGAAACCCATCTCATGCGTGACGCAAATCATCGTCATCCCTTCCTCGGCCAAAAGCCGCATCGTGTCGAGAACTTCGCCCACCAGTTCAGGGTCCAGCGCAGAGGTGGCTTCGTCAAACAGCATGTATTCCGGCTCCATCGCCAGCGCGCGGGCAATGGCAAGACGCTGCTGCTGACCGCCCGATAAGGCCGAGGGGAAGACGTTCAGCTTTTCGCCCAACCCTACATGGGTCAACTGCTTTGCGGCAATGTCACGCGCCTCGTCCCTCGACTTGCCTTTGACAATCTTCGGGGCCAACGCAACGTTTTCCAGTGCTGTCAGATGCGGAAAGCTGTTCCATTGCTGGAACACCATCCCCAGTTTTGTGCGCAGCTTGTTGATGTCGGTGCCTTTAGCATGAACATCAATGCCATCAACCCGAACCGATCCCTGCTGGATCGGTTCCAGCCCATTGATGCAATAGAGAAGGGTCGATTTGCCGGAGCCTGACGCACCGATCACCGACAGGACCTCTCCTTTCTGCACATCCAGATCGATGCCTTTCAGCACATGCAGCGATCCGAAATATTTGTGCAGGTCGCGAATTTCGATCATTGGGCCCACCTTTTTTCTAGCGACGCGGAATACCGCGAAATCGGATAGCTGAGCGCGAAATAGAACGCGCCAGCGATTGTCAGGATCAGGAATGGTTCCTGCGTGCGGGTGATCAGGATCTGGCTGGCTTTCAGCAACTCAACATAGCCCAGAACCGAGACCAGCGCGCTGTCTTTCATCACACCCAGCGCGACCCCGACCCATGCAGGGAACACCGCGCGCCCACCAATCGGGAAGACGACATAGCGCAGGTCCTGCCAATAGGTCATGCCCAGGCTGCGCGCGGCGCGGCGCATCGGATCACCAACGGCTTCAATCCCGCCGCGCGCCACATTCGCAACCAGTGCTGCCGTGTAGATGGACAGGATCACAACGCCCGAGGCAAACGGGTCCAGATTGAGCCCGACAATAGGTGCAAAGTTGTAAAACAGCACCAGCTGGATGATCAGAGGGACCGACCGGAAAATATCCAGAACCGGAGCCAACGTCAGGGTCGCTGCCAATTTGCCCTCGTACAGAAGCCAACCGCACACCACGCCAAAAACCGTTCCAATGGAAATCGAAAGCACTGAAATCCAGAGCGTTCGCAGCGCCGCTTCGCCCAGAAACCACAGATCGTTGATGTTGAAGCCGCTGAAAAAGCTGACAGTGGGTTGCATCTGTGCCTCCTTCAGTAGCGGAAAAGCCGGGACGCCAGCAGGCGCGAGGCAAGCAGGATGATTTTGACGATCACGTAATAAATGACCGCGGTGACGGCGAAATATTCAAAGATTCGGAAAGTGCGCGAGGCAAAGAACTGGGTCTCGCCCGACAATTCCCGGAAGCCGACCAGCATACCCAGTGACGACATTAGAACAGCCCAGACCATCTGGTTCGTGATCGGATGATAGACAATGCGAAACACCTGCGGGATCACGACGCGTGTGTAAGCCTGCCACGCGGTCATGCCCAGCGATCGGGACGCGCGTAGCTGTGTCTCGGGGACGGCCTGAAAGCCGCCACGGAAGTTTTCAGCCAGATAACCGGCGCAATTGAATGTCAGCCCGGCCAGCACGATGAAGTACGGCGATAGATGCAGGCCAAAGGCACCAAGCCCGAAGCCGAAAAAGAACAGCTGGAACAGCGCCGGAGTATTGCGCGCCAGTTCGACCCAGGCTGAGGCGAACCAGTAAAGGGGACCTTTCAGGTGCAGCCGCGTCAGCGCCAGACAAAGTCCGATGATAATGCCTAGGACCATTGCCAGCACAGCAACCTGTATCGTCAGCAGCGATGCCTCAAGCAGGTCCGGCAGGCTTTTCATCACCGGTCGCCAATGGAAGTTATAGTCGAACACGGGTGTTCCTCACGCAATCTACCGGTCCTTTCGCCCGGCCATAGCCGGACGAAAGCATGGAGTAGGAAAGGGTCAGTACATTACGCCGGGAATGCGCAGCTCAGGCGCTTCGCCGCCGACATATTTACCCCAATGCTCCTGATAGCGGCCCGAACGCACCTGGTGGGTCACGAACAGGTTCAGGAAGTTCAGCCAGGTGACATCTTCGCGCTTGCCTACAACCGAAGTGTAGTCGGTGGTCCATGGCATGCGAGGGCCGGCAACAACAGTGTCATATTGCTGGGTAATCGGCAGCACGGCAGTGTTTGTGGTAATGCCGATATCGGCCTTGCCCTGAGCCACCGCTAGGAAAACCTCATTCTCGGACTGGTAGCCCTGGTAATTGCCTTCTTCGCCCCATTCGGCGGCGATCTTCAGCCATTCCTGCTCGGGCACGGTGCCGATCGCGGCGGCCACGCGCTTGCCACGGATATCCTCGAAGG
Source organism: Ruegeria sp. AI2 (assembly GCF_056541275.1). NCBI lineage: Bacteria > Pseudomonadati > Pseudomonadota > Alphaproteobacteria > Rhodobacterales > Roseobacteraceae > Ruegeria > Ruegeria sp. AI2. The sequence continues at coordinate 141,289 of NZ_JBQFYB010000009.1, forward strand.
TCTCAATGCCGCTTTCGGCATTCACGACACCCTGCGCATAATAGATGGCGTAAGGAATGGTAAAGCCCACCGTCCGCGCCCGTTCAAGGCTGTCCGAGGTTGCTCCGAACACAACGTCTGCGCGTCCGGTGACGATCACTGGCAGGCGTTCGGCCCAGGTCAACGGCAGGATTTCGGCCTCAACTTCAAGTGCGGCGGCCAGATCATTGCAGTATTCGACGTCAAAGCCTGCCGGTTCGTTATTCGCGTCGCGATACCCAATTGGCGGAAAATCCAACACAACACCGCAGCGCAATGTCCCGCGATCTACGACATCGTCCAGCGTGTCCGCCATCGCAGGAGCCGTGGTGATAGTGGTGAGGGCCGCCAGTGCGGCGAGTTTCTTGAGCATGTGATCCTCCCTGAATCAATCGATACGCGCAGCTATAGAGGATATTGTATCCAACATCCAGTATTTTGTTGAGCAGGAAAATCCAGCTTTCAAAAGGTGTCGTGGCTCTTGGATGTGATTGAAATGACTGACTTGGCCCGCGTGGAAGGCCCTCGTTCGTCGGCGGCCAAATGGATTTGACACCATGTTCTACTGGAGTTGGAGGTTTTTGGCTGAACGTGGTACGTCGTCAAACGTGAAGGTGCATTGTGCTCAGAGGCCGGGGAGCTTTCAGCTTGAGACGGAAAACGTTTTGTGATGGGAGCGTGCGACGCCCAGGCAACTCCAGCCTGTGTCTTTCAAAGAAAAGCGGCAATGCTGACCCGCGCAGCCAAATGCGCGTTCGGTCAGACTTTGACGGCTTGTAGTTCTTCGAGCAGGTCGAGGAGTTGATTGAGTTTTTCTCGTCCCATTTGTTTTTCGATGCTTTGGTAGA
>NZ_JBQFYB010000010.1:0-128814 GCF_056541275.1 Ruegeria sp. AI2
GCTCTGCGTCCGAAAGCATGTTGCGCAAGACCATGGATCTGCCGGGGTCTACCTCGCTCACCTCATAAAGGCTGACCGACGCGTCCCGCAAACCCTCGATATAGGCGCGGGTCTGCGCACTCTCTTTGGAACCGCTCCCTTTCAGATAGGCATCTACAGCGTTTTCGGCGTCCGGTCCGAATGTCCTGCCCAGCAAGTCTTCCAGGCCACCGCCCCACAGAACCATTGGCCAATCCTCGCCCAGCAGGTCGCCCAGATCCTCGAAATCGAGATCAAAGGCTTCGAGACTTGGCAGAAAATGCTCGTCCAACACGTCCGCGAGCCGCTCGTGCCAAATCTCGTCACGGGTGATAAACCGAATGAGCCCACCAAGATCGTTCCCCGTTGTCATCTTCAGCTTCTCCCTGTTCGCCAGACAGAGGCGATCTAGCGCAGATTGCAACCGCCAGCCAGATCACAGGCTTGTGCAGATCTGCGTTGCATGGATGGTCTTGTCGTGGCGAATGCTATGTCTTTGGCTCCCGCTCAAAAAGCTCTGCGAAAAGTTCTTCGGAGCGACGCAGGCCTTCATCGGTTAGCACAATCGATTTTGCCTTTCCAACCGGGTCCAGGATCAGCCCCTTGCGGTGCAGGCGGTCAAGCGCGTCCCAGTCAAAGCCTTTCCATGCGCGGCGCTCGTCATGCAGCGTCAACCAGAGCAGCGCCAGGACTGCCTCATCCACTTTGTTTTCATCTATGTCCATAACAACAGCGGACGCGACAAAGGGCGGGCTCGTCAACCCAGATCCGGCGCATGGAGGGCATGCAAAGATCTTCAGCTAGCCTATAGTGCGACCAGAATGATAAGGCCGGGTGAAACCCGTGCCACCTCACATCACGGGTATGAATCGCTCCCGGCGAATAGATATCGCATTGTCATTGGACAGCTGGGCTGTGCCAAGCAATACTGGGAGCATGGCGCTGACAGACACCACACCTGTCCACCTGATCCATGTAGACCCTGACGTCAACATGGCACGGTTCTACGGAATAGAGTTGCAGCCGACGCTGTTTGGGGAAGTTTCGGTTCTCCGCACGTGGGGACGTATTGGCACAAACGGACAAGCTATGATGGTGACGTACGAAGACGAAGCCCAGGCTGCTGACGCGCTCCATATACTTGAAAGACAAAAACGTCGCCGAGGCTATGTTCCGGTTGGAGCATAGGCGTTTGATCCCATGGTTGGATGATGCGACCATATTCAAAGGAAAGGTGTGCAGCGAGGCATGTGTGAGAGCACCGCATCGATGGTTCTTCCAACCTTCCAACACAACGCGACAGATGCCAAACAAGCGTGATAGTGTTCAGGGCTTGTTGCTATCGATCCAGCGGGACATCAGATTGCGATCCCGAAAACACTCGTCCGGAACAGGGCTGCGCTTGATCCGGGCGATGCGTTCCGCAAATGCCACCTGCTTCGAGCTTGGCCTTGTATCGCGAACGCGAGGTGCTGATCTCTGCGTGTCGATCCATTGGCTCATCGCGCGCCGATCTTGCTGGATTTCCCAGGGCAAAACGACGTTTTGTTGCTCTGCCAACTTGCGTGCATAAGCAAGTTGCTTTGCCGTTGCTGGCAGTGCTGTCTGTGTCTCTGAAATGGCAGTTTCGGACATAAGTTTTTCCCCTTGGCAGCTTAGCAAAAGAATAGAACAAAAGGGGTTCCAAAGCAAACATATTGTGGGTGCTTAACGTAAGTATACTAAATATAGTGTTTTCGTCGAGGCAGGATAACACGCGTGCTTTTGTTTTCTGACAAGACCACGCAAACGGTGAATTGAGACCCGCGCGCGGCGCGCGGTTCACATTGATCAATTGACAGGGCAGGGGATCGACGCGCTAAAGCGCGCTCACCCCGGCCCTGGCATTGTCCAATAGTGGGGCTGCTGTGACCGGCAGGCCGGTCCCATCATCCCGATCCGCCCGCATCCTGTGTCGGGCCGGTCAAGGGGCAAACGCCGCGCGGTGCGCGTCGTCTCCATGTCAAAAAAAACCGGTTCCTCCCACGCGCAAGCGCGCGGTTCCCTCCCATTTTTTCGCCACTCCGACCCCGTGACAGTCCCGCCCCAGGCCACAGGCAGGGCTTCGCCCTCCTGTTGGCGGAGAAAGGGACGAGGCAGCAGAGGAAGCCTATAACCAGTTTCAGGAAATGGCCGGGAAAGGCAGTGTCGAAGCGTTCAAGGCTTTCCGCGATCTGGGCAAGAAAACCCGCAACGGCGAAATCACCGCGTTTCTCGCGCGGCGCTTTACAACCCAGCAGGCCGACTTCATGGCTGAAATCGCGGCTGATGTTGATGCTGATATTCGCTCGATCTGGACGCCTTCCGAGACGAACTGCTTCAAGCGGCTCAAGGCTGTACAGTTGGATGAACTGTACAAAGACCTTCTGGATTTGCACATGGACACCGATGCCTACCGCGCGTTCAGCAAGTCCAAGAAGGGCGAGAAGAACCAAGCGCTGCACAAGCTGTTCAACGATCCAGAGCATCAAAAGGCTTTGCGCATCACCGCCGAACAGAAAGCCCGCATTGACGCATGGGTCCCTGAGTGCTTCTAAAACAATTAGGGCAGGGCGCATTGCGCCCTGTTCCCAGCAGGGATTTAATCATGACGTATTCCCGCAAGGTGACTGCCGAAACGCAATGAAAGAATGATAGCATACTTGCTATTTGCTTGCACTGCCATCATATCAGCGATATGCTGTCATCATCAAACATGGAGGATGAAATGGCAAATCTGACAGTCAGAAATCTATCTGATGACGTTCACAGTCGCGTTCGGTTTGTCGCGGCAGAACGTGGCATCAGCACTGAGGAAGCCGCGCGGCAACTTCTCGATGAGGCGTCACGGCCAGCCGAGAAGGTTGGCGACGTGATTGTGGAATACGTGCAGGGCCTTAATGCATTCTTGCCAGATATTGAACGTAGTGGCGACAAAGCAGAACCGGCGGACTTCGGGTGATTATTCTAGACACAAACGTGCTGTCCGACCCGATGAAGGAAAGCCCTTCCAAGGCGGTGATTGGGTGGTTGAATGCGCTGCATAGCGCGCAGTTTTATACCACGACGATCACCATCTTTGAGGTACGTTACGGGATCGAATTATTGCCTGACGGCAACCGGAAAGCTGCGCTTTGGAAGGGGTTCGACTTTACGCTAGGCCGTCTGTGCGGCAACCGGATTTTGCCATTTGACCGTGCGGCTGCGGAGGCCCTTGCAACCATGCAAGCCGAAGCGAAAGCCTATGACGTGAAGTTGGCGGACGCGCAGATTGCGGCAATTGCAAAGACACACGGTTTTTCAGTCGCAACAAGAGACGTGAAGCCGTTTCAGTTCTTAGGTGTCAATGTTTTGAATCCTTGGGATCACCCATCCGATTGAGGGACTGGAAGAATGACCAAAGCCACCACCCCAACAGCACCAGAGAGCGCCATTCGCCGCGTCTGGAAGTCCGCGCAGATGTATATTGCGTTCCACAAGGACCAGAACAAACGGCAGCGCAGCGAGCCGAAGTTCTGGCCCCCGAAGTACGGCAGCGCGTCCGTTCATGGCGATCCGAGCGAGCAGGAGGCCATTGTTGTGGTCAAAGCCGCCGACCCGGAGGACACTCAGGATGTGCAAATCAAGCTGCACCCCGGTCGGATTGTTGTGCGTCGTGATGCAGAAAGCTGGTGGCAAGGGGTTGCGGTCGAAGATCATTCTGTAACCGTCCGAATGGCGGATGGCACAATTATTGAGGTTCGACATGATGGGTCTGTCAAACGACGTTCCGCTGAAGATGAAACCCATGTCGAAGCGGATGGCAGCATTTTCAAATGGACCGAACATGCGGAAACAACAATGACAGGTGATGGGATCGAAATGACCCGTCGTACTGAGGACCGGATTACCGCGATCACCTATGACGGCGTTGTCGATCGGGCGCGCAAGCGATAGCCTCACCAAGATTCTTTCATTTTCCTCTTGTGGCGAGAGATACTGGCCCACTTCGGTGGGCCTTTTTTCTTACCGGCGGCTTGATGGTGCAATGTCCTTGTTGTCCTGACCGCGCGGGGTTGGAACCCCGCTCCATCAGGACTGTGCGCTTCCAGCGCAAGGGGCCGCTTCAGCGGCCAGGCCGCGTTTCTTCATCATGGTTTCGGGAATTGAAAGAGGCCAGCATGAGGGGGTAGATGCTGGCCTCTGGGGGAATTACCGTCAGTGAGCGGTAAGTGGTAGGGTTGAGACTTTGATAACCGACTCAAACGCAGGCCGAAATTAGGGCTTTCCCGTAGCAGCGGATGCTTCTTGCGCCGCTGCCAGCAAGAACCGGCGACTTGCGCCGCCACCGCGCCCTTAATCCTTGTTCCGCAGGTCATTCCGTTTCGGGAAAGCGGCCAGATCGCGGATTCGCCCAATGCCCATCTGTCGGATCGAGGTGATGTTGCCGCGTTTCTCTTTGTTCAAGCGTTCCGGGCGCAGCGGGCCCAGAAGCTCTTGCCATTCACTCGGTCTGACAGCCTCAATCCCGTTGCCAGTGAAGATCCTCGTTCACGTGTTTCTTCTCTGATGAACATAAGCGGGCAGTCGGGGGAGCCGCGCAGCCCCCGTTCCGGGCGCTCCGCTTCAACAGGTAATTTCCCCTGCGCTGATCGCGCATTCCTCGCGGAGCAAATTACCTGCTGACACCCCCATTATGCCCGCTTCTTCCATGTTCATCGAAACACTCAAAAAACGAGGATCAAACAATGGCAACTCAAACTCTGAAGCTGAACGTCAAAGCCGGTGAAAAAGATGGCAAAAACTTCTGGAACCGCTGCGGTGTCGCGTTCGTAAACACTGACGATCACGGCAACATCACCTCAATCCAGGTCAAACACGATATGTTCCCCGGCGTCGAAATGGTGGCCTTCCCAAAACGCAATGACGACAACGAACAGGTGACCGAATAAAAAGGGGTAGGGCGGCGCAAGTCGCCCTTTCCTTTGCTCCGGCTTCGGTCCGGACGCAATAGCGTCCCAGATTGTCGTAGCCGATGCCTTGGCGGCGCACACCTGCAGCGTCATTGGCCGTCGCTGATCTCATTTTGAGGCCAGTTCCAGCAAACAGATGTATCCACCTGGTTCCCTAGTCGGTTAGGTCTTTCTTCGGCCTCATTTTGAGATAAGAAATGCGGTGCTTGCAAAGACGCCACTCACAATACGACCGCACCGGCCACAACCAGCCGTTCCCTCCGGCTAAATTATGATCACTTCCTCCCATTTGATCAGGCCGGTGCGGTTCCTAAAACATCACCTTCAATTGAAAGCCGCCAAAACTCTGTACAGTAGGCTGCGCTGTACAAATGACGGCGTTATGCGCAAATCCCGCGCCTTGGGGCGCGTGACCGCGTGCTAAGCTTCAGCCGGCAGACCGGCTTACGCCCCGAACCAACCACGCCCTTTCTCCCTTCGGCCTGATGCGGTGAATCTGTCTCGTCGCGAGCCAGCTTAACCGCGGCCAAATGGTCGCCAGGACTTGCTTGTTTCGGCCCTTCGGGTAACGCCCGCTTTTGCAAGAGGTCTGGGAGATCCGCGCGAGGCGCGCGGCTCGCATTGATTATTGGACAGGGCAGGGGATCGACGCGCTAAAGCGCGCTCACCCCGGCCCTGGCATTGTCCAATAGTGGGTCTGCTGTGACCGGCAGGCCGGTCCCATCATCCCGATCCGCCCGCATCCTGTGTCGGGCCGGTCAAGGGGCAAGCGCCGCGCGGTGCGCGTCGTCTCCATGTCAAAAAACCCGGTTCCTCCCACGCGCAAGCGCGCGGTTCCCTCCCATTTTTTCGCCACTCCGACCCCGTGACAGTCCCGCCCCGGGCCACAGGCAGGGCTTCGCCCTCCTGTTCTGCCAGCCGATAGATGTGGTCCATCTATCAGCTAACAGATCAGAAGGCCGCGCCCATTGGCGGAAAGCTGGGAAACACCGGCAACCGCATCGCCACGAAAGAAAGGAAGTAAGTCTATGGGTTACAATCGTTATATGAGCGGAATGTCCTGCGGTGGTCTGGTCACAGGGGAAGCCTTGACCGACGATCAACTGCGCTCCGCCGTGCCCTCGATCTTCGCAACCGAAGCCCACGAAAGCCGGTCTGACCGCTTTGTTGTGGTGCCGACAATCGACGTTCTGACCGGACTGCGTAAGGAAGGGTTTGACCCATTCTTTGCTCAGCAGGCCAACACCCGCATTGAAGGCAAAGCCGAGTTCACCAAACACATGCTGCGCTTGCGCCACCGCTCAATCACAAATGCCGAAGGCGAAGCCTTTGAAATCATCTTGGTCAACGCCAATGATGGAACCAGCAGCTATCAGATGGTGCCGGGTTTCTTTCGGTTTGTCTGCGCTAATGGCCTGATGGTTGGCGACAGCTTTAACGAGGTGAAGGTGCGCCATTCTGGTGACGCCATTCATGAGGTGATCGAAGGCGCATACACTGTTTTGGAAGATGCGCCCCATGTGGCCGAGCAGGTTGAAACCTTCAAAGGTATCTCTCTGGACGACGCCGAGCGCAAGGTGTTCGCGGAAGTGGTGCATGAACTGCGCTTTCCCGAGGCTCACAAGGAAGATGGAAAGCCCGCGCCGGTTCAGGCTGACGCTCTGTTGAGAACCCGCCGCAATGCCGACCGCCTGACCGATCTTTGGACCGTTGGCAATGTTCTGCAGGAGAACGTCATCAAGGGCGGGCTGCATGGTCGCGTCAAGGATGGCAATGGCCGCACACGCCGACAGCGCACCCGTGGCGTCAAAGGCATCGACCAGAACAAAGCTCTGAACCGGGCAGTCTGGTCTCTCACTGAAAAGATGGCAGAGCTGAAGGGCGTAAGCCTCGCAGCCTGAAGAACAGCGCGCGGCTCGATCCGGGCCGCGCATACCCCCTGACTCGGAGCAGAGACCATGCAAAATGAAATCGTCAACACACCCGCACACGAGCGTTTCAACAACTTGCCGAAAGGCGACAAGCTGGACCAATTCGAATGGTTCGAAATCATGCCGTGCCGAAATGATGAAAGCGAAGGGTGCGCCGTCCAGTGCGAAGCCGGAGAGGTCGAGTTTTGGAGCATTTACGGCCGGAAGAACGAAGGCACCAAAGACGCGCCGGAGTTTCTGGCGATGGCAGTCCATGACGCATGGGATGCCAAGGCGATTGTAAAAATCGCACGCCAGATTGCCACGGAAACCGGCAAGGGCTTCTTGGCTGGTGACGTCGCCTATGGGCAGTTTCCCCGCCAGAGCGGTCAGCTCGTGCCAGTGACCGAATTCATTGAGATTGCCGAGGCTCTGACATTCGCCATCCACGAAGCCAACGAAAGCGAGATTCCTGACGAAGACCAGCGCGTAGATGATTTTGACAATCATCCGCTGGCCGCGTTGCGCGAGGCGTTTGTCGATTATTCCGACTATTCGGGATCTGATCAGCTCGACCCTTACCAGCCCGAAGCCACCACCCACTGAAACATTGCAAAGCCGGGAGGCCGCTAAAGCGGCCCCCGCCATTTGCCCGATGGAGAGCAGAAATGCAGCAGCTTGATTTGATACCGATGGCCCCAAACGAGAAAGGAACACCAGGCGCAAACTGGTGGGCCGGTGCCTGGGAATGCCGGAACTACGACGGGTTTTTTCAAACCCGTGAGCAGGGCCGGGGACCGTGGAAATTCGTGATCTACGGGTTTGGCGATGACGATGTTTCCGTCTACGGCGTCAACCCGTTTGGTGGGCTTGTCCACCAGAGCGTGCCCATCGACGGGCAGGATCGCATCACCATTCTTGGCCGCAAATACGGCCGGGACAACTGGCAGCACTAAGCCGGGCGAAGCCCGAAAACTGAAATCGAGAGGACAGGCAAATGTATGCCCATTGTTTCCGTTCTGGACACATCGAGCTTTCCGCACATCCCGACATCGAGGGCGGGATTTGTATCGGGGAAGGAACAGAGGACGAGCTGGCCCGCAAACTGGATGGACGCGCCCGCATGTCATGGAATGACACGTGGTTGATCCCCGGAGTTCCGGAGGCCGAAACCGGGGATGCGGCCTTAGACGCCACCATTCGGTTCAAGACCCGGATGGACGAACCTTTGCCCGAGGCCGGATAGGTGCGCCACCAGCTCACCTTGCCGGGGCTCGATCAGCCGCGCCGCGAGCAGCGCGTTTTGATGCACGCGGCTGATGTGGGTCAAGCCCCCGATATGATGCCCGGTTGGCGAACTGCCAAGGGTGGGCACTTCATATGCGGTCAGTGTGGTCATGACGCCGGATGGAGTTTTGACATGACCGATACTGAAATTCGGCGGGGCATTCCGTGCCCGGTCTGCAACCACGAAAAGGAGGATTCCGATGCTTGAGAAATGTGTTCATCACACCATCGACATTGCTGTTGCCGGTGCCCTTCTGGTGGCAGCAGTTGCAGCGTTTTGCTGGCACGTGGAACAGCGCGCCACTATCGAGGTTTGGAAGTCTGACCGTGCCGCCCGACTGACCGTCGCGCGAGACTGACCCCGCCCTTTCAGCGCGTCCAGTTCTTGCTATCATCGACCATCCGGGCGAGGTCCGGATAGCCCGCGCCGCATCGGTTGTGCAGGGCCAGCCCGTCCTTTTCACGGTCGCATGTTTTGGCGATGATCTTCAGTGCCGAGGGCAGCGGCGTGTCAGCACCGACCAGCTCAATGAACCGCTTTTTCGGGTACTGCCCGTACCGCCCGCAGGTCTTGCAGTTGATCCGGACCAGCTCAAACGGATAATCCCAAGCCTTCACAACGTACAACCCTCGGTAGTGCTGTTGTCACGCGGTCTGAAAAACTTCAACCTTTCCATTCTCAGCATCTATCCCACGGGACCGCTCAGAGCCAGCGTTAAGGCCGCGCGCTCGGTCCCCGCTCGCGCCACCCAGCGCGAAGCCGCGCGACTGCCACTGTGCTAAGATCCCGACCGAGAGACCCTAACCTGACATGCGACGGTCGGTCAGCTCGTCGGGTCGCGCGGCTGAAGTTCAGCCAACTCGTCGGCACCCGCCGCCAAAGCGTCGGGAAGTTGAGCGCGCCCAGGCGCGCGGAAAATGCAGATCGCATTTAACGTGCCGGAAAGTGACGGGCGCTGTTCGGGCAGCCCACGCGTTGCGTGATTGCCCTGCGCCAGTCCACCGGCACCCACGCCTGTTTAAGGAAAAGGGGCGGAACCCTTTTCCCGGCGTGGAAATTTACTCCTAGAGCAAAGTTACTCCGATCACGATTTGAGAAAATACGAATTTCTAAAATCCCATCGGTTTACTCTTGGAGATTATGACAGGATAAGGTAGTTGTGTTACAAATCACAAATACAACCTGAGGTATAGATTGAGCAAGCCAGCCGACACCACTGTCTTTTCTGTTCGATTGCCGTCAGATGCCTTGGAGCTTTTGGAGGGGGCCGTGACTGCGCTCGGAGCCAAGAGCCGCAACCAAATCATCCAACGACTGATCTATCGTCTGATCGGGTATCTCGATCCTGACCCCGCTGTTGTGGGTCTCTGGCAGAAGCACTTGCGGCAGGTTCAGGGTGGATACACCAACCTCAATCAACTGGCGAAATCGGCCAAGCGCGGCACGGTGATCTGGACGGATGACGACCGGCGCGATGTCGAAAATCTCCATCGTGCGATCATCCAGCACCGGCAAGACCTGAAAGCGCTGATCACAGCGGCCCGCCGAAATCGAGAACCGGAGGCCGCCATTCGCCGGATCTTGCGCGACGATGATTGGACATCTGAAGTATGAATGTCGCGGCTCGCAATCTGACAGCAGGGGATTTCCTGGAGCTTGCCTTCCGGGAAGCGCAGAAGGGTATCGATCGATCCAAGCAGATCAGCCTGCAGCTGCAGACCGCCAAGCGCATGAAGTTCATGATCTCGCGGGCCTCATCCATCAAGGCGCGGCTGGGTGCTGTGGTCGGAAAGCCCGAGGCGGTTGTGAAACACGTCCGCAAAGGTGGGGTGAACAACGCCCATGAGCTGCGCCGCCAGATCAGTTACCTGACCGTCCGGGCAGAGGGTGTTTTGGACATCCGGGACAATGGCGTGACCCCGCTTGATGCGGATCAGGTCAGGGATTTGATCGAGACCTGGGCGGAGGATTTCAACGGGAAAACCAACTACGGTTACACCCGTCACATGATCGTTTCTTTTCCCGAAGGCACCTATCCGGACGCCGCGCATGAGGCGGGCTTGGAGTTCGCGGACCGTCTGTTTGGAAGCAGAGATTTTGGCGATACCTGGGACTACCTGACAGTGTTCCACAACGACACCGATAACCCCCATGTCCACATCGTTGTGAACAACCGAGGCGTCGAGCATGGGCAGTGGCTCGCTATGGGCATGAGCAGCGAGATGAACATCGACGTTCAGCGCGCCATCCAGGTTGAGGTTGCCGAAGGATACGGCATTGAGCTGACCGCGACGACCCGCCTTGAGCGCGGTTTGCGGCAGGAAGTGGAGACAGACACGTGGAAAGTTCAGGCCGGACTGTCACTTGTTGAAAGCACCCCGGAAGTCGAAGTTACGGCCCGTGACAGGGCTGCGGATGTGATGACTTTATCCATCGCAAGAATGTCCGATCTGTTTGATGAGCGCGCCAACGCCATCAGCGAAAGGATCGAAGAGTTTGCCATCAAGCTCATTGAAGGAGAAGAACCTATGGTATCGAGAATGGAACATCTACTGGATCAGGCCCATCATTTTGATGATTACGGTGAGCCGGGAGGCCCCGAATACAAGTCGCCTGAGCTGATGCACGAGCTGCGTCAGCACATCGCATTAGGCGGCGATGAGGAAACAATCAGCCCCGATCTGAAGGCCCGTGTAATCCAGCATATTGACGATCACCAGCATATCGCGGAGAGCGGTGGAACCCTCTCGGCGATGGCTGATATTGTCGATCATAAAGTCTATCAATCCTCCGAAGACTACTCGCCGCCAGCAGTTCGCTATGACGCCTACATGCGCGATACGCTGGGCGAGGATGCCAGTGACAATTGGTCGAAGAAGTCCGCCGACATCCTGCAGTCCATCGAGAAAATGGAAGGACTGGCGCGTGAGGTTGAAGATCCCCATCTGCGCGTCTCAATGGATATTCAGATAGGTGAGCTGAAAGGCGACGTTGCGAATATGCGGCCCAACGATCCTGACCTGCAAGCCTTCATCATGGAGGACAGGCGTTATTCAACGCTGATGGACACCGCTGAGATGGATACCTTGGATTATCCGCAAGCCGAGCAATGGGTCGAGATCCGCAAGGAAGTCACTGACACGGCCAGCAGCTACGGCCTAGACGGCGAGGCGTTTGTTGCCCGTTTTGGCAACCATCACAACGTCACATTGGGAACGACTATGGAATGGCGTAGCGACGACATATCGACCGCAACGGCCCACTTCCAGGCTCAAGGTTTGCCGGACAGCCAGGACCGCGCCGAGGCCGTTGTTGATGAGCTGCACCAAATAGCCTCTACCAAGATCATCGCAATTTCTGAGGAACTTTCGGACGTTCACGCCCATGCAACGCACCCGCTCTTGCAAGGGCGCGGCGACGATACCGGTCATAGCTTGGAGGACGATGACGGACACAGCTTATAAGGATTACACCCGGTCTGCCTGATGAGCGCGCCAACGCCATCTGCAGGACCATCACAGAGTTATCCATCAACTCGAAAAGGAAAAACTATGGTTTCGCGTACAGACTATCTTTTGAACGAAGTCGAACACTTCGCACCCTATTCCAAATTTGATCAATCCGCCCCGCGTGAAGATCGTGTTTCTGAGCAGATTGACATCATCACGAAAGAGCAACGGAGTCTGGGGTATGACAATGCCGCCATCGGTGGGCGACTGGCTGACATCGAGGACCAGGCTAACCGCCGTGTTGACGAACACACCGCCCAAGCTGATCTGGTCGAAGAACTGAAGATCGAACTGGAAGCCGCCGAGAGGTCAGGGGAACCAGTTAATCAGGGCGACATGCAGGCTTTGGTTTCCCGTCATATGACCGACGCTCAGGAATATGACCTGTATCACCCCTACTATTCGTCGCTCGCGGATCTGAGTGGTGACAAGGATTTTCAGGGTTCGGATGACTACCAGTCGCCCGGTGATCGCTATGTTCAGTATATGCAATCCGCTCTGGGGCAGGCCGGTTTCGAGAATTATGAAGAACAAACCAAAGACATCGTGAAGTCTATCGAGAACATGGAGGCTCTTGCCCGAGAGGTCGAAGATCCGCACTTGCGCGCCAAAATGGACGTCCAGATCGGAGAGCTGAAGGGCGATGTTGCTGAACTGCGCCCATACGACACCGACCTACAGGCGTACACTGTTGCTGATGACAGTTACACCACATCCATGAATGCAGCCGAGTTGGACAACCTGGACCCGACAGAAGCCGAAAAATGGCTGGCTGTGCGTGATGACATTGTGGCAACCGCCAACAGCTTCGGACTCGATGGAAACAAGTTCCTGGCCCGCTACAACGATCATGACAGCGTTTCAGTCGGCACAACGGCGACTTGGAAAGACGCGGATGTTTCCACCGCTGCCGCCCATTTTAACAGCCAAGGCGTTCCGGACAGCTACGAGCGCGCCGAGGCCGTTGTTGGTGAGCTGCACCAAGTTTCATCCAGCAAGATTGCTGCTGTGGTGCAGGAAATGGCCCATACCCGCGAACAGGCCACCCACGTTCATGAAGATGAGGGGCACAGCTTGTAGGGGCTACGCAGAAGGTACTTTTGATGCAGCAGGACCAGTTTCAGGCTTGGTGCAAAACAGGGCGGTATGGAAGTTGCCGAACGGGATGTGTTGAAAACCGACCCTTCGCGGCACCTTGCCTGAACTGGTAAGACGCGGGACTTTTCGGGCTTTCGCTGCGCCGTTCACGAAGGTCCGTTGCCCCCTCTTCTTCAGGGTGGACTAAGCATCGAGTAACGCATCGATCACCGCGCATTCTGGGGCAGCATCGCCGGTGCATCGCGCAACAGTGTCCGACAGGACGCGCTCGATGCGCTGCAGATCGGCAATCTTGGCCTGAACGTCAGTCAGATGATCTTCGGCGATGATCTGCACCTCGGCGCATGTCCGGGATCGGTCATCGACCAGCCCAAGCAGCCCGCGAACCTCTTCGAGAGAAAAGCCTAGATCGCGGGACCGCATGACGAATTTCAGCCGCTTGACGTGGGCATCGTCGTAGCTTCGGTAGCCCTTCGTACTGCGCGGCGGGTCCGGCATGATCCCGATTTTCTCGTAATAGCGAATGGTTTCCAGGTTGCAGCCCGTTGCGCGGGCCAAATCGCCCCGCCGAATTGATCTCACGCTTGTGTTACTCATTGTGCCGAAAAATCCCTTGAGCCTGTATCAACTACAGACCCTAGAACGGTGGAAACATCTGTTCAAGGAAGATTCGATGGAACAACATTTGGCGGAACTTCCGCAATCTCAGTCGCAGAAAATTGGCGACGAAACCACCAAGGGATGGGGCGTGACCGGCCTCGGCGTCCTCGGTGCGCTGGCGATGACTTCTTGCTGCATCCTTCCATTGGTGCTGGTCAGCTTTGGCGTGACAGGCGTGTTCATCGCGCAGCTCGGGGCGCTCTATGCCTACAAATGGTACACCTTCGCGCTGAGCGCCGCGTTTTTGGGATACGGCTTCTACAAGGCTTACAAGCCTGTAGATGCCGAGGCCTGTGCCGATGGCACCTGCGCCCGCCCCATCGACCGCCGCATCATGCGCGCAACCCTCTGGGCCGCTTCCGCGATTGTCGCTGTCGCCATGATCTTTCCCTACATCACCCCCTTCATCCTGAAATTCTGAACGAGGACCATGACCATGAAGCATCTCCTGTTATCCGCCCTGGCCATCGTCGCACTCTCGACCCCGGCCCTCGCTGAAGAGCGCCAGGTCGAGATCGCCGTCAGCGAACTGACATGCCCGTCCTGTTCGTTCATTGTTGCCAGCTCGATGCGCGGTGTTCCGTCGGTCGAGATCGCCGCATTCGAGGACGGCCCCGAATACGGGCAGGGTGTTTACAGCGTGACCTACGATGACGCCGAAACTTCCATCGAAAGCATCATCGGCGCGGTGACGGCCAATGGCTATCCGGCGCAGGTGCTGCCCGACACAGCCTCCTGAGCCGCCTGCAATGCGTGACAATCTCCTGCAATGCGTGACAATCTGATGGGTGGCCTGCTGGCCTTCGGAATAGCAGCTCCGGTCGTGGTCGTCTGCTGCGGCGGCGGAACTGCCGTGCTTGCAGCGTTGTTCGGCGGCGTTGGGGCTTGGCTCTCTGGAATGAGTGGCATTGCCGTGCTGGTTTTGGCGGGTCTGACCTACCTGATCGTCCGCGCACTGCGTCGTTCGCAAATGAAACGCGCCTCCGGCCCCGACCCATCACAGAGAAAGACGGCTCCTTGACTGACACACCTGAAAATTCCGACCGTCTGCTGAAATGGGGGCTTGGCGGTGCGCTCTTCGCCGCGCTCTGCTGCTTTACACCGCTTCTGGTCGTCATCGTCGCTGGCGTCGGATTGTCGGCCCTCACGGGCTGGCTCGATTACGCCCTGTTCCCGCTGCTGTTTTTCAGCCTCGCCGTGGTGGCACAGGCCCTTTGGCTGCGCGCTGGCAAACCGGGACCGGCCCCGAAACTTTGGGCCACCGGCCTCGCGGTGGCCCTGTCGATCCTGATCATTCTTCTCGAATTCAGGTTCGCAATACGGATCACAATCGGCGTTTTCGCCGCCACAGCACTCTACGCGGTTCTCCTGAACCGTGCGCAAAAGAAAGGATCGCTCTTATGATGATGGGATGTTGCACCGCCACCGGCATGGTCTTCGGCCTCCTCGGCATGTTGACACCGCTGATCGCCATCGGCGCGGTCATATATCTGCTCGCCGCCAGACCAAAAGACCCCGAACATGGCGAGGCGCGCTGAGATGAAAGACCTGAACAAAACCGACGATGAACAGGGCGGCTATGACCTGATCGTTCTTGGGGCCGGATCGGCGGGGTTCTCCGCCGCAATTACCGGCGCGGATGCCGGAAAGCGTGTCGCCCTCGTAGGACATGGCACCATCGGCGGAACTTGCGTCAACGTGGGATGCGTGCCCTCCAAGGCGATGATCCGTGCGGCAGAGGCCGTGCACTGTGCGGGGGCTGCCAAGCGGTTCCCCGGCCTGTCGGGACGGGCACAAGTGGATGATTGGCAGACGCTCGTTCAGTCCAAGGACGATCTGGTCACGACCCTGCGCCAGAAGAAATACGCGGACCTTCTGCCGGAATATGAGGATGTCGATTACATCGACGCCGGTCCCGCGCGGCTGATCGAAGGTGGCGTGACAGTCGGTGAGCGAACCCTGAAAGCACCGAGGACCATCATCGCCACGGGCGGGCGTCCCGTTCTGCCGACCATCGACGGCATCGAGGAAATCGGCGCGCTCAACAGCACCAGTCTTCTGGAACTCGAAGTACTGCCGAAAAGCCTGATCTTCATCGGCGCGGGCTACATCGGCGCGGAGCTGGCCCAGATGATGAGCCGCATGGGCGTGAAGGTCACGCTTGTCGCCCGTTCGCATCTGTTGCCCGGCGCGGAACCAGAGGTCTCGGAGGCATTGGCGGCGGCGTTCGAGGCCGAAGGCATCACTCTTCTGACCGGGTTAAGCTACGACACTGTGCGCCGCGACGACGCGGGCGTGACACTGCGCGTGATCCAGAACGGAAAGCCTGTCGAAGTGACGGCGGATCACCTCGTTTCGACCGCTGGCAGGCGGGCAAATACCAAAGATATGGGCCTGGACGCAATCGGCGTGGAAACCGACGCGCGTGGGTCCATCGTCGTCGGCGAGGACATGCAGACATCGGTGCGCGGCATCTATGCCGCAGGCGATGTGACCGACCGCGACCAGTTCGTCTATATGGCGGCCTATGGTGCAAAGCTCGCGGCCAAAAATGCGGTTCTCGGCGAAGACCATCGCTACGACAACGCCGCGATGCCCTGGGTGGTGTTTTCCGACCCGCAGGTCGCGGGCGTCGGTCTCGGTGAAGCCCAGGCGCGGGACGCGGGCCTCGACGTCAAGACGTCCATCGTACCGCTCGATCAGGTGCCGCGCGCACTGGCCGCACGCGACACGCGCGGATTGATCAAGCTGGTGGCGGACAGAAAGTCCGACCGGCTGCTTGGCGGCCAGATCATCGCGCCCGAGGGGTCCGATACGATCCAGACCCTCGTTATGGCGCTGAAGTTTGGCATGACCACAAAGGCGCTCGGGGAGACGATCTTCCCCTATCTGACGACCGTGGAAGGGCTGAAGCTGGCGGCGCAAACCTTCGATATGGACGTGGCAAAGTTGAGCTGCTGCGCCGGATGAAGATCAGGACAAGGACCGGAGAATGAATGAAGACTACGACCTGATCGTCATCGGGGCGGGCATGGCGGGCGTGGCCGCGGCCAACAAATGTGGCGCGGCAGGATGGCGTGTCGCCATTGTCGATGCGCTGCCCTACGGCGGCACCTGCGCATTGCGCGGCTGCGATCCAAAGAAAATCCTGCGGCGCGGTGCGGAAATCATGGACGCGGCACGGCTCATGCAGGGCAAGGGGATCGATCCCGGTGATCTGTCGATCAACTGGGCCGATCTGATGGCACACAAGCGTGGCTTCACCGATCCCGTGCCGGACAAGATGGAAAAGGGCCTGTCGGGCAACGGCGTCGAAACCCTGCATGGAGCCGCGCGGTTCACGGGAAGCAACACGCTGGAGGTCGATGGAACGGCATATCAGTCGGAACGGTTCCTCGTGGCCGCCGGTGCCATGCCCAGGCCGCTGAGCTTCACAGGGGCCGATCTCGTGATCGACAGCACGGATTTCCTCAACCTGGAGGCCCTTCCCAATCGGGTTCTTTTTATCGGTGGCGGCTTCGTGTCCTTCGAGTTTGCGCATATCGCCGCACGGGCCGGAGCCAACCCGATCATCGTGGATCGTGGCGCCCGGCCCTTACGCGGCTTCGATCCCGATCTGGTCGAAATGCTGATCGACCGCAGCGGCGGTATCGGCGTGGACCTGATGCGCGAAACCGAAATCGTGTCGGTCTCGGAAGCCAGTAGAGCATTCACTGTCGAGGTGAAGTCGGGCGATGAAACCCGAACAATCGAAACCGATCTGGTCGTGCATGGCGCGGGCCGTGTGGCAGCCCTGGCCGATCTGAATCTTGAGGCGGCTGGTGTTGATTACAGCGACAAGGGCATCGTTGTAGCCCCGCATCTGCAAAGCACGACGAACAGCGCGGTCTTTGCCGCCGGAGATTGCGCCGACACCGATGGCATGCCGCTGACGCCAGTCGCAGTGATCGAAGGGAAGGTCGCGGCCTCCAACATGCTCAAAGACACTCAGACCGCACCGGATTATGCCGGTATTCCTACAGCCGTCTTCACAGTCCCGGAAGTGGCGCGTGTCGGTATGTTGGAAAGTGAGGCAAGGGACGCCGGGTATGATGTCGATGTTCGGTTCACCGACACTGGCGATTGGTATTCGAACTACCGGATCGGCGAGACCTCTGCTGCCGCGAAGGTCCTCGTGGACAAGTCGAACGGCAAGATCCTCGGCGCGCACCTGTTCGGCCCGGAATACGGCGAACTGATCAATTTCTTCGGGCTGGCAATCAAGCTGGGCCTGGCGGCCAAGCAACTTAAGTCGATGACGGCGGCCTATCCAAGTGTTGGATCGGATTTGGGCTCGCTTCTCTGAATTTGAAAGATTTTTCGCAATAGACCCGATCCTCCTCGGAACGTATGTCTGGCCCGATGAAGACGGTTCTTATCTACTTCGCCGCTGCGCTGGCCGAAATTGCCGGATGCTTTGCTTTCTGGGCCTGGTTCCGGCTGGACAAGAGCGTGTTTTGGTTGGCACCGGGCATGCTGTCCCTTGCCGCTTTCGCCTGGCTACTGGCGCTCAGCCCCGCCGATCAGGCGGGCCGCGCCTATGCAGTCTACGGTGGCGTTTACATCGTATCGTCCCTGCTGTGGCTATGGGGCGTAGAAGGGCATCGCCCGGATCAATGGGATGTAGTTGGAGCGGTCATTTGCCTTGTCGGTGCGGGTATTATTCTCTGGGCACCGCGCAGTATTTGAGAGGCAGCCGCAGACGGGGTGAAGCGCTGAATCGTTCGATTAGATCGCCTTTTGGTTCACGCGTTCCGACAACTCGGCGCTGCTTTCCCTCCGCATCGCGGCTGCGATCAAGCAGGTTTTCTACCGCCCTCGAAAGCAGCGATACATCCTTTACGCAGCATCGGTCAAAGTGGGCTCTCTCGGCACCTTCGCCGCGTGATCCGCGAACGGCTGCTTGCACGAACGTATGATCCTGCACCCTACCGGAGTAGACCCCCGCCTCGGGGTGGCCCTATTTGATTTAGCCGACGGCAGGGCTGATCTTGCGGTTTTCTATTTCTTCAAACCATTCCGGGTTTTCGGCAACTCAGATCATTGATCGCCCAACCTATTCGCCGCCGCCTTGATCTTCTTGTCTGTATTGTACTGGCTCAGCGAGTACACGGCCCAAATAGCAGCCGGAATCCAACCAATGAGCGTCAATTGCAGGAGTAGGCAGAAAAAGCCCTGAAAAGGGCGTCTGATCGTAAAGAACACCACAAACGGAAGCAAAATCGCGAGTATCAATCTCATCTTAAATGACCTTCTGATAGTTAGACCGTTTTGTTCTCACGATCATGGTTAAACGCAGATTTACTGAAACAGCACCCCCGTCAAGCGGAGGCACTGCTTTCTGGCCGTTTGGCTCTCATTTTCTCCATCGCCATATCTTTCGCTGACCGGCTTTTGCGCTTTGCGACCGTGCGCTGCGCATCAAATGCCGCCTGAAGTTCCTGATCTTTTTCCGAAACCTCTTTCACCGGGGCAGGGGCCGGTTTCGCATCAGCGAGCGCCTTTGCCGTGTCCCTGGCTTGCTCTACAGCCAGATCGAGGTGTGTGCCTTTTATCTTCGGACTTTCGCCACCCAAGAACTGCATGAAATAGGGATCTTCAAAGTACCTGATCTTGTTCGCAATCACCGGCATCTTGCCTTCGCGGAGCAGCACAACCTCGTTTTCCGGCAGTCGGCCCACATGTTCCGGACGGAGCAGGCGAATACCTTCTTCACGCTCCGATATGCTGCCCATTTCCATTTTACCCAGCGCCCGAGACTTCGATTTGCTCATGACTGTTTTGTCACCGATGGACCTGGATACGTGTTCGCGTACCTCTGAATCCTCGGAGGCTGCAAACATCTGCGTCCCGGCGTTTGCCAGCATCGCCCGCACACCTTCATGCCCATAGATGTCCTGCAGGCGCGACAGCGTTTGCGAAATCACGATGATCCGACCGCCGAACGATCGCATGGTGTCATACGCTTCAACGACGCGCTCAAGGTGGCCGAGACGCTGAAACTCATCGAGCAGCATCAAAACCTTGAACGGTTCATCTGGGCCCGGTTCGTGAGTTTCGATTGTGTTCACCAGATCGAGGAAGAACAGGCGAATGAGTGTCCGGAACTCTTTGACCTTTTTCCCCGGAACAGAAAAGTAGATCGAGGTGGGGCGCCGACGCAGATCTTCAAAGTTGATGTCATTGCCCTGCGTCGCTCTTGCCACAGAAGGGTTGCGCCAGAGCTGAAGGCCGGAGTTGTTCATAACCGAAATCGTTGACCGGAGGATTTTGGATTCTTCGGCTGCAAGATTCAGGAACTCATCTGCTGCCCGGGCATAGCCTACTTCTTCGGCCATCTTTTCATAATCCTTTTGCTTGGTCGTTTTGACCAGGCGCAGGATCTCAGAAACGTATGGCCGCTCTCTTTTGATCGCCAACATCGCCATTGCGCAGAACATGCCTTCGACACCACCCATAAAGCCCTGTGCGGACGAGCTGGGCGTGTCGAACATCTGGGTTGCAACCTGAATCACTTCTTCCCATCGCCGGTCCAGATTGTCAGCCCGAGCTGCACGGCGCAGCGGGTTATAGCTGTGGCTTTTTTCCGGGTTCTCAGGGTCGAACACAAAGACCTCATCACCCATTGCTGCCCGCCGCGCGCCGGTTGTCTGGAAAATCTCGCCCTTGATGTCCAGGACAACGCAAGAACCATTGAAACGCAGGACGTTCGGGATCACAAAGCCGCTGGTTTTGCCTGAGCCAGAAGGGGCAATGAACATCGCGTGTGGCTTTTGAACGCCGGGGCCGGGCTTATAGTAGATCGCGTTTTTGTCCTTTGGCTCACCAAATTTGGCAAACACGATTTCACTGTCCAGCGGATCTTTGAGATTTAGCGCCGAAGCATACCCTTCCTGGACGAGTTGAGGGGCTTTTGCAAAAACCGCATCCCCGTATTTCGTTGAGGGACCACGCAGCGCAGCCGCCACAAATGCAAAGGTCAAAACCCCCACCGCGACCACCGCCACCAGACCCATGATCTGCTGTATCTCTGCGGGCTGCGCCATGAACTTCTCTGGGACTGCCCAGATGTCCAGTCCGCGAAATCCTCTGGTGTTGATGTATTCGAGAGCCAGGCCGACCACCAACACTGCGCACGCCGAAGTAGCGACAAAGCCCATTGTGCTGGCGATCGCGACCTTCTTGCCTTTGGGAAGATCCTGAAACTCAGCCATGTCGTAAGTCCTTCAGATTAGTTGTTCAGCGGTCATCAGGGGCGGGAAGATTACGCCGTTGACCTTTCGCTCGTCCCCGATTTTCTTCATGTGAACGATCATGTGAATGGTGGCCCGGATGTCATCGACCACCTCTGACTTTTGGACGGTCGGAGATCCGCGCCGCACCATTTTGCTCATCCGTCCAAGGGCATCGACGGGCGAATTTGCGTGCATGGTGCAGACAGATCCATCGTGGCCGGTGTTCACCAGTTCCAGGAACATATTCGCGTCATCGCCTCGGATTTCGCCGCAAACAAGCCGGTCAGGCCGGAGGCGCAACGCCGATTCAAGGAGCTTTGTCGGGGATCTAGGGCCATTTTCTTCTGAACGATCAGCAAGAAGGCCCACGAAATTTGGTTGCTCGATGTCCAGCTCTGCCACTTCTTCAATCGTTACGATCCGTTCGCCCGGATCGACGCGCTTCAGCATTGCATTGAGAACAGTGGTTTTGCCAGACGAGGTGCCCCCGGCAATAATCACGTTCCATTTGCTAAGCATCGCAAGGCCGGCCAGCTCGTCAAAGTTCATTGTTCCGGCAGTGAGTGCAGCCCGAGCCTTTTCAAGCGCGCTGTGATCGTTGTTTTCTGCCAACGCCGCCTCTTTGCTGGCGAAGCTGAATGCGCCCAGATCGACGGTTTTTACGCGGAGCAAGCGGATCGCCACGGACCCGACGCCGGTTGTTGCTGGCGGAATCACCACCTGAACCCGCGCTTTGCCCTCTTTTGTGGGGACATTTGCCGTCGCAATGGGCTTCTTTTCTCCAAACGTCACGTCGCTGAACCCAGCCACACAACGCCCGATATTTTCTACATCGTCTCTGTTCAGAGTGATGTCTGTCCTGGTCATGTGGGTTGTGCCCATTTCTTCGACCCAGACCAATCCGTCAGGATTTACAGAAATCTCACTCAGGCTTTCATCGTGCAACAGATGCTCGATCTTGCCCGTGTAGTATTCCAGAAGGCCGTTACCGATTCGCCCGCTCATATTTTTATCCTTGTTATTCCGAAAAAAAGGCCGCTGCCGCACTCAATTGTGCGGGGAACGGCCGAAAGGGCCGACGATACGGCCGCATCAATGGTTCTGTCTCAGAAGTTGTCGAACACCACGTCACGCTGCAGGATGGCGTTGATGCGGCTTCCCTGATCCACATAGATGGTTGGCGTGATCCGCAAGTAGTCCTCCAACGCCGCTGCGGTAGCATTCTGCAAGTTTGAACCGACCTGCGTTGCCAGATCCGTTTGCACCGAGTTGCTGCTATCGTTGTCGGCCACCAGCGCGACCGGCGCGATCCCGATGATCGAGAGCAACGCGGCAGTCCCAAACCGTTCACCGAAATGCGTATCAACCCGTCCGGTTGCGCCAGACCGCCCCTGACCATCCGTCCCGGCCGACCCGATTTGCGCAGACAAACCATCCGGCGTGATAACCCGGCTCCAAACGACAGCGATCCTTGTTTGCGCTAGCTTTGTATCAGCGCGGTATTCGCCATAGAGTTTAGACCCGCGTGGCAAAAGCAGTCTCGTTCCGTCCATCGAATAGACGCCGCGCGTGATTGTCGCCACCACACTACCCGGCAGCTCCGAGCTTACTGCCCCACCAAACACGGCTGTCAAAACCGTGCCCTGTGTCAGCGTGCGCGACGGATCGTCAATGATCGAGGCCCCGACGATGGGGGGATATTCTTCGACCAAATTGTTCTGCCATGTCGTGTTCGGGTTTTCCTGATAGCCGCGCTGTTCTTCAGGCAGGCGAGTGCTTTCCGGCTGAACCTGCACGGGCTGCTGTGCCGGTTGCAAGGGCTGGAAAATGATCGGCTGCGACCCACTGTTAATGGGCTGGTAATTCTGTTCCTGAGCCATTGCGCTTGAGGCCAACGTGACCAGGACGAGGGTAAGTGCTGTTCTGTTCATCGTCAGCTCCATCAGTTTCTGCCGTATGGGTTTTCATCAAACACGATGCCGTCTGACTGGTTTTGGCGTTCGCGCATCCGCTTGAGTTCTTCAAGCCTGCGCCGCTCATCATCGGTCAGACCCGTAGTCTGCAAGTGGCTCATGCTGGCAAGTGCCCGTGCCTCAGCGTCAGCAACGGCCTGGGCAAGCTCTGTCTCAAACTTTTTCTCGCGCTCGTCGTACCTGACCTGAAGGCGTTCATTGGCCAGAGTGAGCGAAGCGATTTCACTGTCCTTCTCAGAAAGCGAAACTTTTACGTCTGTCAGTTCACCTTGCAGCCCCGCAATACGATCGTTGAGCTGTTCGATAGTTTTCATGGCTTTATCAAACCCGATGAATTCAACCGGCTGTGGAGCTGAGGCGGGCGTTGCGAAGGCGATTTCCTCCGGCAACGCGTCTGGTTCGGGTTCGTCTACGTCCGGCCCCCGTGCCGTAAGCAGGCCATAGCGTTCGCCACCGCTTTGCTGCAGGGCATCGACGCGGACACCTGCGCGGCTGTTCTTGGCGTCATCGCCCAGCACAAACCACGCGAAACCAACGAACACGGCACCCGCGAGGGCAACGCCCATGAGCTTCTTGGGTTCAAGCCTTTTCCGGGAACGCAGGGGCGGCTGTTCCGCCGCCGCCCGTGCCGCAATTGTTTGTTCACGGTTCATTACTTGCTGCCCCCCGGTTTAACTGTCTGTGAAGTGACGGGCCTGCCCGTTGCGCTCGCCTGCTGAAACGCGTCGCCATCGTTTCGAACGCAGATCGAAGTGTCCTCGATGCGCAGTGTCCAAAGATCGGATAGGCCCTGTACTTGGATAATGCCGCGCTCTTTGACTGTGGTATTCACCATCAGCTCACGTCCATCAGGCAGGACACGGAAGATACCCGGCAGCTCCGCATCCTGTGGGATCTGCATATAGGTGTGAACGCCATCGTCCCAAACGGCCGTCGGCGCAAAGTCCGCTTTGCCCGAGCGCGAATAGTTTTGGTTCACAAACCGCCCGGTTGGCTTGGGTTCGCTTCGCGCCACCTTGCCACGGGTCGTCGTGGTCCCACCTTTGTTGTTTGAATAGAATGTGACTCGGAACGGCACCCGTTTGCGTTCAGCGGTAGTTTCAGCAGGAACCAGATAGAAGTTGTACGAGCCACGATTGGTCAAAACCGTAAGGTTGGAATCCGAGTTGAGGATTTCCGGTTTGAACGCAATAACGCGACCTTCCTGCAGGCGGGTGATCTGAAAACTTTCAGTGTCGCCCGCACCAATGCTGCGGACGGTTTCACCCTGCGGAAAGTGAACATAGGTAATCAGGCGTTCACCCACAGGGATGCGGTACACTTGGTTCTCGACGTAATGAAAATGCGTGATGCGGTGATCCGCGTTCTTTCCGTCTGGCGTCGGTGTGATTTCCGCCAGAACAGGCATAGAAAGAGCCAGGACTGCGGCAGTGACGGTTGTTAGTGTCTTAATGGTTCGCTGCATCAGATGTCTCCCATGGAGTCGACGCGGTAGTTGGTGACGACAAAACCGAATGGATTTTCAAGAAGCTCATCCATCGACGTCACGATTTTTTCCTCAAACCCGTAGGTCACTGTGACCACGTAGCGGGCTGAGACCGTTGCTTGGTTTGGCACGATCAGGGACTTGCGGATCTCGACCTGCACCGTCTCATCGTTGACCGGCGAGACGCCCAGAATTTCGGTCTGCACCTTTGTCTTGGGCGTATAGATTTCGTCCGGATGGTTGTCGTTCGAGCCGTCCCACAGTTCGCGGTAGGACGTTTCGGCCAGCTCATCAGAACGTCGCAGCACCGATTTCAGGCGCTCGTTGTTGTCCTGGACATCATAGGTTTCCCGGTCCTGCACATAGTTTGCCACCTCGCGGAAGGCCATCGCCTCGGATGGTTCCAGTTCTTCGACCTTTTCAGTCAGCAGCACCGGCAGCTTTGTGTCGGGATCGATGGAGAATGGCACCGCGCGGATTTCCTTCAGGGGAAGGAGCATCGCCCAGCCAATCATAGAGGCCACGCCCATTGCCATGCCGACCATGCCGAATACCTGCCATTTGAAGGCATCACGGCGTGCGCCCAGAAAGAGTTCTTTTTCGTGATCTGTCACGTGTGACATTTGCTCTGTACCTCGGATTACGACGATTTTTGTTGTGGTTTTTCGCGAGCAGCTCGAATGCTCTGCCGATAGCGGTCAGCGGCGTAGCTCTGACGAGCCGCCCCATCCTGATTGCGGGCTCTGTGCGCTATGTCCCGACGCGCTTGCATTGCGCGAGACGCGCTGTCACGAATGCCGGTCCCGTCGCGGGCTGCAGAAGCCATCGCAGCGGCGGTTTTGCCACCGGCCACCGCGCCACGCCCGCCATCAACTGCTGTTCCCAGCGCGCCTCTGGCGGCTGCTGCAGCACCGGTTGCAACGGCAAGGCCCGATGACGCTGACACAATAGCTCCTGACATTCCCCCAGCGAGGGATGGGATCTGTGTAAGCATGACGATAGCGACGATACAGATTGCAAGAAAACGCCCGCTGGCTTCCATATCATTGACATCAGACAAGGAACCAAGCTCCGAGGCGAAAAGCGCTTGGATCAGCGAGACAATCCCTGTCAGCACAACTATGACCATGACGAGGCCCACGGTCGTTTTCGCCCATGCGGCAAAGATGTTTGCAGTTGCCGAGCTTAAAAGCGTTGCAATGAACACGGGTGCCAAACCGAGAAGGACTGCCATGCCGCCCTTGGCAATAAGTGCCATGCCAGTGCCAAAGGCGACGATAACCGCCCCGACAACCCACAAGATTGCGCCTGTAATGCTCAAGCCCCACGTGGCGTTCTCGATAGCTGTTTGACCCATGATAAAGCATTGAAGCGCAATCTCATCGAGCGCCTGCCATACATTTGTGGTGCCAGTGAGCGCCCCGGCAATGCTGTCCGGCAAGGTTTGAACGCCTTGATAGATTGGCTGAAAAAAGGACCAGCTTGAGGCCATTCCGATGATTATCGTCGCCCGAATGAGCCAGCCGATATAACCACCCAACCCTATTTCTCTGATCTGAAGTACGCCGTTGATCAGCATCGCCACGAAGATCAGTGCAGCAATAGCCCAGAGGGCGGATGCGAGATCCGCCGCAAGGCTGGTGTATGCTTGCTGAGAAAAGTTGCTGATTGCTGTTTCAATCGAGCTGACGAAATCCTGAATCACGGCCCACAAGCCTCCTCAATTACAGGGCGCAGCGCTTCCAAGCGTGCTTGCTGCGCTTCTTTGAGCGATTTGAGTTCGCTGGATGGTTTCGACCAGAAATCGTTCTGGTCCGCGCCTGCCAACTCGATTGCAGCTTCGCGGCTAAGGTTGCCGAGCGGGCATTCTGTGCTGAATGCCTCATCGGCTTTGCGCAGGCGGCATTGCTCAATGGCAAATTCATGAGCAGCTATGACTTGCTCATTCAGGATGGCATCGGTCCAGTTGCCAACGACATACTGTTGATCCGCGCCCTGACCGGCGTTAGCGAGCTGTTCAACCCCGTATTCTTTCAGGGGCTTCTTGAACGCTCGGACGCCCGAGTAGCCAAGACAGGTCCGATATTCGCCAAATGTCCAATCAACATTCGGGGGAAACGGCAGTCTGGCCTCAGCACTGGCCGACGACGCAAAAAGCGCCGCCGTGAGTGTGGTCAGGGCGAAAGTGGTGCGGCTTTTCATTGGGTTTCTCCTCTTGCGTAATTGCTAAGCGTCTTTAGGTCCGCTGCGTTGGCAGCCAGATCCGTGCCCGACGCCAGAGCATTAGCTGAGGTTGCGCGCAAGATTTCAATTTCAACTTGAAGGAGTTTCAGGAGAACCGCCGTGTTGTAGTCGATTGCATCCTTCAGATCTTCTTGCTGGCCGATTTCACCGCGCAGCTTTTCAGCATCCTCGGAGAGCTGACCGGCCATGTCGTAGCCCTGTTCGCCGAGGGCCGATGCCATCAGGCCCGCGCCACCGCGCTCTGAGAGAATGCGCCGGGCCGGAACGTCTGATGTGCTGAACTCTTTCAGAATACCGTTGTTCAGCCCCAGACTGATTGACATGCGTTCCATCGCCAGCCCGGCCACGCCGGGAAGATCGCCAATCGTGTCTTCGGTTGCATCCAGCGCATAGCCGAGCGTGTCGGCGGCAGTCGCCAGCTTCAAAAAACTGCGGCTATTGAACTCGTCCAAGTCCGTCAGGCCGGAAATGGCCTTGAAGGAGTTTTCCAGCATGGCGCGCTGTTGTTCGAGCTTTTCGTATTGCTGCAACAGCTGTTCATACTGGCGGACCATTTCGGCAATTTCTTTGGCCGAGTTGGCGGCGTCCTGTGTAATGGCCGTGGCGTCGATGGTCGGAACACCCTGGGCTGACGCCATGATGGGCAGGGCAGCCAGAACTGAGACAGCGACGCTTATGCGAAAATTCTTCAGGACATTCATCAGACAAGCTCCAGATCTGCGGGGTTCATGCGCTCAAAGTCGCAGGCGCATTTGCTGCGATAGCCCGAATAGGTGCTCGTGCAGGCCGAGACGGCGGCCAGAACTACAAGGGCGATGACAAAGCGGGATTTCATGTGGTTTCCTTCCAGAAGTTGGGGTTTTGTCGCCAGTCAGGATCAGGGAACGATTTTCCGTCTGATCCGCTCAGAACACGAAGCAGCGGGCCGAGCGCGCCGACATCGACATCGAGCCAAACACTCTCATCACCCTTTTTCATGAGCATCACACGGTCGCCAAAATGCGCCCGCAATGTACCAAGCTCTGCATCGTTCAAACCGATTGCCCGGTAATCCGCTTCATTGCCGGATCGGGACGGGAACAAGAGCTGCGTGCTGGTGTTTTCCAAGATTGATTTGCTGGCTGCTGACGACAGGATGTGATCGGGGATCTGCGTCATCATCATCATCATGACGTTCAGCTTCCGATACGTGGTGTAGGCGTTCTTGAGGATTTCGGCGCCGTAAGCGTTGCCAGCGATCACCCAGGCTTCATCAATGACAAAGACGGTCGGCACCTTAGAGGCACACCGACGCTCGATCTGGCGCATGACGTAGCTGATCCACGCCAACCGGACCAACTCGTCATCCAAAACCTCGGAAATATCGAACACAAGATGCCGATCGCCAGAGGCAAACGGATCTGTGCCACCCTCGCCAAACATCCAGGACAACCGCCCATCGCTCGCCCATTCACTCGCGCGCTTGAAGAGGTCTTTGCCATCATCAAAGGCTCTGAACCGCTCCACCAGTGAATCGAAATTCTGGAGCTGTGGGGGCAACGTCGCGTTGGCTTGGCAGGCTTGAGTTATCTCGTCTTTCTGCTCGGCGGTCAGCTTTTCGTCATAGCTCATCAAAGCTGTGACCCAATTTGCCAGCCAGCTTTGCCCAGCCTCATCCCTTTCCGTTTGGAAAGGGTTCATGCCGGTGGGTTCGCCAACCCGAACGCGGGTGTACTGAGCACCGAGTGCCCGCATGGGGGCTTCCATCGCCCGGTCTTTGTCAAACGCGATGATGCGCGCGCCCTGCGCAACCGCCATCGTCGCCAGCAGCATTGCAATCACGGTCTTACCTGAGCCGTTTGGACCGAGAACGATGGTATGGCCGGATGGCAGGTTTTCCGCATCCGAGCTTGTCTTGGGCAAGTGCAGCGAAACATCGTAGCTGTCGCCATGCGTTGTTGGGAACGTCGCCAGAGGTCCAGGCCAAGGCAGCTTGTTCTCAGGCAGGCCCTTTGGCCGCATGTGGAACGCAACCATGTCTGCAAAGTTCTGATCTGTGATCAGTTCTTCACGCGCACGGAACGCGAAATTACCGGGATGCTGCGCGAAATACACCGCCCGCGCGGACATCGCTTCGCGTTTGACCGTGCCGCCCGAAATCTGAATTTCACCGATGATGTGTTTTTCGGCGGTTTTCAGATCTTCTTCAGTCCCGAACACGCAGATCGAAAGGTGGTGCTTGCCGAGAGACATCGTGCCTGACGCAATCCCGTCGGCCAGGATGGACAAGTCCTCTTCCAGCGACTTCGCTTTGTCACCAGCCGAGCGCATCTGACCCGATTTGCGGCGTTCCATTTCTTGCGCCTGTGAACGGCTGATCGGCAGGAACGATTGTGAAATCACAACATCAACCGGCAGGTCCAGCCCATCGAAGATGCCGGGGAACGACGCCATCGGGTAGTTCTTCAGGGAATACACACGGATGGAGCGTTCCTGATCGTCGCTCGTGACCAGTTTGCCGGTCTTGCCCTGAAACAGCACGTCCTCTTGCGGCATGTTGAAGGCAATTGGTTCTGCAATGTTCGTGTGAATGATCGGCTGATAGCGACCGTTCAACAGCATTCCATAATAGCCAAGCCATCGACCGTCGCTGAGCTTCAGCCGGCTAACACGGCTTTCGCCCAGCGTGCCCGCCAGTGTGGTGAACACACCGTCGAGCTGTTCCATCATTTCACGGCGTTCCTCGTCGATCGTTCCAGACGACATGCCGAATATTTGCTTGGCGCGTTCATCCTGACGCTTCTGCAGAATGGCGCTGATGATGATTTTGCGCTCTTTCAACTCTGCATCGAGAGAGGCTGACCGCATGGCTTCTGCCACAGCACCAGCAAAGCCCGTTGTGTCCGTGATGACATGCCCTGTCTCAGCCGGGACGGTCACGCGATGAACGTAGAATGCGACCTCATTGGGTGTTGTGCGCAACACACGCTCAAACCGTTCGGCCAGGAACTCGAACTCGATTTCGTCCAGCGTGTTTGCGTTGATTCCGGTAATTTCGGCAGCGGCGATCAGTCCGCCGTTGCGTGTGGAAATGACCTCATCGTCCACGACATAGCCATAAGGCAACATCTGAAACAGGTGCATCTCATCCTTACGCCAGCTCGGCTCAAGCAACGAGCGAGCGAGGGTAAACAGATCCTTTGAAGCAGGCTTAGGCACTATAGAAGTCTCCCCCGTGGTGCTGACGGTTTTTGGTGCGTGGTGTCTTGGAGAGCGTCACGGACAGGATGCGGAAGAATGCCGGTTCCCATTCGTAAAAGAGGCGCAGCCCGGTATAGAAAACAAAGCCCGCAATGATTGCTGGCGCTATCCCGAACATGAAGAACGAAAGCATGGTCAACCCGAGGATCACCAGCAGGTAGATCACGGGTAGACCGCCCCATTCTGCGGGGCGGCTCAGGCCGAGAAAGACCGTATTGCGGCGAGCCATCAATCAGGCTCCGATGAAGGTGTCTGCGAGGCCGATAACCGCACCGACGACGATTGCGATCACCGGCCCTTTCAGCGAACCCCAGCCGAACACGTAGGCCAGACAGCCCCAGATGAAGCCAACTGCTGCAAGGCTCACGCCTACGACCTTCGAGTCGGCCAATGTCTCGTTGATGAAATCGCCAATGGCATCCTGCAGCCAGCCAGCGGAGGCCGGTGCTGCGCTGACGATGGTCATTGTCAGCGCAAAGAATGCCACTTGTTGGATGAAGTGGTGCCGTTTCATGGGGGGTCTTTTCATAGTTCTGTACTCACTTTGCTTAGGATGATCCGCACGTAGTTGCGGGTTTCGGTGAAGGGGGGGATGCCGCCATACTGGACGACGCGATGCGGACCGGCGTTGTAGGCGGCAAGCGCCAGTTTCCATGTTCCGAACTCACGGTACTGCGCCGCCAAATAACGAGCGCCACCGTCGAGGTTTTCAGCTGGGTTCCTTGGGTTCACGCCCAGGTCTTTCGCCGTTCCGGGCATGAGCTGCGCGAAACCATAGGCACCCTTGGGCGACAGAGCATCAGCCCGATACCGGCTTTCCTGCCAGACCAGTGCCATGAACAACTCGGCCGGAATGTCATGGCGATCCGCCGCCGCGTGAATTTCTTTGACGATCCGTTCCTGCGACCAGCCGCCGGAGGCTTTGCGAGGCCGCGGTGCTTTTCCCGCAATCTCGATCTTTGCGGTGCGCTTCGCTTTGGGCGGTTGCGGCTGTTCGTCTAGCTCGTATTCCCGCATCTGGATTGGTTTCACCACGCCATCAACGATTTCTGCCCGCGCACCGTTCAAGAACACGCTGCCATCGGGTTCGTACTCGATGACCTGGGCACTGACATCAGTTCCCAGGAGCGCCAACAAAGACCAAATGACGTTGGACCTGCGTCTGTTTTCGTTGAAGCTTGTGGTGGAGCTGGTCACTAATTCGCCCTCCAAATTAGGTCAGTAGGTTTTACATAATTACTATTATGAGGTTGAGGTTCCGATCATCTGAGCAGCAGGAAATTGGATGCCGGGACACAGCACTGAGCCCTTCGCGGGCTTCGTAGAAAGCCAGCATTCAGCTTGGATCAATCAGCCGGAAGGTCTGACCAAAGTGTCGGGGATGTCCTGTTCGGCGCTGTCGCTGGTCAGTGCTGCGCCGTCGCAAGCGCAGACACGTTGTTCAGGGTCGCACCCATTGACTCTGGCGCGGTGCTGTCCGATCTAAGATCGGCATCTAGGGTTACTGTTTTTACCATAGTACAGTTCTCTCTTGATGTTTGAGGAATGCCCGGATGGATTTGGGGCGTTTCTTGTCCTGTCGGTTGTTGGCGCAATCGACAGGACCGCTCACTGCTCGGTGGTTTTGTTCTGTTGTCACTAAATCGTTGTTTGATCCTTTCCTTCAGCCGCACCAGGACCGGCGTTTGCCGCCATAGTATGGGCGCGCGAGACCCTCGGAAATCAGAATGGCCCCGACCTCCTGCCCAGCGACACGCCCAACCGCTAGGAAGCGGTCATGCACGTCCAGATCTGGTTGGATGACCAGCTCTATCTGGTCCGCCGACTGGATGAGCTCTGTCAGCCTTGCTTTCGCTTTCAATCCCAGAGTTTTTTCCGCACGGCATTGCGGCCGATAGGTCTCCGGCGCATCAAACCCAACAAGCCGATATCGGTGTTCGCCATGATCGAGCGTATCGCCGTCAACGGCAGTCACTTCGGACGCGCTAAGGGTCTTTGTTTGTTTTGATGGTTCAATCCAGACCGCAACAAAGAACAAAGACGCGAGTGTAGCGCTGAGAAACAAGAGCCGTTTCATGTGCCCTGCCCCAGTAATTTGATGAGCCAGGTTCTCGAACGTGCCAGATCAGGTTTTGGATTTCGCGTCCAGAGCCTGCGCCGCTTCCAGACCCTCTGGAGTGATCGACTCGATTGTGTAGTCCGATTTGACGCAAAGAATGCGCCCGTCGCCAAATTCCTGGTGATGCTTAAAAAGCCCCGGCCAAAGATCGAACTCTCTGGGCTCAGCGCCCGCGCGAGAGATCTTCGACTTGCACAAGGCCCCGACATAGTTCGGAGAGCTATAAATGCAGTGGTACTTTGGTCGTCCAAGGGAAGCGAGTCCGATAAATTCGTAGCGGCATGTAAAGGGAACCTGATCTTCTTTCAGGCCCCGGACCATCTCGATGGTTACCACAGTGTATTGTCTCTTGTTGTCCGCCATGACGACCCCCTATGGGCCGTCTTCTACATCCAAAAGTTGTGGACTAAAACACAATCTACGTCAATATAAGAAAGTCAGCCGATTTACGATATTGGATTGTCAGAAATATATTGGCCGGATATTGCTTAAGCGATTCGCAAGCAGGAGAGACCATCTTGAAACACTCAAAATCCAGGAATAGAACTCGCGCGAAGGTCCTTGCAGTTGCACTCGCTGCACTGCCGGCCACGCAGGCCAGTGCCTATCCAATTGACTGTGCCATATTCCTTTGCCTCGCCGGAGGTTGGCCAAGTTCGGCTGATTGCGTCGCAGCCAAGGCGGAGTTCATTCGGCGCATCACGCCCTACCCGGTCGAACCTCCGCTTCAACTCTGGCGCTGTCCGATGAATACGTCACACAGCCCCTCGGACTTGGGTCCTATGGAACGGTTGGAAGCCATCAAGCGCACCAGTGCTAGCCCAGTTCCAGAACTTCCATCGGATGACACCGCTAAGCCATTACTGGTAGACGCATCGATCTCGATAGAAGAGATCCAGTCACATCACGGCCAATACGGTGACGGTTTCCAAGCCACCCCGATCAGCGTCGATCTTTCCTCTTCCGATTTCGACGTTGTGAGGTCCATCAGGGTTTGGGATGTGCGCCACTACAGCTATCGCCGTCGGTCGCGAGAGGACGACTGCGAGCGTTCGCTTGATCTGGTCGTTGGCAGCTATGACGACAACGTAAGCTTTCAATGGTCCGATCACGCCCCCGCGCCAATCCCAGCCTGGCTGCCCCTTGGCAATCGTTGTGAACCTCCCAGCTTCTTCCGCGGCGTTGGTGTTGAGTGGACCGACATTTTCGGGTTCAGCGATTACGAGCTCATCCGATACTGACATTGTTTGTCTAGTGGGTGAATGCGTTGCCCCTGCTGATGCCAATAAGCTTGCCAGCCGGATTGGCACCGAGGTCGTCTGGGCCAGAGGAACACCCTAGTCCCAAAAACAAAAAACCCCCGCAAGGCGGGGCCTCAGCGGGGATCTTCCTAAGTCACGTTTGATCACCTGATTTATAGGAAACTCCCAATTTACTGACAAGGATAAACGCATCTGTGCGAACGGTTTTTCTGTGTCTTTTCGCTGAGGTTCAACCCGCTTTGCTTCCCCGATGAGAAGTAGAACATGAGACCGTTGAACCATTCCGAATTCCATGCCCCGCAAAGACGCGATGCCAATACTGACCTTTTCCAAGGGAAGCCAAAACAATGAGCTTTCGGCAGATCGCATCCACACATCACCACGAAAACATACCTTTTCACAACGGCCTTCCCGAGGGTTGGAACCGAGACAGGTTTCGACAGCTCTGTGTGTGCTATGCGCAAATCAGGGGCGCTTCGGCCCAGTGTATTCGCACCTTTGAGATCATCATCGACATGATCTCGCCATGCGTGTTTCGAGACCCGTCTCAGGAACCCTTTTGCTACGCGCGCCAGGAAACACTGATTGCCGGGCGTGGCGTGACAGATCGGACAATCCACAATCACGAACGAGAACTGGAATTGATTGGCCTGCTCCAACGCAGGCTTGGTGCAAATGGGGCGCGCTGTAAGCGCAAGGGGCTCGGCCTCTTTCTGACCCCTGCTCTGAACCTCATTTCAGAGATGCGCGACGCAGACGAGCAAAGCAAAGCCGAGAAGAAAGAACATGACGAGCTGCGCGGGGATCGATCACGGCTGTATCGATATGTGAAACACAGCCTGGCCGTGCTTGCCTCACTCCCCTGCCCTCCTGAAGGTTTCGACGCGAAGATGGACGCGTTTCGGTCCTGGCCGCGCGCAGACAAGCTGAAATACATGTCGCTGGAGGCGCTCAAGCTACACGTTCAAGCGGCTCATGACCTTTGGAAATGGATCGAAGATCATGTCGCAAAACCCGGTGAAATTTCGGGTGAACCCGAAGCCCGTTTCGGGTCCCATATACAAGACCAAATTGAAGAAACAATTCTGTCCTGTAACGCCGATGGCGAGAGTTCAATGTCCTCGGCAAAAGCCTCGGAACCAGATTGTTCCGGCTTCGGGCCTGACGGCCCTCCGAATTGCTTAGAAAGCAATCATCCGACAGATACGGCATCACGCAAGGCCCAAAAACTACCGCGGGTGAACAATCGCATCCTTTATGAACTGGCCTCACCCGAGTTGCGCATGCATATCGATATCGCCGGTGGTGGAGATCAGAATTCCAAGCCAAGCCTCTTTGCGATTGAGACCGGTGTTTGGTCCCGACTTTCGGAGATTGGCACCAATGTCTCCGCCTGGCACGCGGCGATTGATCGGTTGACCATCATGGGAGCGATCCTGGCTGGAGTAATCACGGATGCGAGGCTGAGTGATCCGCGGTTGCCGCCCGTGGTTAATTCGGGTGGATACCTTCGCGGCATGGTGCAAGCTGAAGAACGGGGTAAATTGAACCTGATTTCCAGTTTCATGGGGCTTTTGGCGCGTAGAGCCCGAGAGGAGGAAGACGGGCTTCCGCAAGACCACTAGAGCGGGTTTTAGCTGTGTCGGATTATGCCCGCCAGCTGCTCAAATTGACGTGTCTCATCGGCAGGATATCGCTCTGTTTCCGCCTCCAGAACAGAACCGTATTCAAATCTGTGATTGGCTACGGGAATTCCCGAGTAGTTTGTTCAGCTTTAGGTTGCTAATCGGCCCCAACGGCAACGCGGAACAGAAAGACAGCTTATGAAAATCGCGGATATTGGCAATTCTGAACTGGATTTCAGGCAAACAGGCGAAGCGCGCCTCCAGGAGATTTGCTCCAGGTTTGGACTGGAAAATGCGTCCTACGCCCATATCGACAAGTATCACAACGTTGTCCACGGCTGCACCACGTTCCCGGCCGAATGGGTCAGGCATTACGTCGACAACGATCTGGTTCTGGCCGATCCCCTCATTCGCTTTGGCGCTGCAATGATTGCACCAATTGATTGGGCTGTGTTTGATGACCAGCGTGAACATGCACCGCTATTCGAGGCTGCAAGGGAATTTGGTGTGGGTCAGAACGGCCTTTCCATTCCGGCTATCAATCCGTTTGGTGAGCGTGGTGTTTTTACGGTTACGTCCAATCTGCCGCGGTCTGAGTGGGACGCCTTGGTCGCTACAATGCTCCCTGCCCTTCGCCATGAGGCACAGGTCCTGCATCTGCTTGCGCTAGATGTCATTGAAACCGTATTCAACTTTCCCTCGGATTCCCTGTCTGGCGATGAACTGGATGTGTTGAAGATGCTCGCGTCGGGTTTGATACCGTCTGTCATTGCCAGGCAGACGGGGCATTCTTCGCGAATGGTAGAGGCACTGACTGCTTCGATCACCACCAAGCTCAAAAGCCGGACGATTGAACAGGCAGTGGCGCGGGCAGTCAGTACTGGATTTCTTAAGTGGAGCGATTTCTTTGCCGACCCTGTGGCCGAACTGGTCAATATGGAAAGTCAGCGACTATGCGGTGGGATCGTCCGTTGGGGTGGCAGGTCTCACGAGTTTATCGCTTTTGAAGACGGCAGACTGGTTCGGAACGCTGATAGCTTTCAGCCGGTCCAGATCACGGATCTCGTGAGAGAGTTTAACTTGAGTGCAAACGAGGTGGTCGAGGAACTTGCGCGTAACATTGATCAAAGATTGCGGATTAGGTATCTCTGAATTCGGCTAAAACGCACTGCTTTGTCTTTGAAAAGACCGCAGGCGCAAGTTTCACGTAATTTCGCTTACGCCGCTGTGCCACCGTAGTAGAGCCCACTCTAACTCTGGTTTCTAAATCTCCTATTCTGCTGAAAACGCGTCACGTTCAAAGCTTGGCTACAGAGCCCTTAGACGCGAGGGCAGCAGATGCTGTCACCTTCGTTCGAACAGCCAAAAATTGGAGATTGAGGCCTTATCTCTGCAATGCCCTGGTATACTGGAGGATCTTGCCCAGCGTGGTTTCACAGGAGGTGCTGACCCGTTCGCCGAAACAGCGAGTCTGGCGTTGGCCGTGAAAGCTCCAGTAATAGCTTCTGACGCCGTCAACGTAGCGCTAAGGCAAATCCGCAATCGTTGTCTATTTGGAACCTGTCCCTCTATGAATAGATTTCAATTGGCGTTCCGTCTTTGACCATAGCGTAGATCTCTTCAATCTCCTGATCTGTGACAGCGACGCACCCTGCGGTCCAGTCACGCTTGTTCGTGGGATCAATTCCAGGGCGAGGGCCGCCATGGATAAAAATATCACCGCCCGGAGAACGACCCCGAGCTCGGGCAAACGCAGAATCCGCCTCGTTCGGATAAGAGATTCCGATTGAAAGATGGAAAAGGCTTTCGGGATTGCGACGGTCAATTACATAGGAGCCTTCAGGTGTTCGCCCGTCTCCTTCGAATTGCTTGTGACCTTCGGGGGCAAATCCGAGTCCAATCGGAAAAGTCCGCAAGACACGCTCACTACCATCGAGGATAAGTAGGCGCTGCCCTTTGTATAGCCGAAGCCGAGTCACAACCGGCCCATTGTAAGTACGGAACTTGTTTGCACAGCCAGACAAAAAGGCGGCTATGAAGCCAGAGAGAAACAAACGTCTTTTCATAGGAACTGCCCGGCTCATTTTGATTTTTTCAAAAGAATATCACTAAAGGCCAGTTGAACAAAGGTGTATTGGATCTCACTAGGACAGGAACCGAAAACCAAGTGATCAGTTGTGGCCACCTCGTCAGCAGTGCAATGAGTGACACTTTGATTTCGACATTTGTTATTCTTACGCAACCTTTCAGTTTTCGCCTATTCAGTATCGAGATCGCTGCTGTAGTCAGGTTTTTTGCCGCTGGAAATCTTGACGCCGATTATTAAGCGAGCCAGATCGTCTACCGAATTGGATTCTTGTTCTAAGGGTTCGTTCACTACGCTGCACCTGTATCGATTTTCAGGTACCACGTAGTTTCGCGCCGGGCCACCCACCCTCAGATAGCGTCACTGTCTAGCTGCAACTTAGGACAATCTCTGTCTATCTGAAATTAGATCTACCAAATTTCGCAAACATATTTGAGGCTCTATTTGTTTCTACTTTGCTTCATCGGCCCGCCCAACGAACCGTTCAAACACTGCAAGAGTTTCGTCACTTACATGATGCTCAATACCTTCAGCGTCATGCTCTGCCACTTCCGGTGAAACGCCCAAGGCGATCAGGAACTCCACGACAATCCGGTGACGCCTTCTACAAGCTTCCGCCAATTGACGCCCGGCATCGGTCAACTGAAGTGAGCGGTAAGGTATTTGCTCAATGAAACCCTCTCGTTTCAAACGAGTCAAATTTTTGGAAACCGTAGGTTGGGTCACGCCCAATCGCTCGGCTATTTCGACCGGGCGCGCTGCACCATTCTGATGGATCAGCTCCGCGATAAGTTCAACGTAGTCTTCAACCATTTCGCTTTGGTGAGCCTGTCGCACAGCCTCAAACCCGCTCGCCTGGGTATCAATACTACGATCTGAATTTACCGGTTTTGTTTCGGTCATCGGCTCATGATTACGTCGCTGGTCTAGTCTCCAGTGTATGCACCTGAAAGCCGAGCTTGACAATGAGCATGCCTTCATCCTTAAATTAGACAAGGCTAACTTAAATAGACAGTGCTATGAAACATCTGATAGCGTCCACACTTCTTTGCGCACTGCCAGTGATCGCGGATGCCACGGCGATTGAAGAATCTCCTTGGGCCCCGCGCGCTGCCGCGTATCGACTGACCTTGTTCATGGGAAATCTAACCCCGGTTCCCTGGGATGAAATTGAGAGGAGTTGGACTTCGCCCGCACCTGGCAGTGACATTCAGGTCGCTCCCCTATCACGCGTCTCCGACAACGAAGCGCTTGCGATCAACCAAGCTATGCAAGCCGAAGATCGGCAGGCGCTGTTCGAAGCAAGCACAACTGCCATTGCGGAGGGAATCCTGCGCCATCTGGATGTCGCAAAGACCGCGCTGGGTCAGCCTGAGGCGGCCCGCGAGGTCGCGCAAGCGGCTGCTCTGTTCCGCGCATTCGAAGATGGTATCAAGGCTGCGGACACGTCGGCGGCTCGCGACCTGGGCCGGGCATGGCTGGTTCTGAACTCCACCCTTGGCAGCGCAGGAGTACTGGGCAACGGCGCCCAAACGGTGGATGCCGACCAATTTGCAGAAGCTCAGGCCATTGTCGCTGCCTATATTCGTGCCAACTATCTGCCATCCGAGTATGCCCAACGCGACAAGTTAACACCGCTGCCTGAAACAGTTGTGCTTTCCGGCGAACAAATCACAATGCCCGCCACGCTGCCGCCAGGGTCAAACATCGGAGATCAGGCGCAGCTGCCGCGGCTGGTTCTTCAGTTTGAGGAGGCGGGTGAGGATGAAGCTAATCTACCGCTGGTGGCCTACGGTGACATGCTGTTCGACAGCCCCGAAATCTTCGGCGGCCCGGCGCGTGAGTTGGGCATCGCCTGCTCGACCTGCCACAACCGCTCCGACGTGAACCGGGATTTCTTCATTCCGGGCCTTTCATCCCATCCGGGTGGGATGGATGTGGACGGATCGTTTTTCAATCCAATGTTCAATGACCGGACCGATGATCACTTGGACACGCCTTCTATGCGTGGCATCCGCTTTACCGCACCTTATGGCCGCGACGGGCGCGAACCCAGCCTGCGCCGGTTCATCCGAAATGTGATTGTGACCGAATTCGCGGGAAAGGAACCAACGCCGTTCCAACTGGACGCGCTGGAAGCCTATGTCAAACAGTTCGACTTTCTTCCCAACCCAAAGATCGACCGGTCCGGCAAGCTGACCGATCTGGCGTCAGATGCCGCCAAGCGCGGGGAGTTGCTGTTCAACACCAAATTTGCCGGACTTGGTGACAAATCCTGCGCTTCGTGTCACACGCCTGACCGTCAGTTCCGCGATGGTCTGACCTACGACATCGGCAGCGCTGAACCACCATTCCCCGGCGGCACGGCTTCTGCGTTCGAAACCCCGACGCTGCGCAACGTCAATTTCACTGCACCTTACATGCATGACGGATCGCTGCCGACGCTGGCCAGCGTTGTTGACTGGTTCAATGATACCAAAAATTTGGGTTTGGACGAAGCACAGCGCGCAGATCTGACGGCCTACGTCGAAGCTGTTGGAGACGGTGAAGACCCCTATCAAGTATTCGAAGGTCGCAACAGCGTATTCCGCTTGTCCTGGGAAGAGCTGACGACATTCGCCAGTACGCTCGATACCCTGCTGCCGATGCAGGATGCCGAAAACATAGCGGTTCTGATCGACACGGTAGCTCCTGATCTGGCCGCGGATGCCAGTGTCATGGTCAATCAGAACGCCAAGCCCGAAATCTACGAATTCGCCGCGATCCTGCGAGCGGTTGGCGATGCCAGCGCCGAAGGAAACTGGACCGAAGCCATCCGCCAGTGGGAACTGTTCAAGTCCATGCAGGCCGAAATTGACGAGAGGATGTTCTGATGTTGTCGCGCCGCAATTTTCTGGTCGCTGCAGCCGCATCTGCAGCCATGCCCGTAATGGCTGCAACTGACCAGGGGCTGAAGCTGGCCTTCATCCCGCAGGAGAACCCCGAAAAGCTGTTGGGTGACATCAACGTCATCACCGGCTGGCTTTCAGAGCAGATGGGCGTCCCGGTCACGGGGTTTGTCACGTTCGACCACGCTGCTGCCGTTGAGGCGCTGCGCAACGGTGATGCCGATATCTCGTTCATGGGAGCGTTGCCCTTTGTGTTGGCCGAAGACCAGATCGGCGCCGTACCGCTATTGTCCGAGGTTTATCGCGGGCAACCCAGCTATTCGGGCCGGGTCTTCGTGCGGCGTGACAGCGGAATCGAAGCGCTGGCCGATCTCCGGGGACGTGACATCGCCTTTTCCGATCCGGTCTCGGAATCCGGTTACATCTATCCGCTTGATCTGTTTGTGCGCGCCGGGCTGTTCGCGGGCACGGGCGATGCCGACAGCTTTTTCGGGCAGAAATTCTTTGCTGGCGGATATCAGCAAGCGATGCAGGCCATGGCCAACGGACTGGTCGATGCGGCAGGCGCAAGCCAGTATGCCGATCTCTATCTGACCCCGGATCAGCAGGCCGAGGTCAAGGTGCTGGCGGAATCAGAACAAATTCCCAGCCACGCAATCATTGCCCGCCCTGATCTGGACGCCGGGCTGCAGGCAAAGTTCATTGAAACCATGCTGCGCCTCAACGAGAGTGAGAACCGTCATCTGTTGGCCTACCTCTATGGCCCGGATGGCTATCTTCCTGCTGATCCATCGGTTTACGAGGGCGTGCGCGAGACTGCGCGGCGGTATGGGTTTCTGAAATGAATCCTGTAGTTTCACTCAACGCGATATCGCAACACTTTGCCAGTGCAGCGGCGCTTACAGAAGTTTCACTATCAGTGCAGCCCGGTGAAAGCGTCGCGCTACTCGGTCCTTCGGGTGCGGGCAAATCAACGATGCTGGCTTTGTTGGACGGTCGTTTGCGTGGTTGGCACGGCGAAGCCCAGGTGCTTGGCAAGCCACTTTTGGCAACTGGGGTTCCATCCCGCGAGGACCGTGCCAATACCGGCTTTATCTTTCAGGAATTCGCACTGGTTGATCGGCAGAGTGTTTATCAGAATGTAATGAACGGTCGGATGGGCCGGATGAATATCTGGTCTTCGCTTTGGGGGCGGTTCCGGGAAGAGGACCACATGTGCGTGACACGGGCGCTTCAGGATACGGGGCTGTCAGACCTGGCAAGCCGCCGTGCCGATCAGTTGTCGGGTGGGCAACGGCAGCGCGTTGCGATTGCCAGATGTCTGGCACAAGAACCCGAGTTGATCCTTGCGGATGAGCCCGTCAGCAATTTGGACCCTGCTCACGCCGAACGAATTCTGAGCCTGATCACAAGCTCTGCACGTAGCCGTGGTATCGGCGTCATTTTCAGCTCGCATCAGCCGGATCTGTCGCGCCGCTTTGCCGAGCGCATCATAGGCCTGCGAGATGGCGTGGTATTGTTCGACAAACCGTCGGCTCAATTTACCAGCGGGGACATCGACGAGCTGTATCACGGCGCCAGTGTCACATCGGGGCTGCGTGTAGTCAGTTGATGGGCCGATCTGTCATTTGGGTCATGCTGGCTCTGGCGATCCTGTGGTCGCTGACCAGCGGGGATATGGGATTGGGCAAGCTGCCAGGCGCAGGGCCCCGTCTGGCAGAGTTTATGGGGCGCATGATCCCACCTGACCTGTCCGTTTGGCGCGAGGTTCTGACAGGGCTGGCGGAGACACTGAGGATCGCCATTCTGGGAACATTGTTCGCTGTAATCCTGTCCTCGGGACTGGCCCTTCTGGCCTCTGAAACTATGGTGTCACCAACAATTTGGCGCCCCGTCCGCGCCTTGCTGGCGGTTATCCGGTCGATCCCGCTGATCCTGGTCGCCATGCTAATGGTGGGCGCTGTTGGGTTGGGACCACTTCCCGGTATTCTGGCAATCACATTTCACGCGACTGGCATGTTGGCAAAGTTCTATGCGGAAGCCATCGACAACGTTGCTACCGCTCCTGTGGCGGCGCTTGAAAGCGCGGGAGCCAACAGAATTCAACAGTTGCGTTGGGCGATCTGGCCGCAGATGGCGCCTGTGATCATGCGCGATACCGTATTTCGGTTTGAACTAAATCTGCGCGAAAGCCTGATACTGGGCATTGTCGGTGCCGGTGGCATCGGGCTGTATGTGCAAACCTATGTACGGTCGTTTCAGTATGAAAAGGCTGCGACCGTGACGTTGGCAATCATTGTTCTGGTTTTATTGTCAGAGGCGCTGAATACGGCCTTGCAAAAACGGTTCAACTAAGCCGGAATCTCCCAATTCTCCAAGGAAAAGGCTCGTGTCTTTCCTTTCTTCCATCGCGGTTGAAGGTTGGATGCTTCGCTTGAAACCGGGCCGGTGTAGTCTGCTACACACCCCCTCACGCTGGTTTGTTAAGGCCTCAAGCTTGCTAGATTGAAAGTCGCCTGCGTTGAGGAAAATTCTTGGTGCCAATCTAGCGTTCAAACGGATTCACCGCTGTTTCCATGGGAATGTGTTGCCGAAACATTTGCTACCAGCCTGCCAGTGCGTAGTGCTCTGACACGTGCGTTCATCCAATGCCTCACGACGACTCGGTACATCAGTTCACGGAAAAAGCCAAAGTTCTGCCTGTGACGGACATAGAAGGAGTCAGGGGAGTCAAAGACCCCAAAATCCTGCACGATGCCGTTTCTTTGAATGTATGTGTCACGGCCTTCCCATTCGACCTGGGGATCGCTCAGGCAATCCGT
This sequence comes from Ruegeria sp. AI2, assembly GCF_056541275.1. Lineage (NCBI taxonomy): Bacteria > Pseudomonadati > Pseudomonadota > Alphaproteobacteria > Rhodobacterales > Roseobacteraceae > Ruegeria > Ruegeria sp. AI2. Next base: position 42,473 of record NZ_JBQFYB010000010.1, read on the forward strand.
CCCCACACCATACCCACACAGGCTTTCTGTTTTGGGAAATGTCTGCTGCAACACGCGTAAGAAAAGCTCATCCAGAATAAAGCCTTCCAGCTTTAGCCACGTACCCTCTGCTTCGACTTCGACCCATGAATGCACAATCTCCATCGGCGCCATCGGATAGAAAAGCTCGGGAACCACACCCCTCTGCAATTCTTTGTGGATCGTAAAGCCATGCAAACGGCATCGGATACCGCTGCCGCGAAACAGTGCCATCAGAAGAGTGCCCTTGGTATTGCATTGCCCATAGCCATTGGCGAGTACCTCTGACGCCGGGATATCGTCTGCACGGTTGTAACCAAAGGCAATCTCGTTACGCACGAAATCATAAATAGCGCCAATTCGATCCAATACAGGCAGATCGGGCCAGCTCCGTTCCGTTATGAGCCCCAAAATTGCGGGTGTTTCAAAATCAAGCAGAGGTGTGGCGGTTAGCAACGGGTCTCGGTTCAGCATTTGGTCTCTCGTCGAATCAACTCAGAAAGACTTTTAACTGCTATAGTGACTATAGCTTCAAGAGGCTAATTCCAGTTCGCAATAACGCTGCCCGGGGTTACGCGCCGATTTCTTCGTGATCAGTAAGACATTCGGAATGATCGCGCAGAACTTCGAGAACACGACAGTCCGAGGTGTTGCCGCCACTGCATTCATGCACCATGCGCTCCAGCTCGGTCCGCAACGCTTCCAGCCGCGCCATTCTTTGCTCAATCTGTTTGAGTTGCCGGCGCGCGATACTGTCGGCTTCATGACATGGGCGATCCGGATCGTCGGACAAATCAAGCAGTTCGCGTATCGCCTCAAGCGAAAACCCCAATTGGCGGGAATGACGGATGAATGCAAGGCGATCCAGTTCGGCATGGCCGTAACGCCTCTGGCCACCTTCGGTGCGCCCCGGTTCCGGCATAAGTCCGATCTGCTCGTAGTAGCGGATCGTCTGAACCTTGGTTCCGGTCTTTTTTCCGAGCGTTCCGATCGTCAGCATCTGGGTCTCCTTGCAAAGTTACAGCTTATGTAGGTTCGCGTCGACACCGCACAATAGTACCTTCCAGCCGGTGGACCTGTGACACCCAGCCGCAGGCTCAAAAACCCCTTTGAACCTCTAGCAGGTAGAGGGTGTACATGCCGTTCTGAACCAAGAATCACAGGCGGACGGCTAACTTTGAAACTGACCGTGTTTCAGAAAATCTTATGGGTAATGGCTGGTGTCGCAACGGCGGCATTTGCCTATCTGATGCTGTGGTCAGAATATAGACCTGCGCGGATTGAGGAGGGGTCTGTCCCGTTCGAAGCCAGGTTCGAACTGACAGATCACTCTGGTGTTGTCCGTACTCAGAACGACTTTGCGGGCAAATGGATGTTGGTGTTTTTTGGGTTCACCAACTGCCCGGACGTATGCCCTACAACACTGTCTGAGGTAGCAGCAGTGCAGGAAGGGCTGGGCGACCAATCAAACCAAGTGCAACCTATCTTCATTTCAATTGACCCCGAACGCGACACTCCGGCCGTCCTGGCCGAGTATGTGCCACTTTTCGATGCGGGGATCATTGGGCTTACAGGCACGCCAGAACAGATTGCGCAAACGTCCAAGACCTTTCCGATATTCTACGAACGGATCGAACAAACCCCTGCGCCGGATGGATATACGATGGGGCATACCTCTCATCTGTTTCTGTTCAACAAGGACGCTGGATTCGTCCAGTCCTGGTCCTATGGCACGCCTGCCGAAGAAATTCTTGCGGATCTGAAACAGAGACTCTGAGCACCATGTCCCGGTTTTCTAAAGATACACTTCTCGGCCTGGCCTGGGCGATTGCCTTGGTTGCTTCTCTTTCTGTTCTGTTCATTGGAGAGATCCTGGGGCAGACGCCCTGTGTGCTGTGCTGGTTCCAGCGCGCGTTCATGTTCCCATTGGCGATCGTACTGGGGCTTGGCCTGTGGTGGCAGGACCAGAACGTGGGCCGATACGGGATAGCACTGGCATTGGGGGGCGCCGTTGTCGCCTTGTGGCACATGGGCCTGTATGCTGGTCTGATCCCGGAAAAAATCCAACCATGCTCGGCAAGTGGTCCGTCCTGCACCGACGCAAATCAATCTGTTTTGGGCATCCCGATTCCGCTGATGGCGCTCGTTTCATTCGCGCTGATCGGCGTTCTGTGCGCCCTTTCACTCAAGGAGAAACAAGTATGAACAGACGTGGCATGATCTTGTCCGTTCTCGCGCTCGGTGGGGCCGGATTCGGGGCCGCCGCCTGGTACGTGAACCGAACGACTGCTTCAGGCAACACCGAGCCTGTCGCACCCGAAATCGCCGAAACACTTATCCGTTCCTACTCGCCTGTTCTCGGCCCTAAAGACGCACCGGTTACAATTGTCGAATTTTTCGATCCGGCTTGTGAAGCCTGCCGTGCCTTTCATCCGGTCGTGAAGGACATAATGGCTCAGCATGGAGACGCCGTGCGTGTTGTGATCCGGTACACCCCTTTCCATGGCGAAGGCTCAGAGGAGGCGATCCGCGTGCTTGAAGCGGCACGCATGCAGGGGGTCTTTGAACCGGTCCTGGAAGCCGTGCTGCGAGAGCAGCCCAAATGGGCCGCGCATGGTGCGCCTGAGCCTGGTCTTATTATTCGAATTGCAGCAGCGGCGGGACTGGATGCCGAGGCAGCGCAGGCACAAATGCTTGCGCCCCAGACAGTTGGTGTTCTCAATCAGGATCGCGCTGATGTCGAAGCGGCCGGTATAAGGCAAACTCCGACATTCTTCGTCAATGGCAAATCTCTGGATCCGTTTGGTGAGGCTGAATTGAGGCGCCTGGTCGCTGCAGAAGTTGCAGCACTGCAAAGCTGAGCAGTAGCGAGAGGTACTATGAGACTCACTGCAAAAAATACTCTTCTGGCAGGTGTACTGAGTGCATTCGGTCTGACGGCCATTCTCTCGGCACCGGTTCTGGCAGGGGGCAACGATGTTGTCGTTGAAGATGCCTGGTCGCGCGCTTCTATTGGCTCCAACCGACCTGGGGTCGCTTACATGACGATCCGCAACACCGGCAATGAGGCCGTCACGCTGACGTCTATCCGCACCGATCTTGCGAGGATGCCCGAGATCCATCAGACATCGACCAATGCAGAGGGCGTCAGTTCCATGGCACCCGCTGGCGAGCTGGAAATTGCGCCGGGTGGTTTCGTAGCGCTTGAGCCGGGCGGGCTCCACGCAATGCTCATGCGGCTGCAACGCCCTATGATCGAAGGCGAGCGCTTTACGCTGACTCTTATCTTTGCTGATGGCGCAGAAAAGACCGTCAACGTGCCGATATTTGGCATCGCGGCGCGAGGCCCCGAGAGCTGATGCAGCGGCGACGCGTTCTCACATTCGGGTCTGCTGGACTTGGAGCAATCGGCCTGACGCTCTTTGCCGGATGGTGGCAAGTGGATGGGCCGGGAGCGGCTCAATCCGATCGCCTTCGCCCCCTTGCGTTGTCGGACATGAACTTTCGCATGGTTGATCACGAAGGGATCACCGTCACCCCGCAATCGCTGGTCGGACGTGCAACAATGGTGTTCTTCGGCTTTACCTACTGCCCGGATGTTTGCCCGACGACTCTTTCGGATATTTCCCTCTGGCTGGATGATCTGGGCAATGACGCGGACGAGTTGAACGTCGTGTTTATAACCGTAGACTCTGAAAGGGACACGGTCGATGCCATGGCCGATTATGTCAGCTACTTTCATCCGGCTATTCGCGGTTGGGTCGGCGTTTCGGACCAAATCGCGCAAGCCGCAGACGACTTTCGCGCCAATTATGAAAAAGTTCCACTGGAAGATGGCGACTACACAATGAACCACACCGCAAGTGTTTTTCTGTTTAACCCCACAGGCGAATTTGTCAGCACCATCGACTATCATGAGCAGAGAGAGTTCGCTGTACCCAAGATCCGCCGCGCTTTGAAAAGTGGAGCGGATACAACATCATGAACGCACGGTTTCTAGCAACCTCGGCGATCGCGATCAGCAGCGTCTCGATTGCTTCGATCATGTTCATTGCCTCGAACAGGTCTGAAATGACGGCGCCTGCGCCCACGGTCTTTCAGCTGCCCAAACTTCCTGCGGAACCGCAGATCACATCGGCTCCGTTGCTGAATGTACCATCGGCAGAACTCGCTCCAAGCCCCGTTTCGTTTCGACCTGCTCAGCCGGAACCCATTCAGGCAGAGGAACCTTTGCCACCTGTTGAACCACCTTCACGAACATGGACGCGCGAGCTTGCAGTGGGTGACACACTCGACAGTATGCTGTCTGACGCGGGGATCGACGCAACCGATCGCGCCGAAATCGCACTTGCACTTGGCGCTGAATACGACTTGCGGCGCTTGCGGCCGGGTCACTCGATAACAGTCGTTGCAACGGCAGCGGATCAACTGTGGAGTGTGGAGCTCGCCGTGGAAGATGGCGTGAGAATTGAAGTGACACTTAGCGAGACGTTGTCCACGCGCGTGGTCTCACCGGAACCCGACACTGTCATTCTGGCCCGCAAAACAGAGATCGAAACTTCGATTTCAAATGCGCTGAGTAGCGCAAAGATCCCGGTTCGTTTTGCGGTGGATCTCGCTCAGATGCTGAGCGGGACAGTGGATTTTCGGAGGGACCTGACAGGTGGTGAAGCTCTCCGTCTTCTCTGGCGCGAAAAGAGCATCGATGGCGAGAGGGTGGGCCAGTCCGAGCTCATTTTTGCGGCGCTGGAAGTTGATGATCGGCTTTACGAAATAGCATGGCCAGACGACGACAACGGTCGCGCCACGATCTATGTTGATGGTGAACTTCTTCGTGTCTTTGCCCAACCCGTCGAAGGCGCGCGCCTGAGTTCAGTCTTTGGTCGGCGAAAACACCCGGTCTACGGCAATGTGCGGATGCATACAGGTGTCGATTTTGCTGCTGCACGCGGCACGCCGGTACATGCGACAGCTCCGGGCCGGGTATCCTATGTTGGTTGGCGCGGGGGGTATGGGCGTGTGGTGGAAATCGCTCATGGATCGGATACGGTCACGCGATATACGCATCTTAGCGCAACCGCCGATGGTCTGGCCAAAGGTCAGCGCGTGGAGGCTGGCGAGATGGTTGGCCGTGTCGGGTCGAGCGGCACCGCGACCGGCCCCAATCTTCATTATGAAGTATTGGTTGACGGGCGCCCAACGGACCCGCTTTCTGACGACCGACTTGCTGCCGCTGCGAACAACGAGGTTGAAAGCGAAGCAGCGCGAAAACGCTTAAGAAATGCTCGGGCACAGCTTGAGGAACAGCTGGGCAATACCGTCGCCAAAAAAAGCGAATCTAGTTCGTGAGAGTTTCTTAAAACGGCTTCAGGTGCGCGGCTATCAGTTAGCGGGTATGCGCACCTGAAGCGAACTGCACTGCAGAAGAACCAAATCAGAGGATGTAAGATGATGGCAATCGCGGGGGCCTTGGTTGGCGCCGTTTGGGGTGGGGTCCTGGCAAAGCGCCGGAATGGCAACAGCCTTGATATTCTTCAATACGCTACAGGATATGCCATCGCTTTTGGCCTGGTGGCGTTCTTTCTTTCGATCGCAGTTGTGCGCCTGATGTAACGCGCCAGTAAGCGAGGCGAAAGCCGGACACCTTGAAGTCCGGCTTCCACTCTTATGTGGTCGCAGCGCCTGTTCCGTGCGAGCCAAGGGTATTTGCCGCAGTCTGGGCGGTGTGATCTTCCGGAGCTTTCAGAAGCCGTAAGGCATTGGCCACGACCAGCAAGGACACTCCGACATCCGCGGCGATTGCACCCCACATGGATGCCAGCCCAAAACCCGTCAGAGTCACAAACAATGCTTTGGTCGCAAGTGAGAAGCCGATGTTCTGACGGATGATCGACATGGTTCGACGTGAATGGTCGATCAGCCAGGGTACTTTACCGATGTCGTCGGTCATTAGAGCAATATCTGCGGTCTCAATAGCAGCGTCGGACCCAACTGCACCCATCGCGACCGCATAATGTGCCCGAGCCATCGCAGGTGCATCGTTGACGCCATCGCCGATCATCGCAACCATCTCGTGTTGCTCTGCCAGTTCTTCGATCGCAGCGACCTTGTCTTCCGGCAGAAGCTGGGCCCGGACTTCGTCGATGCCGACTTCGGCTGCTACCGCTCTCGCGGTTTGTTCGTTGTCACCTGTCAGCATGATGATTGACTTCACGCCCTGCGCGTGAAGCCGGGCAACGATGTTCTTGGCTTCGGGGCGAATGCGGTCCCGCAGCTCAAGCAAACCGGTGACTCCGTTCTCATCCCCGACAACCACAAGTGTGCTTCCCGCGCTCTCGATCTGGTTGCTCAATTCGGCAGGAATGGACGCGCCAAAGCCCTTCTCTACAGCGAAGCGGTCAGAGCCAAGCCAGATATTTCCGCGCTCGGTGCGGCCCTCAAGACCCCGACCGGGAACGGTTCGGATATCTTCAGCCGCAGATATCGAAATGTCGGTCTGTTCTGCCCTGGTGAGAATGGCGCGGGCCAACGGGTGTGAAGATCGAACCTCAAGGCTGGCAGCGCTTGCCAACAGTTCCCGCTCGGATGCGCCGCCCAGCGGATAGACATTGGCCACTTCAGGCTCGCCCATGGTGATCGTGCCGGTCTTGTCCATGGCCAGTGCGGTAGTGCGCCCGGGGGCTTCGATATATGCACCGCCCTTAATCAGAACCCCGGCCCGGGCCGAAGCGGTCAAAGCCGCAACGATTGAAACCGGCGTGGAAATGACGAGTGCACAGGGGCAGGCGATAACCAGAAGAACAAGTGCATTGTAAAACCAAAAGCCCCACGATGCGCCAAATGCAAGCGGTGGGATCAGGGCGATGGCCACTGCAACGACCATAACGATGGGCGTATAGATCCGCGCAAATTTTGTTACCCACTGCTCAACCGGCGCACGGCGCGCATGAGCATCACCGACCATCCGGATGATCTTGGCAAGCACGGTATCGGACGCTGTTTTCGTCGCACGTATTTTGAGGGTGCCTTCACCATTGATTGTGCCGGCGTAGACCTCATCACCCAGCTCTTTGGGGATCAGTGCGCTTTCACCTGTGATTGGAGCCTGGTCAACGGCACCGGCCCCTTCGATGACTTCCCCGTCAAGTGGAATGCGATCCCCACCCCGAACGATGAAGCTGTCGCCGACAAAGACATCCGCCGCCGGGACCGTTGCCTCTGAGCCGTCAGCACGAACCAGCCGAACCGTCGGGGGGGCCAGATCAAGCAGCGCGGATACTGCGTTGCGAGCCCGTCCGACACTCCAGCTTTCCAGATAAAGAGAGAGCGAAAAGAAAAATGCTACAGTTGCCGCTTCAAAAAACTCACCCAGACCGATGGCACCAGCGACGGCAACAACCATCAAAAGGTTCATATCCGGCGAAAGGCGCTGCGCCGAAGACCAGGCCTTGGGGGCCACCAGCCAGACGCCAAACAAGATCGCGACCGCGAACAAAGTGGCCTCGGGCAAAGGCATCGGAACCTCACCATGTCCCGAAAACAGTCCAAGCGCTCCGCCCATGCCTGTTTCGAAGATGTGCCAGCCAAAGCCTGCCGCCCAAAAACCTCCGCTGAGTGTGGTGAACCGTCGCTGACGCGCAATATGCGCCGCCTGATCCAGGGCGGCATTTCCGTCATCCCAAGGTTTGGCGTTCATACCGGTGCAGGCAACCAGCAGCATGACGTCTTCGTCAGAAAGCTTGGCAGCACTTTCAAGAAGCGTCATTCGACTGTTGATGACATCAAAAGCGAGATGCTCTTCACCACCAACTTTCGGGCCGATAACCCGGTTCAGGATCACAACCTCTTCGGCGCAATCGAGGCCAGAGACCTGAAAGCTTCTACCGCCGTCAGGAATTGGACCGGCGGGGGCGATGGCGCCACACCCGCCACTACTGCATGCGTGGTGACCATGTTTGTTTTCGTGGCCATGGTCGTGGCTATGGGTATCGGATGACATGATCGGACCTCAAGAATCTCTATGGTCCTTTGTAAGTAGTTCCTACAGTAACTAGAGCTTCAATACCTTTCTGAATTTTTTAGCATCCGGGTTCCTTGCGCGTGATACCGACACTCCATTCCTTCTTGCGGGCTGGTCGCGTGGATGCAATCTAGTCGCAGAGGACGCAAAAAATTCTGGAACAGGTCAATGCAGAAACGGATCGCAATTACCATCACGTTAGTCTCGATTACTGCCGGTTGCTCAGCCCAGTTCACTGGGGCCAAAAGCAAAGCACTTGAACCAGGCAACGTGCCAGATTCAGTCGTTGCGCTGGCAGGGCCGGGGCAGGATCTGGCCACGGCACGCCTTTTGCCAGAAGACAATTGCTTCTGGTATGAGCACAGCGGACCTGTCGAGACGACATTGGTACCATTGCGCGCGACGAATGGCGCTCCGATCTGCGCCGCGCGAGACGCCTGATAAAAAAGAGGGCGACGACGTCCACCTACGCTGCCCAAAATTTATGAGCGGGCTGTGACGCTATCTTCGGCCGAGTATAAATATGCGGTCGAGCCGATTCTTACATGTGGGTAGAGATCATTGATATGGGCCATGATCATTCTAACACATCCAGAACTTGCGCGACCACCGATGCTTCTAGGCTGAGGCGTGCCGTGAATTCTGAGATATGTATCTCGATTTCCAACGTATAGATAAAGGGCTCGAGAGCCGAGAGCATTACTTGGCCCGGGTTCCATACCATCCCGAAATTCCGCGTATTCGGGGTTGCGCTCGATCATTGAAGCCGTTGGCGTCCAATGTGGCCACTCGACCTTGCGCCGGATAGCATAGGTTCCGGGCTCGTAAAGGTTCCCTCGCGCGATCGCAACGCCATAGCGCATTGCGGTCCCGCCTTCCTCGATATGGTAAAGATAGCGCGCGACCGCATCGACATGGATGTCACCAGGAACCAAACCATCATTTGCTACGACACGTCGTGGTAAAAAACGGTCATGAACGCCCCATGGATTTGAGGTCGCTGGATCGTAATCAAATGGCGTGACCTGGCTGTCCCAATAGGTCTTTTGCGACGAGGTTGGCCATGTTTTGGCGATCAATGGACTGGCCGCAGACGCGGAAAACAGCGCAGTGGTTGATTGAATGAAATAGCGCCTTGTCAGCATAGATCTCAGCCTGGTTCACAAGTTCAATGTATTTGCATCGCATTTTCACGATCAAATTCGAGTCTTAAAGCCTCTAGCAGCTAGAGCTTCAAGAGGTTTCAGGTAACGCTTAGTTTATCCAGTCGATCAGGTGCGCGGTGGCGTGAACTCTGATTTGATCGAGTTTGCTTTGGACTGGGTCAAAAAAGCAATGGAAAGAACCGAAATGCCCATTGTAGTTGCTTCATGTTTTCGGTTTCCGACGATGCAAGCCAAAGGAACAAGACGGGAATTCGGCGCGGCTTTGCAACAGCTTATCTGTCCTTGGATACAGAGCGGCAAAAACCCGCGCGCACGCTGTACTTGCCGCTTAGACCCGCTGAATCCGCGTAGTTGTCTTCTCAGCCAGGAATGTCAATCAGGAGTCATCGCCGTCAGGCTGCACGGTCACTTTGGCCTCCACGGGCACACCCTCAACCATCAGAGGGCTGTGGCTGTTGCCATTGAGAGAAACTTTTACTTCAACATCGCCATCGGGGAGCGACGGAAGGTGTAACCAATTGGCATAAAGGCGGCCCAGCTTTTCGCCGTTGATATAAACATGCGCGTGACCTTCGCCTGGAACGTCAGCCGTGGAGGCATTTTCCGGAGCAAAGCGAAAGTTCTGCGGTGTCACACGCAGATTCCAGCCCGCCATAGGATCCTTAATCATCTGGATCGCCACACTGGGGGCGTCGCTGTCGGCAGGCAGATTAGTGGCAGCGGAGTGGTCGTGCGCTGCCATCTCCATGTTGCCGCCGTGTTGGGCCGGGTCAGTATGGTCATGGCTCTCAAAGGTGCTACCGCTGCTGGCGGCAATCACAAAGCCAGCACCGCCGCCAAAGACAAGTCCGATGGCAAAGAGAGCAAGAGAACGGGACATCTTGTCATCCTCAATAAAAAAAACCCGCCGGTGTAACCAGCGGGGTAGCAATGGAGGAGCGCGATCAGACTGCAGCGCCTGCGCGCTTGCCTTCTGTCTGCCAGAAGTGGCCGGTGAAACTGCCTAAGAGTGCCCAGGCGGCCATGCCGATGCCGAAGGCCCGGGCAGCAAAAAGCGCCCCGATCTCGGTCGGAACCGGCCCAGAGAAACTCTCAGGCTCAGGGGCCCCGATAATATGCGGTACCATTAGCAGCACGGCCGCAATCAGGTAGCTTACCAGGTTACCTCCAAAGGCAATCAGCCACATGGCTACGCCGGCTGCGGCAACGGTGACCGTCCACCAGATCTGACGCACTCCCACATCTGCTGCCGCTACGCCGGGAACTTCTGGAGCCAGTGACAAGCCAGGAGCAAAGTGGAAGGCGACAAAGCCCGCAAGACCCCAAAGCAGGCCGGTGCGGCCGTTGATCTCATGCCCCTGACGTTCGGCTACTGACATCAGCGCCGCCAGGACTAGCGCATAGCCGGTGTAGGTAAGCATGGTGAAGATAATGCTGAGACCATCGCGCATCGGCTCGGCGAACATGCCGGGCAGGTCGGGATGCGCAGTTACGGGATCAGCGCCAAAATGCACCAGGTCGCCGCCCTCATAGAGCTCGGCGTGAAGTAGCACTGGCTGCACGAAATACAACTGCAGAAGGGCGGCAATCAGCCCCGCTGCTGCACCAGCGAACAAGCCGCTGGTCAGAATACGACTGAACATTGTTTTAGTGGCAGGGGAAGCCAGTTGCGTGGCGCACATCATGAGCCGCGTCATGCAGGCCAGAAGCCTGAACATGGCCAGTCACGGTAATGATCCCTAGACCCAGAACCACGGCGAATACTGCAGGCAGAAAGGATGCGCCAGCGGCGGATGCCTTGATCGTTTTTGTCGTCATTTTAATCCTCCTCGCCGTCACACCCGACGGCATATGTTGTGTCCATCCTACGGCCGGTCTCCTGACTCGCAGGTCACAGCAGACTTCCCCCTTCCCAGCGCCATTACGCCAGTGGTATTGGAAGGCCGCTCGCCGCTCACAGTCGCGGGGGCGGTCAAGGCTTCAGTGCGGTAGTTTGGTGCACCGTCCTCATTCCCGTTTCAGTCCCAGTGCGTAGGCACCTTTGGACACCGTAGAAGCCTTTATTGTTCCATAGTGCTTTGTTCCGTCAAGTACGAAAGCGACATCATAGTATTCTGCAGCGGTCAATCTTAGGTAATGGCAGGCTTGGTTTAGATTTTAGCCGTTCAGTGCAGAAGGCTAAGTCGAAAAACACAAACTGTAAGCTGAAAACTCGACACCGGAGCTTTGGTCGGCAAGTTGCATGTTGGCTATCTTTTTTGTGCCGGTATACGTGCAATCGCCTTGAAACGTAGCTTACCTAGCTTCCTGGCGTCAGCGAAGTCGCCGTCAGTACTGTCCTCATACATCCGCATGAAGATCATTATGTCCGGAAGATCGACAACCGTAACCTCACCGAAAAGATAGGCGGTCTTGCCGCTTTGTCGCACCGCCAACGTCTGTGGTCGGTGACAACCGGACATGCAATCCACTTGCTGCAACTCGGCTTGCACCCCCGATGCCTCCAGCGTTGCGGCTAATTGATCATAAAGGGTGGAATCCGCGTCGCGGCAGGTTCTGCAAAGCGTGAGGTTAGGTAGGCACATGCGTCAGGCTGATCCTTGATCGAGAACTTCCATCTGAGATTTCATATTTGCTGGTCGGTTGTTAGCTCAGTTTCAATACGTGTTTTGACTCTAAGTCTGGAAAAGAGTCCATACTCAGGCAGGAAGGACACATGAGCCCTAGCCCTCGAAAACTTTGCAAATACACCGAGTGCGAGACGGGGATTTGGCAGGGCGAAGAAGCAACCATCAGACGAAAAAATTTTTAAGTTTCTACGTGAGACTGAGCTGAAGCAGGTGGTAGGCGATGAAGTGGAAACAGCTCACGCGAAACATCTTTGTTCTTCAATAATCTGAAACAGCATTGCCTCCGGGATCGGCTCGCCATGACACGCCTATTTTCAGGTCCGCGCGCACCGCGCCTCCCAAGGCGAATTCCGAGACGCGACAGGTTCTTGTTGCGCGTAACTAGGTTCGTTCTATCGTCAATTACAGTCTAGATCCGGGACATATAGCGGGGTTCGTGCTTGATGGTTACCTTTCGGTTACCACGACCGATCATGGGACTGAATGCGTAGCGACAACCGACGACATTCAAAAGGAAGTACGCTGATGCGAAACGCCTCGGCATTAACAACTTTTCTGTCTGCGTCACTACAACCGAGGATCGCCCATGCCGCCATCGGTTCTCGCCGCAACCCGGTGTGATGGGTGTTGTGATAACGGCATATCTCCGGGTGCAGCCAGTCTTCGAACTCCTCCAATGTCATCGACGCAGTGCCGGAGCCGTCGCATTTCCCCTTATCCTTGGGGGATAATTGCGTTCTTCCCTAAAGTAGATGAACGGCCTCCATGGTCGTCCTAATCAGGCGTTCGATATCTTCGCCGTAACGCGCTCGACCCGGTGGCCTTTACTTGACGGAGATACTCCAATCTGAGCGGGTCAAATGGAAGGTTTCGCTGCGGAAACGCGCCCATTGTCTACGTGTATGGCTTGCGGAATCCCAACAGTAGGCCAATACGACACCTCCGAGATATCTGGCGCGCGGATCGAATTCGTTCACACGCAATGGTGCAAACACAAGCAGATGGACGAGTCGGACTGAGCATCGAAACTCAACTATGCGCCCAGAACAATGCAGGTCGTGACATCAATTGCGAGAGGCAACCAATGTCTACCCAATGGTTTAGCCGCTAGAAACCTGTACCCAACGATCAGGGTGAATCGGGTCCTGTATTCGTAGGAAAAGATACCTTGTTTCCTTCCACGTTTTGATCCTGTTGGTAACATTGTCCAGAACCAAATCGCCTTCACTCGAGCGATAGACTAGAACAGCATGGCCATTGCGATTGGTGTCCAAGACGGTCGCGATTAGTAGCTTCGTAGGATCCACACCGTTCTGCACAAGTTCAAACTTCTTTTGCAAAGCGAAGTCTTCGCAATCTCCTGACCCTTGCGTCGGCAGTGTCCAGTATTCCTTTGTCCCGTATTGGCTTTGATCCGAAACGGCACGGATTCTCCGATTGACGCGCGTGTTGATCGTTTTAACGATCTGATTTTCTTGTGCCACGGACAGACCAGAACTACGAGCGCTCGCGCACGCCCAAGAGTAATCTTTGCATAGTGTTTTGGCACCGGATGGCGCTTCAATCTTTCTGTCAAGACCGATCGAGGGAAGCTCAGAGGCTTGTAATGTAGCGGCAGACACAAAAAAGCTGCATATAAAACAGATCATTGGGAGATAACCCAGCAGGTTTTTCGATAACATTCTCTGAACTAACGTGGGATTTGTCATATCTGCCTTCTCCATGCTCGTTCCTCGAAGGTATCCAAACTTCCGGGGCCAATGTATTTTATTCCAAGCCTTCATGTGCCTTGAGGCATTGCAACTGCTTCTTAGCCTCTAGGGGTAAAGCGGCAAAAATTTGCAGATTCTTTGGTATTTCTTCCTTAGTTGACAGCATCAGAGCATCCACGCCATCACCAGTCCGGCATAGCTAACAGCGCGAACTAGAGGGTAAGCTGATCGCAATTCTCTCATTCAACAAAAATACAACACAGATCGGCCGTCATCGCTTAAGGTTACGAAATACTGGGACAATGAAGCCGCTCCTCCCCAAACTGAGACAGGCAGTTTCGGTTTTTCCGGGCGCTGCAATTAGTGACCGCTAATGACATCTTTGACGACAGGCTCGTTGAGCAACGCCGTTAGCAGGGGGCATGCTGCTCCTTCAGTACAGGTCTGCACAAGTTCTACCAATGCTTGCTCCAGCCGTTGGAGAGCGGCGATCTTTGACCTGACCTTGTCGAGATGTTTTGTTGCGACGTCTTCGGCGTCACGACAGGCTTGCTCCGGCGCTTTGGACAATTCGCGAAGTGCGCATGCATCCTGAATAGTGAAGCCAAGATCGCGGCAGCGTTTGATGAATCTGAGCTCGGATATTTCCCGTTCCGTGTAAGCGCGGCGCCCCGAGGCGGTTCGACCGGTTTTCTCGACTATGCCTTCCCGTTCGTAGTAGCGGATCGTCTCGACCGACAGGCCGGTCAATCTCGCCACTTCGCCAATCGCAATCATGTGATGACCTTTCCCTTGAACCTGTAGCCACTACAGGATGCATATTGTCGGTCATGATGTCGAATTTCGCAAACCGCACGAAGCAAAAATCGAGGAAGCCGAACCGGCTTCCGCTCAAGATCGTCAAAGTCGGAGAAAGCAGACTATGAGCAAGTTTGTAGGGGCGAGTTTTCTTGGATCGTTTACCGCATTTGGCGTTGCGACCTGCTGCATCTTGCCGATGGCCTTGATTTTACTTGGCTTGGGAGGGGGCTGGCTGGCCGTATTTGGCAAGATTGCCGCCGCGAGTTATTACGTGCTCGGCGGTTCGACGGCCCTGCTGTTTCTCTCTGGCATCGTCGCGTACCGCCATGGTTCACTCGACCGCCTCAAATGGTGGCTGACAGGCAGTTTTGCGTTAACGACCATCGCTTGGGTTATCGTACTCAACGAAATCCGAATAAATGATTTCCTGATAACCTTGATGTGACGCCATGAGTGAAAAGCACCCGAACCTTGTCAGCACGATCATCTGCCCGGAATGTGGACATTCAAGGCCTGAAACGATGCCAACAGACGCGTGCCAGTGGTTCTACGAATGCACATCTTGCGGAAAAGTCCTGAAGCCACTTCCCGGCGATTGCTGCGTCTACTGTTCCTACGGATCGGCCCCATGCCCGCCAATTCAGGCGGGCGACAAATGCTGCGGTTGATACGGCGACCGGGATGTCGGTTTTGTCCGCAAAGCCGGTCATCAGGCTTTGCGGACGCAGGTATTTTTTCACCGTAGGCTGGAACTTGCCCGGTAGGACAAGGCAGGCGTGAAGTCACGGATCAACTGGTTTGCCGTGAAGAATGTCACGTAAACCAGGCAGCAGAAGCGAGCGCCGTGTTTGTCAGGATCTTGCCAGCGCCATCGGGAAATTATGCGGCCGGGTAGCTGGCGAACACCTCTGTGGTTCCATCCTTGCGGATCAGAAAGACGTCGAAGGCTTCGCGTTCACTTTCCGGCCCCATGCCCGGTGAGCCGAAAGGCATTCCCGGAACCGACAGTCCGACAGCATTCGGGCGTTCGCCCAGCAGGCGCCGAATGTCAGCGGATGGGACGTGTCCTTCGATCATGTAGCCCTCCACGCGACCCGTGTGGCATGACATCATGCCCTCCGGAATCCCATTGGCGGTTTTGTAAGCGTTCAAGGCCTCCCAAGCACTGTTTTCCACGCCTACTTCAAAACCTTCCGCCCGCATGATTTTGATCCACGATCCGCAGCACCCACAATTCGGATCCTTCAGGACATGGATTGAGGGACCGGTTTTCGCGAAGGCGGGAAGCGCCGCGCTGCACGCAATTGCCGCGGCTCCTTGCATCAAGCGGCGGCGGCTCAGGTTATTCATTGTCATGTTCCCTCTTGGGTAAACTTGTCTTAAACCGATATAAAATCGCACCGGTAGGATAAAAGCTGGACCGCATTTACAGGGCCGACTTGTCCGTCACCCTCCGACACTCATCAGATATGGCTTTCTGGGCGACGCAGGGATTTCTCACAATGATCTGGCGCAAACTCTGCTCGGAAGCGGAACCCTCGCTCTCCTTTTTTCGCTGCACCTGCCGTTCTGGGTCCTGCTTGGCAATAACCCGGTTCGCAAGCAACGCCGCTACCCTCCGTTCAAGGCCGGAATTGCGCCTATTTCTCACTGCTGCGTTCTATGGCGCCCACGATCGAACAGTTCTGAATTCCACCACGCCCCGGACACGCCGCGATCAGCTCGTCCAGATTGTTCCTCAACCGTGCAAGCCCTTCGATCCGTTCCTGAATTTCGTCCCGCTTTTTGCGCGCTCTGGCCTGCATCGCGACGCACTCGGTATTTGGTGCCGTGCGCAACTCCAAAATTTCCGCGATTTCTGCCAGCGAAAATCCGAGCTTCTTAGCGCCGGATATGAATTTCAGCCGCCAAAGCGTGTCACCACCATAGTCCCGCGCGCCGCCGTCAATTGGGCGCGGCGGCTGAGTGACAAGGCCCTTCTTTTCATAAAATCTGATCGTCTCGACGCCTATCCCGGTCTCGCGCGCGGCCTGGCCGATCTTGAGTGGTTGCATCGCGGTCTCCCTCCGTCACCGTCATCTTGACACCGTATCATGATACGGAGGTTAAAACATTGAGGTCTTGGTAGTTGCGAGGATGTCAAATGCGGACCTTCCTGAAACGGTGGCTGCTGCCGATATTCGGCTCCGCCCTGGCGCTCTATCTGGTGTTTGCGCTCTACGGCAGCCTCGATTTTGCGCTGTTTCTGCAGGGCCTGCGCGGAGCCAACATGTTCTGGATCGCGATTCTTGCCGCCACCATCCTGCTGGAGCAGCTGATGAGCGGCTGGAAGTGGCGGCAGATCCTGTTCGACGTGAAACCCGTCGGCACCCTGCGGCTGACGGGGGCGCTACTGGCAGGTTATGGCGCAAATGTCCTTGTCCCGCTCGGCATCAGCCCGCTGGTCCGGGCCTGGCTGGTTGCCCGGCTCGACCGCTTGAAGATGGCGACCGTGCTTGCAACCGCGATCATCACCCGGTTCCTCGACGGCGTCGTTTTCGCCCTTTTTGCCGGAGCGGTGGCCGCCGCCGGCCAGATTCCACAGATCGAGGGTGACCTGCGGCTGGGATTGAGCGTTGCGGGCCTGTTGAACCTGATGCTTTTCGGCAGCCTGCTTTGGGTTCTGTTCCGGTTCCGCGCGTCACTTCTGAGCGAGGACCCTCTGGTCTGCCGACTCTTCGACTGGGCTGCCGCCCGCATCGGGGCCGATGGCGCGTATCTGCGCACCGCGCTCGGTGAAGGGATCGTCTGGCCACAGGCACGGGCCCGCCGCGTCGCCGCCATTGCCGCAGCCATTGCGGGTAAGCTGGTGGCGACAACCCATTTCCTGTGGGCCGGGCTGGCGGTTGGCGTGGTGCTGAGCGCGTGGGATTACCTGTTCCTGATGGTGTTTGCCGGGTTCGCCATGGTTCTGGGTCGTTTCGTGCGCATCCCGGCGAGCTTTGTCTTTGGGGCGGGGTTCGCGCTCAAGGTGCTTGGCGTTCCGGACGAAACCGCCCTTCTGATGATCCTGTTCAACTATGTGCTGACGATCCTTCTGGTGGTCGGGATCGGCCTGACGGTGTTGTGGCAGAGCGGCATCGACATCCGCCGCGCCCGGGCGGAGGCAGAGGCGGCGAATGGCAAGGCGTAATCCCGAAGACACGAGATTTTGGCGCATCGCCGGTGCTGGTGCGGTGTTTCAGGGCGGGTCGGCGGCGGTGGACAGCGCGACGGTGGTGGCCAGTCTGGTGCATATGCTGACCGGTAGCGCGCTGGCCGTGGGCTATGCCAGCACGGTCCTGCGTCTTGGCTGGCTGCTGCCCCAGTTCGCGGTGGGCTACCTCGCCGAGCGCACCGATCGGCGGATGCCGTTCTACGCCCTTGGTGCCTATGGGCGGGCGATCACGGTCGCGATGATCGGTATTCTTCTGTGGTGGGGGGCCGACTGGCCTCAGGTCGATTGGCCTCCGGTTCCGCTGGCGCTCGGGATGCTGGGATTGTGGACGGTCTATGCCTTTGTCAGCGGCGTGGTCGCGGTGCCCTACAACGACATCGTCGGCCGGGCGATCCCGTCCGAGCGCCGCAGCCGGATGTTGGCCTGGCGCTTTTTCGGCGGCGGTGTTCTGGCGGTTCTGGTGGCGGGCTTTCTGCGACACGCGCTCGACGTGATGCCGCCGCTCAGGGCCTATGCGCTGATCTTCTGGCTCGGCGCGGTGCTGATGATCGTCTCTGCGACGCTTTTTGTCTCCGCGGGTGAGCCCGCTACCGCTGCAAGGGCGCCACGGGACCGTCCTGCCAATCTGTCTGGATTTCTGCGCGAAGGTTTCTCGACGCTGCGGCAGGACCACCGGTTCCGGCTGTTCCTGATCTTCCAATGGCTTGGTGCAGCGACGCTGATGGCGTTGCCGTTCTATGTCGTTGCCGCCAGCCGCAGCGGCCTCGGGGCGGCGGATGTCGGAACGCTGTTGGCGGCGCAGACTGTCGGCGCGCTGGCCTCGAATCCGCTCTGGGGCCACATCGGAGACCAGGCGGGCAAATTGCGCCTGCTGGGGATAGTGGCACTGGTGCGTCTCGGACCTCCGGTGCTGGTTTTGCTGCTTGTGGTCACGGGTTCGGGGCTGACCGGTTTCGCGGTGCTGTTCTTCCTGATCGGCGCGATGATGAACGGGGTGACCATCGGCTATCTCGGCTATTTGCTGGAGATCTCGCCCGACGACCGCCGCCCGGCCTATTCCGCGTGGTTCAACAGCTTTGCGGCCCCGGCGGCGCTGGCGCCGCTTGTGGGCGGTGTGGTGGTCAGCATGATCGCCATCGAAGCCGTGTTCATCGCTGCGATCCTGGCCGCGCTGGGACAGGTCGCGATCGCCGCGCGGCTGACACGGGGTTGAAATAGCACCTTGTTCAGGACCAAAGCGTTTCCTCTCAACCCGCAATTCAGATGCGATCCTGTCAAAAGGCAAGATGGCATGTCTAAACATGGGCGAAGCAGAAAACGTTGAGCGCAGCGATTAGAATTGTTCCGTTCAGAACATGACGGCGAGGTCTCTTCTCGAAAACTCCAGAAAGCGGGGTACATGTCGAATTCCGCCACATAGCATCGCGGCGCTGATCGAGGGATATTCGAGGACTGACAAACGAACTTGGTGAGGCACGCGCCTCTGAACAAAGTTCACCGCGCCGTCACCCAATTTTGACCCGTGTGTCGGTGACGAACTCGTAAGGGGGCAGATCGAGGTTGCGGGGCGCGGGGCCTTTCCGAATTCTGCCAGACGTGTCGTAATGTGAACCGTGACACGGACAGAACCAACCGTCCCAGTCTCCGGTGGGTTCGCTGCCGCCCTGCCCGAGTGGTATGCATCCCAGATGGGTGCAAACGCCAATAACTACCAGCCATTCCGGTCGCTGTACGCGCTCGGCGTCAGGTTGCGGGTCGATCATTGGTGCATCGTCTTCTGCTATCGCCAGCGCGATCCGCTCTTTAGTCCGGTGGTCGATAAAGATCGGCTTGCCTTTCCATTTAACAGTGATCCTCGTTCCTGGTCCGACACCTTCAAGATCTATGTCGACAACGGCTTGGGCGGAGATGTCTGCACTGGGGTTCATGCTGTTAACAAGTGGCCAGACCGCCGCGCCCGTGGCCACGATGGCGGCACCGCCGGTGACGAAGTATAAGAAATCGCGCCGAGTTTCAGGCTCTGAAGGTGCCTGTCTTTCAGAAAATTCAGACATATTGTTCCTCCTGTGCGTCAGGACGGGTTCATCGAATGATAGGACTCGGACGAGGTGGATCAGTCGCCTTGGTCCTCTTCTTCACCGCGATGCCCCATTCCCTATTCATCAGAGTGATCTTCGTCGGTGTCACCGTGCAATGCCTTTACAGTTAGTGCACCGGCCGTCAGGTGCAGTTCAGTTGCTGCTCTCCGAATTGGATTTGCTAACATGGCAATTTCCCTTCCTTATTGGGTTACAAATTTGTTCTGATCAGTTGGCCGTTGCTGCTCCTTGTTGCGCAGTGTTCTTGCCGCAAAGCCGCCAGCCATACAGGGCGCCGTTCTCAGTGTTTGCCGTGGCCGCGATGCATTAAGAAATGCATGCCCACGCAGACCAGCAAGAACAGCAACGGAGAACTGAGCAAAGGATAGAGTGTCTCGCGGTATTCCCAGCCCAGAACAGCGGCGCCCAACGCGATCGCAATGACAACCGGGAGCCAATTACGCTTGGCACCGTTGGCCGTCTGATCTTCGGTTTTGGGCGCTTCGGCCGTTACGTCAGAGCTGACCCTTTCGGTCGTCTCCTGTGTGGCGCGGGTTTCGTCGAAATTTGATTGGGTCATAGCTGATTTGTCTCCTTTTCGATGATCCATTGTTTGAGAAAGATGCGCTCATAGACGAAGACCAAGCCGATGCCAGCAACGGCATATACTACGATCATCGGGTCGGAGCGCAGCTTGAGTATTGTGAACGCGGTCAGGACTACGCAGTCCAGCGCCAGGGCGGTCAGCAAGACCCATCCACGGGCTTTGATCTGACCGCGCAAGCGTCGCCAGACACCCCAATGCACCGCCATGTCCATCACCAGGTAAAAGAACGCCCCCAACGAGGCGATGCGAGACAGGTCGAACAACACCGCAAGCAGGCCCGCAATCACGACCGTGTAGATCAGCGTGTGAGACTGGATGCTGCCCGTCATGCCGAAATGGCTGTGCGGGATCATCTTCATGTCGGTCAGCATCGCCAGCATCCGGGACACAGCGAAAACGCTGGCGATCAGCCCCGAGGCCGTCGCCACCATCGCCAGCGCCACGGTCAGGTAGAACCCGCCCTGCCCCAGCACCGGCCTGGCAGCCTCGGCCAGGGCATAGTCCTGCGCCGCGCGGATTTGCTCGGGCGGCAGGCTGACACCGACGGCAAGGGCGACCAGCAGGTAGACCACCGCGCAGATCGCGATCGAGATCATGATGGTGCGCCCGACATTGCGGTGCGGGTCGACGATCTCGGCCCCGCTGTTGGTGATGGTGGTAAAGCCCTTGAAGGCGAGGATCGACAGGGCTACCGAGGCGACGAACCCCAGCGGCGCGGCCGGTTCCGAGCCCTGAACCTGCCAGGTTCCGCCCGCAGCCCAAAGTGCGGCGATGCCGAATATTGCGATCCCGCCTATCTTGAGCGCCGACATGATGATCGACCACAACCCCACCGACCGGTTGCCCGACCGGTTCACCGCATAGGCAAAGACGATCAGCGCAACAGCGACCAAAGACACCAGCGGTCCGCTCTCGATGTTGAACGGGCGGAGCGCATAGGTCGCGAAAGTACGCGCGACGAGGCTTTCGTTGATCACCATCGACAGTGCCATCAGCAGCGAGGCCGCCGCCGCAACCGCCCCGGGCCCATATGCCTTGGTCAGGATCATGGCGATGCCGCCTGATGAGGGCCAGGCGTTGGACATGGCGATATAGGTATAGGCGCTGAAAACCGTCACCACGGCCCCGACCACGAAGGACAGCGGAAACCATGGCCCCGCCAGCCCGGCGATCTGTCCGGTAAGTGCAAAGATCCCAGCGCCAATCATCACGCCGGTCCCCATGGCGACGGCTCCGGTCAGCGAGATTGATCCGGGCTTCAGCGCGCCACTGGCGCCGTGGGTACTATGCTCGTGCGTGCTCAAATCTTCGCCCCCCGCAATCGCAGCGCATTCAACACCACTGAAATCGATGAAGCACTCATAGCGAAGGCCGCAAACATCGGGCTGATCAGGATGCCGAAAAGCGGGAACAGAAGACCCGCCGCCACCGGAACGCCCGAGGCGTTGTAGATCAGGGCAAAGAATAGGTTTTGCCGGATATTGCGCATGGTAGCGCGGGCCAGCCTACGGGCGCGCACGATGCCATCAAGGCTTCCGTTGACCAGCGTGAAGCCTGCACTTTCGATCGCCACGTCGGCACCGGTCCCCATGGCGATGCCCACATCGGACTGCGCTAACGCGGGTGCGTCGTTCACTCCGTCACCCGCCATGGCGACCTTTGCGCCTTTCTCCTGCAGTTCGCGAATTATGCGGGCCTTGTCCTCGGGCAGTACGTCGGCTCGAATCTCATCGATACCCAGACGTTCGGCCACCGCCTTTGCAGTGCGTTCGTTGTCGCCAGTCGCCATGATGATCCGGAAACCCAGTTCGTGCAGCGCCTTGAGTGCGGCTGGTGTTGTTTCCTTGACCGGGTCGGCGACGCAGACCAACCCCGCCACTGAACCATCAAGCATCACGAACATCACCGTTTCGCCGTCATCCCGACGCGCATTGGCCTTGGCCGTCAGTTCGGCCGCCTCGAGTCCGAGATCGGTGACCAGTTTCAGATTGCCGAGCGCGACGGGGCGGCCATCCACCGTGCCTTTCACGCCTTTACCAGTCACCGCCTCGAAGTCACTGGCGTCGGACAGGGCTACGCCACGTTCCTCGGCTCCTGTGACGATTGCCTCAGCTAACGGGTGCTCCGAGCCCTTCTCCAGCGTTGCGGCCAGCCGCAGCACCTCGACCTCGTCATGGCCAGGTTCGGGTAATACAGCCACAAGCTTTGGCTTGCCCATGGTCAGCGTGCCAGTTTTGTCGACGATCAAAGTATCGATCTTCTCGAACCGCTCCAGCGCTTCGGCATTTTTGATCAGCACTCCGGCCTGCGCCCCGCGCCCCGTGGCCGTCATGATCGACATCGGAGTGGCCAGGCCAAGCGCGCACGGGCAAGCTATGATCAGTACCGACACCGCTGCGATCAAGGCGTAGGAGAGCGCCGGAGCCGGTCCCCAAATTGCCCATGCAATAAAGGCCAGCGCAGCTATACTTATGACCGCCGGTACAAACCAGCCCGCCACTTTGTCAGCGTATTTCTGAATTGGTGCGCGCGAGCGTTGCGCGTTGGCCACCATTTCGACAATCTGGGACAGCATTGTGTCAGAGCCCACTCGGGTTGCTTCGATCACAAGGCTACCGGTGCCGTTGATTGTGGCCCCTGTGACCGGCTCGCCTTGTACCTTTTCGACCGGAACCGGTTCGCCAGAGATCATGCTTTCGTCAACAGATGAGCGCCCTTCGAGTACAATGCCGTCTACTGGCACCTTGTCGCCGGGGCGTACGCGAAGGCGGTCACCTACCTGTACTTCTTCAAGCGGAATTTCCTCTTCACTGCTGTCAGGGCGGATAATGCGGGCGGTCTTTGCGGCCATGTCCAGCAAAGCGCGGATTGCCTTTCCTGTGCCTTCGCGTGCCCGCAGTTCCATCACCTGCCCGAGCAGAACAAGTGTAACGATAACTGCGGCCGCTTCGAAATAGACCCCAACATGGCCTTCTGAATCTCGAAAACCGTCCGGAAATATGTGGGGCATCAATACGGCGACAACGCTGAACAGCCACGCGGCCGAAACCCCCATGGCAATCAACGAGAACATGTTCAGGTTCATGGTGCGAAACGAATTCCACCCTCGTTCCAGAAATGGCCAACCGCACCAAAGAACAACCGGAGTGCCAAGTATCAGTTCAATCCATAGGGTTGTTCGCTCACCAAAAATCTCTCGCACACCAGACAGCCCAACGTAGGGGCCCATCGTGAAAACCAAAAGTGGAAGCGTCAGAATCGCACCTACCCATAGGCGCCGGGTGAAATCCACCAGTTCCGGGTTCGGCCCCTCGTCCACCATCGCCGCGCTTTCCAGCTCCAACCCCATGCCGCAGAGTGGACAGGACCCGGGATGGGTTTGCCGCACCTGCGGATGCATCGGGCAGGTATATACGGGTCCGTCATAGCCTGTCGGAACGATGTCATATTCACCGTTCTCGTCCGTCGCGCCATGATGCGCGGAATGGTGGTGATGCGCATGCGCATCCACCTCGCCCTCGGGCACAAGGTGCATCCCGCATTTGGGACAGTCGCCGGGCCCAGATTGACGCACGTCAGAATGCATGGGGCAGACGTAAGCGACCTCGGTCGGGCCGTTCGCGTGGATTCTGATGTCGTGGTCTTCTGTCATGTTCTGCTCCCTGGTTTAAGCTTTGGTCGTAGAGCCGTTTAATTACGCAATGCCGGGCACAGTCCTTCAGGGCAGAACAACCATCTGGTGGCCCTCACCCAGTATCGGCATTTCGGTAATAGCCGTCAGGCTGACTTGATCGACGATCCAGACCTTCGGTTCGGTTCGGCTTGATACCATCACTTTGCCTGAGTTCGGTATGGTCGTCAGGTGATAAGGTGCCGGTGACAGGTTGGTCGAGCGCTGTTTGCCCGTAGCAAGATCAATCGACAACAACCGGTCGGTGCCTTTGGCGGCCACGAACAGTACGCCCTCGCGGTCGGACAGGCCGATCCCGTGCAACTCGCCTCCAATGTCATAGGTTTCGGTGACAGAACCGCTGGCAAGATCTACGCGGAAGGCCTTGCCACCATCACTGTCGGCTACGAAGGCGGCGCTGCCGGTGGCGTTAAGTACAAGATGCTCAGGGCCTTCGCCGACGGGCATGTTGCGTACGACGAAGCCTTTGACGACATCCACTTCGCTAAGTGTACCATTGCCGGTATTGGTGACATAGACCCTGTCGCCGTCAGGCGCGAATACCGCATAGTTGGGCATTGGCCCGGTTGCTACGAAACCAAGGAAGCTGAGCTTATCGAGATCGACGATCGAAATACCGTCACCGCCCGGATGGGTCGCCACCGCGAACCGCCCGTCGGGCGACACCGCAGTGTGATGCACCGCACCTGGAACCTCGATCTGGCGGACGACCTCGCGTGTTTCCGCATCAAGGATCGTCAGCAGGCTCCGCCCCTTGTCTTTGGGCAACGCAGTGACATCGCGCTTGGCGTGGTGCGCAGCGTGTTCATCCTTGGACATACCTTCGGGTTTTGGTGGCGTTGTGGCCTCGGTTTCTGCGTAGCTGCCCGCGACCAGGTACTTAAAGCCGGGCGCGCCGGCCAGCCCATGGACCGCCACGAGCCTCGGCAGCCGCTCGACGGTCTTGCCGGTTTCGGAGTCGATCACCAGAACCGAGTCCGCGCTGCCTTCGGGAATGAACACGGTTGCCGCCAGCGTGAGCGAAGGCGCAGTCAAAGCTGCGACGGACAGGCCTGCGGCCAGATTGAACAGGGTCATTTAGGTTTCCTTTCGTCAACTGAAACGCGCGCATTGGCGGGCACGTGCAGAAAAATCCGGTAGATGACGGCCATCAGGAAGGGCGTCAAAAGCAGGGTCAGAGCGATGGCCTTCATGGCTTTGTCCTTTCAATCAGTTGAGTTTTGTGCGAGCCGCAAAGACATTGAACAGTCCGCCGAACAGCAACGCGGCGTACCAGCCGTAGAGAAACGCCCATAACAGTCCCAACAGGAATGAGGGCAGGCTGAGCCAAGTCATTCCGGGCATCAGGCCGATCCAAGCCCGGTACATGGCAAAACTTGGAAAGATCAGGTCAAAGGCCACGCACAGCAGGTAGGTTGCGGCCAGAAACAGGCTGAGCGCCCAGCCAAGGGTTGTCACCGGAACACCGGGATGATGTTCTTGTGTCCCCATCACACAGGGGCCACAGGTCAGGCGCAACAGTGCGAATAGCACCACGCCCGTGACGAAAAAGTACAGAATGGTAAGCATGGTAAGTGTCCTGAACTGAGTTGGGCCGCAATCAACGGCTTGGGCAAGACCCCGGAGCGATTCCGGAGCCATTGCCGGTCACGTTCAGGACAGGTTTGGCGGATGTGGTAGTGGTGCGACCGGCAGGCTTGCGCGTGGCCGGAACCGTTCTGGCGCCACGGGCGTAGCAATACGCATCGAGAGCAATTCAGGTGCCGCCATAACTGCCATCGCATAGCAGCCCGGGTGCACTGAGCAGTCTAATTCTTCTGATGGATGAGACGCGGGATACCCACCGCTGTCATCGATCACAAGCTCGGCCTGGGTGGCGGCCTTCGCGATGTCATGCCCGGCATGGGACGGCACAACAGAGATCAGCATCGAAACCACCAACGCACAGATCAACAGGACCTGCAGCCGGCCCATGGCTCGGGCCGTCCGTGTCGCAGTTGATATCCATTGTGCGCGGATCACTTAGGGTTTCCTCCATTCTCCAACAGTTTAGGGCCGCTTGGACCGGTCGCATTGATCTGGCTCAATTCGTGGTCTGAAGAGCCAACAGGCATCTTGCGTTTCCAAGCCAACCAGATAAGTGGCGCCCCCGTCAACAGCCCAAGCCCGATAACCGCAAGGCTGGTGCCGCCTGTCGCGGTTTCGGTAATCTGGCTGCCCAGATGGGCCAGAACGAAACTGGCCGGCAGGAGTCCAGCCAAGGTGGCCAGTGCGAACCGCCAAAATTGAAGTCGGGTCAGACCGGCGGCATAGCTGACCATGTCGAAAGAAACGAAAGGCATCAGGCGGCTGGTGAACACGGTCAACATCAGGGCATTCTGCGATCCAAGCAACCCCAAGTCCAGCTTGTCGCCGAACCACTGGCGCAGCGCGTCGCGCCCCAACCAACGGGCTATCAGGAACGCCAGCAGCGCCCCCAACTCCGCTCCGATAGCAACCAATGCGGTTCCCAGCCCATGCCCATATGCCACCCCGGCAGCGACAGCGATCGGAGCGCTGGGGATTGGGCTGGCAACCACTGCGGCTGTCATGAAGCCGATGATGACAACGGGTCCGAACGGGCCGGCCCAATCCACCCACGCAGTAATGACTTCGCGCGATAGTCCTGCGTCCAACGCGCCAGACAGCCACAACCAGATGGTGGCGATCAGCAACGCGATCAAAACCGCGATGAAAACCAAACGGCTATTGCTGTGCAGGCCCTCCAGCTTTCGTTCCTCCTATGACATAGCCCTCCACCCCTAAACGGGAGTGACGGATTCCGAGGTCACTTAGCGATGTATTTGATCAGCGCTACGATCGCCAGAACGATCAACACTGCGATCAGCAACATCCAGATCATTCCAAACCCCATTCCAGCGCCATAGCCCATCATCGCTTTGTTCCTCAGTGGTTTGTGCCGAGTGCGATGACCCGGCTACACGGTTGCGTTTCAGTTGTTGGTTTCAGAAGCCTTTGTCACAGGTTTCGAGGCCTTCATGCCGTGTTTCGGCGACATCGTCTTTGCGCCTTTCTCGATTTCCCCTGTGGTCACAACGCCATCGCCATTGGCATCAAGATGCTGAAATCGGTCCACCATGGTTTCGCGGATCATCCCGGAATGCAGCGCTTCGAACTCATCAATCGACAGGTTGCCATCTCCATTGACGTCATGCGCCTGCATCCGGGCCTTCAGACCTTCGGCGATCTCAGATTCGCTCGGGCGACCGTCCTCGTCCATGTCCAGAACCGCCAGCCAGTTGCCGCCCATCATCTGGCCATGCATTTTCACCATCATTTGCATCATGCCTGCGTGATCGCCCATCATGCCGCCGGGCGCACCCTGCATCATGCCGCCCTCATGGCCCTGCATCTGCGCGCTGCTGCCATGCTGACCGGCGGCAAGCGCGGGCAGCGCCATCAAAGTCGCGGCAATGGCTCCAGCGGCCAGCGTGAAGGTACGTTTCATGACTTTCACCTCTCGGGTTTTTGTTTCTACACAAAGCATATGGCCGCCCTCGGTCGCGCCACCACCCCCCTGCTCAACCCGGTTTGTATCGTTGTGTCGCAGCCCGCCCAACTGATACAAAGGGATACAAAAAAGCCGGGATTTGTACCGCGCCGGGGCTTATGATTGCGCCATGACTGAAGCACCACATATCTTGATTGTCGACGACCACCGCGAAATCCGTGATGCTGTCAGCCGCTATCTGGAAAAGAATGGGTTGCGCGCCAGTACCGCGCGCGACGCAACCGAGATGGACGCACGACTGGCGGCCGGTCGGATTGATCTTATCGTACTCGACATCATGATGCCGGGCGAAAACGGATTGTCGGTCTGTCGCCGCCTGTCCGCGGCCGGTGGCCCGCCGATCCTGATGCTGACAGCCCTCAGCGATGACACCGACCGTATCGTGGGTTTAGAGATCGGCGCCGATGACTACCTGCCCAAACCATTCAACCCACGTGAATTGCTGGCCCGGATCAAGGCGATCCTGCGGCGTTCCGAAACCACCGTCCCCCCGGCTGGCGATCTGAGCGGCAAACGGATCGCCTTTGGAAGCTGGGTTCTGGATGCCGACAGTCGCACCTTGATATCCGCCGAAGGGGCCGAAGAAAGTCTGACCACCGCCGATGTCCGGCTGCTGGCCGTATTCCTGCAGCGGCCCCGCAAACTCCTGTCGCGAGACGAACTGCTGGATTTGACCGCCGGCCGCAGCCCGCACTTGTTCGACCGTACGATCGACAACCAGGTCAGCCGCTTGCGTCGCAAGATCGAAGCTGACCCAACGCGGCCGAAGCTCATCACCACGATAAGAGGTGGCGGTTATTGCCTGTCGACCGACGTGAGCGAGCTTACGGGATGAAAGCCTTTGCCCAAAGTCTGCGCGGTCAGCTTATCCTTTTGATCATCGCCGCGCTGGCTGCCGCGCAACTGGTCAGCCTGTGGCTGTTCGTCGACGAACGCTCAATGGCAGTGCACATGGCCCTTGGCCTGGAAACCGCCGGACGCGCCGCAAACATCGCGCGGCTGATTGAAGAAGCTCCACCCGAGATGCACGACGCGATCCTGCGGGCGGCAAGTTCTCCACTGGTGCGTTTCAGCCTTACAGATACGCCCGCAGTCGATCACACCGGACATAGCGCTGGTGGGACGGTCGAAAACACAATCCGCAGAATTCTGCCAGGCTATGAAAACCGTCCCATCCGGGTAGAGTTGCATGAGTTCTCTCCCGATATGCTGCCGGTTGAAGGTGTTCCGTCTACAATGGCTGAAATGCACATGGCAATGATGCGTGATCACGTTTCCGCAATTGAAATGCAGCTGTCGATCGCTCTGACGACCGATCAATGGCTCAACGTGGATACCCGGTTCCATAACCCTCCTCTGCAATGGCCTTTGCAGTCCTTCGTCAGCTTCGGTTTCACTGCAACTTTAATTCTTGGAGCAGCCATTTGGTTTCTACTGACACGGCTGACCGGCCCGTTGCGCCGCCTGTCACTGGCTGCAGACCAGTTTGGTCGCGGTGAAGACGTCCAGGAACTGACGGTTTCTGGTCCGACCGAGGTGCGAGATTTGACGCAGGCGTTCAACCATATGCGTGATAGGCTGACTCGCTATGTTGCCGATCGGACCAGACTATTGGGGGCGCTGGGTCACGATTTGCGGTCGCCACTGACGGGATTGCGGGTTCGCGCCGAACTGGTGGAGGAAGAGGAGACCCGTGACCATCTGATCGAGACCATCGAGGAAATGCAGGAGATGGTGGACTCCACCCTGTCATTTGCCAAGGGCGTGGCCACGCGCGAACCTTCCAGTACCGTCCCAATTGGTGAATTCGTAACCAAAACGACCGAAGACATTGTGCAAGCCGGTGACACGGTTGAAGTATCGGTCGCAGACAATCCGGCCGTCACGCTTCGGCCGATGCTGATGAAGCGAGCTCTGCGCAATATCATTGAAAACGCCTGCCGGTATGGTGCCCGGGCCAACGTCTCAGTCATGCAAGAGGGGAATGAGGCAAAAATATTGATCCAGGATCAGGGGCCCGGCATCCCCGAGCATATGCTCGATGCGGTATTCGACCCATTCGTGCGGCTTGAAACATCCCGCTCGCGAGAGACTGGCGGAACCGGCTTGGGGCTGTCGATCGCACGTACGATCATCCAGTCGCACGGTGGCACGATAGAATTGCTAAACGGGGAAACTGGCGGCTTGTGCGCTAAGGTGGTTCTGCCAGTTTTTGAGGGCCAAACGTAACTTGTGAACACAATCGGCATGCCCCGAAAGCTTATTGGAAGCGTACCGCTTTGGGCCAGTTTCAGGTGTGGGCTCAAACGCAGCGGCGGAGAACACTGAACTGGAAAGACTGACTTTCCCCCCAAGAGGTTTGGTGCAGGTGATGGCGATGCGCGACGAGTTCAAAGTGTTCCTCAAAAAGCACGGCGATATCGCTCGGACTATAGCGGGCGACAGGGAGACCACTGCAAGTCTCCGGCCCATCAAGTGCAAACGTAGCAATGATCACATGGCCGCCAATTTTTACCCCTTTCTTCACGCTTTCCAGATAGGCCGCGCGTTGCGATGTATCCACGAGAAAGTGAAAAACCGCCCTATCATGCCAGACGTCATATCTGCGATCGGGGACCCAAGAAGTTATATCTGCAGAAATCCAAGTGACTGTTTCAGCGGCGCGCCCCAACCTTTCCCGGGCCGTGTCCAACGCGACCTGCGATAGATCGAGAACTGTCACGTCATGGAGCCCCTTCGCAAGCAACGCTCCAGCAAGACGAGATGTACCTCCACCAATGTCGATGACGGATGAAGGCTTAGACACTCTGATCAACTCGATGAGTTCAAGCGATATCTCTGGATCATCCTCGTGCCAACTCAATTGGGTGTCAAACTTCTCGCCATAGACATCGTCCCAGTGCTCTCTTGTGTTAGCTGTCATGTCGTATCGTTTTCCCAAGTCGTCGCCCTGGAGATATCCTCATTTTGACCGCTCCGCGCTGCGTTTTCGACTGAAGCAAAAACCAACAAGGCAACGCCCCAGACAATTCGACGCTGGTCCGTTGAATGGCCGCGTGAAGTCATCTCGGCGACAATGTAGTACACACATTCCAATTGTGAAATGTTTTAGGTGGGATTTGCTTGTCGGTCAGATTTCCACTGGGCTGCGCAAGTAGCTCCAGAATTTTGCGCAGTTTAACTGCAGTGGCGCGGGCCGGAGATACCGAAGCGTTGGCAGTTTGTGTACTGCTTGCCTGGATTGCTCTGTTCAATCAGTATAGCCGGAAGATTTTCTGAGCTTTGGAGCTTCAATCAGTCAACGAATTGCTTAAAGCGCCTTTAACCGACAATGGACTGATAACTTATGAGCAGAGCCACAGATCGTTGAAATACGATTTGGTTCTTGAGTGGCTCCTACTCCATTTCTCTTAGTTCATAGAATTTCCTACAGTCGTTGAAACGGCGAACAATCACATCATTGGTGAATAGCTGCCGCATCAACAGACTCAGTTTTTCATGATCGCGCCGATCGCATACATACCATCATCGCTTTTGACCAACATCAGTGTGACTTCGTCACCTGCGCTGATCTCACCCATCATCTGGGCATTCTCAAGAAGCTGCAAATCCATCGTCATCGCGGGCCACCCGATCTCGGGGATCGGATCATGGCTGACGTTAGCGGTTTCGTCGCCAATTGAGTTCACCAAAGCCTTTGCGTGGACCGCACCTTCCATCTGTTCGGAAGACATGGGCATGTTGGAATGGTCCATGCCGTGGTTCGTTTGCGCGATGCCGGATGTTGTAGACACGGCCAATAGGGCCAAAATTGCAGTCAAAGTTTTCATCAGATGCTCCTGTTTCAAGGTTGTGGGTATTATTCTGCCGGAAGCGCAGGGGGCACTTCCTGGATCGTGTGGGAGATCTCTCGGTTCACGCGATTGAGCGCGAGCCGTTTCCAAATCACGAATATTGCGGGAATGACAAAAAGCGTAAGAAGGGTCGCTGTCACCATGCCCCCAATCATCGGCGCAGCGATCCGCTGCATGATTTCAGAGCCTGTACCGGTGCCGTACATGATGGGTATCAGTGCTGCAAAGATCGTGGCTACAGTCATTACCTTCGGCCGAACCCGAAGAACGGCTCCTTCGAACACCGCGTCTTCGATATCGTCACGTGTCAGCTTTCGCTGTTCCGATTGCGCCAGCCCTCGACGTTTCTCCCAAGCAAGATTGAGGTACAACAACATGACAATCGCTGTTTCCACGGCAACTCCCGCCAGCGCGATGAAGCCCACGAGCACAGCAATTGAGATATCGAAGTTAAGATACCATAAGAACCAAACCCCACCTGCCAATGCGACCGGGAGCGCCGCAAGAATTATCCCGACCTCAATCACCCGATTGAACGCCAAGAAAAGCATGAGCGTGATAATTAGCAGGGTTGCAGGAGCAACGATCGTCAACCTGTCCTGCATTCTCTCTATGTACTCATACTGCCCTGACCAAGTCAGCGAGTAACCTGGAGGCAGGTCGACCTTTTCTGTAACCACCTCTTGTGCTTCGGCCACATAGCCGCCCAGGTCGCGCCCCGCGATGTCGATGAACACGAACCCAGTTCGTCGAGCGTTCTCTGATCGTATCATTCCCGGCCCGTCAACTATTCGAATATCGGCGAGAGCGGACAGTGGCACATGAGCACCCGACGGCGTGACGACAGGAAGATTTTCGAGCCGTTCCGGGCTGTCTCGCCATGCCTGAGGGTACCGAAGGTTTATAGGAAACCTCTCCAGCCCCTCCACAGATTCCGACACTTGCATACCGCCAATTGCGGTCTGCACTACGTCCTGAACTTCTCGAACACTCATCATGTATCGGGAGGCGGCATCTCGTTTGACGTCGATTTCGATGAAACGCCCGCCAACAGGTCGCTCTGCGTAGGCGGAAGCCGTTCCATCAATATCAGCGACCGCACGCTCTACTTCGATCCCTATATCTGTAATGACCTCCAAGTCGGTGCCGGATATTTTGACACCGACAGGAGTACGGATACCTGTCGCAAGCATATCGATGCGGTTCTTGATAGGTTGGATCCAAACATTTGTAACGCCCGGAACCTGAACGATACGATCGAGCTCATTCCGGATTTTCTCCATTGTCATGCCGGGGCGCCATTCTTCTTCCGGCTTGAGTTGGATTGTGGTCTCCACCATCGTTAGAGGTGCTGGATCGGTTGCAGTCTCCGCACGCCCAACTTTACCGTGAACAGTTTCGACTTCAGGCACGGTCGCGATCAGGCGATTGGTCTGCTGCAGTACCTCACGGGCTTTTCCCGTCGAGATCCCGGGGTAGAAGCTCGGCATGTAGAGAAAATCACCTTCGTTCAACTCGGGCATGAATTCAGAGCCAATTCTCTGGTACGGGTACCACATGGACGTCACCAGAACGCCGGCCAACAGTGTTGTTGCCCATGGCCAGGCAATTGCCGCGTCCAGAAATGGGCGGTACACGAACACAACCAAGCGATTTAGCGGATTTTTTCGCTCCGGTAGAATACGCCCCCTTACAAAGTAACCCATCAAGACCGGAACCAGCGTTATCGAAAGGATGGCGGCTGCAGCCATGGCGTAGGTTTTGGTATAAGCGAGTGGCGAGAAGAGCCTACCTTCCTGATTTTCCAGAACGAAAACAGGCAAAAAACTAACCGTGATAATCGCCAGAGAATAAAAAAGGGCTGGTCCCACCTCAGAAGCGCACTCTTGCACAATCCGCCATCGGTTCTCTGCTGTGAGCTTTTCTTTTTCCAACCGCCTGTGCATCGCCTCGATCATCACAATCGATGCGTCGACCATCGCACCAATAGCGATGGCTATGCCGCCGAGCGACATGATGTTTGCGTTTACTCCTTGCGCCTTCATCAGAATAAATGCGGCAAAGATTCCCAGAGGGAGCGACAGAAGAATTACGAGGGATGACCGCAGATGAAGTAGAAAAGCCGCGCACACAAGAACAACGACAATGAATTCCTGCGTCAGTTTCTTCTGGAGGTTATCGATAGCACGCTCGATCACACCAGATCGGTCGTAGGTCGTTATGATTTCGACCCCCTCCGGCAGGTTTGAGCGCAACTCTTCGATGCGCGCCTCCACCGCTTTGATCGTTGCCAACGCATTCCCACCCCATCGCAGAATGACTACTCCACCAACCGCGTCTCCTTGCCCGTCGAGTTCTCCGACACCGCGCCGCATTTCCGGCCCCAGACGGATTTCAGCGACGTCTCCAAGCGTCAGAGCGGCGCCACGGTCGTTGACCATCAACGGCGCGCTTGCAAGGTCTGACAATTCGTCAATGTAGCCCGAGGACCTGACCATGAATTCGGCTTCCCCCATCTCAATGACGCTGCCGCCCGTCTCGCGGTTGGCCGCCTGAATAGCCGTCCTCAATTGTGCAAGTGTTATGTCATAGGCACGTAGTTTGTTTGGGTCGACGACGACCTGGTACTGTTTGACCATTCCGCCGATGGTGGCGACTTCTGAGACGCCTTCCACGGCTTGTAATTCGTATTTCAGAAACCAATCCTGCAGAGTCCTGAGCTGAGCCAGATCATGATTTCCGGTTCTGTCAACCAGCGCATACTGATAAATCCACCCGACCCCAGTCGCATCAGGGCCAAGTTGTGGTGACACGCCCTCAGGTAAGCTGCCGGTAATCTGGCCCAAGTATTCGAGCACACGCGACCGAGCCCAGTAGAGGTCCGTCCCGTCCTCAAAGACAACATATACAAAGCTGTCTCCAAAGAACGAGAACCCGCGAACGTCTTTTGCACCGGGTACGGCCAATAGGGCTGTCGCAAGTGGATATGTGATTTGGTTTTCGACAACTTGAGGCGCTTGCCCGGGATATGGCGTGCGAACAATTACCTGGACATCCGACAGATCCGGGATTGCATCAACCGGCGTCTCACGAATGGCCCAAATACCCGCAACTCCTATCATGAATGCGAGGGCCAAGATGACGAACCTGTTGGCGAGCGAAGAACGAATGATGGCCGTGATCACTGCGTAACACTCCCATCAAGCGCGACCTCTAACAGCGTCATCGAAAAGTCGGGATTGCGGCGAAGGATCAAAGAAACATCAATCCCTACAGGCAAGTTAGAAACCTCAATCCCCTCCGCAACCGGGAAATCCATGGTCATGCCCGGCATGCCGATCTCAGTCATCGGACCGTGTGTTACGTTCGCGGTACGCGCGTTCGGGTCGATACTGTTAATCCGGCCAGAAACCTGAAGTGGCGGTGCAATAGGCGTTGCCGCAGCCAACACCATTGTCATGCCATCTGCACGCGCGAAAGTCAGAGTCATTTCAGAACCGACTTCGAGCATGCTTGTGTCCAATGTAGGTTCTAATGGGAAATCCATGGTCATTCCGGGCATGCCAATCTCAGTCATCGGCCCGTGAGTGATGGTTGCCGTTCCCGCCTCAGCATTAACGAGGTTGATCGTGCCGGTGACTACAATCGGTGGAGCAGAAGGCGTGTCGGTTTCTTCGGGTTCAACGGAATCCGTCGGCGGCGAGCCCTCTTCGCGAATTGCCACAATCGAGAACATCCCCCCTTCTCCCTCAGCCAGATCAAACTCAATTGGCATGTCGATTGGCACGGTAGTGAGATCTACTCCTACAACAGGCAAATCCATTGTCATGGCGGCCCAACCGAGCTCGGGGATCGGTCCGTGCTCAAGCGTCAATTTGCCGTCTGAAGTGACGGCGCGCGCGATTCCGGCACCAGTTCCGGCAATACCATCGTCTGGTGCAAGCTCCATCAGGCTCAGAAGCCCATCCGCACCCCGTGCGATCACGAAAGCGACTGCGTCGCCTGCACTCAAGCTGTCGAGCGAAACACCAGACCTCACCGGAAACTGCGAAGTCATTGCGGGCCAATCGAGGCTTTCGAGAACATCGTGACGAACAGTTGCCATACGATTTTGGGCATCGAGTGAAACCAGGGTGCCTGCCCCGCGTGCTGGTTCGGTATCCGTTGGTGCCATTCGGGTGAAACCGGCGCTCAAAGCACTTTCACTGTCGATTAGAAACTGTGCGGATGCGACAACTTCCTCACCAGGTTCAAGCCCTTGCAGAACTTCTGTTCGACCCCCCTCGCCGAAACTGTCTCGAAGACCTGTAGTCACCAGTCTCGGGCGAAAAGTACCATCGCCTGTTTTTAAGATGACGCGTTCCGCCGAACCGGTACGAATTAACGCCTCTGATGGAACAGTGAGAACATTTCGGCTTTCATCCGGTATAAGGCTAACACTGCCAAACATGCCCGGCCGCAGCACGCCGTCGGTGTTATCGAAACTAAGCCTTACGGGAAGAGTTCGGGTTTGCGGATCAAGCTCAGGGTAAACATAGTCGATGTCGCCTTCGAAGGTGCGACCGGGTAGGTGCTCGAACCTTGCTATCGCGCGCATATCTTCCGACAAACGTGCAATATCTCGTTCAAATACATCAACGATCAGCCATACTTCAGAAAGATCGGTTACCGAAAAAGCAAGCGTGCCTGGCTGCAGGTACATGCCA
This sequence comes from Ruegeria sp. AI2, assembly GCF_056541275.1. Lineage (NCBI taxonomy): Bacteria > Pseudomonadati > Pseudomonadota > Alphaproteobacteria > Rhodobacterales > Roseobacteraceae > Ruegeria > Ruegeria sp. AI2. The sequence continues at coordinate 78,523 of NZ_JBQFYB010000010.1, forward strand.
TCGGCGGCATTCAGAGCTATGACGACACCGTTTTGAGGTGCCTCAATTTCCACATTTCGAACCAACTCACCGCCCGCCTCAATCTCAGCAACCTGACGAGCGGACATACCGTGGCTGATCAACTTATTGCGCGCCGCGTCCAAAATCCGCGGGTCACCAGCTTCGACTGCGCGTACAAGATCGCCGGTCGCAGCTGCGATCAGTGGTGAAAAGAGTTCAAATAAAACTTGCCCCTTCTCAACGCGATCACCGACCGCTCGAACTTTCAGTTGCTCAATCCAACCTTCAACACGCGTATGAACGTGATTGGTCAGGTGTTCGTCAAAGCCGACGAAACCCACCGTTTCGATGCGAGGTTCGATATCAGTCATGCGTGCAACCGCAGTTCGCACACCAATTGCGTTGATTTCCGCAGCGCTCAGGGTGACTTCTTCAGGGTCGCCGGTAGGTTCCTGCCCAGAATAAACCGGGATCAAGTCCATACCCATCGGCGATTTTCCAGGTCCAGGCTGCCGAAAATTCGGATCCATCGGTGCTACCCAATAAAGGACCTCTGGTTCGTTCGACTGGCCCTGATCAATTGGATTCAGGTACAGTCTTTCAAGAAAGACACCTCCACCCAGGCCAATCGCCAAGGCAAGTACTGATAGTGCCGCATATCTTCCACGCATAATAATCTCCTGACGGTCGCAGTGCATGCTCGAACCGAAACAACATGAAAACCCGCGCTGACGGGCCTGTGGATGTTAGGAGATTTGTGGAGGACGATCGGGCGTCAGAGGCGCTTGAGAGTTGTGGATGTCGGAATCCATGTTACGGTTTTTCTGGCCAAAAGCTTCAGCCAAAACCGCAAGTCCTACGTGGGTCGGATATTCGCCAACACAACAGATACCGGAATGACATTCTCCGCTGTGATTTACGTGGCTATCCGTGTGGATTTGGCCAGTCGTCGGATGCAAACCGCTATGGTCGTGTTTGAAGTCTGATGACTTTGCAGCCATTGAAACGCCGTGAGGCTCAGAGGTGCTACTGTTTTTGACGTCACTGCTCGCGACCACAACAGTGCCGACGAAGGTCATCGCCAAGCAGACGCATGTCAGAAACGTCATTCGCAACACTGAGAAAAACTTCCACTTCATCCCGTGCAGTTAGGACGAACGTAACGAGTGTTCAAGCCAGTCGGAGGAAAAAACAGGTGAGTTGGTGCGCTGTATCGAAATGAAGCGGATTCCCGCGAATACACGTAACAAACTGCCAAAATAGGAGGCAGTTCATACGATGAGCGCATCTAAGTTTGGCCGAGGTTCTTCAGGATCGGGCAGTCGGGACGGTGGTCTCCGGCACATTCATCGATTAAATGAGACAGTGTAGCATGCATGGCCTTCAGGTCCGCGATCTTGGCATCTATTTCTTTTAGGTTCTGTTTGGCGATATCCTTCACGTCCGCGCTTGCGCGTTCTTTGTCCTCGTACAACGCCAGTAGTGAACGGCAATCCTCAATGGTAAAGCCCAATGAGCGGGCCCGCCCGATGAAGGCCAGTTTGTGCAGTTCCTTTTCGTCGAAATGTCGATACCCGTTCAGACTGCGCCTGGGTTTGATGAATCCGATATCCTCGTAATAACGGATGGTTTTGGCAGGCAGACCCGAACGTTCTGCTACATCTCCGATATTCACAGCGGTTCTCCTATTCTATTCAGCAGGCGCTGATCGCAGCGCCTGCTCTTCATTCTGCGAGATCTGTTCTCGCCCAACTTTGATCGGCTTAACCCAGCGCAACCGCAGCGCGTTGGTCAGGACAAATACACTGGACAGCGCCATGGCACCTGCAGCCAAAACCGGCGACAGCAACGGGCCGCCAAACGGATAGAGCACCCCCGCTGCAACCGGTATGAGCAGCGTGTTGTAGCTGAAAGCCCAGAACAGGTTTTGGCGGATGTTACGCATGGTGCGCTGACTAATATCGAAGGCGTTGACCACGCCTGTCAGGTCGCCTGACATCAGAACGACGTCAGCCGCCTCGATGGCGATGTCAGTGCCTGTCCCGATCGCAATTCCTACGTCAGCCGCCGCCAGAGCGGGGGCATCATTGATGCCATCACCCACAAAGGCCAGTTTTCCGCCATTTGAGCGCAGATCTTGCAACGCGGATACTTTACCCTCTGGCAGAACCTCGGCCACGACATGATCGATGCCAAGCTGCGCCGCGATGGATTTGGCTGTAGCGGTATTGTCGCCGGTAATCATCGCTACTTTCAGCCCCAGTCCGTGCAAAGCTTCAATTGCGTCTGGCGTGGTGGTCTTGATTGGGTCCGCCACGGCGATGACGGCTGCGATAACTCCGTCTACGGAGGCATAAAGTGGAGTCTTTCCGTTGATTGCGAGTTCAGCGCCCCGATCAGACAACGCGCCCATTTCAACCCCTTCGCGACTCATCAGGCGGTCGGCCCCGATCAGGATTGTATGGCCTTCGACTGAGGCGCTTACCCCGTAACCGGTGATCGACGTGAAGTCTTCTGGCTTCGAAAGCTCCAGACCACGGGTTTCAGCCGCGCGCACGATGGCCGTGGCGATCGGATGTTCGGATGTGACCTCAACGGCAGCAACAAGGCGCAGAACCTCATCCTCGGCCAATCCTTCGGCCACAATCAGGTCGGTCAGCTCCGGACGCCCTTCGGTCAAGGTCCCCGTCTTGTCCACCGCAACAACGGTGGTTTCCTGCAGCATTTGCAAGGCGTCGCCCTTTCGAAACAGGACACCCATCTCGGCCGCGCGGCCGGTGCCGACCATGATTGAGGTGGGTGTGGCCAACCCCATGGCGCAGGGGCAAGCAATGATCAGTACCGCAACCCCGGCTACCAACGCCAAGCTGAGCGCAGGATCGGGTCCGAACAACATCCAAACCAGCACAGTCATTACGGCCACAGCGATCACTACCGGCACGAACCACAGCGTGATGCGGTCAACCAAGCCTTGAATCGGAAGCTTGGCACCCTGTGCTTGTTCGACCATTTGAATGATCTGGGCCAACATAGTGTCTGCGCCGATCTTTTCAGCCCGGTACGTCAATGCGCCCGCGCCATTAACTGTTCCGCCGACCACAGTTGCGCCCTCGGTCTTTTCGGCAGGAACCGGCTCGCCGGTGATCATGCTTTCATCGACATATGACGCGCCGGTCACTACGGCACCATCCACCGCGATTTTTTCGCCCGGTCGAACGTGCACAATATCCCCTACAACGATCTGCTCGATCGGTAGCTCGACAACCGATCCGTCGCGCTCAACGCGCGCTGTTTTTGCCTGCAGACCGACCAGTTTTCGGATCGCTTCACCAGTTCGCCCCTTGGCGCGCGCCTCGAGGAACCTCCCCAGCAATATGAGAACCACGATCACCGCTGCGGCCTCGTAGTAGACGTTTGCGGTTCCGGCGGGAAGAACACCCGGCGCAAAGGTGGAAACAAGCGAGAACCCATAAGCCGCCGAAGTGCCCAGAGCCACCAGAGAATTCATGTCCGGCGCGCCTTTGAACAAGGAAGGGAATCCCTTAGTATAGAACTGCAAACCTGGCCCAAAAAGAACGATCGTGGTTAGAAGGAATTGCAGGTAATAGCTGTTCTGGATGCCGATCGTGCTCGCTATCAGGTGGTGCATGCCCGGAATAACATGCGAGCCCATTTCAAGGATAAAGACCGGCAAAGCGAGCAAGGCGGCAAAGCTTGTTCGCCGGGCCAATTGGCGAATCTCTTTGGCTTTGCGGTCTTGTGGTTCGGTCTGCGTCGCGGATCGCAGGCTCGCCGGATAGCCAGCAGATGCCGCAAGCGCCGCGATGGCTTCGGGTGTTGTGACTCCCTCAGCATAACGTACAGTTGCACTTTCGGTGGCCAGATTGACCGACGCGGACAAGACGCCATCATCTGCTTGCAATGCCCGTTCAACGCGCCCCACGCACGATGCGCAGGACATGTTCTGAATATCCAGCGTTACCTCTTCCGTCCGTGCCAGATATCCGGCGCTGTTTAACGCATCAGCAATGGCCGCTTTATCGGCTGGATCGCGGAAATCGACCTGAACGCTTTCGCTGGCGAGATTAACCGAAGCGGCATCTACCCCTGGCACATCTTTCAACGCGCGCTCAACCCGCCCTACGCAGGACGCACAGCTCATACCCTGAACTTGAAACCTTGCATGTGAAATTTCAGTCATATTGTCACCACCAATGTTCTGCTGACGGGAAACATAAGGGTTCCAGCAAGTGGAAGGTCAAGGGATGGGGCTGACTTTCTTTGCCACTAATTTTGACGATCCAATAATCACGACTTGACCTTCCTGTGCTGGAATACTTTAGCCGGGACGACGGAACACAGGAGCAAACATCCATGACGACCCTAAATATCCCGGATATGAGCTGCGGGCACTGCAAGTCAGCTATCGAAAAAGCCGTTGCCACGGTGGATTCCTCCGCACAGTTGGACTTTGACATGGAAAACCGCAGGGTACGTGTCTTAAGCACCAATTCACTTGATCATATCCTTGCAGCGCTGAAGTCCGAGGGATACGAAGCCACGATCGCATGATAAACTTAGGAGCGCACATGCTGTCGCCCCCTTGGTTCTATCTTGCGTCTCTGACTGCCACGATTAACCGGGTCATTTCATCTTCGGTGATCAGACCCGGGGCAAGCGCATCTCCAATCACAAACGAAGGAGTGCCACTGAAGCCAAGCTGTCGGGCCAATTCCATGGAAATCTGAATATGCGCGTCGACTTCCGGCGCTTCCATATCTGCGCGCAATTGATCCTCGTCCAGGCCAAGTTCCCGAACAACTTTCAGTACACTGGCCTCAGTGGCACGACCGTTCAGAGCCATAAGCGCCCAATGAAATTCTTCGTATTTTCCCTGGTTTCGTGAGGCCAGCGCAGCGCGTGCCGCGAAGTCGGAACCTTCTCCAAGTATGGGCCATTCTCGATAAACAATTCGCACATCGGAATCGCCCGCGATTACGTTCTTCACGACCGGGGCAGCGCGTTTGCAATATGGGCAGTTATAGTCGAAAAACTCGACCACGGTTACATCGCCTTCCGGGTTTCCGATTACAGGCGCATTCGGATCCTGTTCCAGCAATTCACGCTGATTTTCCAAGACGCTTCCAATTGCTTCGGCTTTTGCCTGATCCTCGCGCTGTTGAAGCAATTGAATCGCCTGCATGATGATCTCAGGGTTTTCCAAAATGGCTTCGAGAGCCAGCCGTTTTACATCGGAGTCAGACAGCTCGTCGGCGCGTGCCATAGGAATGCCAATCGACATGGCGATAGCGACTAAGCCTGCAAGTATTCGTTTCACATCAGTTTCCTTCCGTTTGTTCTGCTTCGGTGCGTTGCTCTTGCAGCTTGCGTTCCCGATCCGGCCAACTCTCCTTGATGAAGGCGAGGATGTCCCAGATATCCTGATCCGACAGAGTGTCCCCGAAGCCTGGCATGCCGCTTTTGACGTCAGCGACACCCATCTGTTTCAAAGTTTGGTCCCCGCCAAACTTTGTATAGTCGAACAACAGCTTGTCGCCGTGATGCCAGGTATGCCCGGTTCGGTCATGCGGGGGCGCCCGCAAGACGCCATCCGGATCAGGTGTTTGCCAATCCTGCTGACCCTCCAAATTTGCCCCGTGGCATGACGCGCAGTTTTCGGCGTACAAAACTGCACCACGTGCCGAATCCGCTGATGCACTGTTCTGCGCACGCCCACTCAGGCCCCAGCCAGCGACCGCGACAATGATCACTACAGCAGCCAGTGACACCCATTTCGCCGAACTCTTGTTCATCATGCCACGCTCAGCCAGGTCTTCATACCAGCGGCCTGATGCGACAGCATATGGCAATGAAACAGCCAATCCCCCGGGTTATCCGCAACGAACGCAATCTCCCGCTTTTCTATCCGGTCAACCAGGATTGTGTCCCGCAGCGGCCCTAGGTTGCCGTTTGGCAGAACTTCCTGAAAGTGCGTCCCGTGCAAGTGCATAGCGTGCGGAAAGACGGTGTCGTTCTGCATCTGAATCCGGACTATGTCGCCACGCGAAACGGCAGCAAGGGGGTTTTCAGGTAACCCGGCGACACCGTTGAATGTCCAGATCTGCCCTTCCTGAACCAATTCATTGGTGCTCATGACCTGGCCGTTAAAAGTGCCTTGACGCAGTCCGCCCATCGCCCCGCCTTCCATCACTAATGGGATTGTCAAAGCGTCAGAAACATCTTCGAGAAAGGAAACAGGGTTGGGTGGCAGGGCTTCTATTGCACCGCGGTTTGCGGATGCACCGCTTCCCGAAACCGGGATTTCAGCAATGACAAACGATTCATCGCGTTCGTGAAGAGTTATTTGAACGGCTTCGTTCGATTCCGCTGTGACATCAACAATTAAGTCTGCTCGCTGTGCAGGCCCAAAAACAAGGGTTTCAAAATCCTCTGGCTGCCTTACAGGCATGCCATCATAAGCGACCAGTTTCCCGTTTGCGCCACCTACTGAGACATACATGATCCGATCAGTTGCCACGTTGACCATTCGAAGTCGCAAACGCTGGTTTGTCAGAACTTCTGTCATGGGCGATATGTGTGCGTGAACGTAGTTTCCCATTCGGCCTGCATGCGTCCAGTCATGCATCGCGCCGAAATCATCGACGATTTGGGCGTCCTGACCCAACCTCCAGTCATCCAGCAGGATCGTAATGTCATGATCCGTGTCCGGCGGGTCCATTTCGTCGACGATGAACGCGCCGTAAAGGCCCCTGGCCACTTGTTCCGTTGACTGGTTATGAGAGTGGTACCAGAAGGTTCCTGCATCCTTCAGAGGCAAGTCATACTGAAACTCGCCGCTTGTTGGTACAGCCTCCTGTGTAAGACCCGGCACCCCATCCATGTTGTTTGGAACCCGCAGTCCATGCCAATGGATTGCCGTAGGCTGAGGCAGTGAGTTCAGGAGTGTCCGGCGAACCGTTTCGCCCTGCCGGGCACGAATTTCGGGGCCCGGAACACCGCCATCATATCCCCATATCTCGGTTTCAGGATAGCTGTCGGGGGCAACACGTGCCAATCCTGAACGCGCCTCGATTATTCGGGGGGCGGTAGCCGCCCTCCCGATAGTCGGCACTGCGATTAGTGCCGACGTGCCTGCAACGAATTGCCTGCGATTGAGCTTCATGAGGACTTCCCTCCAAAGAAAATTTGATCTCTCACTCGATTACCCCCCGTCGTGCACATCCAGCAGATAGGTCGCCATTGCCTTCCGGTCTTCGTCTGTCAGAAAGCTGGTGCCATAGTTTACGACCTCTCCCATGGCGCCGCCGAAGACATCGCCATCAGGCATGACGCCGGTGCGCAACGCGTAGGCCAAATCATCTACCGTCCAACCACGCTTTTGCAGGGTCTCAAAGTCGATGGCCGGTGCCTTGTCACCGCCCGGCAGAGAGTCACTTCCCTTGAAGTGTTCCGTGTCCGAATTTCTTGCGCCAGCCAGGTTCCTCCCGGTGTGGCAGGCCGCACAATGTGTGGCACCTTCGACCAGTAGCCGGCCCCGGTTCCACACTTCGTCATTGCCCGGCACGGGATCAGTGCGGGGTGGTTCCAGAAAAGCCGCGCGCCACAGCTTCAGGCCCCATCTCTGATTGAAGGGGAACGCCATTTCCTGTTCTTTTGACGGTTCCGCTACCGGTGGAACTGTTTGCCATGCGGCCCAGAGATCGGCGATGTCCTGATCCGTGAAATTGGCATAGAATGGATAAGGAAAGGCCGGGTAATAGGGTTGTCCGCCGGGTGATACGCCTTGACGCACCGCGCGGGCGAACTCCTCGATTGTCCAATCACCGATCCCGTGATCGGGATCTGTGGTCAGGTTCGGCGAAAAGAGCGTGCCGAACGGGGTATCCAACTCCACCCCACCGGCCAAGGCCGCGCCCCCTTTGGCAAAATCTGTGTGGCAAGCGATACAACCACTTGCCCTTGCCAGATACGCCCCGCGGTTAACGTCACCCTGAATGTCGAGAGCTTGTAAGGGCTGGCCAATCGGCCAAGCCATCACAGCAACAAGTCCCGCTGACGCCGCTACGGCGGCAGCAAGGCCCAATCGGAATATCGGTCTCATGACGCATTCCTATTCCGACCGAAATTGCGTGTGACACGCCGAGCATGTCTGGCTCAGCATCATGAACACACCATCTGCCGGCATTTCAGAAAGTTGTGCCTGGTTTGGACTGCCGCCCATCATTCCGGCACCCATCATAGAACCGCCACCCATCATGGATGCGCCGCCCATCATGCCCGAACCATGGCCCGACCCGGACATCATCAACCCGTTGTCCGCCGCAAGCACAAGGCCTTCAGAGTAGGATTCCAACTGCCTGGCTAACTCTGCAAATGAACCCCAATCCTGCCAGATCTCCGATTTGGCCTCCGAGGGTTTGCCATCAGATCCCTCTGGAAACAGCTTTGTCATGCTCTCGCCAGCGTGACGCCCGATTTTCTTGGCCTCGCTTCGTACCGTTTGCGCATTGTAGGGCGTTTTCCCCTGCATCATCGGCGTAAGGATCTTCATGCTGTCCTTCATCGCGGACATACCATCCATGCGTTCTTTGACGATGCCGGTTGCGCCACCATGCGCCAGGGCGGCGGCTGCAAACAGAGAAACCAGGGCAACGCCTGTGGTCATTTTCAGAATGTTCATTGTTTTGTCCTTGTCGTCTGCTTCGACGCGCCCAGGTTGAGCGCAATTCGACTGGTCAGATCAGGACACGCGGCGGTGGTGGGTCAAACGCCGCGATACCGAGAACCCGGTATTGGGCTCGAGGGATCGAGTATCTTTGTTCAGTATCTTGGGGGCCAGGCGGTGGTGGACCCATCGAAAATAGACCAACAGCGTTGCAAATCGTTCCGCCATGACAATGTCCGGGATGACCCTGCTTGACATGCTCAACGTCCGCGGAGTCCGTTTGGTCAATCACGTGCTGAGAACCACTGCCATGTGCATGAGCAGAATCGGCCGTCACAAGCAGCCCGCCAATGGTCAGCACCATTGACAGTATGATGTAACGAATTGCACTGCCCATTCGGCTCGTCACCTTCAGAAAATCCCGTTTTCCTGCTGCAGCTCTCTGATATACGCCACGATGCCCTTCACATCCGCACGGGTCAAGCCATCGACCGGCGGCATATTGCCGAACTTCCAATGGTGTGCCCGAACTCCATTCTGGACTGCCACATAAAATGACTCGTCCGAATGGTGGCTTGGTTCATAGATTTTATGCACCAAAGGTGGTGCAAGGCCTTCCAGACCTGTTGCATTCGCGCCATGGCACGCCGAGCATTTGGCGTCGAATGCCACTTTGCCGACGGCCGCAAATTCGCTTAGCTGGTCCGGCAGAGTGACGTTTTCGATTGGGTCTCCTTGCTCCAGTGCTGACGTATCGGGCGGCGTCATCGAGTGACCTGTTGGTTGCTGATTTAAGTTGTAGACGAACGCGGCGGCGCCTGCGATCACTACTCCGCCGATCAAGAGTGTAAGTTTATCCATCTCTGTTCTTCACATGATTGTCAGTTCTTAGGTTCAACGCGCGCAAAAAAAATCGGCCTGACCAAGGTCAGATCAGTTTTACCTGAGTGCCCACAGTGGCCAGTTCGAACAATTCCGCAATCTGCTCGTTGTACAAGCCAATGCAGCCGTTGGAGGATCTTCTCCCGATCTTGCGCGTGTCGTTGGTGCCGTGGATCCGGTAGTATTGCCAGCTCAAATAAAGTGCATGTGTCCCCAGAGGATTCTCCGGACCCGGGCCCACATAATCGGGCCAAGCGGGGTTGCGCTTTTTCATTGCTGGTGTCGGTCGCCAAGACGGCCCTTCGACCTTGCGAGTAACTGTGGTGTAGCCCAGCCTTGTAAGGTCTTCCGTCAGCGGTACGCTGGTTGGATACATTCGGTAGACGCTTTCGTCTTCCGACCAATATTGCAGGACCTTGGACTGTGTATCGGACAGGATCACACCATTCTTAAGCGTATCAAAGTGGTCCTGCCATTTAGCAACGCGGAATGAGGAAACATTGCGGCGCGTCCCCTCAGTTGCCGTTGATTGGGCCCAAACGGCCGGTGCTGGAAAAAGCGTCGTCGCAGCAAACGCGGCAATCACTCCACGTCGCGTAACAACCTTTCCTTCTTTGCTCCGTTTCATGCCTGCCATCCCAAAGTTTATTCTTTTTTTCCGACTCAAATAACTCGTATGCCCGGTTCCTGCGCTGGAAGGTCAACACGCAAATGACATTTCATATGGGATGTCTCGTCTGAATTGTCGTTGCCGTTGGCGCAGGGATATTTCCTTAGAAGGCGGACCCAAATCATCAAGTCATTGTGGAAAAGCAATTTTTCTTGGACGTAACTCCAGGCTGCTTTAAGCAAAACCTGACTTTCTTGAATCAACCGAACACAAAAAAGCAACGCTAACAATTGCTTAGTTCTTGGTGAATTGATGTGATCACCCGTCGATGCGAGGGTAGCAGGCACTACAAATGACAATCACAGTGGACTAAACACCATGTCCTTCAGGAAAGCTTTCCAAGCACTGGCCGCACTTTTGTTCATCGGCGCTTGTACCGAAACAACGTCAATATCTGCAGATAGCGAGCCCGGAACGCTTTCCCAAGTTCCTGACGCCGTAGCCCAGATTGCTGCTCCGGGCCAGGACCTGAACGCAGTGAAAATCATGCCTGAGGACGGTTGCTATTGGTATCGCTATGTTGGGCCAGTTGAAACAACCTACCTACCACTTAGGACTATTGAAGGGCGCCCAATCTGTACGCGCGCCTGACAAGCGCCTGTCAGCTGGTCGCGGTCAGAAGCCGCTCGGGAGGGTAGAGATGAGCCGTGGACCCTGGCCTGACACGATCATAAAGCCCGATGATATGTGGCATCGCCATCCTTACGCAGCCAGAACTTGCGCGACCTCCGATAGATCTTGGATAAGGCGTTCCGTGAATTCGCAGGTATGTGTCGCGACCACCTTCGAACAGATAAAACGCCCTTGATCCCAATGGGTTTGTCGGCCCACCGGGCACACCATCTGCGAATTGCGCATATTCATCAGGGTCGCGCTCAATCATTTCGGCTGTAGGAGTCCAACGCGGCCATTTGGCCTTTCGCTTGATCGTGTAGACTCCGGGCTCGTAAAGATTGCCTCGGGCAATGGCTACGCCGTAACGCATTGCTGTGCCACCGTCTTCGATGAAATACAGATATCGTGCCACCGCGTCGACATGAATGTCACCCGGAGTAAGTGGTCGATTGGTTTGCACACGCTGAGGCAGGAAACGTGGGTGTAAACCCCAGGGATTGGATGTTGCGGGATCAAAATTGGCTGGAGTTACTTGCGCATCCCACTCCGACCATTGCGAGGCCGCCGCCGACGTCACTCCAAAAACCGGCTGAGAGAAAATGGCGAGCGAGGCTGCAACAAAATGTCGTCTGGTCAGCATTGATAGCGCTCCTATTGGCTGGTTGGTGTCTGGAGTTAGTACCCAGGGGATTAGACAATCCGCGACGGGGGAAGATTTGTCCATTCAATTATTCGTTCGATATCGCTTCGACCCACCCGCGAGTTTTCAAGGCTTAAAGTGACCTAGGCAGCTTCGTGTTTAACCTGAAACTTCACCAGGCGTCGGGACGACAATGCCTGCTGTTCATACCCCTAAAAACTTCCCTGTTCCGGCCGTGTCTATGCACCAAGTAAGGCCCAAGCAAATGCTGGACTGGTTTGACAGCGTCAAATTCGCTTCGCGCCAAAACAGCTTGACCTTCCATCGTGGGAAGGCGTTAGCAGAGGTCTCCAATCCAAATTTTGGAGTTGAATGTGAAAGAAAAACAGACTGCAAACGCGCCGCAGGCGTCAGTACCGGTTAGCGGCGGCAAGATAATGAAATGGGGCATGATGGTATGTTGCATTGCCATGATAACGCCGATCGCTCTCTACTTGATCGCCGGCGGGACGGTTGGTGGGCTTTCTGACTCCTTGGGTCTTTTCGCACCGTTGATCCTGTGCCTCGGAGCCCATTTCTTTATGCACAAGGCGATGGAAAAATCCTGTCATTCGAACAAATCTGAATCGGAAAGACCAAAGGCAACAGACGCCGCGGTCGGACCGAACCCAGTACACCGGCAATAATCTTCAATCATGAAGCTTTGGTGCTCAAGGTTGGCCGCCATGTCGCTGGCCGCTCTTTCGCTGGCGGCTTGCGCACCACGCCCTAAACTATGCCCGCTGCAACCGCCGCAGCCTGAATACGCCCTGCCCCAAGGTTGCCGGGTTCAATGGGAGGGCGCGGATGGCGGGGCCTATTTCATCTGCGAAGACGGGCGCGAAGGTTTCGTGAGCTGATCGTGGGGATGTGACATTCCGGCTCGTTGACCCTCCAGCGCTGGAATCTGGCAGAGACGGGTGCAAAACAACCGATGGCAACGCGCAATGGCAAGAACACTCCTAAATTTATGTATTATGATCTTGGGGTTAATCTTTGGCCAGACTTCCGCCGGGACAAGCCTTGCAGCTACATCCCAAGCGTATGAATCAGAGCCCCTGGTCGCACACATAATTACCGCGCAGGACGGGATCGCGCCTGACGTCAAGACGATCACTGCAGGACTGCATCTGAAACTGGGCGAAGATTGGAAAACCTACTGGAAGTCGCCTGGTGAGGTGGGAATTCCGCCCAAGATCACTTGGAACGGCTCGCAAAACGTCAGCGACGTACAGTTTCACTGGCCCGCGCCGATCCGTTTTCGCGCCTTCGGGATCGAGAATTTCGGGTACAAGGACGAAGTGGTCTTTCCGCTGACCGTCACACTCGAGAACCCCGGAGCGCCAGTTGACTTGAAGGCCGCTGTGACAACGCTGATCTGTTCCGATATCTGTGTGCCGGTCGAGTTTTCGCTGGACTTGTCGCTGACTCAGGGAACGGGTCGGGATCAGGACTCGGCCCGGCTTATAAATGCCTTTCTGTCGCGGGTGCCAAGCACGGGAAACACAAGCGGAATGAAGTCCGACGCCGCGACCCTGGATACCGAGTCCGAGATGCTGACGCTGAATTTCACCAGCGACCTGCCCTTTGATGCGCCTGATGTCTTTCCCGACATGGGACGTGACACCGCGTTTGGTGCACCCGACATCCGGCTCGCTGGCGACAGGCGTCAGCTATGGGTGCAGTTCCCGGTCCTCGCTCTGGCACAGGACCCCCCCGCCTTGTCCGTCACGGTTACCGACACCAACCGCGTGGCCGAGTTTTCGCCCCGTACCGACGCTCCCCCTACCCCGCCACCATATGAGATCGCGGCCGCCGAAACTTCAGCCAGCGCGCTGGTCTGGATCATTTTGCTGGCGGTGGGCGGCGGGTTGATTCTGAATGTCATGCCCTGCGTACTGCCAGTGCTTTCGATCAAGCTTTCCTCGGCGGTAAAGGCTCGCGACCGCTCTGCGGCTCAGATTCGCGCCGGGTTCCTGGCTTCGGCAGCCGGAATCCTGACATTCATGTGGCTGTTGGCGGCTATCACCATTGCGGCGCGGTCGCTGGGCTATTCCGTCGGCTGGGGCATCCAGTTCCAGAATCCGCTTTTCCTTGCGGTGATGATCGTGGTGCTGGCGGTTTTTGCAACCAGCCTCGCGGGCTTGTTCGAGATCACGCTGCCGCAGTCGCTGAACACCCGGCTTGCCCATGTCGAAAAGGGCCGCGTGTCGCTGGTCGGGGATTTCCTGACCGGAGCCTTCTCAGCAGTTCTGGCGACGCCCTGCTCGGCCCCCTTCCTCGGCACGGCGGTGGCCTTTGCCCTGACCGGCCGACCGGTGGATATCGTGGCGATCTTCACCGCAATGGGGGTCGGGCTGGCCATTCCTTACCTGCTGGTTGCAGTGCACCCGAAACTTACCGCCGCTCTGCCTAAACCGGGGCGTTGGATGGTGGGATTAAAATGGGCCCTGTCGGCGGCACTGCTGACCACGATCGGCTGGTTGGTCTGGGTGATGGTCGGGGTGGCCGGAGACACTGCTGCAACTGCTACCGTGCTGGCTGCAACTGTTCTGGTCCTGTTGATCTGGAAAAGTACGATGATGCCACCCGTTTTGCGCTGGACAGCCCTGTTGCTGACGCTGACCGCAGCGTTTGCCGCACCGGTTGCGATTGCCGGCAAAGACCGGTCCAGGCTGCTTGAACCAGCCGGAGAGATCCCTTGGATTACCTTCAGCCGCCCCGAAATCGCCCGCCTTGTGTCGCGCGGCGAGGTGGTTTTCGTCGATGTCACAGCCGACTGGTGTCTGACCTGCAAGGCCAACAAAGCGCTGGTGCTGGAACGCGGCGAGGTTCTGGCAACACTGCAATCGGACAAAGCAATTCCGATGCAGGCCGACTGGACCCGCCCCGACGATGTGATCGCCCGTTTCCTTGAGGACAATGGACGGTTCGGGATCCCCTTCAACATCGTCTACGGCCCGTCGGCCCCCGAAGGCATCGCCCTGCCAGAGATCTTGACCACGAACGCCATTCTCGACGCGATGGAACAGGCCGCGCCGATTGCGGGCGGAGCCGTGGAAAGCGGATCCTGACCCCGGAGTTCACATATCCCGGACGCGGTTGCTCTGCTGCGCTAAACGCATGGTCTCGTGCTCTTCCATATCCAGTATCGCCTGAAAGAGTTCGCGTGCCTCGGGTATCTCGGCACGCCCGTGCAAATACCGATATAAGTCGATCACCTGATTGTGAAGATCGAAGACCGCTTCGCAGATCTCATCGACGCTCATCTGTGCGAACGGCCTGTCGCAGGCGCGATGTGGGTCGATCGGCTCATTGCCCAAATAGTCATATACCCAGGTGTTGAGCGCTTTGGGATCGGCTCGTTTCACGAAACCATCGACGATTTTCTCCAGAGCAGCCTCATGATCGGCGAGGTAGGTAAGCAACATCCTGGCCAGCTCCTGCTCTGACTGTGTCGAACAGTAGGCCAAACATTCGGCGAGCCAATGATGCATTTCCCGCGTCCAGACAATTAGATCAGAAAACGTTTCAACTTTCATGGTCTCAACCTCCTAAAGATCGGCATGCGATAGCCTAAACCGGAATTTTCCAGATGGCTCACTGGGCATCAGCGCGAAGTCGGCGCCGGCCCGATCCACGCCGGGCTGCGGGAATCAACCCCCCAGTTCCAGCAATGCCCGGTCGATTGCCACCTTGCGCGGATCCCCCTGCGGCAGGTCATCCGCCAGATCCCTTGCCCTGCCATAGGCGTTCCGGGCGCCGTCGGTCTCGCCCAGCACCGAATAGGCGTTGCCCAGCCGCATCCAGCCGTCCAGATCGCCTGGGTTTTCCTGCATCCGGCTCGCAAGCCGTTCGACCATCGAGCGGATGAAGGCCTGCCGGTCTTCGTCTGACATCTCCTCGGCCGCCGCCACCTGATCGGCAGTTGGGCCGGGCATGGAAGGGGCAAAAGCCGCCAGATTCACCGGAGCCCGTCCGATCGACGGGGCGATGCGGTTAAGCTGGGCCACAAAACTCTCCATCCATGGCCGGAACTCCTCTTCGGCGTCCATCCGCGTCTTCAGTAGGTCATAGGCCTTATCAGGCGATCCAGCCTGCTCCAGACCAATGGCTTTGTAGAATGTCGCTGCTGGGTTCGATGGGTCCAGTTCCAAGGCTCGTTCAAACGCCCGATCGGCCTTGGGCGTAACGACACCGTCATCGGCATAGACCAACGCCTCGCCATATTGCGACACCAGCGCTGAATTCGCATTGGGTCGGTCCAGCAACCCCTCGAACGCGTCTGCGGCATCTCCAAAGCGTCCCATACGCATATAGGTCTGAGCCAACAACACCCATCCCTCGGTTGGCCCGCCGGTTTCATCCGCCTCAAGCCGCGACTTCAGGCGCACGGCAAGGTCGGCGATTTCACGGGCTTCGGCCTGCTCCCCCTCGCGTTGGGCAAATGGCTGGCTGGGGATGTAGGGACTACCCAGTTGCCAATAAAGACCGGCTCCGAGCGCTGGAACTACCAGCGCGGCAAGTAAAATCAGCGCACGCCCGGAATGGCCCATTATCGCTTTGTCGTCCGATTGCCGGTCAATCGCCTTCAGGCGACGTTCTATCTCGGCTCTGGCGGCCTTGGCCTCTTCGGCTGAGATAATTCCTCGTTCCAGGTCCTTCTCCACTTCGCCGATCTGGTCGGAAAAGATGGCAGAGGCGCTTTCGCGTCTCGACAAGTCCGAGGTCTTGCGCCCCAGGCCGGAGAGGGCGAGCGTCAGAAACACCGCCACGGCCATGAATGAAAAGATAATCCAGATCATGCGTGCGGCTCCGTGAGTGAATGGTTTTCGGGATTCCGTTCTTCGCTCGCGCCGCGTTCCGTCTCTTGTTTTCGCGACTTCCGATATCGGCGCGCATTTTGGGTCAATACCGCTGCAGTCGCGATACCACCCAGCCCCAGGATGACGATAGGCGCAACCCACAGAATGTAAGTTGATGGCTTCCATGGCGGGTTGAACAGAACATAGTCGCCATAACGCGCAACCAGAAAGTCCATAACCTGCTGGTCCGTGTCGCCTGCCACCAGCCGTTCGCGCACAAGCAGACGAAGGTCGCGCGCCACGCCAGCGTTAGAACTGTCGATGTCTTGGTTCTGGCACACCACGCATCGCACCTGTTTCGAAATCGCCCGGGCCCGCTCTTCCAATACCGGATCTGCAAGTATCTCGTCGGGCTCAACCGCGAATGCCGGCTGCGACACCAGCATCGCCAGAGTGACCGCGGTAATTACAATGCGACGTATCATGACGCCTCTCCTCCGGCCGCCCGCGCCTGATCCAGCGCGGTGCGCATCTTTGAAATTGCCTCGTCGCCCAGCACCGGGCCGACAAAACGGAATACGACCTTGCCCGCGCCATCAATCACAAAGGTCTCCGGCACGCCGGAAATCCCCCATTCGATCCCGGCTCGGCCGTCCAGGTCGGAACCGATGCGCTCATAAGGGTTGCCCAGATCGTCGAGCCATTTCCGCGCGTCCTGCGGCTTGTCTTTGTAGTTAATGCCCATCAGGCGAATGCCCTCATCGCGTACCATACGCGTCAGCACCGCATGTTCGGCCCGGCAGGGCACGCACCAGGACGCAAACACGTTGACCACGATCGGAGCTGACCCGTCATTTTCCACCAGATCGGTACTGGACAGCCCGTGGGTATCCAGCCCTTCGACCGGCGGCAAGTCGAACTCAGGCACCGGCTGCGAGATCAAAACAGACGGGATTTCGTTTGGATCGCGATCGGGATTCAGTCCCCATAGCAGGAAGGCACCCAGGATGCCGGCAATCGTAATTGGGAACAGTGCAAATAGACGTTTCATTGCCCTACTCCGCCGCCACCGCAACGGAGCTCTGCCCAGTCCGTTTTCGTGGTGCACCGACGCGTAGACGCCGATCGGAGAGTGACAAGACACCACCAAATGCTAACAATCCTGAACCTATCCAGATCCAGACCACCAATGGCTCATACAAGATACGCAGGGTCCATTTGCTCTGTTCTGATTCCGCCGCCGGTTCCGATATTGAGGCGTAAAGGTCCCCTGCCAACGTCGTTCGAATTGCTGACTCGGTCGTACTGGTACCCGCCACGAGATAGGCCCTGCGCTCGGGTTGAAGCGTGGTGACATAAGCGCCATCGCGAAATACCGTCAGTGTGGCCGCGCGAGACAGATAGTTCGGACCGCGAAGCTGTTCCACACCGTCAAAACGCACGTCGAACCCTGCTATCTCAATCTGTGTTCCGGGCTCGGCAAAAGTCACGACCTCGGATTTCCAAGCGCTGGACCCGATAAAGCCGATCATACAGACAGCCAACCCCGCATGGGCCACGACCATGCCGTAATGAGAACGCGGTAGGCTGCGGGCCCGACGCAGGGACTCGGCCAACGGTGCCTCACCCAGCTTAATTCGGCTGGCCCACTCTGTCAGCACAGCGCCCAGCAACCAAACCGCAAGGCCGATCGACACTACCGCCAAGGCTGGGCCGCCGGTATCCAGATACCACACAAGCAACGCTACGAGCAGGCTAACCCCGGCCACCCATTTGAGCCGGGACAGAACACCGCGCAAATCCGCCCGCTTCCATGACAACAGCGGCCCAATCCCCATTACAACGACTAGAACCAGCATGATCGGCACGAAACTGGCGTTGTAATAAGGTGGTCCAACCGAAATCTTTTCACCTGTCACAGCCTCAAGCAAAAGCGGATAAAGCGTACCGAATAGAACCGTCGCCGTTGCGGTGGCCAGCAGCAGGTTGTTAATAAGCAAACCGGCCTCGCGGCTGATCGGGGCAAAAAGACCGCCGCCCTCCATCTCCGGTGCGCGTATGGCAAACAGCGTCAATGAACCACCGATCGCGACAGCCAACAGCGCCAAGATGTAAATGCCGCGTTCGGGATCGACCGAAAACGCATGGACCGATGTAAGCAAGCCTGAGCGGACAATGAATGTCCCCAACAAGGACAACGAGAAGGTCAAAACGGCCAGTAGGATCGTCCAACTTTTGAAGCTGCCGCGCTTTTCGGTCACAATGGCCGAATGGAACAGCGCTGTGCCAGCAAGCCAGGGCATAAACGAGACATTCTCGACCGGATCCCAGAACCACCAGCCGCCCCAACCCAGTTCGTAATAGGCCCACCAGCTGCCCAGAACGATACCAAGTGTCAGAAACACCCAGGCCGCCAATGTCCAGGGTCGGACCCACCGCGCCCATGCCGGATCGACCCGCCCCTCAATCAGGGCAGCCACGGCGAAAGAAAATACGATAGAGAAGCCGACGTAACCCAGGTATAGGAACGGCGGGTGCATAGCCAGGCCGACATCCTGCAACAGCGGATTTAAATCCTGACCATCCAGCGGTGCCGGAAACACCCGGTCAAACGGGTTCGAGGTGAACAGCATGAATGACAGGAACCCCGCGCTGATCCAGGCCTGCACTGCCAGAGTGCGCGCCTTGAGTTTCAGTGGGATGTTCCGAGCCAACAGAGACACACCCAGCCCGAAAATCACCAATATCAGAATCCACAACAGCAGCGACCCTTCGTGGCTACCCCAGGTCGCAGCCACCTTGAAAAGCATCGGTTTCAGCGAATGAGAATTGCTGGCCACATTTAGCACAGTGAAATCGCTGACCACGAAGGACCACATCAGAGCGGCGAAGGCGATAGCAACCAGCGCTGTCAGTAGGACCGAGGTCGCAGATGCCGATCGCATCCACATGACATTGTTCCGTGCTGCTCCAATCAAGGGAAATACGCTTTGCACCAAGGACACGGCCAGGGCAAGCGCCAGGGCGAACTGCCCGATTTCCGGTATCATTCCAATCCCTCCGGATTTCCGGTTTTGCGGCCTTGTCCGACAATCCAGCGCTGGAGGGTCAAGCGCATTATTGCCGCACCCCCTTCGGCTGATGCATGCTTGACGAGCGCAAATCTGGCCGGCGGCCTTGACCTTCCAGCGCTGGAGACCCCCACCATTTCGACTTCACCGATGGACGTACCGAACACTTTGTTTTCAGGGCAGGGACTCAGGAAACAAACGAACACGAGGGCATCATGACACGGAGCAACAGCAAGATTACGTGCGTCTGGCAACGCCTCCAGGCTGTAATACTGGCTGGGGGGCTGAGCCTTGGGTCAACTGCCATGGCCCAACCGGAAACCCGTCCGGCTGACAACGTGGCGATGAACCCGCAAGCCTCCAGCAACATGTCAGGTATGGGAAGCATGTCCAGGATGATGCGCCCCGACGCGGTGCCGCCAACGGGTGTCGTTGGCGGTATGCATCCACCCGAGGGTGTTTTGATGCCTGTGTTCTCTTACATGAACATGGAGATGGACGGAAATCGTACCGGAACGCAGTCGCTGTCTACCTCGAACGTTCTGTCGCAGTATCCGATCGCGCCGCTCAGCATGAGCATGAACATGGCGATGGTCGGCCTGATGTACGGTGTGACCGACGAGATCTCGGTGATGGCGATGCTGCCCTATACCCGCAAGACGATGAAGCACCAGACCCGCATGGGCCAGACCTTTAAGACCAGGGCACAGGGGTTTGGCGATCTGAAGATCATCGGCGGATATGATATCTACAAATCCGACGGGCAGGTGCTGGAACTATCTCTTGGCCTCAGTCTGCCGACTGGCTCGATAGACGAGACCGACACCACGCCAGCTGGGCCGGACCAGCTGCTGCCCTACCCCATGCAACTGGGTTCAGGCACCTACGACCTGCTGCCGGGCGTCACCTATACGGGCCAGAACGCAGATTGGTCTTGGGGCGCCCAGCTGGCCGCCGTGATCCGGATGGGTGAGAATGATGCCGGTTACACCTTGGGTGACGTCTATTCAGCAACAGTTTGGGGTGCACGGCGCTGGAATGACCAGTTCAGCTCCTCGTTGCGGGTGGTCGGCGACATCGTGGAAAACATTGACGGGTCGGATGCGCGCCTGAACCCAGGCATGGTGCCCACCGCTGATCCGACCCTGCGCGGCGGCCAGTTTCTGAGTATCGGAATCGGAGTGAATTACCTTGTGCCGGGGTCGGGCGTTTTGGCGGGCACGCGCCTGGGTATCGAGGGCGTGATCCCTGTGTATCAAGATCTGGATGGGCCCCAGCTTGAACGCGATTACGCAGTCTCCTTCGCGATACGCAGGGCGTTCTGACCCTTCAGCCCCAAACCGACTGTAAACGGACAATCAGCGCCGCCGCGGTGGTCAGAACGACCACTGACACCGCCATCAGTAGCAGGGCCAATGTCACAGGTCCGCCGCGCCCAGGTACGCGACGTGCCAGTTGGGCTGCAAATCCAGTACCGTGGGCGATCTGGCTCTGAACGACGGATAGGTATAGCGGCAGCGCTCCGACCAGCGTGGCGTACAGGTAAACGCCTGAGATGTTCTCGAAGTAGGCGGAGCGTACCAGCGTCGGACCGACTACCCGCAACGCCACTACGGGATCACCGCCGAAAGACCCGAACCAGTCTGCCGAAAGCGCGTAGATCAGCGCGTGCAGCGCGATGAACAGGACGGCCCGTAGCAGCAGGTCAATTAGCAGATACCGGGCCGGGATGGCCCCCCTGCCCCGCGCCCTTACCCCAACGGCGAAAAGAAAAAAGCTGAGATAATTTAAAAGGAAAACGACCGGCAACCCATTCGTCACCACCTGACGCAAAAACCGAACAAACGCGGGACCACTGTTCAGGAGGTGCGTCGCAAAGCCCGGCGTGCGCAAAACGAAGATGGCCAACAGCGGAAACAACGCAAGGCAACTGACGATCAGCGTGTTTCTGGCAAACTTCCAGAAAGGCAATTCAGTGGCAAAATATCTGTTCATTTCATTTAGTTTGCCAACGGTTCCAGCGCAATGTCGATGCCAATTGGTTTACAGACCTGCGACAGAACCTCCGATTTTATTATTCCGCAAGCCCTCTACCTACTTTACGCGCAAAATCTGTTACTTTTGCTCGTTACTTTTGTTGCGCTATCAGTTTCAAGTTACACTCGATAAGTATCCCTTATCAGATGTGATTGATTTTGCCGCGGAATCAGCGCAGAATACAGTTCATGTGTCGGTTTTCCTTAACCACTGGACTCGCATCGGCATTGGTCCGTAACCCGTAGACCTCTGCCCCGCACCGGCAGCAAACCTTTGTCGATGCAGCACCGTAACCTGCAATTTTGTAAATATGTACCGGCACAAATTCAGTCCGAGTCTACTCGTAAAAAACCAACACAGCATAAGGCCAACCATGGAACATGGTGAAAACAAGCATGAGCAGTCTACAGGTTAGGGAAAATCGACACATGAAGCCCCCTGCCCCATACCTCCCCACTGTCTCCCCTGCCCTGTCACAGACAGACCAGGACGCGCTCACCGATCTCTATGTGCGCGGCACGCCGGAAAACACGCTCCGCGCTTATGAGCGCGACTTGCTCTATGTCACCGCCTGGAAGTCTGCGCGGTTCGGTGCGGCGTTGGACTGGCCGGAATCCGAGGCCACCGCCCTCGCCTTCATTCTCGATCACGCCCGCGATTTGAACGATGCCCCGGAAGACGACACTGCACGACAGGTGGCAGAGGCACTGATCGCGCAAGGGCTGCGCAAGTCGTTGGCCTGTCCGGCCCCGTCAACGCTGGACCGGCGCATCGCCTCCTGGTTGGCCTTTCACCGGATGAAGAACCTCCCTTCCCCCTTCGACGCGCCACAGGTGAAACAGGCCCGCGCCAAGGCGCGACGCGCCGCCGCCCGGCCCCCTACTCCAAAATCGCAACATCCGATCACCCGCGATGTGCTGGAACAGTTGCTAACCACCTGTCGCGGCTCGCGCCGTGATTGTCGAGATCGGGCAATCCTGATGTTGGGCTGGGCCAGCGGTGGGCGGCGGCGGTCGGAAATCACGGCGCTGATGCGCGAGGATGTCAGCCTGAAAGCGTTCGAAAAAGAAGGTTTGGTCTGGCTCTCGCTGGTGGAGACCAAGACCACAGCCAAGGGCGAAACCCCGCGACTGGTGCTAAAGGGCCGCGCCGCGCAAGCCTTGGTGCATTGGATCGAGGTTGGCGGGATCGAGGATGGCCCCCTGTTCCGCCCCATCTCCAAAGCCGACCGGGTGCTGAAACGTCGCCTCAGCCCGGATGCGATTGCGCAGATCGTCAAACACCGCCTGAAACTGGCCGGGCTGCCTCAGGGGTTTGCCTCACCGCATGGATTACGCTCGGGCTTTCTGACCCAGGCCGCGCTGGACGGCGCCCCGATCCAAGCCGCCATGCGCCTCTCGCTGCACCGCTCCATGGCGCAGGCGCAGAAATATTACGATGATGTCGATATAGCAGAGAACCCGGCGGCGGATCTGTTGGGGTGAATGCTTACTGATTGTTCGAAGAAGTCCAGGCTTGAGGGATACTCTGGTTGCAATGCCTATGTCTTGTCCCCTACCCCATCCGTTAGTGTGGCCAGTGCGGAAACATATCTCGACACATCGCGATGAGTCCCCAGACCAATCCACTAGCTGACGGGGCTTCCAACTTTTCCAGAGTTTATGGAGTCACTCTGCACTCCACTGGTCCTTAATCTGACAGGCTCTCGAGAACACGGGATGCGACGTGGTCATTCAAAAAAGGCATGCAATTCGTCTCACGGCAAAAAGTTCACAGCTGTGAACTTTCATGTCAACATGTAGTAGGACTCACATCCCCCTACTCTACATATAAAAAAAGGTTGACTTGAATCATTTCATCAGGTCTCTGTGGTGGTAGAGCGTAAATCGCCAATTCGAGCATACAGATGTAACCATGATACCAACCACACCCATTGCATCAACTTCCCCAGTTGATATCAGCAGCGAGATCAGTAGTCGACTGAATCTCGCAATCAAAGAACACCTTCTTGCGGCCTATGCTCCAGACTCAACAAAGCAGCTGCGCCTTTTCCCAGCTCAAGAAGTTTGCGATCTGATTGGCATCAGCCACCAGTATCTTCGCAAAGCGACTGTGGAAGGCGCCGTTCCCGAGGCCAGTGAAATCAATCACGGTCGCAGGTATTATACAGGTCTGGAAGTTTGGGAACTGCGGCAGCTTTTAGAAGCCCGCAGTAAAACTCCAGGACGATACGTTCCGCGGCGTCGCGAAGGCGAGTCACTGCAGCGAATTCAGGTGATGAACTTCAAGGGTGGCTCCAGCAAGTCCACGACATGTATTCACCTTGCGCATTACCTCGCACTGCAAGGCTTCAGGGTACTTTGTGTTGACCTCGATCCTCAAGCTTCGCTTTCAGCAATGTGCGGCCTTCAAACCGAGCTGGATGAGAGTATTGATACCGTCTACGACGCGATCACTTACCATGATCCGATTTCGATGAAGGAAGTCATCCGAGAAACTTACTTTCCTGGCCTTTCGATCGCGCCAGGCGGGCTGATGCTGTCTGAGTTTGAGGCAGAGTCGGCAAAGCTAAACAGCAAGCAGCACCCCTTCTTTGCGCGCCTTCACGACGCCATCATGTCGGTGGAGACCGATTACGATGTGGTTCTGATCGATAGCCCCCCCAGCCTTGGTTTTATCACAATGGGTGGTATGGCGGCCGCAACGTCAGTGATTGTACCACTAACTCCTTCGATGCTCGATGTCGCGTCCACCGCGCAGTTTCTCAAAATGACTTCCTCGTACATGGAGGTAATTGAAAGAAGCGGAGCAAAACTTGTTTATGATAACTACCGTCTCTTGGTTACGCGGGACGAGCCTGTTGATACACCATCTCAAACAATTGTTGCGTTCATGCGTGCCCTCTTTCAAGAGCGAGTAATGACTGCGACCAGCCTAAAAAGTACCGCCATTAGTGATGCAGCCATGCTTCAGCAATCAATCTATGAGCTGAACAGGTCTGACCTGACACGAGCAACTTACGACCGAGCCAAGACCTCGATGGATGCCGTCGGTAAAGAAGTAGAAAACATGGTTCTTGAAGCATGGGGGCGCATCTGATGGCGAAGGAGCGTAGAGCAAGAAAGCGTCATTCCAGCATGATGGAAATCGCAGAGCAAGCTACTATTGAGGTCAAAGACGCGACCCCCTCCCCTGCCCGACCAATCACGCCGGGTCTGCAATTCATTGAGGACACGTATAACGCTATTGATGAGATAGACCCCGATCTTATCGATGACTGGGGAGTGGAGGACCGGCTTGAGAAGTTCACAGCTGTGAACTCTAGAACTGACGACGACAGTGACGTCCCAAACCATTCACTTGAGCAACTGGCGGACAGCATACGAGAGAACGGTCAGCAAGTGCCAATTCAGGTGCGTCATGAACCTGGTCGAACCGGGCGCTACCAGATCATTTTTGGTCGACGTCGACTGGCTGCCTGCCGCTACCTAAAAGAAACCTACCCGGATGAAAACATTAAGATTAAGGCTAACGTTGTCGACCTCGATGATGACAAGGCCCTGATCGCCAAAGCCCTTGAAAATGCGTCCAGGAAGGACCTCACATTCTATGAGCGCGCGCGCTTTGCTACCGACATCATTGCTTCAGGTAAAAATAGGTCAGAGGTCATAACAATCATGTCTCTGACAAAGTCTGGGTTGTCCAACCTAGAGCGCATTACGAAGTCAATACCGCGCGAACTGGGTGATGCTATTGGGGCTGCGCCGGGCTTCGGTCGCACCAAGTGGATGATCTTGGTTGATGCTTTGGATCAAAAGTTGATCACACCTCGCAACGCACTCCGGGAACTGGAGAAGCTACCTCCCAGCTCCTCTTCAGATGAACGTCTCTTGGCACTACTTGATGACATAAAGAGGAAATCCGAAACACCCAGACCAAACCCCAGAATCGTCGGAGAAGGCCTAGCAACTGTTAAACAAGGGGCCACAGGGCTGAACATCAGTATTAACGACAGTGCAGCCCCCGGCTTCTCAGATTGGTTGGATGAGAACATTGAAACACTAATGAAAGAATTCCGAGACCGCTTTGAGGCAGTAAGCGGACGGAAGTAAGGAGTTCACAGCTGTGAACAAAATCAAAGGCAAGCGAGCAAAGGAGAAAAGGTAGAAAGAAATAGCCCCCGAAAGCGGTGATGCTCCCGAGGACCAAATCTTGTCTAGCAACTTGAACTTAGCTCCTCCCGAATCACCACACAAGAAAAAACACCCTTGGGTGGGCGATATTTCTTTGTCTGCTGACAAAAAGCTATGAGGACAGTAACAAATTGCGCTCCAACAGGAGCAGTCGGGTCGTTGGCCGGACAGGGAAGTAGTGCGCCAAAGTGGATGCAGCTCCGTGCTATAGAAGAAGCTCGTGAACAGCTTGGGCTGAAGGCTACGAGCATTTCTATTTTGCGAGCATTACTTTCGTTTATGTCAGCTGATCGTGTAAGCAAAATGGCCGATGACCATCACATCGCCTATGCTAGCAATGCTGCAATAGCCGAGCGAGCCCACGTGAGTATTCAAACAGTGGAGCGCCACGTCTCGAAACTGATCAAGTTGGGTATCATTCTACGCGTTACCGCCGCAAACGGCAAAAGGTGGTGCAGACGAGACGGAGCAGGGCAGGTGATGCTGGTCAGCGGGCTGTCGCTACTACCACTGGCAACCCGTCATGCGGAGTTCTCAGCCCTTGCTAGCGAGTATCGTCGTGCACAAGAAGCCCTTCAGATTCTGCGGGATGAATGCACACTAGCGCTGGCCCGACTTCAGGACGCCATCTCAGATGGTGTTCAAGACCTACTCGTTCGGGCGCGGTTGATCCTTCGTCGTCGACCGCAACAGGACGTTCTCCAGGGACTGCTGGACGAAATCAATGAGTGTGTTTCTGTGGAAAACTGCCCATCAGAAACCTGCGAGGCCATCAAATTGAGGGATGGCGACACCGAAATTGAGGGGCACAAAGAGCACTTACTGAGTCATAATAGTAGAAAAGAAGATTACTCAAAGATTCAGGTGACCCAGGATCAAATGGAGCAGGCATTTCCTCGGTTATGTTCAGAATTGAGGTTTGCACGAGACCAAGCGCATTGTGATCAACTGATGGACCAGTTAGCTGACCACATGCTGCTTGGAGAGACCTGGTATGCAATGAAATCATCACATGGACCAGCAATACGCTTCATGGTCTTAGGTTATATCTTGCAACGTGTTGAGGGAATTCAAAGCCACAGAGCGTACCTGACATCGATCATGAGCAAGATTGATCGGGGAGACATGGAGCCAACGGCAATGTTAATACCTCTAAAAACTAGGCAGGGTGGGTTAAAGAATCTCAAAACTACGTAGTGCGTCTTACAGGACAGATGTCCATCATCTCCTCTGGATTTACGAAGAGCTGTGCAACTTCAAATGCGATACTAATTAAGACACGGTTTGTCGGAGTGCAGTCAATCGCTCGAACGTGATACTCGAAGCATCGGCCACGGCTTAGGTCCCAGGACTGATTGGAAACACTAGGGCAGGGGAGTTGCATCTTCAATGCAGTTTCTATGGAGGATTTAGCGGGTAGGCAGCTTGAGTTTTCTCCACGAAACGCTGCGCAAAGGATCTGACAGCCTTGATTGTCAACAAATTGGTCCATATATTGTGGCAACAGGAGTGACCATCATGGAATTACGTGATCTTGTAGAAGACAGGATGATCTCACCGGATCGTCTGGCCCGGCATCTGAAAACCACCAAACGCGAGATTGGTGAGACTTTGGGCATTTCTCCGGAATCCTTGTCTCGGCGGAAGCGCGTAGCTTCTGTCTCAGTCCAGACGTCCTTGCGTCATCTGGTCGAGATTCTGAATACCGTCGCACCGGCTGTTGGAAGCTCGCTCATGGCCTATGCCTGGTATCGGTCTGAACCCATTGTGGGTTTTGGCGGGCGTACGCCCGAGGAAATCGTTAAGGACGGAGAAAACGCTGCTTTGAAGTCCCATATTCTGCGGCGATTAGAAGGCGGTTACGCTTGAAGCATGCCATCCGGGTGCAGCGTACTGTCATCCGTGCCGCCAAACCGCGCTGGTCGTATCTGCCGACATCGGGGGAGGGGGCTGCAAGACGGGGTGGGCGGTTCAACCCAATTGGGCAACCAGCGCTCTATACGTCGCTGTCACATGAAACAGCCGCGCGCGAGGTGCGTTTCAGCCTGAACCAAGAACCCTATACATTTTATTTTCTAGCGGTTGATTGCCATCATATCGTGGATCTAACCAGCCGGGATACCAGGCAGGCATTGGGCATCTCATGGGAGGATATCGCCAATGACAACTGGGAATCCGAGATGCACCAAGGGTTGGTTCCATCAACCCACGTTGTTGCAGACAGACTGAAGGGCGATGGCTACTCAGGTGTCCTAGTGAACAGTTTCGCGTCGGGGGCGACGCCTGATGACATAAACCTCGTTCTTTGGGGCTGGGATGCCGTTGACGATTTGCCGTCCAGTCGACCAAATGCGGTGATGGTCCTTCACCGTGATGATCTACCGAACAGTGATGTATCTTGGCAATGAATCTCGGTCCCTAATGACAAGAGCTTTACTATGGCCCGAAAACCCGCTCATTCCATTGATAGGCTGAAAAGAGCTTAGCGTAAAAAAACGGGCGCGGATCGTGCTGGAAGATCGTAGATGTACCTGCGCTGCGCTCGCAACATACTGTTTTTCCAAAGAATCGGGCGGAAAGTGTGAATTCGCCGCTCTGCGGCGAGGGCTTTCAGAAACCGCGAAAGCGGACCTTCAACGCCACGAAACGAGTTCAGTCCTGTTTCGCGACAGTTCTTCAGGATCGCGGATCTTCTTGCTCTCGCGATATGAACGCGACGCTAGGCCAAAGCAGACTTTTGAAACCCGATCAAGCCACATTCTTGCTGCACGTCATTCGAACAACTGTTACCCTTCGAGAAAACACTAGGAAGTATCGATTTGAGCAGTGAAATCGCAAGCCAGGGCAGCCTGTTTACATCCGATTTTTTGACCGATACCATTCAGGGCGTTTCCGAGTGGAATATCCTTAGCGATGCTGATCTCGACCAGTTCGGCGCGTCTCTTCGGTTAGTCTTCGAGCGTTTCCCGATTTCCCAGACACCCAATGAAAGCCAGACCGAAGATGATTTGATCTGGCCGATCCTTGAAGCGCTTGGCTGGACTCAATCCCTTCGTCAGCAAAATCTATCACCGCGCGGGCGCGAAGACGTGCCCGATGGTTTGCTCTTCGATAGCGCAGAGACGAAAGCCAAGGCGAACAGCTTTCCTGAAGAGTGGAAGCGCTACGAGTTCGGCCGCGCCGTGGTCGAATCCAAGAGATGGGCACGTCCCCTTGATCGCCGCTCTGGACGGCGTGGAGAGGAAACCGCCCCGTCAACCCAGATGCTCCGCTACTTGCGTCGCATCGACGACATCACGGGTGGCACGCTCCGTTGGGGCATTCTTACCAACGGCTCTAAATGGCGGCTCTACTTCTCAGGTGCGCGGTCTGTGTCTGAGCAATTCTTCGAGCTCGACATTGCCGCGATCCTCGACCTGCCAGGGCACTCTGACGGGCTCTTTGCCCTCAATGAGGCCGATCGTCTTCACTGGTTGAAAGTCTTTTTGCTGATCTTCCGGCGCGAGGCGTTTGTCCCAGCGGGTGCTGACCCTCGCACGTTCCACGAAAAGGCGCTCGAAGAGGGGAAATTCTACGAACAGCGCGTTGCGGAAGACTTGTCCAATAAGGTTTTCGGGGAAGTATTCCCGGATCTGGTGCGCGCGATCGTCAAGGCCGCGCCTGTGGCCGACTTACAGGCAGTGCGCGAAGCCGCACTAATCCTGCTCTACCGTCTCTTGTTTATCCTGTACGCCGAAGACCGTGACCTCTTGCCTGTCAAAGACACTCGCTATGACGATTACGGGCTACGAAACAAGGTGCGCCTTGATGTCCAAGAACGCAAAGACAAGAACGATGTCTTCTCGGAAACCGCCGCGCGCTATTGGGGCGCAATGGCCGATTTGTTCATTGCAATTGACAAGGGAGACGCCTCGATCGGCTTGCCACCCTATAATGGCGGTCTTTTCGACCAGGAGCGGCATGCGATCTTGACCAACATCCGCATCTCCGATGCGGTTATGGCGCGCGTGATCGACGCCCTATCGTTTGAGGTGACGCCCGAGGGCCGAAAATACATCAACTACCGCAACCTTTCGGTCCAACAACTTGGCTCGATCTATGAGCGGCTTCTCGAATACGAGGTGACGCGCGATGGCGAAGACATCACCGTTCAGCCGAACATCTTCGCGCGCAAGGGATCGGGCAGCTATTACACACCCGACGACCTGGTGCAGCTCATCTTGACCGAGACCCTAGAGCCGCTTGTCGAAGAGCGCAAGGTTGCATTTCGGGACAAGATCACAGAGCTGGGGCAGGGGGACTTACCCGACCATCGCAAGATCGGCCAGCTCAAGCGTCTCGATCCTGCAACCGCGCTTCTTGACCTGAAAATCTGCGATCCTGCTATGGGTTCCGGCCACTTCCTTGTTAGTCTTGTCGATTTTATGGCCGACCAGGTGATCACCGCCATGGCCGAGGCTGAGCTCGACACGCCCGAGGAATGGGGCGACTACATTTCCCCATTAGGAGAGCGGATCGACACGATCCGCAACACCATCCTTGCCAATGCCGACGAACGGGATTGGACGATCGACGAGGAACAGCTCGACGATCGCCACATCATTCGACGTATGGTGCTCAAGCGCTGCATCTACGGTGTGGACAAGAACACGATGGCTGTGGAGCTCGCCAAGGTGGCGCTGTGGTTGCACACTTTCACCGTTGGAGCGCCGCTATCCTTCCTCGATCACCATCTTCGCTGTGGCGACAGCCTCTTTGGTTCTTGGGTGAAGAAGGGTATCGACAAGGCCGCGACCTACGGCACGCCGCTCTTGCTGCATGAGCCCATGAAGCGCGCCCTGCGGGCAGCGTCCAAAATGCAGATCGTCGAGGGGCTGACAGACGCCGAAATTGCCGAAGCGCACCGATCGGCTGACGTGTTTGCCGAGATCGAGGACATGACCGCGCCGCTCGATGCGCTTCTAAAACTGATTCATGCAATCGACTGGCTCGACATTAGGGGCAAGGAAAAGAAGATTGCGATGCAAGCTTTCTTCGATGGCGAGTTTGGTGATCCCCTCGATATCGTCTTGGGCAAACAAAAACTTACTAGACCCAAGGCAAAGGCTGCAGACGAGACCCTCAAAGGGCGCATGAGCGCCGCTGAAAAATTCGATCTGTTTTCTGGTATTTTTGCGCAAGCGCAGGTTCTCATTGCAGAGGAAAACTTCCTCAATTGGCAAGTGACCTTCCCGGGCATCTGGTCTGATTGGGAAGAAGACGAGCTGACCGGCGGGTTTCATGCCGTGATCGGCAACCCGCCATGGGATCGAATGAAGCTGCAACAGGTCGAGTGGTTTGCCGAGCGCCGCCCTGAAATCGCCATGGCCGCACGCGCGGCTGACAGAAAGAAGATGATCAACGCTCTCGAACAAGCGGGCGATCCCTTGGCACAGGACTACGCTAAGGCGTCAGAGCGTGCAGAGGCTGGCACACGCATGGCGCGGAAGGGCGGGGATTACCCCTTACTTTCCGGTGGTGACGTGAACCTCTATTCGCTCTTCGTCGAGCGTGCCACGACCGTGGTGAGGCAAGACGGACTGATTGGTCTGCTCGTCCCATCCGGGATCGCATCAGACAAGACCGCCGCCAAGTTCTTCAAAGGCGTGGCGACGGAAGGGCGACTGAAGTCACTCTATGACTTCGAGAACCGGCGCACACGTTATGATTTGAAGCCTTTCTTCGAGGACGTGGACAGCCGCTTCAAGTTCTGCGCGTTCGTGGCAAGTCCGTCACCAACGGAAGAGGCCGCGCGCTGCGCGTTTTTCCTACAAGCGGTGAGCGAGCTTGCAGACCCAGACACATGCTTCTCCCTCAACGCCGAGGACTTCGCGCGTGTGAACCCGAACACAGGCACTGCGCCGATTTTCCGATCGAAGCGTGATGCTGATCTGACGACGGTCATCTATGGCAATGCTGTGCCCTTGGTCGATAGGTCTTCCGGCACGGAAGTGAAAACATGGCCCGTGCAATACCTGCGCATGCTAGACATGACGAACGACTCTAACCTGTTTCGCACTCGCATGGAGCTCGATGATCAGGAGGGTGCGTACCCTCTCGGCGGCAACACGTTTGGAAGCGCTTCAGGAAATTGGCTACCTCTTTATGTCGGGCGAATGATTCATCAATTCGATCATCGTGCGGCATCGGTTGAAGTGAACGAGTCAAATCTGCACAACGCGGCGCTGAGCGGAGCGGTGACTGAAGAGCAAAAGGCCGATCCGGACTTCGTTCCCACTCCTCAATATTGGGTGCCGGAAAGCGAGGCCGATCTGCCGTCCGGCGTTGAATGGATGATCGCCTTTCGGGATATCGCTAGGGCGACCGATGCACGAACGATGATAGCAGCAGCAATCCCGAAAGCGGGTGTCGGGAATACAGCCCCCCTGATCCTCTGGAATGATGAAGAACAGCGGGCCGAAAACAAAGCGCTTCTCCTGGGGAATCTTGGCGCGATCTCATTGGACTACGTGACCAGGCAGAAAGCTCAAAGCACGCACCTGAACTGGTACATCGTCGAACAGCTTCCAGTGATCGCACCGAGCAAATTCGGCAGCGTACGTTTCGGAGCGAAGAGCGCGGCCGAGGTTGTCCGGCAGTCTGTTCTTGAGCTCACCTACACTGCCCATGACATGGAACCATTTGCACGGGACATGGGGCATGTGGACGAGGACGGAACCGTGAAACCACCCTTCACTTGGGACAAAGAGCGCCGCCTTGTGTTGCGCGCCAAACTCGATGCCGTTTTCTTCCACCTCTATGGCATCACCGACCGAGATGACATCCGCTACATCTACTCGACCTTCCCGATCGTCGAGCGTGAAGAGAAAGCCGCCTATGGCGGCAAATACCGCTCTTGTGATCTGTGCCTCGCCTACATGAACGCGCTCGCCGCCGGAAACCCGGACGCGGAGATTAAGCTATGAGCAACGTCAATGTCAGACGGGCGGTCGAGAACATTCGTTCGGGAACAAACATATACACCCCGCTTGTCGAGACCATCGTGAATGCTATCCAGGCGATCGAAGCGGGATCAGCCGAGAAGGGGCTTGTCGATATTCTGGTGAAGCGGTCGAACCAGCAGGAGCTTGAGGGTGGATAGCCGCTAAGAGATCACCAATAGGTCCGCATTCTTGCTAGCTCGTCCCTTATTCCAATCTCAATCCGCTGCAGAACTGCTCGCACCCGTTTTGGCATCGGTTGGCGGGGAGGCCAGAGCAGATTTACGGCGCGTTCGGGGTTTCCGCTTTCCATAACCTTGACCAAGGTACCGCCGCGCAAGTCCTCGACCACTTGGTAGCCGAAGAATGCCGCATAGCCCAAACCCGCTCGGCAAGCAGTTCGCGCTAGCGCTACGCTATCACACACAAATCCTGGGTCAGGACGCACCACGACGGGTGATCCCCTGAGCTCATCAAATTTCCACTCTAGGCCAAATCGCCTTTTGGCAATGTCGATCCCCACGCATGGCAGGTTGGCTAAGCATTGTGGATTTTCAGGTACGCCCAGGCGTTCGACCAAGACTGGCGCTGCACATACGAAAGACGGCATTTTGCCCACCTTTCGAGCAATCATCCCGCTATCTGGCAACTCTCCGATCCTGACGGCGGCATCGTATCCTCCGCCTACGAGATCAAGCGGCTGGTCCGTCAGATCAATTTTGAGGCGAAGTTCCGGAAACTCAGATTGCAAAGCAAGAAGTGTCGGTGCCAAAACCAAGTTGCCAAATTCAACTGGCGCTGTGAGTTTGATCTGCCCGCGTGCACTTTTCTGAATTTCCTTAATTCGTTCCTCGGAAGTATCCAATCCCTCCAAGAGCCTTTTGCAATCGTGATAGTACTGCTCGCCCTCAAGCGTCAGAACCGACTGCCGCGTGGTGCGCGCCATTAGTTTTACATCCAAGGACTTTTCCAATTCCGCAAGGCTTCTCACGACTGTCGGTTGCGATCGACCCAAGCGCCGTGCTGCTTCAGTCTGAGAGCCATGCTCGACGATTGCCACAAAGGTCTTGATCGCAGTCAGTTTGTCCATTTGATCGGCTTTTCTGATAAATGTAATTCAATCTTAGCATAAATCGTGGCGCCAGATTTCTCTACCCTGTCTCCTCGCGACGAGGAGGCAAATTATGAGACACCCCATTTTGATTGCATCGCTGGTCCTTGGCCCGTTGGCCACCAGCGCCATGGCGCAAGCCGAAACATCCCGCTTGGGCGAAATTGACTTCCCAACGAGTTGCAGTTCGGCAGCGCACGACGCCGTTACCGAAGGCACCTTGCTATTGCATCACATGATGTATCGCATGGCCAACGCCCGCTTCGAGGCTGCTGCTGAAGCTGACCCTGATTGTGCAATGGCTCAATGGGGCATTGCCATGAGCAACTTCCATCCGCTCTGGCCTGGCATCCAATCGCCTCCTGAACTCCAAAAAGGCCTCTCGGCAATCGATCGGGCTGCAAGTCTCGATGCGGGGACCGCGTTGGAACAGGCCTACGTCGCCGCCGCCGCAACATTCTATGATCCGGCTCTTACCACCTATCCCGAACGCAAGGCCGCTTGGTCAGACGCGCAACGTCAAATCCATGCGGACTTTCCCGACAATCCTGATGCCGCAGCTTTTGCCGCTTTGGCCATGTTGGCGGTCGCGCCCCCAAGCGATCGAACGCTAGC
Organism: Ruegeria sp. AI2; assembly: GCF_056541275.1. Taxonomy (NCBI): domain Bacteria; kingdom Pseudomonadati; phylum Pseudomonadota; class Alphaproteobacteria; order Rhodobacterales; family Roseobacteraceae; genus Ruegeria; species Ruegeria sp. AI2. Next base: position 112,867 of record NZ_JBQFYB010000010.1, read on the forward strand.
GCGTCAGCGTGAGGCCGGTGCGCTATTGGAAGACCTGAACGTACGCGTGCCTCAGCATCCCGGGGTCCTGCATTATCTCGTTCACGCCTACGATCACCCGCCCCTGGCCGAAGCTGCCCTTCCGTTCGTTCAGGCATACCTGGAACTCGCACCTGAAAACCCGCATGCACTTCATATGCCTTCGCATATCATGACCCGGCTTGGTCGATGGGATGAGGCCGCAGACCTCAACCGCAGATCCGCCGCCGCCGTGCTTGCGCAGCCGAAGATCGACGGGACGGTGTCCGACCACTATCCCCACGCGCTGGACTACCTGACTTATGCGCTGTTGCAGTTGGGAGAGGTGGAGGAGGCCACCGAAACGGTCGCGACGCTGCTCAATACACCAGACATGCAGGATGTCTTTGGAACCGCGTATGCCGTAGCGGCGGCCCCGGCTCGGCTTGCGTTGGAACAGGAAGACTGGGAGGCAGCAGCAGCACTTCCTGACATTCCCTATCAAGAACTTGAATGGGGCCGATACCCGCATGCACTCGCCATCGTTGCGTTTGCGCAGGGTGTGGGCGCGGCGCGAAGCGGAGACGTTCCAGGGGTTGAAGCCGCACTCGCTCGGCTCTCCGATCTCACCGCAATCATGGACGAGCGTGGGATGAACTACTGGGTGACTCTTGCGAATGCGCAAAGTGGTGCCATCAAGGCGTGGCAGGCGTATGAAGCCGGTGATCCAGCCGCGCGTTCCATGATGGAAGCTGCCGCAGAAACGGAGGATTCGGTCGGAAAGGCACCCGTCACTCCAAGCCATGTCCTGCCGGTGCGTGAACAGCTCGGAGATATGCAGCGTTTGCTCGGTGAGACAGACGCGGCCGTCGCCGCTTACGAAGCTGCCTTGGCAATTTCTCCTAATCGTCGTCGCTCAATTGCAGGGATTGCTGAGGCATCAGGAAACTGAAGCCGAGCGGTCGTGACCAATTGCCAATTGGATACCTTGAAGGCCCGCGTTTTGGGTCCGCTCCAAAAGCGACGTCCTCGTAAAGTCTGGAAGTAGCTTCAAAGCGAAAACCACGCGGGGCTGCCCGCGCAGTATAGGCAAAATAGTTCAATGGCGCCATTCGCACAATGCGCACCATTCGGGAGATATGGGGCTCCCGGCCCGGTTTCGCCGCTTTTGGCGCGAACGTCAGCTCCTGAGATGCGAACGGCCGCGCTTTGAACGAGACGACACAAGCTCAGAGGTTTGGCCAAATCTGCAGATGGACGGTTCCGTAGCGCTTTCACTGAGGTGCTTGTTGTATGAGCAGCGGGTGACTGTGAGCCTTTTGCAACCGTCGACGATTTGAGTGGATTGGTTGCGGCGAAACCTCTCTGCGCCTACGGTCAGAGAATTGTGGCGGGAGGCTTCAATGATCCGATCAATTGTTGCAGCGTGCCTGATTTTTACGGCCTTTTCACCACCCGCATTTGCCGAGATGATCCATCTGCATGCCAAGAATGGAAACATTGAGGGTGTTCTGGCTGAGCTAGATAAAGGTGTCCCGCTGGAAATTCGCAGCACCAGCATGACCAGCGCCCCCGGCGTAACTCCTCTATTTGTGGCGGCGAAATTCGGCCACGTAGATCTTGTGAAGGAGCTTCTAGCGAGAGGGGCTGACCCCACAATCTTTTTCTACCAAGAGAATGGTGCCTATACTGTGGGAACGGCACTGCATCATGCAGCGGCCTACGGTCACACAGAGGTGGTTCGGGTTCTTATTGCAGCGGGTGCAGACCCTGCAAGTTATGAGCCTTATATTTCCACACCATTGCATCAAGCCCTCCGAGCCGGAAATTTGGAGATAGCCAATATACTGGTCGAAGCAGGGGCTCCACGCCGGGTTGAATTTCCCTCAATCGCAAATGCAATTGAAGGCGCCGACCATGTTAGAGGGGCACAGTTGGCAAAAGGATGCGAGATTTGCCACGGGGTCCCCTCAAGGTCCCTGTCGTTGGGTGACAACGGCCCAAATCTGTGGAGCATCTTTGGAAAGGCCACTGCATCAGACCCGACCTTTGAATACTCAAGCTACCTGCGCGATTTGGATACGGTTTGGGACGCGGATGCGCTCAACAACTATCTGGCAAGCCCGTATCAGTTTGTACCGGGGACCAAAAAAGTGATGCTTGGGTTTGCCAATGAAGACGATCGCGCGTCGTTGGTTGCGTTTCTCGCAACTTTGTCTGATTGACGCGAAGCACGAACGACGGCTCCGTCCGCATCCGATTCTTTGGCCGCTCGATATTCGCTGCGATCAGCACCAATGGCCGATTTTGTCGCTGCAAGACAGCGTGTGAAACTACGCTTTTGCAGAAAATCTCGCGTTGCGCGCGCACGCAGCGAGAAATCCAAGGCGCAAGTTGGGCTATCTCCTTGAATCCGCCGCGCAATAAACGAACGGCGGCATCACCGAAAAACTGCTTAAAGGGGGATTTAGCACTCAGCCGCACTCGACCCCTAGATCGCGCGGCGAAGAGATCTCATTCTCCTAAACCGACGTTAATGCAAGTCTTCGACAGTTCAGATGTCGTTTCTTTTTTTTCGACAGATACCGCTGACGAGGTCCGTCTGCTACGGTGTTTCAGGCAAAGATCAGCTCCGTTGGAAGCTGGAAAATGTGAGGGCGCGAGATGTTTGGCAAAGCCAATTCGGTACTTGTTTTAAGTGGACTGCTTGCAGGGGTCTCCACTTTTGCGTTGGCGGAAGCACCAGCCAACTTGCTTGCGCTGGCGACGGTCGAAAACAGCTTGGCACGCGCCGGAGAAGACACCGGGGCGCTGGTTGCCAACTTGATCGACGGCAACGCCGGCACGGTCGCCGTCTTTGAGGCCGTGGACGGGATGCCCATCGACTTGCTCTTTGCCTTTGAGCGCGGAACCGTGGCGCCGGAGACATTCTCTTTGACACTTTCCAACGATGCCAGAATACCGGCCCCTGCCCGAATTGACATCCTTGCGTCAACCGCATCAGCCTCTTCAGGTTTTTCCTCCCTCAGAGCCGAGACCATCGATCCCTTGAAGCCCGTGCAAAAGGCCCGGTTCGGCAGTGGCGCGGCGGATTGGTTGCTTGTGCGGCTTTACCCGGCACGGGGCGCAGAAGAAATTGCGCTTGCGGACCTCAGCATCGGCGGCAAGGAGGGCTTTCCAGAAACCCGTTATGCCTTCGGTGAAACGCCGATCACCGCGCTCGAGATTGTGGCTGAAATGCAGACGCTCGGCGCTGCGGATCTCAAACTCACAGCGCAAGAAGCCGCAATTTTTGCACGTGCGGGGGAAGGTAACCTGACCAACGCCGAATTTATGGAGATCGCCCTTCTGGCATCCGGCGTAATGGACGGCGCCACGCGCTCAGACTACATTGCGCGCGTCAACGCGTTAACAGCGGAAGCGAAATCCGTCTTGGACCTCTCTGCCCCACGTCGTGAGAGCGGCGCGCAACTCCTCACATGGCTTCACACCCGCGCCTTCCAGGGCGGGTACCGCGAAGCGCAAACGAACCTCTCGGGGGTCTTGGACGATGGCGTGTTCAACTGCGTTTCGTCGGCTGTGCTTTATAACGCGGTCGCTGGGGGTCTTGGATTTGACATACGCGCGATCGAGGTCCCGGATCATGCGTTCTCGATCGTCTACGATGGCCTCAACCACATGGACGTTGAGACAACAACGGCCGAGGGCTTTGACCCGCGACGAAAAAATGTCGCGGACTTTGAGAACCTAACCGGGTTTCGCTACATCCCGCAGTCAAACAAATCGAAACGCCGGGAAATCGGGGCGGCCGGTTTGGCGGCATTGATCTACTACAACCATGGCGTTGAACACCTCCGCGCTGGCCGATACCAAGACGCGCTTTTTGCAAACTTTCGGGCGATGAGCCTGGATCCCGAGTTCGCTTCGGCGGCGACCAATGCCCTTGCGGCGTTGGGCCGATGGAGCACGTCGCTCGCAGATGTTGGGAACTGGGAAGACGCCACCGAGGTCGCGGCTGTTGGCGCCCGACTTGCGCCGGAAGATCGCGGGCTGGCCGCAACGCGCAAGGCCATTTGGCAACGTTGGGCGTTCGCGGAGGCACATGCGGGGCGCCCGGAAGCCGCGCTCGACATTTTGGCGACGGCAGCCGATGAGATCGACCGGGACACCTTTGACGGGCTGCGTGCGGCGGTCTTCACGCGGCCGGCCGAAGACTTTATCGATGCGGGCGACTGGCAAGGGGCGCTTGATGCAACGTTAACCGCCGACGCGCTTTTGGATCCTCAATCCCTTGGGGATCTACGTGAATGGCGGGGCGGGGTTTATCAACGATGGGCGTCCGCGGAATTGGATGCAGGCCGCTTCCCCAACGCCCTTGAGGTATTGCAGGCCGGATCTTTGGCCTATCCAGGCGATCGCAATATCGCACGTGCAACGCGATATCTTGCGCAGGAATGGGCAAAGGCTGAGGGGTTTCCCAAGGGGCTGGATGCGCTTCAAAGCGTCAAAAGCGCGGTGCCAGACATCACCAACTTAGACGAGATCGCGGAGACCTTTTTGCGGCGCCACATTCGCGCCGGGATAGAAACGGTCACTTTAGAGGCGGCATTGGCAGACGTTGCGCAAGTCGGCGAAATTGTTGGCCCGAATCAAATGAATGAGCTCACGGCATTTGCCTTTGAGGCCTATGGTCATGCCCGCATCGACGCCGAGGATTGGGCTGCTGCCGCAGAAATCTATGCGGAAGGCCGCAAAGCGGTTCCGGACAGCAAGAGCCTGGCGCGAAATGCACGCTACGTGGCCCAAGAGTGGCAGCGCCAGGCAAATGCAGAGGGCGGTGTCGCCGCACTTGAGGCGGTCCAACGAACCCTGAGGGCGCTCTTTCCAGACTTTGCCGTCGACCCGGGGTTCGGTGAGGACGAGATCATTCGTCAAGTAAACGCAGCACTGCGTTCCGGTGATACTGGCTCGGCGGAAGAGATCCTTGCGAGCGCGCAACTTTTGACCCGTCTGGAGACATACCAGGAGCTCCAGACCGTGATCTTTGATTACAGAGCGCGCGACGCAATGGATGCTGGAAACTGGGAAGACGCAGCTGAGATTTACCACGCCGGTCGCATGCAACTTGGGGATCCAAAACTCTTTTCACAAAATATCGCCTACATCGCGCAAGAATGGACCCGCTCTGCGGCGCAACGTGATAGCGCGGCGGGTGTCGCTGAAGCGATGGACCAGCTCCTCCGTCTATTTCCGCAAGACAAGAAGGTCGCGGGGATGGGTGTGACGACGCTCAACCGGATGATTGCTCAACACGTCGAAACCGGTGACTTCGAGGCCGCCAAAAACACTGTCGGCCAAGCGCGCCGCGTGCTCAGCCAGGAAGAGGCGGGCGAGCTCTTGGTGACCTTGTATGTCCGGTCCGCGTCTAAGGCGATTGACGAGGCGCGCTGGGAAGAGGCGCTGACAGCCTATGCTGACGGTCTGGCCATCGCACCCGATGCGCGGGACCTAAAGCGCAATGTACCATTCGTTTTCCAAGAGTGGTCACACAGCGCTTTGACGGAAGGGGGCGCGTCTCTCTTCGTCACCGAGGTCACGCGCATGGAGGACATTCTTCCCGGAACAAAATCGCTTCAAGACGTCCTAGAGAACGTGCTGGGTCGCGCAGCAACCGACCTCGTCGATCGCGCTGATCCGGAGGGCGCACTTGCGCTCATCCATGACGTGTCCCCTGTGCTCGCCGACACGCTCTCGGCAGACTTAAAAGCGATCATCTATGATCGATGGGCCCGGAGCAAATTTGACGCAGAAGCCTGGCAAGAGGCGATCGGCATCTACGACATGGGTCTTCTCGAAGTTCCCGACAGTAGGCTCTTGAAGAACAACCGTCGCTACGCGGAGGGCCAGCTGTGAGCGTCAACTTCCTCCGTACAACGTTTCGCTGTCTGGCCAGTTTGGGCCTCGCTTTGACACTAAGCGCCGGAGCTGCTTCGGCCAATCCTGAGGCTCTCGACGCCACCTCGGTTCTCGAAGGCGGGTCCGGCCCGGACGTCTCAGAATGGGGTGCAGACTATGCCACGTGGCAAGCACCCCATCACATCAGAGATCTCGCGACACGCGCCTATGGTGGCGTTGTCACCACGTCTTCCTCGCAAGAAAACGATGCCTGGTCTTCGGCGAACCTCGGCGACGGGCTGCCCTCTATATACCAACAAAGCATCGGCACCCGCGAATGCGTGCATTGTGGGTGGGGTGCCGAGAAAGGGGATGCTGCCCCGGCAATTTCCGTCCAATTTCGAGACGGGCGGATCGCCGATCTCAGCGCGATCGTTCTCGACACGCGCGTTGGGAAGACTGCACCTTTCCCATGGTTCAGGTTTCCCAGTCTGGTTCGCGTCTGGGTCAAACCCGGAGAGGGCCAGGCCTATGAGCAAATCTTGGAGGTGACGCTTCCGAAGACGGCGCAAAGGAACCTTATTCCGCTCAGACCCGGGACACGGGCTCAGGCTGTTCGGATTGAAATTTTGGGCACGCACTTGGATGAGCCACCGACCATGGCCAATATCGAAGTGTGGGAGGACGACGCGACCCCCACGTCACTTGTCGAAGACCAGGCGTGGGATCTGGCCGAACCGTCGGCCGGGGCGCAGGTTGTCTCGTTCAGCGGATTTGAGAAAAACCCGCCGGTGTTCGCGCTCACCGGACAAGACAATCGCGCCTGGATCACCAAGAAAGGCCCAGACCCAAAACATGTCGTTCTGGCCTTTGGCCCCCATGAGCAGGTTTTCGTCAGCGATGTTGTCGTCGAATTCGCTCCGGGAACCGGGCTGCCGGGACGGATAGCGCTTGATGTGTCAGACCAAGCGCAAGGGGTCGACTTTGAACGCATTGCCGTTCTTGCGCCCCTCGCCACGAACCCTGTGGTTCGATTTCCAGTTGGTCAGAAACTCAGGCACCTTCGGCTTGTCTTTGAAGGCGGGGCCGATCAGCTCGCGATCAGAAAAATCGCTGTGATGGAAGGCGCGTCCGACCTGCTCTCTTTACGGCAACGCTCGACACCATCCATAACGCTTGATGCCCAGATCCCAGCGCAAGAGCGTGCCGGTCCGGATGAAATCGAACCCAACGACAAATTTGCAAACGCGCAGATGCTGGACACAAACGACGTGATTCGCGGTCTTGTAAGTGGTGGGGACACGGATATTTTTGCGTTGCCGCACGCAGATACCGGCGTTCCAATCCTCACGGTCGCGTCGTCAGATCAAATTGTTCAGTCCCTTGGCTTTTGGCGGCGCGATGGCCGACCACACAGCGGTGTCGCCGGAGCGGTAGGTCCGGATGGCTCGAAACGCTTCGCCCTCCTTCCCCCCGATGCGCCGGATTTTGTGTCCTTGACGGCTCAGGCAAGTCAGGTGGCCATTGTGTATGACACCTCCGGGAGCCTTGAGGGCTCGGAACGCGCGTTGCAAAACGCACTCGAAACCTATGTCCAGAGCGCCCCAGCGGGACAAAGACTGCATTTGGTTCGCTTTTCCGACGAGGTCGTGACCGTCGCACCCGGCCAAGGCCATGACGGACTTTTGGCTGCTTTACGGGAAGGCATCATTGCCGACGGAGCGACGAAACTCCACGAGGGCTTGGATACCGCGCTCGATATCCTCTCCGCCCAGGACGGGAGCAAAGCCATCTTACTGATCGGCGATGGCATCGATTCCGCCAGCAAGAAAGAGGTAACACGCGCCCGAATTCTTCAACGCGCCAATGACCTCTCTATCCCAATCTACAGCATTGCCATGGGCGAGGAGGTAAACCGATATCAGTTCAAAGCCGTTGGAACGGGTCGCAACGTCTTTCGTGGTCTCTCGGTGATGACAGGTGGCCGCAGCTTTTATGCGACAGGGGCCGAAGATCTGACCCGGTTCTACGACACCCTCCGGGAGGTAATGGCCGCACCGGTGCCCTATGAGTTGCGCACTGAACTCAACATTATTCCTGGAACACTGCGTGTAAGGGCTGCAAACCCGGTGCTATCACCAGAAACTGCCACGCCCGTCCACGTGATCCTTGACATGTCTGGGTCGATGGCACGCCCTATGGCGCATGGCGAGCGGCGCATCGATGCTGCAAAAGCCGTCCTAAATCAGGTTCTTGGAAGCCTACCTGAAGGAATTGAGTTCGGCCTTACGGTGTATGGAAATCGGATCCCGGAAAGTGCCGGAAAAGACACCGCCTGCACCGACATTGAAACGCCAATTCCGCCCGGCCCGTTGAAAAAGGCAGTTGTTTCGGGACTGGTGGCCGGGCTCGAGCCAAGCGGGGGGACCACCCCCCTCATTGGAAGCATCGCGGCGGTCGCAAAAACGGTGCACGCGGGAGCTGGTACACGCATTATCGTGATCACAGATGGCATTGAAGAATGCGCTCCCAATCCAGAAGCCGTCATGCGGGATGTGCGAGCGCAAGCTTCTGGCGATATCGAAATGAACCTCATCGGGTTTGACCTAAACACCGACGCCGACCGCGCGAATATCGCCGAGATTGCACGCGCCGGTGGCGGCACTTTTGTGGATGCCCGAGGCAGCGCAGCATTTGCCAACGCACTGCAGGCGGCTTTTTCGGCGGATGTCGACGTCGTCAATCAAGAGGGCATCGTCGTCGCAAAAGGGCGTATCGGAGGAGACGGCATCTCCGTTCCGTCAGGGCGCTTTGAGGTACGGCTCAGCGGGGGCAAATCTCTTGGCGCAATCGAGATCTCCGGCAACATGGACACATGGGTCGACATCGAAACAGGTCCAAGCGGTCCGAAATTGGTGGCCTATGCGCCTGGCGTCACGCCGCCACGCCTGGAACCAAATTGCGGGGCTGCCGCGATTGCCGGCTCGGAAGCTGACAGAGTGCGCCGCGTTCAACAGAAGCTCAACGCATTGGGGTTCAACGTTGGTCCGGCCGATGGGCTCGCAGGCCGCGCAACCCGCGCCGGGATTGAGGCGTTCAGCGCAGGCTTTGGCTTGCCCGGCCTTGTTGGGGTGTCCGTACGTCTCGAGCAGCATCTCGACTGTGTCATCGCAACTGGCACCACGGAGATCCGGTAGATGGTGTTTTACCGAGCGGCTCCGTTCCGCATGCGACACAGACGCACGAGTAGCGTTGCTGGAGCATTGGCCTGTTTGGGCCATCTACCACGGAATTGACCGAAGCTCGTCTATTAAAGCCTTCTCCGTCTTTTGCGAATGGTCCCCGTTGGAGAAGACGTACCGACTTTATGCCACCGTCGAAGCGATAGACTGGACCGTCTTTTATTGTTTGCAACCGGGTGAAAGGACGCAGCCACAGGGCTATTGAAGCGACACCCAGGGATGGTGCGCTTACGTGTCACGGCGTGTCAATATTGGGAATCTCGATGTCAGGAAGTGGATTCCAACCTGTCAGGCTCAGGCCCAAGAAGTTCAAGAAAACAAAAAAAGCTCCTATGCCTTCAACAATACCGGCGCCCCAAATAGTCGTTCCCTCCAAAGCAATTCCAATCGAAGTCCCAAGACCGAAACTGAGCCCAAAGGCCAGTAGTCCCCAAATCAGCACTGACATCATGCAACCTTCATTTTGGCCGCAGTCCTGCATGCCCGTGACAATGAAGTAAGGCAGGAGAGAAAAGTCCACCAAGAGCAGTAATGTCACAAAGGCGCCGCCTCGACCGCGATCGTCTACGCCAGTTGCGGCCCCGGTCGCAGGGTCAATCCGCCACCACGACACGTCGCGTCCTCCCGCGACCGCAAGCAAGGACGTTCGATCCATATCGGCCGCAGCGTTTGCTAGAGCCTGGCCCTGCAGGCCGAGCGACGAGAGCTCGGCCTGCGATGACACAACACGAAACTGGTCTGCCTCCGAGAGAGTTGCCCAGGCGCTCGCGGACGACTTCAAAGTGACGCTTGGCGGTGCGTCCGTGCCAAATCCGGCCTCCAACCAGGTCTCGGCTACCCCAGCTCTTAGCGCAATATTTGGGGCAGCGCGAAAGCCCGTCGTGCTCACCTGCATCGCTCTAAGCCCGGACTCAACAATATCAAAACTCGCCAGCCTTGCTTCGTCGTCTTGGACTTGAAATCCGTTGATCGTGGTCATCGGCGCGCCGCGCCAAATAATGGATCCGTCCTCTGCAACGGATTGCGCGGCCAAGTCCATCAATCGCGATAGCATCGCACGCGCTAAGGAATTGTTGGGGCGGGGGAGCTTTTTTTCCATGACCACGCGCAATTGCGCGATCAGCACCGACATCAATTCTCCCTCGGATGCGGCAGCACCATCGGCGTTGATCGTCCAGACGCCGACAGGTGCCGACGTGCGATGATCAGTCGCCTCCCAGATACGCCGTTCCACAAGGACAGGCGTCGCTTGGAAAGGCCCCTGGAGCGCGACTTCGATAACAACGGCTGTGACTTGTTCAGCATCTGCGGGTTCGCCAATCGGTGCACCGCCGATCGTTGAGCTCAGACCGCTGAAGGCGTCGGCAATGCCGGCACTGGCCTCACCGGCGCCATCGGTAAAGATCGGATCCAATACACTTCCGTCCCACTCAAACGCGATTTGCTGTATGTCTTCGCTCTCCAGGCGCACAAGAAAGCTCTCGGCTTTTGTCAGATCGCCGAACCCATCTTTACTCGCTGTATCAGGCAAGATCGTCAGCAAGGCCGAACCGGCGCCGTCCTTTCCAGGAGTTATGGTTGTGCCGTCGAGGACAGACACGTCCCTAACGTCGTTTTCGTCGCTAACCTCGATTTTTAAGCCCACTTCAACTTTGTGATATGCCGACGGAGGGAGGGAGGCTGAAAACCGCTGCAATGTCACGGCAGTAGAAGGATCGAATGCGATATGATGGTCTTCCCACTTATCGCTGTTTGGTGCCCGGGTCTGCACCCAGGCGTACCGAGACGCCTCTTCCAAGAAGATAGCGTCCAATTCGACGCCAGTTGGCATTCTATCGCCGAGCACTTGCTCTAATTCCTCCGCGACAGCAAGCACTTGCTCATTAGCTGGTACGTCAGGTGCCGGGTTCTGCATAAACTGTACAAAGCGGTCTAAATCTTCACTGAGCATACCGGCGGCCCGCATGCCCTCCACTGCACCCGACAAATCAGCGGTTTCGGTTACGATCGCGGAACGGATCGAAGGCGCGCTTGCGGCGATCAATCGAGCAGCTTCTTTCGGAGGAAGCGTTGTAAACGCAAAGCGAGTTTCAACTCCGCAGGTTCTCAGTATGCTCTCTAATACCAATGCCTGGTCCCACGAATTGCCGGCGCCCGTTGAAAGCGTTCCGGAGACACCTCGCATCACTCCGTCGTAGATTTGCGTCGCGAGGCGTTTGTCGATCTGTTGCACGATCTCAGACGTCGGCGCCGTACATACCTCCTCGGCTAAAGCTGCTGCATTGAAACGTGTCTCGTCTATGCTGCTATCGATCTGGTCTAGCACTCTTTCGAAAGACGCTGCATCTGCCGCAACGGCTGAACTTCCAGAAAAGGGTGCGCTGGCAATTGCCAGAGAAACGATTAGCGCCGTGGCCTGCCGAAATAATTTTCTCATCATCGTTCTCTCTGTTCTGAGGGCGCGTTAGTAAGTATCGCGATCACACCAAGACACCAAAAAGGCTCCGTGATTGCAATGTACCACTGAGAGCGATCGATCTTGCACCGCAGATCTCGGTTGCAATGGTGGGACGGCGTCGCTCCCGGTTCTAAAAACGAAAGACTTCGAACGCTACATGGAGGAGCTCCTGAGGTCTGGGAAATTGCCGACTAGGCTAGTGCTTCCTGAAATAGAACGCTCCCCACAAGCACAACATCTGGAAGACCTGATAAATGAGCTGAACAGGCCCAATCCATGCATAGCCATCCCCGGATTGTTGTTTGAGATTGAAGCAACCGCTGCAGCATAGGTGAGATCAAAACAGCTACTTGGTTTGGAAGACCATTTGACCGCTATGTCCGCATCTGGGAACAGCGAAGCGTGAATTTGAAGTCAGCCTCAGCCCTCAGCCGCCAGCAAGGAATTCTTTGATCCGCGCGTTCAGGGTTTCTGGTGCGTCCTCGTGGATCATGTGTGACCCGTTTTCGATGATTTCGACATGCGCATCAGGCAGCCGCTCGCTAAGTCCATCGATTAGCAGCCTAAACAAGTGCGGACTATCAGCCCCGCCGATAAGAAGGACCGGAATATGGATATCCGAAAACGATGTTCCGATCAGATCGGGGAAGCCATGATACAGTGAGAGGGCTCTGTCAGGGCCTCGGTTGTCCCAAACTTGAGCGTATCGTTCCTCCGATAGTGCCTCGAAATATCTGTCGCCCAAAACCCCTCGGCCAAACTTTTCAACGGCCAGTTTATCATCGCCAATCCGAAACGCCTTTTCAGATGGGCCTACGGTACCTATGCCAAACTTAATGATGTCAAACGCAAGCCGGGGCGCAGAGAACAAAAGGCCGATCAACTGGGTAGGCTTTGGCGGAATACTCACGTGCATTGAGACAGCAGGCGGTTCAATGAGGACGAGGCTGCGGAACATTTCCGGCACCTGCTTGGCCGCTAAGAGTGAAACAAGGCCGCCCCACGAGTGCCCTACGACGTGTGCCGGCCCTGCATCCATCACTTTGACCAAACCCGCCAGATCTTCCACATGCACCTGGATAGGGTCCCTGGCATCGGTTGGTATCGGAGCGTTCGGGACATGATAGCGTCGACTGTAGGCAATCGTGCGATAATTTTCCGAGAAAACGCCAAGCTGTTGGGACCAAGTGCGCACGTCCGAGGCGCTGCCGTGCACAAAAACCAGTGGCTCGCCTTCACCCTTTTCGAAGGTCGCAAGAACGGTGCCGTTCACTTCCACTGACTTGGCTTCATCCAAATCGAGCATGGTTTCAAGACTAGCGCAATGTAACTCCATTGTTAACGGCAGCTTCGGCGGCCGCTCTGCAGGTACAGCTTTGCACGATGAACGGCAGGTTTGGGCCGATCTCCTAACAAGTTGTGGAAAGAAATTACGGGAGCACCTTAGATCTCAGCGTTATCGCTCAGATTGAACTAAGTTGGCTATGCTAATTCGCTGATCGTCGATTTCAGATGGCGCATGTCGGTACCGCAGCATCCTCCAAATACTTGAATCGACGGATTCTGCTGCGCAATCGCGGCAATCTGTTTACCAAGTTCAATTGGATCGCCTTCGTCCAGCTCATCCGCTTCGTCAAGTTCCGCATGCGAGCAACTCGAAGCGTTCGCCACAAGGCCTCTCAGCCGGGGGTGGTTGCCAATCGCTCTGGCGAAATGGGTAGGGTGAGCGCAGTTGACCATAAAAAACATCGCCGCCGAGTCGGTTGCCGCGTCGATTTGGTCTATGCCGTCCACAAGTTTGGTTCCGTCTGCCAGGCACCCGTCTGTCTCAACAACCAGAGACATGATGATCGGCAGATCAGCGTCTCGGGCGGCGAGGATGCAACCCGCTGCCTCGCTTGGGCGGTTGAATGTATAAGCGGTGACCAGATCGAGGCTTGTGTCTTTCAGGCTTTGCATTTGAGCAGCGTGGTACCGACGTGCATCTTCGATGGGTACCGGCGGGATGTCGGCGTAAGGATCATAGCGCGGGCCGATGCAGGCCGACACCAGTACATCATCGCGAGCGGAAGCTTGGCGCACGTCTTCCATTAGACTGACCGCATCTTTGTTTACTTCGGCGAGCCGCTCTGCATCGTACCCCATGGGCGCTGCCCGGTCGGCGTTCGCCATCCATGTGGGCGCATCAAGGATGCATCCGACATTCATTTCACGGGCCAGATCGACAAGTGCCTGCATTTGACCGGCCAGTATCACCCTGGTGCCAGGTTCTTCCAGCAATGGAAACGACGCGAAACCGGGAAGCTCAACTCCATGATTGAAAATCAGGTCGGTGCCAGTGCCGGCGTAAACCAGAAAGGTCTTGTCACCTTCGAGTGGGAGCTGCCGCGCCATTCTGATCCACGCCTATTGCCGTTACCTCTGCACAAGAAACCTACTTTGTCTCGGGCCTCCTGTGAACCTTAGGACTGCGACAGGGTGTATTCCGTCACTCTGATCCCCACGCCAGGCCATACACCCGGTCATGTCTCGGTCGAAATCACCAGTGGCGACCGGTGCGCTCTGATAACAGGTGATGCAATCCCTACAACCGCCCAGTGCGGGCATCTCGAGTGGCATTTTACGTTTGATTCCGATGCTGAGATGGCCGTGACATCCCGTCGGAAACTGTCCGAAACAGGATGTATTGTGCTCGGAAACCACTTCGCTTTGCCGTCTATTGGTCGGGTGAAGGCGGACAACGACGCGTTTCGCTGGGAGGACTAGCCCAGACTGTATTTTGATGTGAACGGGTCTGTTGTCGGATGGAGGCTGACGTGAAAGTTCGACGCGCCCCGCAGCATACAGGCAATGATCGGCTTAACTAAATCTCGAACCTATTGGGCTATGTCACATTCCCTTGAATTCTTGTTTCACAAGCTTTCTCTCTTCACCATTTTGTGAAAGCCTGAAGCAGTTATGAGTGACAGAGTGTGCAATTTTCAGAAAACAGTGGTTCTTTCTGAACTCCAATCAGCTCTCTTGGACGGAATTTGTGATCACTGCGCGGTGACAAGTTCGGAACTGGCCAAGAGTGGAGAGGTGCTGGAAATATGTGGTCAAGAGTACTGTTTCGATTATGAAACCGGTGTGTCCACGGAGACTGAAATTTTGTTGTGCCCCAGCTGTCACGAGGCAAACCATCTGGACGCGCAGCGACAGCATAACCCTTGCCACATCTCTGCAAGACGCAGCCGGGAAAACATGGGTTAGTCGATGGGTTCAGGAGGCGAAGTTTTGGAACGGTTTTTTGCAAGAACCATCGCTGGTCCAATTTCAGTAGTCTGACAGACCAAGCTCGTCCCACATCCAGCCGAAATCATACTCAGCCACCGGAGAGCCGGTCTGGCGCGCGCTGCGGTTTTCGATTGTCTTCAGCCAGTCTATGACTTTCTTCCTGCCCGCCGTGCTGCGAACGGCCTGGCGCGGGGTCTTGCCATCCAGGGCAGGAATCGGCTGGTCAAGCGTATCGCGGTAATGCTGTTCGAGATATTCGTGGGCCATCTGACGGGCAAGGGCACGGGGGATGTCCTCTTCTTCTGCCACTCCGTTACTCGTGCTGTCATCCGCCATCATCTGTTCGGCGGTCTGGATTGATGTCAGCGGAGATTTCACCAGGTCGCCCAGGAGGTCCCGGACCAGGGCTTCGCCGCGTTCAGCGCGCGCTGTAGAGCTCACAGAAAGTGTGAGTGTCCGACCTTTCAGATCTAGGGACCCAAGCACGGAGGCCCCTGACATTGATTTGTCCAACACGAGGCCGGTGCCGTGCTTGGTGCCGGACGGGGTGTCGAGGTCAAGCCAGGTCCAATCCTTCTGGCCTGAGATCACGAGTTCTGCGGACTGTGTTAGCTTTTCAGATACCTGGCTTTGCCTCACTTTGCTGGCGAGGGGGAAGCGCATGTCGTGAAAGAGCAGGTTGTCGCCATCGCTGTTGCTGATTTGTGGTGGTTCCGGATCCAGCAGGTTCGGCAGATGTGCGAAGAGCCAGGCATTGGTGAAGAGGGGTGCGGAACGGTGTAGCTGATCCTGTGTCAGCCTCAGTTCAACGTCGGGGTTCAATTTCAACACGGAGCGGAGCCCGTCTTCAAAAAACGCGACGGTGTCGGGGTCGAAGGGGAGCAGCGCCCCCGAGATCACGTTATATTCCCCCTGTGCGACAACCCGAGCTGCGATGCGATCCCATCGCTGCAGCATCTGCGTCGCGCTGTGTTCCCGGACGGTAACCGGCTCTGCGTCCGAAAGCATGTTGCGCAAGACCATGGATCTGCCGGGGTCTACCTCGCTCACCTCATAAAGGCTGACCGACGCGTCCCGCAA